>JAMLJD010000055.1 GCA_023953775.1 Rhizobiaceae bacterium | reverse complement strand
GCGGTGCTCCTGGTCGAGCAGTATCTCGACTTCTGCCGCGAACTTGCCGACGAGGTCCACATCATGGACCGCGGCCTGATCGTCCATCATGGCCCAGCTGCCGATCTAGACCGGCCCGACGTGCGCGCGCATCTGACGGTGTGAGTTCGGGTCGGGCTCCTGTCCGCCGGCCCGGGCATCAGGCCGTCTTCATGGCCCCGCCATGTCGATGCGCCGGCCTTCGAGATCGTAGAGCACCCATCCGCTGGTCCATCCGTCGTTTTTGCCGACACGAACCTCGATCAGTAGCCGACCGTCGGGCGCGGCCGAAATCGTCCCGCGCGATATGGTGAAGCGGAAGACCTCGCCGCTGTCGATCGCGATGTCGGCCATCGCCTTGCGCGAGAATGTTGCAAGCGCATCCGGGTCCAGCCTCGTGAAATCCGCCGCGGTGAAAACCCTTGCGGGGTTCGGTTGGCGCTCCAACGGACCCAGGCTCGGAAACCGGTTGATACCGCTGCGGTTCAGGATGAACTCGGACAGTTTTCCGGGATCGGACGGCTCCTCCACCTTTATGGTCGCCTTGTTGTCGTCGATCATGATCTCGTCGTAGCGGGCATCGGCGCCGAACGTCTCGACGATGCGTCCGAGCGTGGAAGCGACCGTCTCCGGGTCGAGCCAGGGCGCGTCGGGCAGCCGGCTTTCGGGCAGGCGGATGTTCACGACCTTGCCCTGGATATCGATCGTCACGCGGCCTTTTGCACCGTCGGGCTGCTGGAGATCGACATACCACAGGACCCGTGGGTTTCCCGGTTCCAGTCTTGATTTCTCGGCCTTGATGTAGGTGATCCGGCTGCCCTCGAAGTCGAAAGCCTCGATCGCGGCGGCCTTCACCTGCGGCAGGGCCTGAAGATCGACATCCGAAAGCGCGAACTTTTCGACGGTCCGTACCGCGAGCGGAATCGTCGGGGTATCCACGAGGCCACGCTTCACGCCCGAATAGTTCCACGAATAATCGCGCTTCACGTCCGGCCGGGACGGGTGATCGGCTTCGATGAAGATGTAGCTGTTATAGACCCGCAATTCATGCAGCGACACGCCGTCGCCGATGACGTTTAGCAGGTCAGCAGCCGCCTGGTCGGCGGGCCAATCGTCTTGTGCGATAAGGTCGAGACGTCTGGCGCGGATCGTCTGCGACAGGTCAGCACTGGTTATCGATCCGGCCGCGTTCGCGTAGACAGTGGCCGTTTCGCGGCCCGAACTCAGCGTGATCGTCCACCGGACGTCACCATAGGTCCGTTCGGGAAGGATCTGGATGCTGCGCGAGATCTCGACGCCTGTGACATCCGGGGGATCTTCAAGCGCCGCCTTTTCGATGGCGCGCCCGACCACGGCGTCGAAGTCGGTTATGGCAACGTCGGCGAGATCGAAGAAGCTCTTTTCGGTTTCCGCCACGATGCCGTCGCCCTGGCTCGGCGAAGGCCCCGAGACGGCGTCCCGGTCGATGAACAGAAACCGGAAACGTTCCGCGCGCCAGGCATCCGTGTAGTGGGGGCGGGTGGGCGCCTGGACGAGAAGATCCACGGCATCCCGCGAAATCCGGACCTTCGAGACCTTCGGAATATTGCCGATCTCGTCGAAAATCGCATCGAGGGCGCGGCTGCGCAGGTCGGGCGAGGTGAGGTAGTCCGGCTCCCGTGCGTCGCTTCCGGCCGCCGCGGCGGGCGCGGCCGCAAGTTGCGACAGGACAATTGGCGCCACGAACAACAGCGCTGCCAGGACGCGCCGAACGCCGAACGGTATTGCCGAGCGCATGGGACACTCCCTGTTGCATCTCGAACGACCGCTACGGCCTACTCCCACCCCTTGATCCGCGGATCACGCCCGGCAGGCGGCGGTCTTCAGCTTCCCTCCCCATATCCTAGCGTCACCCTTGCCCGGTTGCCACCCGGTTCAGATCGGGTAGTGCAGCGGGCCGTCCTGAATGGTGATCCAGCGCAGTTCGGTGAATTCGTCGATGACCGCCTTGCCGCCGAAGCGGCCGTAGCCGGACTCCTTGACGCCGCCGAACGGCATCTGCGCTTCGTCGTGAACGGTTGGGCCGTTGATGTGGCAGATGCCCGATTCGATGCGCCGCGCGACCGACAGCGCGCGGTTGACGTCTCGTCCGAAGACCGATGCCGAAAGCCCGTATTCGGTGTCGTTGGCGATGCGCACGGCCTCGTCGATGCTGCCGGCCCGGATGACGCTGACCACCGGCCCGAAGCTCTCCTCGGCATAGATGCGCATCGCCGGCGTCACCCGGTCGAGCAGTGTCGCCGGCATGATCGTGCCTTCCGCGGCGCCTCCGGCGCACAGCACCGCGCCCTTTCCGACGGCATCCTGGACGAGGCTGACGACGCGCTCCGCGGCGCGGCGGTCGACCAGCGATCCGAGCGGGCAATTGCCCTGGCGCGGGTCTCCTGCGACCAGCTCGCCGGCCTTCTCGGCCATCTTGGCCACGAACGCGTCGGCGACCGCGTCGAGCACCACGATGCGCTCGGTCGACATGCAGATCTGGCCCTGGTTCATGTAAGCGCCGAAGGCTGCGGCGGCGACGGCCTGATCGAGATCGGCGTCGTCGAGAACCACCATCGGCGCCTTGCCGCCGAGTTCCAGCAGCACCGGCTTGAGGTGCCGTCCCGCTGCTTCGGCGATGATGCGCCCAACCCGCGTCGAGCCGGTGAAGTTGATGCGGCGGATGGCGGGATGGCCGATCAGCGTCTCGACGATTTCGGGCGCGTCGTCGGGCGCGTTCGAAACCACGTTGAGCACGCCCTTGGGAAGCCCGGCATCCTGCATCGACTGTACAATCAGGTGATGCGTGCGCGGGCAGATCTCCGACGTCTTCATCACCACCGTGTTGCCGCAGGCGAGCGGCGCGGCGATCGAGCGCACGCCGAGGATCACCGGCGCGTTCCACGGCGCCATCGAAAGCACCACGCCCGCCGGCTGGCGGATCGCCATCGCCGTGCTGCCCGGCCGGTTTGACGGGATCACCTCGCCGGTGATCTGGGTGGTCAGCGCCGAGGCCTCGAGCAGCATGTCGGCGGCAAGCCCGACATTGAACATCGCCCAGCCCGCCGTGGCGCCGATCTCCTCTGCCATCGCCTTGACGAAATCGTCGGCCCGGGCGCGCAGCGCGTCCGAAGCCTTGATAAGGAGCTTGCGGCGTTCGCCGGGCGAGGTCGCCGACCAGCCCGGAAAGGCGCGGGCAGCGGCATCGGCTGCACGGCGCGCGTCCTCGGCCGAGGCGGCTGCCGCCCGGGTCGCGACATCGCCGGTGATCGGATTGCGGCGCTCGAAACTTTCCGAACCCGACGCGCCGCGGCTCTCGCCGTCGATGAGTAGTCCGACCATGTCCATGGCAGTGCTCCCTGTCTTGTCGTGTGTGTCCGCCGTTGCGGCCGACCCCAGAAATGCGCGCTTCACCGCGTCGTCGTCGCGCAGCGCGGCGGCGCTGCCGCTGCCGACGATGCGGCCGGCTTCGATCAGATATCCCCTGTCGGCGATCGCCAGGCTCGCCTTGACGTTCTGCTCAACGATCAGGATGCCGACGCCGGTCTTGCGGATCGCGGCGAGCGCCTTGAACAATTCCGCAGAGACGATCGGCGCGAGGCCGAGGCTGGGTTCGTCGAGCAGAAGGAAATCGGGTTCCGACATCAGCGCGCGGGCAATTGCCACCATCTGCTGTTCGCCGCCCGACATCGTGCCGACGAACTGGCTGGCGCGCTCCCTGAGCCTGGGAAAGAGCGCGTGGATCTCCGCGAGACGGTTTGTCTCGCCGGCCCGGGCACGCGCCGGATTGGCGCCGAGCTTCAAATTGTCGCGTACGCTGAGCTCGGGAAAGACGCCGCGCCCCTCCGGCACCAGCGCGATGCCGCGTTCGACGATCTGATGGGCCGGCAGGGCGTCGAGATCGGTTCCGTTGAGCGCGACAGTGCCACCTTCGGCCCGCTCCAGCCCGGCGATTGCCTTGAGGAGGGACGACTTGCCCGCGCCGTTGGCGCCGAGGATGACGACGGTCTCGCCCTTCGCGACCTCGATGTCGACGCCGTCGAGTGCCCGGTGCTTGCCGTAGCTCAGCGAAAGGGCGCGCACCTCAAGCATCGGCGTCGCCCAGATAGGCGCTGACGACCGCCGCGTCGCGCAGCACCGCGTCCGTGGCGCCGTCGGCAATGACGCGCCCGGCATTCATGACTACGCAGCGCGTGCAGAGCGCGCGGACCGCTTCCATGATGTGCTCGACGAGGAGCACCGTCATGCCGCTGTCGCGCAGTGCTTCGATCAGTGCGATCCCGGCGCGCAGTTCGGTCGGGTTCAGCCCGGACAGCCACTCGTCAAGCAGCAGAAGGGACGGCTCGGAGGCGAGCGCGCGGGCGAGCTCCATACGCTTCTGGTCGATATAGGTGAGGTCGGCCGAGGCCACGTTCGCCCGTTGATCGAGGCCGACGGCCGCCAGATGCCGCATCGCCTGCGCCTCGGCCTCGGCGCCCCACAACGCGCGCCGTCCGAAGGCGATGGGCACGAGCACGTTTTCGAGCACGGTAAGCGATGGCAGCGCGCGCACGAGCTGGAACGTCCGCGCGACGCCCAAACGGGCGATGCGGTTCGGCTTCAGCCCCGAGATGCGCTGGCCGCCGAGCCGGATCGCGCCGGCAGTCGGCGGGATGGCGCCAGAGATCATGTTGATGACGGTCGTCTTGCCGGACCCGTTCGGCCCCAGAAGACCGACGATCTCTCCCGCTCCCATGGAGAAGCTCGCATCGTTGACGGCGACGATGCCGCCGAAGCGCCTGGTGAGGCCGGAGATTTCGAGCACCGGGATCATCGCGGGGCCTCCGCGGCCGGCACGTCGTTGGCCGGCTCCCGCCGTCGCCGCGCCCATTGCGCCTCGGCCCATTCGAGGACGCCGTTGGGCAGCAGGTAGATGATCGCGATGAACAGCAGTCCGAGGATGATCGAATAGTGGTTCGGAAAGTTGGCCGACAGCCACTCGAACAAGAGAAACAGCGGGATCGCCCCGCAGGCCGCGCCCCACAGCCGGTTCGGGCCGCCGAGCAGCGCCATGATCAGGACGAGGAACGAGGTCGTCGGATTGAAGACGATGCTGGGCTCGACATAGACCCAGCGCGGCGCCTGCACAGCGCCGACCAGGGTGATGATCGCCGCCGACAGCGCGAACAGCGCCACCTTGACCTTGACGATGTCGATGCCGGCATGGCTTGCGACGAGCTGGTCGTCGCCGATGACGCGCAGCGCCAGGCCGATGCGGCTGCGGCCGATCAGCCAGTAGACGGTGAGTGTGATCGCGGCCAGCCCCAGAAGCTGCCAGTAGATATGGCGCGCCTCGATCGGCAGGAAGATGTAGCGGCCGAGCGTGCCGGTGACGTTGACCTCGTACCAGGTGATGAGCTGGCGCACGAGTTCCGCGAGGCCGAAGGTGAAGATGACGAAATGCACGCCGGACAGTCTCAGCGTCGCGATGCCGGCCAGTACGGCCATGCCGCCGCCGATGACGAGTGCCGCGAGGAGAACAACGGGGTAAGGGACGGTTTCCGACAGCACCGCCACCGTGTAGGCACCGACGCCGAAAAAGGCCGCCGTCGCCAGCGAGACGTTGCGGGTCGGGCCGGAGAACAGCGACCAGGCGGTCGCCAGCGTCACGTAGCTCGCCATGCCGATCATCAGCCCGAGCCCGTACTCACCGAGCACGAAGGGAGCCGCGGCGAGCACCGCGAAGCAGGCGATTGCCGCCGAGATGCCGAACAGGCTGCGCATGGTCAGCCGCCCTGCCTGCCGAACAGGCCGGCGGGTCGCCAGATCAGCACCGCCAGGAACAGGACGTATGTTGAGGCAATCGTCAGCCCGGGGTCGATGTAGGATGCGACGAAGGTCTCCGCGAGACCGAGCATCAGCCCGGCGAGCAATGCGCCGGCCATGTTTCCGACCCCGCCCATGATGACGATGATCAGGGCCTTCATGGTGAAGCCGACGCCCGAGACGGCGGTGAAGGTCTGGAACATCGAGATCATGACGCCGCCGGTCGCCGCCAGCGCGCCACCCAGCGCGAAGGCGGTCCGCGCCGTCCGGTTGGTATCGATGCCGACCAGCGGCGCGTTCTGCGGCCGGTAGGCGACCGCGAGCATGCGCAGGCCCCAGCGCGTATGTCGGATGACGAGGTAGAGCGTCACCGCGATGGTGACGGCCAGTGCGAACGCCAGCAGCCGGTTTGCGGCGATGGCGGCCCCGGCCACGCTGACCGGCACGTTCAGATAGGTGTAGCCGGCGTAGTCGCCGCCGAAGGCGATGAGCAGGATGCCCTGGACCACGAAGAGCAGGCCGAAGGTCGCCAGGATGGAATCGATTTCAAGCCGTCCCGATTTGGCCGACCGCGCGACCAGCGGCAGCAGCATGACCGCATAGACGAGCCAGGACAGGACATAGGCCGCCGGCACGATCACCATGAGGCCGACGACGGGGCTGAGCCCCGTCGCCGTGTAGAAGATCAGCGCGCCGAACGACGCGGCGATGATCAGCTCGCCATAGGCCAGGTTCATGATCCGGCCGATGCCGTACTGAAGCGTCAGTCCGAGCGCGGCAAGCGCATAGGTGCCGCCGAGCACGAGCCCCAGTATCATCGTCGAGGTGAACATCGCCGTTGTGCTCCGGGTCCGATATCGCCCGGCCTATTTCCAGGCCGGCTTCGGGATCACGGCTTCGCCTGCGCCATCGCGGTCGGCGGGGGCGATGGCGACGAACTTGCCGTCCTGCCACTGGCCGGTCCACCACAGCGTGCGCAACTGGTTGTCCTCCATCCTGATCGTGCCGAGGATGGTGTCGAACTCGCCGCTGGACAGCTCCTGCGAAACGGCGTCCCTGTCGAGGCCCTTGCGCTCGATCGCCTGCTGCAGCATCTGCAGGCTGGCGTAGGTGACGGCGCTGGCCCAGGAATCCGGCGGCTGGCCGTTGAGCGCGGTGTGGCGCTCGAAATAGGACGCAATTTCTTCGCTACCCGTATCGACGCCGCCGAGGCTCATGACGCCCTCGACATTGCCGTCGTTCATCTTCGGATAGATCGGGAAGGCAACGCCGACGCCGAGATAGAAGACCTTCGGATTGAACGACACAACCTGCGCCTGCTTCGTCAGCGCGAAGCTGCCGGGCGGGTAGGAAAACGCGATGAAGGTGTCCGCGCCGCTCGCCTGGGCCTCGTTGACGAGCGTGCCGAAATCCGTCGTGCCGAGCGGATAGGTCTTGTCGTATGCAAGCTCGAACCCGGCCTCCGTGAGTGCCGGCCGCGCGCCGTTGACGAGGTCTATGCCGAACCCGTCCGCGACGGAGATCATCGCGACCTTGTTGTTGATGGTCCCGGCGTCGCGCGCCGTGGCCATCACGCCAGCCAGCGACTTGGCGTAGTCCGAGCCGCCGCCGAGCAGCCAGAAGCTCTTCTTCCAGCGGGCGGCGAATTCGGGCGCCTTGTCGGTGACGGCGGTCACGGCAAGCTGCGGATAGCCGAGACGGTCCATCAGCGGGGCGATGGCGAGATTGAAGCCGGTGCCCCACGGCGGCAGGATGAAGTCGACCTTGTCCTGCGTCGCCAGCCTTTCGATCGCGCGAACGGCTTCCTCCGCCGCAGAGCGATCGTCATATTCGGTGATTTCAATCGGCAGCTGCGACCCGTCGGGCAGCTTGAGGCCGCCGGCCTTGTTCACGTCGTCGACCCACAGCTTGTAGTTGGGAATTGTGGTCACGCCCGCGCCGGCCGCGTTGACGCCGGTCTTGGAGACGGCATAGCCGATCTTGACCGAACTCCGGTCCTGGGCATGCGAGGCTGTGGCGCCGCCGATACCGTATGCGATGGCGGCCGATGCGGCGAGGCGCAGTACGCCCCTGCGTTCGAACAGTTGCTTCATGGTTTCCTCCCAATGGGCCGGCAGCGGGGCTGGCGGCCTCCGGCCGTTCGTGTCCGGGCACGCTTTCGGTCGGTGGATCGAGCCTATGAAGTCCCTTGTCGCGCATGAATAGACAATCTGCGGTGATAATTGTACTTTTGACGGCATTGTCGCCGCGCAATTGGGCAGGAGGATCGCGTGCCGGATACGATGGTGGGACGCCCCGCAATGTCCGAGAACATCGAGGCGCGATCGTTTCGCAGCCCGTTGACGACGGTCGACTACGTGCTTCGCGGTACGCGGTTCCATCTCGTCGCTTTGGTCAGCGGGTCGGGCAGGCTGGTTGCCGAGGGCGCCGACAACGAGCTTGCCGCCCCGTGCATCTGCTGGCTGCCGCACGGACGCCTCCGCACGCTTACGCTCGATGCCGGCACGCGGGGGCATCTTTTGAGCGTGCCAGACCTGGCGCTCGGACGCGCCATTCCCGACGGCGTGGTCGGCAGCTACATCCGCGCTCTGGTCGCCTTTCCGCTGATCGTGCGGTCGCCGGATACGGCGAAGCTGGACAAGATCGTGTCGGGCTTCAACACGGTCGAGCGCGAACTCTACGACAATGCCTCCGGCGCCGCCGACGTCGTCCATCACACGCTGTCTCTGCTCCTGATCCAAACATGGCGCATGTCGCGGCCGGAGATCGCGGCCCCGCAGGCGATGCCGCGCAACCTGCTCCATTCCTTCATGTCGCTCGTCGACCTTCACCTCAACGATCACTGGACGGTCGCTGACTACGCCCGCCACATGGGTGTGTCCAAGGACAGGCTGAACAGCGCCGTCCGCCGGGCCACCGGAAAGCCGCCGCTGGCGCTCATTCACGGCCGGCTTGTCAATGAGGCCAAGGGGCTCCTGACTGGCTCCGGGATGCAGGTGGCCGAGATCGCCTACAAGCTCGGCTTCGGTGACGCGGCCTATTTCAACCGCTTCTTCCAGCGCCACGCCGGCATGCCGCCCGGCCGCTTCAGGCAGGCTGCACAACAAAGGGCCGCGCCCGCCGCCGAGAAATCCTTCGCTGCCTGGCCATAGATGGTCCGCGCGTGCATTGCTGCTCCCGCGCAGTTGCCGCAGCCCTGTTTGTCGCGGTAGGACAGGATGCCCGTATCGCAGCGGCAAGGCAGGAACCACCGCCACGTGACACTGACCGAAGGCCTCGTCACCCACATTCGCCGCAAGCCCGTCGGGACTGATGACCTGCGGGTAGCGCGCTTCTTCGTCCTC
Organism: Rhizobiaceae bacterium; assembly: GCA_023953775.1. Taxonomy (GTDB): domain Bacteria; phylum Pseudomonadota; class Alphaproteobacteria; order Rhizobiales; family Rhizobiaceae; genus JAMLJD01. The sequence continues at coordinate 19,732 of JAMLJD010000055.1, read as the reverse complement.
GATACGCTCGCCTGTGCCGTCGGCGCAGCCAACACCGAGCCCGCGCGCATGCTGCGCGCGGTGGCGCGTCCGGAAACTTCCGACCTGCCGCGCACGGCGTTCCTGATCGGCGGTCTTGCTCACATTCTCGAGATGGACGACCTCCACCGCAATTCGGTTACTCATCCCGGATCGATCGTCGTTCCGGCCGCCCTGGCGGTAGCGCGCGACCGTGACCTCAGCGGCCATGCATTTCTCCGGGCGGTTCTTGCCGGATATGAGGCGATGACGCGGATCGGCAACGCGGTCGGCAAGGCGCATTATCGCATCTGGCACAACACCAGCACCTGCGGACCTTTCGGGTCGGCGATGGCTGCTTGCGATCTTCTCGGGCTTCCGGATCGGCAGACGGTTTGGGCGCTCGGCAATGCGGGAACCCAGTCGTCCGGCCTGTGGGAATTCCTCGCCGAGGGCGCGATGAGCAAGCACCTGCATACGGCGCGCGCGGCCGAATCCGGCGTGCTTGCCGCGCTTCTGGCGGCCGAGGGATTCACCGGGCCGGCGGGAATCCTGGAGGGCGAGAAAGGTTTTTTCGCCGGGCTGTGCTCCGATCCGGCGCCCGACGCCGTGCTTGCCGAGCCCGATGCGCCGTGGGAACTGACGCGGACGTCGATCAAGCCGTGGCCGTGCTGCCGCCATACCCATCCGGCAATCGACGCCGCTCTGGAATTGCACCGCCGGCTTGACGGCCGCAATGTCGGCGCGGTGTCGATATCGACCTATCGGGCCGCGATCGACGTTTGCGACCGGCGGCAACCGCGCGATCCCTACAGCGCGAAATTCTCGCTGCAGCACTGCGTTGCCGCGGCGCTAGCGGACGGTGCCGTGACCCAGACAAGCTTCGGGGACGCGGGGAGGGCGCGCTACGCGCCGCTCGCCGAACGCGTATCGCTTGGCGTCGGCGACACCTTTGAGCGCTCCTACCCGGACGCTTGGGGTGCCGAGGTTTCGGCGACGGTGGTGGGAGGCGAGAAACTCGTCGCGCAAAGGCGGGCATGCAAGGGCGATCCCGAAAACCCGCTGGCCGGACCGGACCTGGAGGCGAAGGCCAGGATGCTGTGCGAGGAGGCAGGGTTCGGCGGCAATCAGACGGGCCGTTTTCTCGATTCTATCGAGCGGCTTGCCGATGGCCATCCGGTGAAGGATATCGTCCTGCCTGGAATCGATACATGAGAAACCTGCGCCAGACGATTGACTCATATGAGGGAGGGGTGCGCCCATGAAGACGAGGGCTGCTGTGTTGAGAAGGGCGCCCGTCGAGCGTCCCTACGCGGAGACGAAGCCGCTGTCGATCGAGGAACTCGATCTGGCGGATCCCGCGCATGGCGAGGTTCTCGTGCGCATCCGCACGGCCGGGCTGTGCCACTCCGACCTTTCGGTGATCAACGGCGACCGCCCGCGTCCAGTGCCGATGGCGATCGGTCACGAGGCGGCGGGCGTCGTCGAGCGCGTCGGATCTGGTGTCGCCGACCTGGAAGAAGGCGACCATGTTATCATGGTGTTCATGCCGTCCTGCGGTCACTGCCTGCCCTGCGCGGAAGGCAGGCCGGCTTTGTGCGAGCCGGGCGCGGCCGCGAACGGTGCCGGTTCGCTGCTCGGGGGCGGGCGCCGGCTCATGTACAGGGGCGAGCCTGTCCATCATCATCTCGGAGTGTCGGCCTTCGCGGAGCGCGCGGTGGTGTCGCGCCGTTCACTGGTCAGGATCGACAGGGATCTGCCTTTCGACCATGCGGCCCTGTTCGGCTGTGCCGTGCTTACCGGGGTCGGCGCCGTGGTCAACACCGCGCAGATCAAGGCCGGGCAATCGGTCGCCGTTATCGGCCTCGGCGGCGTCGGTCTCGCGAGCCTGCTGGGAGCGGTGGCGGCGGGCGCGTCGCAGATCGTCGCGGTCGATCTCGTTGAGGAAAAGCGTGAACTCGCGCGCCAGCTTGGCGCGACTCTGGCGGTTGATCCGCGCGATGCCGACGCCGTGGACAAGGTGAAGGACGCGACGCGCGGCGGCGTCGACGCCGCCGTCGAAGTTGCGGGCTCCGTGCGCGCGCTCGACTTTGCCTACCGCATCACCCGGCGCGGCGGGACGACCGTGACCGGCGGCCTTGCCAATCCGGCCGAGAACCTTGCGATCCAGCAGGTGTCGCTGGTCGCCGAGGAGCGCACGCTCAAGGGCAGCTATATCGGTTCCTGTGTGCCCTCGCGCGACATCCCCCGCTATATCGAGCTGTTCCGCGCCGGCCGCTTGCCGGTCGATCGGCTGCTGACTGGACAAGGCACGCTCGACGATATCAACGAGGCGCTGGATGCTCTGGCGGACGGCCGCACGGTACGGCACGTCATCCATCCCTGACCGCATCGATCAGTCTGCTGGGGTTTTGATCAGATGAATCTGCCAGCGGGACTTGCGCCGACTACATAACCGGCCTGTTGGCCGTTGAGACGGTCGCGGTAGCGGCTCTGGCTCGCGGTCAGATGGGCACGCATGGCCCAGCGCGCACCCTCCGGGTCGCCAGCCGAAACGGCCTTCAGGATCGCCAGGTGCTCCTGCTGCAGGCTTTCCTGGTATTCCCGAGTCAGAATGTTGTCGGCTCCCCAGGGTGTCGCAACTTCACAGGGGATCGCACGCGTGCCCAGCGCGTCCAGAACCTCGACGTAGAACGGATTGTTGGTCGCCGCCGCGATCGCGCGGTGGAAATCGAAATCGGCGCGGCCGGTCGCCTGGCCGATCTCCAGAAGCCGGTCGAATTCGAAGAACGCTTCCTGTATCTCGGCTTCCTGGGCGTTGTTCCTGCGTTCGGCGGCCAGCCCCGCGCTTTCGATCTCGATGCCCATGCGCACCTCGATGACGTTGAGCGCATGACTGATCTTCTTGCCGACTTCGGCGCTGATCGCGCCGAAGGCCTGGGTCGGACGATCGCGCACGAAGACGCCGGCGCCCTGGCGCGACTCGACCAGCCCGTCGGCGGCAAGCGTCGCCACGGCCTCGCGCACCACGGTGCGGCTGACGCCGAAGGTCTCCGTCATCCGATGTTCGGTCGGCAGCTTGTTTCCGGCCGCGATCTCTCCCGAAACGATCTGGGCGCGGATCGTGGATGCGACCCGCTCGGACAGCTTCGGGCGGCGTTCGAGTTTCATTGCCGGAATGGTGCTGGCGGCCATGTCGGTCTCCTACGTCAATATGCCCAGACCCCGTTGCGAGGTCGCGGGACCGCAGGGAACCAGCGCAGGCATCGCCAGCGTATCAGGTTCATGGTTTCCTCCACACGGCCTAGGTTCCTCATCCGCGGTGGTCAGAGCCGGTAGGCCTTTTTGGCCAGACCGTAGGCGAGCTCGGGGGCAAGGTCCGCCGCTTCGTCTTCGCGAAGCTGCCCTTCGAGCACGAGCTGGGCGAGATAGGCGCAGTCGATGCGGCGCGCGACGTCGTGGCGGGCCGGTATCGATGGAAAGGCACGGGTGTCGTCGTTGAAGCCGACTGTGTTGTAGAAACCGGCGGTCTCCGTCGTGAGCTCGCGGAAGCGCCGCATGCCCGCGGCGCTGTCGTAGAACCACCAGGCGGGGCCGAGGCGCAGGGCGGGATAGACGCCTGCGAGCGGCGCCAGCTCGCGCGCATAGGCGGATTCGTCGAGCGTGAAGAGGATCAGCGTGAGCCGCGCGTCGAGACCGACGGCGTCGAGCAGCGGCTTCAGCGCGCCGACATAGTCGGTGCGGGTCGGAATGTCGAAACCCTTGTCGCGGCCGAAGCGCCGCATGATCTCGGGCGAATGGTTGCGCCACGAGCCGGGATGGATCTGCATCACCAGCCCGTCGTCGAGGCTCATCTTCGCCATCTCGGTCAGCATCTGGGCGCGGAAGGCGCGGTGCGCATCGGCGTCGCCCTTGCCGGCGCGAATGCGGTCGAAGAGCGCCTTCGCTTCGCCGTCCGACAGATTGGCTGTCTCGGCAGTCGGATGGCCGTGATCGGTCGAGGTTGCGCCGAACGACTTGAAATAGTCGCGGCGTGCGCGGTGGGCAGTGAGATAGCCCGCCCATGAGCCGGTATCTTCGCCGGTGATCTCGCCAAGCCTGTCGAGATTGGCTCCGAAGCCTTCGAAGTCCGGGTCGACGACAGTATCGGGACGATAGGCGGTGACGACCCGTCCGCTCCAGCCGCTGTCGCGCAGCATACGGTGATATTTGAGGTCGTCCAGCGCGCCTTCGGTGGTCGCGATGACCTCTATGTTGAAACGTTCGTAGAGCGCGCGCGGCCGGAATTCGGGCTCCTGCAGGCACGATGCGATCCGGTCGTAGGCCGCGTCGGCAGTATCGGAGGTCAGGGGCTCCGTGACGCCGAACAGCTCCGACAGCACATAATTCATCCAGATCCGCGTCGGGGTTCCGCGGAAAAGATGGTAGTTTTCCGCGAAGACGCGCCAGATCGCGCGGCCATCGGTGGTTTCGGTGCGACCTTCGGCGTCCGGCACGCCAAGGCTCTGCAACGACACGCCCTGGCTGAAGAGCATGCGGAACACATAGTGGTCGGGCACGATCAGCAGCTGGGCCGGATCGGGAAACGCCTCGTTCAGCGCATACCAGCGGGGGTCGGTGTGGCCGTGCGGGCTGACGATCGGGAGCTTTGCGACCGTCTCGTAAAGTTCGCGCGCCAGGGAGCGGACCGCCGGAATTGCGGGAAACAGAAGATCGCGATCGATGAGTGCCGTCATCGCTGCGCCGCTCCTACTTCGGCGTCCGTCATGGCTAGGGAGCGCGGGAGATTATGTCAACATACAAAAATTCAATTGTTGTATGACAACTTTCTTGCGCAGCTCCGGCGATCGGAATAGGTCATGTCTCGAGGCGCGGTTCATTCGGGGAGGGGACGGCCATGACGGAAACCCGGCGGCTTTCGATGCGCGCACTCGGCGCGCTGAGGGCGGATGTCGCACGACCGCGCTACGATCGCGCTTCGGTCAAGCCCGGCATCGTTCATCTCGGGATCGGCAACTTCCATCGCGCGCATCAGGCCGTCTACGTCGACGATTGCCTGGCCGCCGGCGAAACGGATTGGGGCATTGTCGGCGCGTCGCTGCGCAGTTCCGACATGCGCGATGCGCTCGCCGCGCAGGACGGGCTCTATGCGCTCGCGGTACGCGGCCCCGATCGCACGGACCTGCGGGTCGTGGGATCGATCCTCGACGTGATGGTCGCTCCGGAGGACCCGGCCGCGCTCGTCGCCCGCATGGCGCATCCAGACACGCGTATCGTGACACTGACCGTGACCGAGAAAGCCTATCTCCGCGCCGCGTCAGGCGCGCTCGATGCGACCACCGGCGTCATCGCCCACGACCTTCGGAATCCGGCCGAGCCGCGCTCGGTCTACGGCTTCCTTCTCGCCGCGCTGTCGCAGAGGCGCGATGCGGGCATCGCCCCGTTCACGGTCCTGTGCTGCGACAATCTTCCCGCGAATGGCGAGACGGTTCGCCGCCTGATGCTGGAGTTTTGCCGCCTCGGCCAGGACGCCGACATGGCGGCGTATGTCGAGAACGAGGTCGCTTTCCCGTCGACCATGGTCGACCGCATCGTTCCGGCCACGACTGATGACGACCGCGCATTCGTAACGGCCGAACTCGGACTGGCGGATGCCTGGCCGGTGGTGACCGAGCCGTTCAGCCAGTGGGTGGTCGAGGATCGTTTCACGCTCGGCCGGCCGGACTGGGAGCGGCACGGCGTCACGATGGTCGACGATGTCGGTCCGTTCGAGGACATGAAGCTGCGCATGCTGAACGGCGCGCACTCCGCGATCGCCTATGTCGGCCTGCTGCTCGATCTCCAGACAGTGTCCGCGTCGTTCGGAAATTCCGCTGTCCGGGGGTTCGTCGGCGCGCTGTGGGCGGAAGCGGCCCTGACGCTGCCCCGTGACGCCGGCCTCGATCCGGACGCATATACGGCCCGGCTCGCCGAACGCTTCTCCAACGCCGCGCTCGTTCATCGCACGGCGCAGATCGCAACCGACGGCAGCCAGAAGCTGCCGCAGCGCGTCGTCGGACCTGCGCGACAGAACCTTATCGCGGGCCGTCCCGTCGGCTGCATGACCATGGTGGTCGCAGCCTGGATCGCGTGTTGCGAGCAACGCGGACAAGGATTGCCCGCCGGCCATTTCACCGATCCGCTGGACACACCGCTCGCAGCGATCTTTCGTCGGGGCCTGTCGGCGGCGGGGACGGTCGCGGAGGTCTTCAAGGCGGCCGGATTCGGTACAGGCGAGGACGATGGCGATCGGGAACTCCAGGCCATGGTCGCGCAGCATCTTCGCACGATCCGCGACGGCGGCATCGGCGCTGCGCTGGAAAAGGTGGTCGCCACCCGGCCCTGACGCGCGTACAAGGAGATACGACGGCCGCCGTCACCGACTGGTTCTCGACACACAGCCCGCACGACGCCAATACGGCGCTGCTCAGCTTCTCACTCCACGTCTTCTCGAACATCATGCCCGACCGCAAGCAGCCACTGGTCGAGTTCACCCGGCTGGACTACCAGCTCGGCTAGGGGCACCCAGCCCGGCCGCCGCCGTCGATGCTCGGCCGCGCCAGGCCTGCAGCGATGTCTGATCGGCGCCTAGGCGGCCCCGGCTACTCCTTGCCCTTTGAAATTTCCGGCCGGATGGGCCACAAATCTGCCGACTGCATTCGAGCGTGTGTCTGCCTAGCGTCCGATTTCCGTTCTGCAGATAGGTCCTTGTCTTCCCCTGAAACTCGACTGGGGTCTGCACGGTATGCTGGCGTGACCAAAAAGAACTGCTGGCTGCCCTCCGCTCTTTCCCCCACCGCCGGGCAGCTCGTGACAAGTAGCGAGTATTGTCCCTGACGATGGTTGAGGGCTGCCGTTAGTTGACTTTCACCGACAGAGCGGTCCCCCCCGTAGCCTAACGCTGGCAAGATGAGATGCTGGATGGTCTTTGGGTTGCCGTTCAGCGGGCGGGCGCCGACCCAAGCTTGGTGACGAGCGGGCGCGGACTTCTCCGCCGAACGGTAGGCTTGGCTTCTTGCCAGATATTGCGGCCATCTATGTGGCCAAAGAAAAACCAAAGACGCGCGCCTAAGAGTGGGCTCAAAAGAGCGCATACCGATGGGAGGAGATCGATATGGCCGTTGCCCAGGCGCGCGATGTCGCGCAAGAATTCGACCCGTTCAATCTGAACGCCCCGCACGCGATCTGGAATAGCCTGCGCGAGGAGCGCCCAGTCTTCTTCCACGACCCGACCGGCTATTTCGTGGTGACCCGCCACGCTGATATCAAGGCGGTGTTCGACGACTGGCAGACCTTTTCCTCGGAAAACGCCCAGGCCCCCATGCGCCCCATGTGCGCCGAGGGCAGGCGGATTATGCAGGAAGGAGGGTTCACCGCCTATTCCGGCCTCTCCGCCCGGGTGCCGCCCGACCATACTCGCATCCGCAAGATCGTGCAGGGCGCTTTCGGGCCACGCCGGTTCAAGTCAATCGAGCCCAAGGTCGAGGAGATCGTGTCCCGCCAGCTCGAAGGGATCGCACCCAACGGCCGCGCCGACTTCTTCCGCGAGGTGGCCTACGAAGTGCCCGCCCTTGTGCTTTTCACCCTGATGGGCATTCCGCCTGAGGACGTTCCCAAGGTGAAGGGCTGGGCCGTCAGCCGTGCGCTGCTCACCTGGGGCAACCTCTCGGACGAGGAACAGATCCCGCACGCCCGCAAGATGGTCGAATACTGGGCCTATTGCCGTGCCCTGGTGGCTGCCCGCAAGGAGCAGCCCGGTGACGACCTGCCCTCGGACCTCGTCAAGCTGCAGGCCGAAGGTGCCGAGATCACCGACGAGGAGATCGCCGGGGTGATGTATTCGGTGCTGTTCGCCGGTCACGAAACCACCACCACCCTGATGGCCAACGCCGTCATTACACTGCTGACCCACCGCCATGCCTGGGATGCGGTTTGCGCCGACCCCAAGCTGATCCCGGCGGCCACCGAGGAGATTCTGCGCTACGCCCCGTCCATCGTGGCTTGGCGCCGCAAGGCAAAGGCCGATGCCGAGATCGGCGGCGTCATGGTGCCCGAGGGCTCAGACATCCTGCTGATCATGGGCTCTGGCAATCGCGACGACGAGGTGTTCGGCCATGGCGGAGACTTCGACATCAGCCGCGACAATGCCCGCAATCATCTTTCGTTCGGCTACGGAATCCACTTCTGCCTCGGTTCACAGCTGGCAAAACTCGAATTTGGCATCATGCTGCGCCAGCTTACGGCGAAATTCCCCGACCTGCGCCTGACCGAGGGGCAGAACATTACCTACCTGCACAATATTTCCTTCCGCGTGCCCGCCAAGGTCGAGGTCGAGTGGGAGGTGCGGGGATGAGCGCCTATACCCTTGAGTTCAGCGAGATCGGCAGGGCCGACCATGCCCGCGTCGGCGGCAAGTGCGCCTCTCTGGGTGAGATGACGCGGGCCGGGGTGGCGGTGCCGCCCGGTTTCGCGGTCACCACCGACGCCTATCTCGCAATGCTCGACCAGACCCGGTTGCGCGAGGAAATTATGGCGCAGATCGCACGGGTCGACTTCGACAATGTCGACTCGCTGGAGCGTGCCGCGCAGGCCATCCAGATCCGCTTTCGTTCGCACCACCTGCCCGAGGCGGTGGAAGCCGCGATCCGCTCGGGCTACGCCGAGATCGGCGAGGGTACCCCGGTGGCGGTGCGCTCCTCGGCGACCGCAGAAGATTTGCCGGATGCGAGTTTCGCGGGTCAGCAGGATACCTATTTGTGGGTGTGCGGTGCCGGTGACGTGGTCGAGCACGTGCGCGACTGCTGGGCATCGCTGTTCACCGCAAGGGCGATGAAATACCGGCACGACGCCAACCTCGGCCAGATCGACGTGCTGATGAGCGTTGCGGTTCAAAAGATGGTCAATGCGCGCGCCGCCGGCGTGGCAATGACCCTCGATCCGCTCAACGGCGACCGCACCAAGATCGTTATCGACGCCTCCTACGGCCTCGGCGAGCTGGTCGTCTCCGGCGTCGTTACGCCGGACAACTACCGGGTCGAGAAGGTTCTCATGGAAGTGCTTGAGCGGCGGATTTCCGACAAGCACATGGAACTGGTGCCTGATGCCGCCGCCGCAACCACTGTGGAACGCGAAGTGGACGAGGCGCGGCGCACGGCCCAATGCCTGACCGATGCCGAAATCATCGCTGTCGCCAACCTAGCCAAGGATCTTGAACGGCAGAACGGCTGCCCGCAGGACGTGGAATGGGCGATCGACGCCGATCTGGCGGACGGTCACAACCTGCTTGCGCTTCAGGCCCGGCCGGAGACGGTCTGGTCCCAGAAAAAAGAGGACAAGCCGAAATCCGCCTATGCCACGGGCATGATGGGCATCGTCGGCGCGCTGAACAATCCGATCGGATCGCGCTGAAGCGACAAGATAATCCATTCAAACGCCGCATTTCAGGGAGGAAAACCGAAATGAACGCACATTCCCCACTGTTTCCCAGTGCCTACGACCTCAAGGCGCCCGCCGGGGCCGAGGGTTGGGAAGAGCTCTACCCCTACTACCTTACCTTCCAGCCGAACCTGCGCGAAAAGGAAGACGCCAAGTTCTGGTTCTGCGACAGCCAGCATTGGCCGAACCCGTTCAAGCCGTTCGATGCGATCACCGTTGAATATGCGGTGCGCTGCCTGGGGCAATACAACACCCGTCACTATCTGGTGCCGCCGGCCAATGGCGTCGACTACCGCATCCACAACGGCTATTGCTATATGTCGCCGATTGCGGTGGCGCCGGACCTGATCGAGGGCCGTATCCCGCAGTTCCTCGAGCGTGCCGGGCACTACTTCCAGAACTGGGATAGCCTGCTTGAGAACTGGCACAAGAAGGTAAAGGCCAACATCGCCGAGATGGAGGCACTCAGCTTCGAGAAACTGCCCGAGACGGTCCCGCTGGACTGGATCACCGAAGGCCGCGGCGTCGACCCGCACCTCGACATCATGGCCAACTATGATGCGGCCATCCAGCTCCTTTACAAGACTTGGCAATACCACTTCGAGTTCCTCAACCTCGGTTACGCCGCCTATCTCGATTTCTTCGGCTTCATGAAGGGCGAGTTCCCCACCATTCCCGATCAGGCCATCGCCAAAATGGTGCAGGGCGTCGATAGCGACCTGTTCCGCCCCGATGACGAACTCAAGAAGCTCGCCCGTCTCGCGATTGAACTCGGCGTGTCAGACGCGCTCAAGTCGGGTAGCGTCGATGAGGTGCTGGCGGCAGTCGCACAGAAAGAGCACGGCCAGGCCTGGCTTGACGCCTGGAAAGCGGCCCAAGACCCCTGGTTCAACTTCACCTCGGGCAACGGCTTCTATTCGACAGACAAATACTGGATCGATCACCTCGATATCCCGATGGGGTATCTGCGCGACTACGTCTCCCGTGCTCAGGCCGGCAAAGAAATCGAGCGCCCCACCGCTAAGCTGATCGCCGAGCGCGACCGGATCACCGCCGAGTATCAGGAGATGATGAACCCCGAGGCGGTCGAGGCGTTCCAGGGCAAGCTCGGGCTCGCCCGCGTGGTATTCCCTTATGTGGAGAACCACAATTTCTACATCGAACATTGGTCGATGTCGGTGTTCTGGCGCAAGATGCGCGAACTCAGCAAGCTGCTCATGGAAGAGGGGTTCTGGCCCACCGAGGACGGCATGTTCTACCTCACCCGCCAGGAAGTCCGCGATGTGTTGTTCGACTACGGCAACGCCTGGGCGACTGGTGGTGAGTGGATCGGCCCCAGCTACTGGCCGCAGGAGATCGAGCGCCGCAGCAAGATCATCGACGCATTGGCCACGCAGCCGCCGCAGCCGGCTCTGAACAACCCGCCCGAGGTGATCACAGAGCCTTTCACCATCATGCTTTGGGGCATCACCTCGGAATCGATCCAGAACTGGATTGGCGCCGACGAGGAGGAGGGCGCGCTCTCCGGGATGGCGGCAAGCCCCGGCGCGGTGGAGGGTATTGCCCGGGTCATCCGCAGCCCCGACCAACTGGGCGAGATCGAGGACGGCGAAATCCTCGTCGCACCGGTCACCGCCCCGAGCTGGGCGCCAGTTTTTGGCAAGATCAAGGCCACCGTCACCGATATTGGCGGCATGATGAGCCACGCCGCCATCGTCTGCCGCGAATACGGACTGCCGGCAGTGACCGGCACCGGTAACGGGTCGTCCAAGATCACGACCGGCCAGAAGATCCGCGTCGATGGCAACACCGGCAAGGTGACTATACTCGACTGATCTTAGGGATCCTCCCACCGGGGGCGTGTGTCAGAGCGCGCCCTCCGGTCAACTATCAGAGACACGTCCGATGCTTGACAAACCAGCTGATCTTGCCCGCTTCGACCCGGTTTGGCGTGCCTGTGAGCCCTACATGCGCGCACGCAAGAACGATGTGCATATTCCACTCTCGTTCGCGTGGGCACAGAAGCTGCTCGACGAATATCCCGAAGCGGACCGCGACATCTGTTCGCTCGCGATCCTTCTGCACGATATCGGCTGGTACTCGATCGACCAAGACGACATCATCGAAAAAGGGTTCTCCGGGCCCAACATGCTGACCTCCGATATCCGTTATCTACATGAGGCCGAGAGCGTACGTTTGGGCACCCAGGTGATGCGAGACACCGGCTGGAGCCAGGATGTGATCGCCGCGGTCAACCAGATCGTTGACGGTCATGATACCCGCGCAGAGCCGCGAAATATGAACGACCGCATTGTACGCGATGCCGACAAGCTCTGGCGCTTCTCGGTGACCGGCGTTGCCGTGGCCTGCGATTGGTTCAAGACCACGCCGCGTGGCTATGCCGACCGGCTGGAAGACCAGAAAGATCAGCTCGAAACCGCGGCCGGGTGCCAAATGGCGGCGGAGACACTGGCCGAGACCCGCCGGGTTCTGATGCTGCACGCGATCTGAGGGCGAAACGATGGAGATGTTCATCGATGGTGCCTGGCGCGCGGGCAGTTCGGTCGCACGGATGGAAATCACCTCGCCGGTGACCGGCGCGCTGGTCGACACCGTGCCGCTTGGCGATGCCGCCGATGCCGACGCTGCCATTGCCTCTGCTGCCCGCGCGATGGAAAGCTGGAAACGCGTACCGATGCCGGAGCGCGTGGCGCTGCAGAAAAAGCTTGCGCAGGCCATGCGCGACAATGCTGAGGACGTGGGCAAGGTGCTCCATAGCGAGCTTGGCCGTCCGCTTGCCGCCTGCGTCGGCGAAATCACTCGCTCGGCCGACCTACTTGACGTCTATGCTGAGGAAGGCCTCAGGCTCCGGGCCGACCTGTCGCTGGCCCAGGGGGCAGGGGAAAAGATCATCGTCAGCCGCGAACCGGTCGGCGTGGTGGTGGCGATCACCCCGTTCAACTATCCGATCACGCTGCTGATGTTCAAACTTGGCGCCGCGCTCATCGCTGGCTGCACCGTGGTCGCCAAGCCCGCCGAAGACACGCCGCTTTCGACCCTGATGCTCGCCGATATCTTCCACATGGCCGGGCTGCCCGCCGGCGCGTTCAATGTGGTCACCGGCGACGGGCGCGGCATCGGCGCGGCCCTCATCGAACATCCCGTGCCGCGCAAGATTGCCTTCACCGGTGGCACCGCCGCGGGCAAGGCCATCGCGGCCGCCGCTGCCGGCACGATGAAGCGCCTGACCCTGGAACTTGGCGGACAGAGCGCGGCCATCGTCTGCGCCGATGCCGATCTCGAAAAGGCGACGACCGCCATCGCCCGCCATGGCTTCGCCAATTCCGGGCAGTTTTGCTACCGGGTGAACCGCGTCTACGTCGAACGTCCGGTCTACGAGGATTTCCTCGTGCTCCTCTTGGCCAAGGTCGGCAAGCTCACGCTCCAGCCCGCCGGCGGGTTGGGCGACCTAGGCCCGTTGGTCAACGAGAAGATCTTCGCCAATTCCGCGCTGCAGTCCGACGACGCCCGCACCAAGGGCGCTCGCATTCTTCTGGGCGGCGCCCGCGTCACCGGCCCTGGCTATGACGGCGGCTACTATTTTCCACCAACCGTCATCGCCGATGCAACCCAGGACATGCTGGTCATGACCGAGGAAACCTTTGGCCCGGTGCTTGGCGTTTCGCCCGTCGATGGGCCTGAGGAAGCGCTCGCGCTCGCCAATGCCTCCCGTTACGGTCTTGCCGGCTTCGTATTCACCCGCGATCTCGCCCGCGGTCTCACCCTGGCCGAAGGGATGGAGGCGGGTTCTGTCTGGCTCAACGACATTCACCGCTCGTCCCACTACGTGCCCTTCGGCGGCATGAAGGAGAGCGGACTTGGTCGCGAAAAGGGCCACTACGGGGTCGAGAGCTACCTTGAATACAAGACGATGTACCTCAGCTATGAGGCGCAGTCGTGATCGGCGACGACGTGATCCTTGCCCGTGACCTGCCGCTTTGGAACGACGCGCGCGCCTATCTCGACGTGCGCAACAACGACGAACACACCATCGTCGCCTATGGCTTGGCTCGGATGCTGATCGAGCAGACCTCCGGGGCTGATGAAAGCGTAGTCCTTCCCGCAGTCCTTTTGCACGATGTCGGCTGGAAGCGCATCGACCCCGACCTGCTGCTGCTCGCCATCGGCCGCAACCCCACCCGCAAGGATCTGGTGCATGACCACGAGAAATACTCGGTTGAGATCGCCCACGAGATCCTCGCTCGCCACCGCCCTGCCGGCGTGGATATCGAGGCGGTTCTGGCGATCATCGACGGTCACGACACCACCAAAGAGGCGCGTTCGATCAACGACGCAGTGGTCAAGGACGCGGACAAGGGCTGGCGCGCCACCCCGCACGGTATGAAGACGATCAGCGGCTGGTACGGCACCGACATACTCGAAACCGTCGAGACACTGGAGAAAGTCTCCAACCCATACCTTTTGACTGCGGCGGGAAGGGCGTTTGCCGAAGGCATGTGCGCTGTGGTTCGGGCCGAGGCTCAAATCTCAAAATATTTAGGGAAGGGGAGCGATGTCTGAACTCGGGCTCACGGGCAAGCGTGCGGTGATCACCGGCGCCGCCGGCGGCCTCGGTCGCGCCTTCGCGCGAGGCTTCGCCCAAGCAGGTGCCAGGGTCGTCGTGGCTGATATTAATCCCGACGGCATCGCGGAGACGGCGCAGATGGTCCGCGACCTGGGCGGCGAGGCCGAGCCAATCACCGTGGATGTGACCTCCACCGCTTCGTGCACTGCGCTTGCCAAGGCGGCGAAGGCGGCGTTCGGGGGGGTCGACATCCTGATCAACAATGCCGCGATCTATGCGGGGCTCGAACGCCGGCGCTTCGAGGAAATCGACGAGGCGGTCTTCGACAAGGTTATGGCGGTTAACGTGAAGGGTGTCTGGCAGATGTCCCGTGCGCTCACGCCGCTAATGCGCGAGGCCGGAGGCGGCGCCATCCTCAATCTCGCCTCGGCCACCGTCTTTTCCGGCTCGCCGATGTGGATGCACTACGTCGCTTCCAAGGGCGCCGTCATCGCCATGACCCGCTCGATGGCGCGCGAGTTGGGCGACGACGGCATCCGGGTGAACGTGATCGCTCCCGGCTTCACCCTGACCGAGGCCAGCCTCGGTCTGATGGACGACGCTGCCTCTTATGGCGTGAGCCGCGGTGCGCTCAAGCGCGCCTCGGAACCCGCCGACATGGTGGGTGGCGCGCTTTACCTCGCTTCCAGCCTTTCCGGCTTTGTCACCGGCCAGACCCTCGTTATCGACGGTGGCCGCCAGTTTATCTGAGGAACCCATGCCCAAAGTCACCTTTATCGAGCCTTCAGGCGATCGCCGAACCATCGAAGCCGCACCCGGCCAGAGCTTGATGCTCGCCGCGACCGGCGCGGGCGTTGACGGGATCGATGCAGAATGCGGCGGCTCCTGCATCTGCGCGACCTGTCACTGCCTGGTCATCGAGGCGCCGGGCGGGCTTCGGGAAATGGAGGATGCCGAACGTGACACCCTCGAATTCACCTCCGACGCGATGCAGGAGAACAGCCGGCTCACCTGCCAGATCGAGGTGACCGACGCGCTCGAGGGTGCGGTGTTCCAGGTGGTGGGGCACTGAGATGGCCAACAAGGTGCCGGGCGTGGTGATCATTGGGGCTGGCCACGGCGGCACCCAGCTTGCCGCAAGTCTGCGCGATTTGGGCTATGCCGGGTCCATTGACCTGATCTCAGCCGATCCGGACCACCCCTATCACCGGCCCCCGCTTTCCAAATCCTTCATGAAGTCCCCTGACGCGGCGCTGCAACCGTTACGTGCCGAAATCTTCTTTGCCGACAGGGACATCCGTTTGCATCTTGGGCGTTCCGTTATTGGCCTCGACCGAGCGGCAAAAAAGGTGACGCTCGATAATGGTGCAGCGCTCGATTACGACAATCTCGTGCTTGCCACCGGAGCGGAGGCGCGCGGGCTTACGCTGCCCGGAGCCGATCTGCCCGGCATTTTCACCCTGCGCACCGCGACCGATGCCCGTGCCCTGCGCGCCGCGCTGCCGGCGAGCGGCAACGTGGTGGTGATCGGCGGTGGTTTCATCGGGCTCGAAGCGGCAGCGATGCTCACCGGGCGCGGGCTGAAGGTGACCGTCGCCGAGCTGGCGCCCCGGCTTCTCGGTCGGTCCACGAGTCCGATGGTGGCCCAGGCTGTGGCGGATCAGCTCGTGGAAATCGGGGTGCGCGTGCTCACCGGTGTATCCGTGGAAGCCATCGAGGGCGCCGGACAAGTGAACGCGGTGCGCCTCGCGGACGAGGTTCTGCCTGCCAATCTGGTGATTGTCGGCATCGGCGCGGTGCCGGTCACCGGGCTCGCCGGGGCCGCAGGGCTCGGGCTCGACAATGGGATTGCGGTCGACGCCTATCTCGCGACCTCCGACCCCGCGATCTGGGCCATCGGCGATTGCGCCAGTTTTCCGCGTGGGGCGAAGCGGCTGCGACTTGAATCGGTGCAGAACACCACCGACCAGGCCCGCGTCGTGGCCGCCACGCTCACCGGCACGCCCACCCAATATCATCCGGTGCCGTGGTTCTGGTCCGATATCGGACCGATGAAGCTGCAGATCGTCGGGTTCGCCGACCAGGCCGACGAAGCGATCGAGACCTTTGATGGCGCAGGGCGCCTCAAATCAGTTTATCATCTTGCCAGCGGCAGGCTCGTGGCTGTTGAAACCCTCAACAGCCAGGACGAACACATGCCGGCGCGGCGGCTGCTCGCAGACGGCATAACGCCGCCGCGCGAGGTGATGATCAGCGGCGACGCGGGCCGCATCAAGGCTGCCTGGCGGGCTGCTTCGGCCTCTGTCTGAAGCTTGTTCCCTCGGCGTCTGATCCAGGGCGCCCCACGTTCCCGCAAGACAGGTGAAGATTGATGCGTCCGAGCCGGGAAACGTCCCCGCCGCTATCCTGCCGGCCGGCCTCATCTTCATGGCATCTTATTGAAATGAAATCGGAAAAACAAATTTCCGCAGCCAAAGGAAAACCAAAGGCAGTGTCTCTAACGTGAGTCTCGAAGCGATAGAAATGCGCTTGAATGACCGCCGTTGCGCCAACTGGGAGGAGCGCGCTGCGGCAGGAGCGGCTAGCCCCTTATGCAGGGTCTTACCCGTCCAATCCAGAGGAAATTCACCTCCCGCACATATTCGCCCCGCTGGCCAAACTCGGCCTCAGCGCGGGACCGGCACGAACTGGGAGGTCTGTCCATGCCGAAGCTGCAACGCCACGACTATTATGATACCGCCAGGGACATGAACTGGGCCTTCACCTATGTGCCCGAGGAAGATGCTTTCCCCGAGGCCCTGTCCAAGAGTTTCGGCATCGAGAACGAAAAGTGGTGGGGTTGGGATGAGCCCTACAAGCTGACCTATCGCGAATACGTTCACAACCAGGCCGGCAAGGACGCGGGCATCTATTCGATCCGCTCGACCATCGCCCGCTCGAACATGTACGACAATCTCGACGAAGGTTGGAAATCGGCGGTGAAGGCCCACTACGGCGCAATCCCGGTGCCGGAGTACCTGGCATCGATCGGCGAGGCGCGGATGGCGCGCTTTGGTCGAGCCGCAGCCTGGCGCAACATGGCGAGCTTCGGCACACTTGACGAATGCCGTCATGGCCAGGCGCAGATCTACTTCCCCTACTGTCTGACCGACAAGGACCCGCAGATGGACTGGGCGCACAAGACCGTCCACACCAACGAGTGGGCCGCGATCGCCGCGCGAAGCCTCTTCGACGACATGTTCACCGCCAACGATGCGGTTTCCACGGCGATCCAGCTGACCTTCACTTTCGAAACCGGCTTCACCAACCTCCAGTTCCTCGGCATGTCGGCCGATGCGCTGCATGTGGGCGATGTCGAGTTTGGGGCGCTGATCTCCTCGATCCAGACCGACGAGGCCCGCCATTCGCAACAGGGCGAGCCGACGCTCAAGATCATGGTCGAGAACGGTCGTAAGGAGGAGGCGCAAAAGCTGGTCGATCAGATGTTCTGGCGGTCGTGGCGCATCTTCGGTCTCTTGACCGGATTCTCGATGGATTACTACACGCCGCTCGAGAACCGCACCATGAGCTTCAAGGAGTTCATGACCGAGTGGATCGTCCGCCAGTTTGTCGACCAGTTCAAGGACCTCGGCATGGATCTGCCTTGGTACTGGGAGGAGCATTTCCTGCCCGAGCTCGACTGGTATCACCATGCCCAGCACCTTGGCGTGTGGTTCTGGCGCCCGACCGTCTGGTGGAACCCCGATGCCGGTGTGTCTCCCGACGAGCGCGATTGGCTGGAAGAAAAATACCCTGGCTGGAACGACAAGTTCGGCAAATACTGGGACGTGATCACCGAGAATGTTCGGGCGGGCAGGATCGAGAAGACCTATCCCGAGACGCTGCCGATGGTGTGCAACTGTTGTCAACTTCCGGTTACCGGGACCCATGTGGGCAAGAAACCGTTCAGCCACATGCACAACGGTCGCAAGGTGACGTTCTGCAGCGAGATGTGTCAGTGGGTCTGGCAGAGCCAGCCCGAGCGCTACGACACGCATCTCAACATCATCGACCGCTTCCTGGCCGGGCATATCCAGCCGCCGAACCTGGAAGGCGCACTGCAATATATGGGGATCACGCCCGATGTCGCAGGCAACGATGCCGACAACTACGCCTGGGCGCAGCAGATGCGCCATGCGGCGGAGTAAACCGCGAAACATAAAGACAGTCCAAGCAGGCGCTCGCGTCGCTGTGCCGAGCGGTGTGCCTGCCCGGGCTCTAGAGAATTGGAGGAACACATGGCGATGATCCCTTTGATGGCGGCCTTCCGAGGCGATTTTCTGACACAGCTTGTGCCAGTGGACGATGGCGACGACATGGCCGCAGTCGCCGCCAAGGTCGCTCATCACGCCGTCGGCCTGCGCGTCAAAGAGCGCGATGCGCCGATTGCAGTCTGGTTCAACGACAAGCAACTGCCCGCAGACATGAGCTTTGCCGAGAGTGGCATCGGCGTGATGGACTACATCGAGGCCGGCTATGTCGAATGACTTGAACTGGATTCCGGCGACGACGCTCGATGATCTGTGGGAAGGCGACTTCGTCGACGTCGAGATCGAGGGCGAAATCGTAATCATCCTTCATCGTGAAGGAGGCGAGCTTCGGGCCTTCCAGGGCATGTGTCCGCACCAGGAAATCCTGTTGGCCGACGGTGATATCGACTTTGAGGCCGGAACAATCACCTGTTCCGCACATGAATGGCAGTTCGACATGGATTGCGGCAAGGGCATCAATCCCAGCGGTTGCCGCCTGTTTCAGTACGAAGTGAAACTCGAAGGTGAAAACGTCCTGGTCGGCGTGCCGACCGACGGTCGCCTTCGCCGTCTGCGCCATGAAGCCGAGGACGCCTGAGGAGAACCAGAATGGCAGAGCAACAACCAAAGAAACTTGTAGGGCCGATCATTCGCGGCATTGATGACGACATCATCGATGCGGTGATCGCCGCCGCCGAGCAAGACAATCCGGACCGCGAGATCCTCGTCGAAGATCGCTCCGGTTACGTGCGGGTGCAGGCCGAACAGGCAATGGTTCTGACCGAGAACAGCATGATTGAGATGCTGGGTCGTCCATTCCGGCTCTCGGAACTTGAGCCGAGCCTCGTCTCGTTCGCGGGCAGGCTCAATACCATGGACGACCGCTGGGAATGGGCCCTTCGCTGAAAAGGTCGCCAAGGGCCAGGGAGGAAATACAGAAATGATCGCGAACTCAAAAACACGCAAACGCAAACAGCCGTGGAGCCTTTGGAACGAGCGGCGGGTGCCCTCGGAATATGAGGCCGTCACCTACAAGTTTCACAACCATTTCCGAAACGAGCCGGCCCCTTTCGAACTGTCGGAGGAGTGGGGTATCAACCTCTTCTACAAGACGAACCGTGAGGGCTCCGCATTGGTCGCGGCGGTCGAGGATTGGGAAGGCTACCGCGATACACGCGCCTATACCTACCGCCGCTATGTCGAAGACCAGAAGGACCGCGAGGTCTATTGCGACAACCTGATCGACGAATTCGAGACGCGCAACCACTATGCGAGCCTTGCCCCGGCCTGGCTGGATTTCCTCGGAGAATTTTATCTGCCGGTCCGCTTCGCAGGTCACGCCCAGCAGATGAGTGCCGTCTATATCGGTCAGATGGCCCCCTCGGCC
>JAMLJD010000054.1 GCA_023953775.1 Rhizobiaceae bacterium | reverse complement strand
GCAAGCCGCGCCGCAAGGAACTGCTCGCAATGCCCGAGATGTCGGACCAGTTTCCCGAGGCGTCCGGACCGGACGTGACGGAGGAGACCAACCCGTTCACCTCGAAAGACTGGCGGATGCTGATCTACGCCTGGGCCGATGTGCTGGTCCGGGTCTTCATTATCCTCGGCGGCATCTTCTCGATCTACCAGTATTCCGAAACGCGCAAGGAAAAGCGGGTCCAGCAGACGCTGCAGCTCGTCGAGCTGTGGGACCAGCCGGATTTCCAGAATGCGCAACTGGTCGTGAAGGACCGTCTCGCGTCCCTCAACAACGAATTCGCCGGCCAGCTCGGGCAGAACCCCTCGCAGGAGGAACTCGCCGTCTACTATCGGCAAGTCGGGCTTCAGGCGTTGAGCGTCGCAGGTCCCGACATGCCCCTCGAAGAGTTTCGGGCGCGCTACGAGAAGGTGCTCTACTTCCTCAACCGCCTCGCCTTCTGCGTCGACGGAAATCTCTGCGAGCAGAGTGTGGCGGACGCGTTCTTCTACGACTATGCCTCGTCCTTCTGGCGCTACTTCTCCGGCTATGCCGAGCGCGAACGCCAGCGCGGCGTGGCGGGCTATGCGACCGCGATCGAAAACTACGTCACGGAAGAGCGAAACGGCTCGATATTCTCGACACTGGGGCTGATGCCCGGCCAGGACGACTGAGCCCCAGGCAATACCGAGCCGGACAGGGCGATGGCCGGATCGCCGTCGATGCCACAGCCGATGCGGGCCCCGGCGTGGGGCCGCCGGCTTTCAGGCGCGGATGTCGCGACGCATGAAAAAGGCGCGGCGGAAAACCGCCGCGCCTCGTCATCCCGCATATGCCCCGGTCTTCACCGGAGGCGACCGACCATTACTTCACGAGGCCCTGAAGCCACTCGAAATAGGTCGGGTTGATGCGCACGGCGGTGTTCGCGGTCGGGCTCTCGGCCACGTTGACGCCGTAGATGATGCGCTCGTCGCGTTCCTTCACGTAACGATAGACCGAGCTGCCGCTCGAACCCGGATAGGTGTCGCAATCGTACTGGAAGTACTGGTCGGCCATGTTCTTCGAGTTCACGACGCAGTCAGCCCGCCACATCGTGCCGGGATCCTTGTCACCGGGGTAGCCGATGATGTTTGCCGTGAAGTCCGACAGGTTGTTGTCGTAGCCATAGGCCATCCAGCCGACCTGCTCGCCGACCGGCTGCTGCAGGATCACAATGCCGATGTCCCACGGAACGACCGACCCGTAGAAGCCTTCATAGTTGGTGAGAAAGCCCTCGAAGATGTAGGCGGTCTCGTATTCGTACACGCCGAACGGTGCGTTCTGCATGCTGAGAAGGCCGGGCGCGAACACGAAATTGTCGAGCCAGCCCTGGCTCTCGTGGTCGTAGAGGCAGTGCGCGGCCGTGAGCACGGTACGCGGACCGATCAGGGTCGCCGAGCAGTTTCCGAAACCGCCTTTCGGCGATTCGCCCTGCAGCATGCCGAAGGTGCGGAACGGATATTGCGACGAATCGGTGATCTGGACACGCGTGTCCTCGCCGAAGACCTGGCGGTCGGTTCCGCCGCCCTGCTCCATCATGCCGTTGATGATCGAGCGCATCTTCTCGGTCGGAGGCGTGCGCGTTTCCGTGCCGTCCTTGGAACGGCTGATGGTGCCGTAGCTTTCCTCGAGCGCCTTCGGATCGAGTTCGAGGTCGCGCGAAATCTCGCCGCCCTCGACCTTCAACGGTGCGACGGGCGTACCGCGATCAGAAATTTCCGCGCCACCCGGCAGAGCGCGCGGCGAATCGCCCGACCCTTCACTGCCCGACGAGGATTCCGCGAAGGCGGCGCCTGTCCACATGGCTGTGGAAATGACCGCGGACGCGATGAGTGCATTACGAAGTTTAGTCATTGTGAGACTCTCCCAAAGTCAACAAGGATGCGGAACAAACTCTGGAATCTTGTCGAGATCATGATCGTTCCCCAAACCGGCGATCCCTCGCGGCGGTGGCGGCAGTATAGGCCGACTTCGCCACGCCGAAAGCGCCTTTCGGCAATTTAATTGCCGCAAATTGCCCAATATTGACGCCGACAAAAAGGTCTTTCGCCGGATCGCGCGCGGGTCTTTAAATATGCGCGGCGGATTCGGCCGAACGCGGACGACCGACAACCCTGTCTCAGGAGGACAACGTGACGATTGCAAAGTGGATCAGCCCGATTGCCGCGATTTCCATCGCCGCAGCGGCCATTTCGACGGCGGGGGCCGTCTTCGCCCAGGAGCAGGACCCGCGGCCCGAATTGTCGCCGCTGGAGCGCGTGCCGGCGGCCCGCGCCAAGGCCGCGGCCGAAAAGACCGAGGACGACCGTGTCTTCGGCGGCCAGCAGGCCGACAAGGACGAGTGGCCGTTTCAGGTGGCGCTGCTCAATTCGAACGTGCTCGACGACAGCGTCGAGTCGCAGGGCAACGGCCAGTTCTGCGGCGGCAGCCTGATCGCGCCCGACTGGGTGCTGACCGCCGCCCACTGCATGGTGCAGAACGGCGCGAAGATCGCGCCCGAGAGCGTGACGGTGCTTTCGGGCGCCACCGACCTGCGCGAGGGCAGCCGCAACAAGGCGGCCGAGATCTTCGTTCACGAAAGCTACGACCAGAACAATCTCGACAACGACATCGCGCTCATCCATCTCGCAGCGCCTGTGACCGACGGCAAGGTGATCAAGCTCATCGACGCCGACCGCAACGAGGGCGACGCAACGGTGATCGGCTGGGGCATGACCGACGACGGCAGCTTTCCCTACGCGCTGATGGAAACCGACATCGCGCTTTACCCCAACGAGAAGTGCAATGCAGGCATCCGCGACATCTACGCCAGGGACCTGACCAAGATCCTGACGCAGCTCTCCGGCCGCATGCGCTATCCCGCCGAAGTGGTGATGGACGCGACGCAGGTCATCGCGAGCCGGATGACCGATCCGCTGACCGGCAACATGCTGTGCGCGGGCGACCCGACCGGCGCGCGCGACGCCTGCAACGGCGACAGCGGCGGGCCGCTGTTCTCGACGGCGGGTGGCGAGCCGGTGCAGGTCGGCATCGTGAGCTGGGGCGAAGGCCCGTTCGATGCTGGCGCGGCCTGTGGCCATGCCAACGCCTACGGCATCTATACCCGGCTTGCCAACTATACGGGCTGGATCGCCGAGAAGATGGGCCAGTAGGGCCGCGACATCGACAGCCAAAAAGGACGGCGGGCTTGACGGCCCGCCGTTTCGATTCCAGGTGATCAGATCGTCGTCGTCATGCGGTGAGATGGCGGGTGCACCATGCGGACCAGCGTCACCGGCTGGTCGGCGAGCCAGGTCAGGCGTTCGCCGACGAACACCGGGTCGCCCGGCAAGAGCCCGAGCAGAGACGCATCCTCCTCGCCGGCCGCCGCGGCGAAGAAATTGAAGTCGGCACGCGAGAACGGCGCGTTAGCGACCAGCCATTCGTTCGGCCCGACCGCCTCGAAGGCCTCGCCGCGCACCGCCGGCACGGCATCGAGATTGATCCACCGGTCCTCGAACTGGTAGGGCGCGTCGGCGGCCAGATGCAGGCACCTGACATGCATCATCCTGCCACCGTCGCCGAGGCCGAGCCGAGCACGGACGAGCGCCGGCGCCGGCACGATGTCGCGGCTCAACAGCACGTAGCGGTAGTCGACGCCGCGCGCCTCGATCTCGTCGCGGACGAGCGGAATGAGGAAGCGCGCCTCGCGGACGGGATTGCGCGCCACGCGGGTGCCGGCCTTGCGCCGGCGCTCGACCACGCCGCTGCGGGCCAGCTCCTGGAGCGCGCGGTTGACGGTGGCGCGCGCGGCGCCGAACTCGGCGGCCAGCGCTTCCTCGCCGGGGATGAGCGCACCCGGCTCCCACACGCGAAGCGCAATGCGGCGTGCAAGTTCGTCGCGGATAGCCTTGAACGAGACTTTTCCGCGCGCCGGCATCAGAGCCGGTCCCCGATCGCGGCAAGGGTGGCGCGGTAGCGGCCGTCGATCGCGCCGCGGTCGCGGTGGCGTCCGCCGGAAACGACGTGCCGGCCGGCGGCCCAGACCTCGCGAACCTCGGCATCAGAGCCGCAGAACAGCCAGGCGTCGAGCAGCGTGTCGGGATCGGACGAGGGGATCGCCGGCGGGTCGATCGCGACGAGATCGGCGAACCGTCCTTCGGCGATCGCGCCGGTGTCGCGGCCGAGCGCCCGGGCGCCCCCGGCGCGCGCACCGTCATACAGAACGCGTCCAGCCGACTGGCCGGGTCCGGCGACCACGACACGCGCCCTGTCGCGCAGACGCTGCGAATATTCGAGCTGGCGCAGCTCCCCGGCGACCGAGATGCGGATGTTGGAATCCGAGCCGATGCCGAAGGCGCCGCCGGCTTCCGCGAACCGTTCGCCGTCGAAAATGCCGTCGCCGAGATTGGCCTCCGTGACGGGACAGAGCCCCGCAGTCGCCCCTGTGGCGGCGAGACGGGCAGTCTCGCCGGGCTGCATCTGGGTGCAGTGGATGAGGCACCAGCGGCGATCGACGGCGGCGCGGTCGAGCAGCAACCGCACGGGCCGGGCGCCGTGGACAGCGAGCGTCTCGTCCACTTCCTGTTCCTGCTCGGCCAGATGCATGTGCACCGGCCGGCCGGGCATCAGCGCCGATGCCCATGCGAGATCGTCGACGCCCACCGCGCGCAGCGAATGCGGCGCGATGCCCATCGCGGCGTCGGCCGGCAGACCCTTCACCGCCGCGGATGCGCCGGCAAGCAGGCGCTCGAAGCGGTCGCGGTCACATCCAAAGCGCAGCTGGCCGCCGGCAAGCGGACGGCCGTCGACGCCGCCATGGCGATAGTAGACGGGCAGAAGCGTCAGTCCGATACCGGCCGTCGCCGAGGCCGCGGCGACGCGCGCCGAAAGCTCGCCGGGATCGTCATATCCGGCGCCGCCCGGCTGGTGATGCAGGTAGTGGAACTCGGCAACGGCGGAGAAGCCGGCCTCCAGCATTTCCATGAACGCGAAGGCGGCGATCGCCTCGATCTCGTCCGGCGTCAGGATGTCGAGGAAGCGGTACATGACCGCGCGCCAGGTCCAGAAGCTGTCGCGCCCGGAAGGTCCGCGCCGCTCGGCAAGGCCGGCCATCGCGCGCTGGAAGGTGTGGCTGTGCAGGTTCGAGACCGCCGGAAGCAGGAACGGAATGCGCTGGTCGCCGACGCCGAGTGCGGCCCCCGTCGCGACGCCCGAGATGCGCCCCTCGGCATCGATTTCGACGCGGACGTCACTGGCCCAGCCGCCGGGCAGAAGCGCCCATTGCGCGGATATTGCGGTTTTCACGGCGCACCCCGTTGACTCTTTATGTCTATACATAATAGCATTAACTCAAGTTTATCGATCCGGCAACCCATGACAAGAACCATCCTCTCCAGCGCACGCATCGCGACCATGGCGCCCGGCGCCGGCTACGGGATTCGCGACGACCATGTGATCGGTATCGAGCGCGGGCGGATCGCGTTCGTTGCCGCACGGGATGCGGTACCCGCCGGCTGGCATGACGTCGCTCGCGAGGATTTCGGCGGACGACTGGTCACGCCGGCGCCGATCGACTGCCATACCCATCTGGTCTTCGGCGGCAATCGCGCAAAAGAATTCGAGATGCGGCTCGAAGGAGCCAGCTATGAAGAGATCGCGCGGGCCGGAGGCGGCATCGTCTCGACCGTCGCGGCGACACGGGCTCTGAGCGAGGACGAGCTTGTCGAATCCGCCCTGCCCCGGCTTGACGCACTGATCGCGGAAGGCGTGGCGACCGTCGAGATCAAGTCCGGATACGGGCTTACGATGGACGACGAGCTGAAGATGCTGCGTGCGGCACGGCGGCTGGCACAGTTGCGCAAGGTTCGGGTGCGGACGAGCTATCTCGCGGCGCATGCGGTGCCGCCGGAATATACAGGCCGGGCCGACGCCTATATCGACGAGGTCGTGCTGCCGGCAATGGACCGGGCCGCTAAAGAGGGGCTGGCCGATGCGGTCGACGGTTTCTGCGAGGGGATCGCCTTCTCGCCCGACCAGATGGAGCGCGTGTTCGCGCACGCCGCAGCGCTCGGCCTGCCGGTCAAGCTGCATGCCGAGCAGCTTTCCGATCTCGGCGGAGCAAAACTCGCCGCCGAGCATGGCGCGCTTTCGGCCGACCATCTCGAATATCTCGGCGAGGACGGCGTCGCAGCGATGGCGGCGGCCGGAACGGTGGCGGTACTCCTGCCCGGCGCCTTCTACTTCCTGCGCGAGACGAAACTGCCGCCGGTTGCCGCGCTGAGAGAGGCTGGCGTGCCGATTGCGATCGCGACCGACTGCAACCCCGGTTCGTCGCCGCTCGCCTCGATCCTGCTGACGCTCAACATGGCCTGCACCCTGTTCCGCCTGACGCCCGAAGAGGCGCTTGCCGGCGTGACGCGCGAGGCAGCCCGTGCGCTCGGCATGCACGACGAGACCGGCACGATCGAACCCGGCAAGCGCGCCGACCTTGCCGTCTGGGATGTCGAACACCCGGCGGAGCTTGCCTACCGCATCGGCTTCAACCCGCTTTACCGGCGCATCACTGGAGAGATCGAATGACGCTTGTCCTGCAACCGGGAAAGGTCACCATCGCCGACCTGGAGCGTCTCTGGTGGGAGATGCCTCCGGTTCGCCTCGACCCGGCCTGCCATCCCGGCATCGAGAAGGCGGCGGCCCGGATCGGCAGCATCGCGCGCGGCAACGAAGCGATCTATGGCGTCAACACCGGGTTCGGCAAACTTGCAAGCGTCAGCATTCCGCCGCACGACGTCGAGACACTGCAGCGCAACCTGATCCTGTCGCATTGCTGCGGCGTCGGCGCGCCATTCGCGGAGCAGATCGTCCGCCTGGTGATGGCGCTGAAGCTGCTGTCGCTGGGCCGCGGCGCGTCCGGCGTGCGGATGGACGTCATCAAGCTCATCGAGGACATGCTGGCGCGCGGGGTCGTTCCGCTCATTCCGGAGAAGGGATCGGTCGGCGCGTCCGGCGACCTCGCACCGCTCGCCCACATGGCGGCGGCGATGATGGGCGAGGGCGAGGCCTTCTTCGCCGGCGAACGATTGCCCGCGGGCGAGGCGCTGGCCAAGGCGGGACTCGAGCCGGTGGTCTTTCAGGCCAAGGAAGGCATCGCGCTGATCAACGGCACCCAGGTGTCGACCGCACTGGCACTCGCCGGCCTGTTTCGCGCGCATCGGGCGGCGCGATCCGCACTCATCACCGGCGCGCTGTCGACGGACGCGGCGATGGGGTCGTCGGCGCCGTTCCATCCCGAGATCCACGCGCTGCGGGGCCATCGCGGACAGATCGACGCGGGATCGGCGCTCGCCGCGCTGCTCGACGGTTCGGAAATCCGCGAGAGCCATCTCGAGGGCGACCAGCGGGTCCAGGACCCGTATTGCATCCGCTGCCAGCCGCAAGTCGACGGTGCCTGCCTCGACCTGCTGAGGCAGGTGGCCAGTACGCTGACAATCGAGGCGAACGCGGTCACCGACAACCCCCTCATCCTGTCCGACGGGACCGTCGTGTCGGGCGGCAATTTCCATGCCGAACCTGTCGCCTTCGCCGCCGACCAGATCGCGCTCGCAATTTGCGAGATCGGCGCCATCGCACAGCGCCGGATCGCGCTGCTGGTCGATCCTGCGCTGTCGTTCGGCCTGCCGGCGTTCCTCGCCAAGAAGCCGGGGCTCAATTCCGGCCTGATGATCGCCGAGGTGACGTCGGCGGCGCTGATGAGCGAGAACAAGCAGATGTCGCACCCGGCATCCGTCGATTCCACACCGACATCCGCCAACCAGGAAGACCACGTGTCGATGGCCTGCCATGGCGCCCGCCGGCTTCTGCAGATGACGGACAACCTGGCCGGCATCATCGGCATCGAGGCCGTGACGGCCGCGCAGGGCGTCGACTTCCGCGCGCCGCTGAAGACCGGCGTCGAACTGCTGAAGGCCCATGCGGCGATCCGTTCGGTGGTGGCCGATCTCGAGGTCGACCGCTATCTGGCGCCGGACCTCGAGGCGGCGGCGGAACTGGTGAAGAGCGGCGCGCTCAATGCAAGCGTCAGCGCGGGGCTGCTGCCGGAGCTTGCGTCATGAACCCGGTCGTCGTCACGCGCGGCGTATCGCCGGTCATCCTCGCGTTTCCGCATACCGGCACCGATGTGCCCGGCGCCATCATGGGCCGGCTGAACGTCGAGGGCAAAAAGCTCCGCGATACGGACTGGCACGTCGACAGGCTCTATGACGGCCTGCTGGCGGAGGCGACGACGGTGCGCGCCACCTTCCACCGCTATGTGATCGACGCCAATCGCGATCCGAGCGGCAAGAGCCTCTATCCCGGCCAGAACACCACCAGCCTGGTGCCGATGACCGATTTCGACGATCGTCCGATATGGAACGAAGGCATGGAACCCGACGGCGCGGCGCTGGAGGACCGGCTGCAGCGCTTTCACGCGCCATACCACGCCGCGCTCCAGGCGGAGGTCGAGAGGGTTCGCGCCGCGCACGGCGTCGCGGTTCTCTATGACTGCCACTCCATACGCTCGATGTGTCCCTTCCTGTTCGAAGGCCGGCTGCCGGACTTCAACATCGGTACGGATAACGGCCGCACCTGCGCACCGGGGATCGAACGCCGCGTCGCGGAGATCTGCGGCGCCGCCGAGGGATACAGCTCTGTCGTCAACGGACGTTTTCGCGGCGGATGGACGACCCGCCACTATGGCAATCCGGCCGGCGGCGTGCATGCGATCCAGATGGAGCTGGCTCAATCCGCCTACCTGACGGACGAAGCGCCGCCCTGGGACTATGATGACACCAGGGCCGAGCGGCTCCGGGCACCGCTGCGGGCGATCCTCGAAGCCGTCACGACCGAAGCCGGAGCGTTGTCAGCGGCGCGATGACTGCGGCTCCGTCGAAGCGCCGGGAGCCCTCGGGGAAGCCCGGGACCCGATGGCGGGACGTTCGCGCAACACGCATTACCGGTTGAAGACCGGTTCGACTGAAGACCAACCGATGGGAGAAAAGACAATGCATAGACGGAATTTCCTCAAGACCGCCATGGTGGGGGCCAGCGTCTCGGCACTCGCCGCGCCGGCAATCGCCCAGGACAAGCGCCAGTGGAAAATGGTGACGGCATGGCCGAAGAACCTGCCCGGCCCGGGTGTCGCCGCACAGATGCTGGCCGACCGCATCACCGCCCTGTCGGGTGGCCGCATCGAGGTCAAGCTGTTCGCCGCCGGCGAGCTGGTTCCGGGCAACGGCGTGTTCGACGCGGTCTCGGAAGGCACCGCCGAACTCTACCATGCCGTGCCCGCCTACTGGGGCTCGAAGTCCAAGGGCATCCTTCTGTTCGGTTCGCAGCCCTTCGGCCTGCGCGCCGACGAGCAGGTCGGCTGGCTCAACCATGGTGGCGGCCAGGCGCTCTATGACGAGATGTACGGCCGCTTCGGGCTGAAGCCGTTCCTGTGCGGCAATTCCGGGCCGCAGTGGCAGGGCTGGTTCCGCAACGAGATCAACTCGGTCGACGACCTGAAGGGCCTGAAGTTCCGCACCACCGGCCTCGCCTCGGAAATGTGCGCCAAGCTTGGCATGGCCGTGCAGGCGATGGGCGGTCGCGACATGTTCCAGGCGCTGCAGTCCGGCGCTCTCGACGCGGGCGAGTTCATCGGCCCGTGGTCCGACAGCGCGCTCGGCTTCCAGCAGATCGCCAAGAACTACTACTGGCCCGGCGTCGGCGAACCGTCGTCCGCAGAGGAATGCGCCGTCAACGCCTCGGTCTTCGAGGAGCTGCCCGACGATCTGAAGCAGGCCGTCAAGTTCGCCTGCGAAAGCCTCTACAACACGGTCTGGACCGAGTATTCGACCAAGAGCGCGCTGGCGCTGCAGAAGCTGGTCGCCGACGAAGGCGTTCAGGTCAGGAAGCTGCCGGACGAGATCGTCGTCGCCATGGGCAATGCGGCGGGCGAGGTGATGGCGGAACTGCGCGAGGACAGCGACGAGCTGGTCAAGCGCATTACCGAGAGCTTCCTCGGCTATCGCGCCTCGATCGCCGAGTACATGACCTACGCCGATAACGGGCAGATGAACGCCCGCGCGATGGACTACAAATACTAGAGACCTCGATCCGGGTGCGGCGGCCGTGCCCGGATCATCACCCCGACCAGGAGAGAGCGATGGAGCGGATGGCCGACAGGCTCGATGCGATCAACCGCGCGACCGGCAATGCCGTCCGCTGGCTGGCGCTGTCGATGGTGCTGGTCCAGTTCGCCATCGTGCTCCTGCGCTATGTCTTCGGCATAAGCTCCATCGCCATCAACGAGAGCGTTCTCTACATGCACTCGGCGCTGTTCATGCTCGGTGCCGGCTTCACGCTTCTGGTCGACGGCCATGTGCGCGTCGACATCTTCTACGCCCGCGCCGACGCGGCCGGAAAGGCCAGGGTCGACCTGTTCGGCCATCTGTTCCTGCTGCTGCCGTCGATCATCACGCTGGCCTACTGGACCTGGCCTTCGGTGCGCAATTCGTGGGCTATCCTGGAAGGACCGATCTCGGTCGGCGGCATTCCGGCATCGTTCCTGCTCAAATCGCTGATTCCGGCCTTCTGCGCCCTGCTCGTCATCCAGTCGGTGTCCTGCATCATGAGGGCGGTACTGCTTCTCAGGCGGGGAGCACACTGATGCCGCTCGACCTTCTCATGCTTGCCGCGCTGATCGTCTGTATCCTGCTCGGCTTCCCGGTATCGTTCTCGATCAGCGGGACGGCGATCGCCTTCGCCTTCCTCGGCTGGGCGACCGGCGCGCTCGACCTGACGCTGCTCGGGGCGCTCGGCCAGCGCGTCTACGGCGTTCTGACCAACACAGTGCTGATCGCCATTCCGCTGTTCGTGATGATGGGCGTGGTGCTCGAAAAGAGCCGCATCGCGGAGGAACTGCTCGAAACGATGGGGCGCCTGTTCGGCGGGCTGCGCGGCGGTCTGGGCGTGTCTGTGGTGCTGGTCGGCGCCCTGCTCGCCGCCTCGACCGGCATCGTCGGCGCGACGGTGATCGCGATGGGGCTGATCGCGCTGCCGACCATGCTGCGCGCCGGATACGATGCGCGGCTCGCCTCCGGCATCGTGTGCACCTCCGGGACGCTGGGCCAGATCATCCCGCCCTCGACCCTTCTGATCATCCTGTCAGATGTGATGTCGAACGCCTACCAGCAGGCGCAGTTCGAGCAGGGCAAGTTCACGGTCGAGACGATCTCGGTCGGCCAGATCTTCGCCGGCGCGCTATTGCCGGGACTGCTCCTGGTCGCGGTCTACATCGTCTACGTTCTTGCCCGCGCCTTTCTCGTTCCAGGCGACGCGCCGCCGCTGACGCAGGGCGTGTCGCGGCCGTCGCTGGCCGAGATCGGCCGGGCGATCGTGCCGCCGATCATGCTGATCGTCGCCGTGCTCGGCGCGATCCTGGGCGGCATCGCCACGCCGACGGAGGCGGCCTCGGTCGGCGCGGTCGGCGCGATCCTGATGGGCGGAGCGCGCCAGGGCATGTCGGCGAAGATCGTGATCGCGGCGGCCGGCGCGCTGATCCTGCTGGCGATCGCCGCCGGCGTCGCGCCGGTGAGGCTGCAGCGCAGCGACGTGACGCCCGTCGGCTGGGTGCAGGGCGCGTTCTACGCGGCGCTCGCGCTCGGCGGGATCGCGGCCGTCATCGCCTCACTGCGCCGACTGCACGGCGCCGGGCTCCTGAAGCCGGCGATGACGTCGACAATGACCGTGACGGCGATGATCTTCGCCACCATCCTGACGGCGAGCATCTTCTCGCTGGTCTTCATAGGACTCGGCGGCGAGGAGCGTATCGAGCAGATACTGACCGCCATGCCCGGCGGCCCGACCGGGGCACTGATCTTTTCGATGGCGATGATCTTCGTGCTCGGCTTCTTCCTCGACTTCGTGGAGATCACGGTGATCCTGCTGCCGCTGATCACGCCGGCGTTGATCCTGATGGGCCACGACCCCTACTGGCTGGCGATTCTGATCGCCATCAACCTGCAGACATCGTTCCTGACGCCGCCCTTCGGCTTCTCGCTGTTCTACCTGCGCGGAGCCGCGCCGCCGGAAGTGACGACCGGCCAGATCTATGCCGGCGTGGCGCCATTCATCCTGCTCCAGCTGATCGCCATCACCATCGTGTGGCTGGCGCCGCCGATCGCGACCTGGTTGCCGGCACTGATCTTCTGACACCGAAACCTTTTTCCAAACCGAGGCAAGACCGATGGACAATCCGAGAAGAAACACGCGAGACATCTTCCCGCCGACCGGACCGGAGATCACCGCCAAGAGCTGGCTGACCGAGGCGCCGATGCGGATGCTGATGAACAATCTCCATCCCGACGTGGCCGAAAACCCGCATGAGCTGGTCGTCTATGGCGGCATCGGCCGGGCGGCACGCACCTGGGCCGACTTCGACCGCATCGTCGCGAGCCTGAAGACGCTCGAGGCGGACGAGACGCTGCTGGTGCAGTCGGGCAAGCCCGTCGGCGTCTTCAGGACCCACGCGGACGCGCCGCGCGTGCTGATCGCCAATTCCAACCTCGTGCCGCACTGGGCGACCTGGGATCATTTCAACGAGCTCGACCGCAAGGGGCTGGCCATGTACGGCCAGATGACCGCCGGCTCGTGGATCTATATCGGCACCCAGGGCATCGTGCAGGGCACCTACGAGACTTTCGTGGAGGCCGGCCGCCAGCACTATGGCGGCGACCTGAAGGGAAAATGGATTCTGACCGGCGGCCTCGGCGGGATGGGCGGCGCCCAGCCGCTGGCGGCGGTGATGGCCGGTGCCTGCTGCCTCGCCGTCGAATGCGACGAGACGCGTGCCGATTTCCGGCTCCGGACCAGATATCTGGACGAAAAGACCAGTTCCCTCGACGAGGCGCTGGAGATGATCGCGCGCTGGACGAAGGCCGGCGACGCCAAGTCCGTCGGCCTGATCGCCAACGCCGCCGATGTTTTCCCCGAACTGGTACGGCGCGGCATACATCCCGACATCGTCACCGACCAGACCTCGGCCCACGACCCGATCCACGGTTACCTGCCGCAGGGCTGGTCGGTCGCCGAATGGCGCGACAAGCAGGAAAGCGATCCCGCCGCAGTGGAGAAGGCGGCCCGCGCCTCGATGAAGGTGCACGTCGCCGCGATGGTCGATTTCTGGAATGCCGGCGTGCCGACACTCGACTACGGCAACAACATCCGCCAGGTGGCGCTCGAGGAAGGGCTGGAAAACGCCTTTGCTTTTCCGGGCTTCGTGCCAGCCTATATCCGGCCGCTGTTCTGCCGCGGCATCGGTCCGTTCCGCTGGTGCGCCCTGTCCGGCGACCCGGAGGACATCTACAAGACCGACGCCAAGGTGAAGGAGTTAATCCCAGACGACGAGCATCTGCACAAATGGCTCGACATGGCGCGCGAGCGGATATCCTTCCAGGGCCTTCCCGCACGCATCTGCTGGGTCGGCCTCGGCCAGCGCCACCGCCTCGGCCTCGCGTTCAACGAGATGGTTAAGAGCGGCGAACTGAAGGCACCTGTTGTGATCGGACGCGACCATCTCGATTCCGGTTCGGTGGCTTCCCCCAACCGCGAGACGGAAGCGATGAAGGACGGTTCCGACGCCGTTTCCGACTGGCCGCTCCTCAACGCGCTGCTCAATACCGCGTCGGGCGCGACATGGGTGTCGCTCCACCATGGCGGCGGGGTCGGCATGGGCTTTTCACAGCATTCGGGCATGGTGGTCTGCGCCGACGGCACCGACGATGCGGCGCGACGGCTGGAGCGTGTCCTGTGGAACGATCCGGCGACAGGCGTGATGCGCCACGCGGACGCCGGATATGAGATCGCCATCGAGTGCGCGCGGGAAAAGGGATTGCGGCTTCCAGGCATTCTGGGAAACTGACCCGGAGCCTGCCATGTCCTGTGGCGTCTACCCTTCGCCCTCGAGGCGTACGGCACTTTGCTCCGCCTCGTCCAGCTTCTGGAGAAGCCCAAAGAAGCGATCGGGCATCTGCTGGTCCTCGGGCGCTTCATAGAGCGCGCGCAACTGGCGGCAGATCTCGCTCGACGCGTCATTCGTGTTGGCGGGGTTTCTGTCCTGCATGATCTCGTCCGTCTTGTCGCCGCAACCTTTCGATCCGGGGTTTTCTTCAAGGAAGCTCAATGGCCAGTTTAGTCATGAGGAAAATGCGGACCGGATGACAAAGTTCCCCTCCGGCACCCCGTCGCGGCCTACTTCGAACCCACGCGGGACGCGGGTCGCGGCATCTTCCGACAACGCTGCAACAAGTGCTTGCAGGCGAGGAAGACTAGGGCTTTCAGTCACTTAACCGGCATCAGGAAGACCCCCGGAAGGGCGTCCCAGATAGTCCGTTCATGTGACGTTCAGCAATTTCGTGCATTGAATTCCCTTGCGTTAAGCAGCTTTATTGCCGAAAATCGACGTACTCTCCCCGGTCAAACGGCGCGGGTCGGGGGAGAGAGGGTTTTGTACAAGGGACGATGAGGACAATCGGGACGCTTTGCAGTGGCCCCGAAACTCGCATTCAGCAGGCCCAACCTGCTGAACCAAGAAGGGAACAGCGCCTGTTTGCGAAGGAGGATCGCCTCAGATGCCCACCCTTGTGAAATACGCCACCAGAAGTATATCAGCCCGTCGTGTCCTTACGGCGGCGGCGATGTTGCTGTCGGCAACCACGATCGCATCCGCCCAGGAGTCGTTCGCGCCCGGCGAAGCCTACACGACACGGTTCTCCGGAACCGTGGAATTCGATGTCGGCGACGGCACCATGGCGAAGATCATCGACGAGAACGGCGTCGTCGGCAGCGCGATCGACGTGCGCAATCCGGGATTCCCGGCGGACGGGCGGCACTGGGTCGACGAGCCGCAACACCTGCAGGTAACCGCAGGTGAGGTCGGCCAGGTCTTTGGCGTCGCAATCGACAATGACGACACCGCCAACATCTACCTGACCGCGACCTCGGCCTTCGGCCTCCACATGTTCGAGGACGAATCCGACTGGCTGCCCGGCCAGTGGGGTGAAGGCGGACCGGGCGGCGTCTACAAGCTCAACGGCGCGACCGGCTATGCGCCGGAGCTCATCGCGACGATCGGCCTGGATGGACGCCCCAACACCGGGGCCGGGCTCGGCAACATCGCGTTCGACGCCGCCCACAACCAGCTCTTCGTCTCCGATCTGGAGACCGGCATCGTACATCGGCTGTCGACCGACGGAGCATTTCTTTCGTCCTACGATCACGGCATCGACGGCCGTGCGAGCCATTACGACGCGATCATCGGGTCGACGCAGAACCTCGGATCGGTTTCATTCGACACCGAGAGTGCGGCCCTGATCGGTGCGTGCGCCGACGCAGCAGGCGCGGCACTGCCGTTCGCATCCACGCCGGCGTGCTGGAACTTCGCCGATTTCCGCCGCCGCGTCTGGGGCATGGCGGTTTCGGGGAGCTCCGGCCAGACGCGGCTCTATTACGGCGTCTGGGGTTCGGAAGCCTTCGACAATCCCGAGTGGGGCGGCGACGACGCCGTGAACACGATCTGGTCGATCGGAATCGACGCGTCCGGCGAGTTCGTAACTTCCGACATTCGGCTGGAGATCGCCCTGCCCGGCATGGACGCCGATCCGACGGCGCGCGCGCCGTCTGACATCGCGATATCCGGCGATCTGATGGTCGTCGCCGAGCGCGGCGGCGTACGCAATCTCGGCCTCGATGCCGTGGATGCGTTCGCGGTTCCGCATGCCTCGCGCGTGCTGCGCTACGTTCGCGGCACCGACGGCGTCTGGCTGCCGGACGATCGCTACGACGTCAGCTTCAATGACCGCAAGGATATCGGTTCCCCCTTCCTCCGGGCCGGGGCGGCCGGCGGCGTCGACTTCGGCTACGGCTACGACGAAACCGGCAACACCGACGGTGACCGTCCGCGCGATACCTTGTGGATGACCGGCGATTCGCTGTGCTCGGTTTCGGGCGGATGCGTCGAGCCTACGATAGGAACGAGGACCGACACGAGCGAGGTCCACGGCCTGCAGGGCACGCCGGTCCAGGCCTATGACGAACTGCTCCCGGCCGGCGCGACGGGTCCATACCCCGCCGACGGAACGGATCCCTATCCGGCCGACGCGCTACTTGCATCCTACATGATCGACGTCGACCAGAACCTCGACGCCTCGGGCGGCATTCTGGTCGAGGAAGCCTCCCGCAACGACGCCACGCGCATCGGCGACGTCGAGATTTACAAGGCCGGCTCCGGCGGCGGTACCACGCCTTCGCCGCAAGGCTACGACCTCGAGATCGACAAGACAGGGCAATCGCGTTGTCTGGTCAACACCGAGTGTACCTTCACGATCACCGTGAAGAATAACGGCCCGGTCGACTTCTTCGGTCCGCTTTTCCTCTGGGACGTCGTGCAGCCTTACGCAGCCACGATCGTCGCGACGGCAGGTGACGAGGGCTGGGCCTGCTACGAAGCGGGCAACGGCATTCACTGCCAGCATGAGGGCCTCGAGCTGAGCGTGGGCGCTTCGTCGACGCTGACGCTGACACTCGGCATTCCCAACAACTACGATTCAGACCTCTTGACCAATTGCGTCAGTATTGCCTGGATCTACAACGAAGATGGCAGCTTCGACGTCCGTCCGTTCCAGATCGTGCTGACCATGCTCGGCTACGACCCCGGACCGATCGACGGCAAGCTGGGACCGCAAACCGCTGGAGCAATCGCCCAGTTCCAGGAGGACAACGGACTCGTTCCGACGGGCGAGATCGACTTCGAGCTCGCCAACGCACTGTTCCCGGGCCTTGTGGGCATCGCGGGCGACCTGGACAGTTCCAACGATTTCGACTGCCACGATGTCGAGATCGGCGATCCGCGCCCGCAGCATACCAAGTGGAAGTCGCATCTGAAGACCGGCTCGCCACACCAGAAGGTCGCGTCGCACCTGAAGGTGGGCTCGCCGCACAGCAAGGTGCAGTCGCACTTGAAGACCGGCTCGCCGCACGACAAGCGCAAGTCGCATCTCAAGAACGGTTCGCCGCACCAGAAGGTCGCATCGCACCTGAAGACCGGCTCGCCGCACGACAAGCGCAAGTCGCATCTCAAGAACGGTTCGCCGCACCAGAAGGTCGCATCGCACCTCAAGACCGGCTCGCCACACGACAAGCGCAAGTCGCACCTGAAGACGGGTTCACCGCACGACAAGCGCAAGTCGCACCTGAAGACGGGTTCACCGCATGACAAGCGCAAGTCGCACCTGAAAACCGGCTCGCCGCACGACAAGCGCAAGTCGCACCTCAAGAACGGTTCGCCGCACCAGAAGGTCGCGTCGCACCTGAAGACCGGTTCGCCGCATGACAAGCGCAAGTCGCACCTCAAGGACGGTTCACCGCACCAGAAGGCGGCGTCGCACCTGAAGACGGGGTCGCCGCATGACAAGCGCAAGTCGCATCTCAAGACGGGTTCACCGCACCAGAAGGCGGCATCGCACCTGAAAACCGGCTCGCCGCACGACAAGCGCAAGTCGCACCTGAAGACGGGTTCACCGCATCAGAAGGCGGCATCACACCTGAAAACCGGCTCGCCGCACAAGAAGAACGCATCGCATCTGAAGACCGGGTCGCCGCACAAGAAGGATGCGTCGCATGCGAAGAACGGATCGGTTCATACCAAGATCCTGTCGCATGCGAAGGGTGGCTCCACTGCACCCCACAACAAGGTGCAGTCGACGCTGCGCCCGCGGGACTAGTGGAACAACATGAAGCGCGGGCGATCAGTCGCCCGCGCTTCGCCGTCACATCACGACAATAGACCGTTGCGAAGAGCCACAGCCTGGCCGCATTGGAGGCCTATCGGTTGTCGCGTTGTTTTGGGCAAATGTGGGCAGATATGATGAAACGAGTATCCCTTTTTCGCGGCCTGGGCCGCCAGGTCCTGCTTGCCGCCGTTTCGGCAGCCGCGATTTTCTCGAGCCAGGCCGGTCCGGCCCTGGCGGACGACAATCCGATCATGACGAATGAAGAGTTCGTCGAGCAGGTCCACGCAAGGTCGAGTTTCGACGTGACCAAGATCGACGAGGTGCTCGACTACGTCTTCTCGCATCTCTCCGACAGCGTGACGGTCTATCCGACCGAGAACTATTACTATTTCAAGTTCATGCATGACGGCACGCTCTATGCCGGCAATTTCCGGCTCGACGTGGCCGACCGCGACAAGGGCATCATCCACTTCGCCTATTTCAACGAGTACAACACCTTCGGCAAGGAACTGCTCTCCGAGCACCGCGCCTACAGCGCCGATCTCGGGCTGAAGGTGGAAAAGGTCGGCGACCTGGCCTATGCGGTGACCCGCAAGGGCCGGACGGTGACCTTCAACCTCAACGATCTGCGCGACGTGAAGCCGCCGCAGCGCATCGTGCGCGCCGAGGAGGAGTATCTCGGACCCGTTTTCGACGAATCCGGCGTCCAGTTCTTCCTGCTGTGGAACCCCACCCAGAAGATGTTCCTCTACGTTCTCGACGATTTGAACGCCGGCGAGGACCATTTCGAATCGTCGGTCTCCTCGCAGATCAAGATCGGCCTTCGCTCCGGCTTCGCCTACTACAAGGACCGCTATCTCGATCGCTGGATCCTGATCGGCGTCCTGACCGAGCAGTCGTCGATCAACAGCTATTTCGACGGGCCGTTCGACCAGTTGCCGGACAATTTCGTCAAGGGCGATGCGCTGAGGAAGGCGTTCCTGGCGATGAGCCCCGAGGTCGAAGGCCAGATCGACCGGTTCGGCAATTCGCGCGACCTGCTCGGCCGCATGCTCGCCGACCCGTACATCCTCTATTCGGAAGAGGACGACCTGGCGGCCTATGACGAATGCTCGGCGCAGGCGGTCGACCCGGAAAGCTACTATCCCTGCTTCGCGATCGGCCAGAGCGACTAGGGTGTTTTCGACAGTCGGTGCCGCACCGCGGCGGTGCGGCATCGATCCATATAAAAGTTTTTAATATAGAAGATACCGAAAGCGAATTGGACATCCCCTCGTTCGTGCCGTGAGATACGGAACCTGAATGGGAGTTGTCTTCATGAGCGACCGCAAACTCTACCTTACCTTCGTCGATGCCGACGTCAAAGGCATAATCGATCTTTATTGGGAAACCGCGCCGGAAACCTGCAAGGCCTTGTGGGCCGCGCTGGAGAAGCCGATCCGCGTACCGGCCAGCCACGCGATGTTCTCCGGCCCGGAGATCATGATGGGGCTTCCCGAGGAAGCCCGCACCTTCGACCCGACCAAGCTGCCGCCCGAGAACCAGACGGTGCTGCCGGACGTGGGCGAGTTGCTGTGGTTCTACCAGCCGAAGAACTTCTTCAAGATCGACCCCAGCGAGTTCTGGGAGATCGGCATGTTCTACGGACAGGGCGGCCGGACCTTCGGACCCACCGGCTGGATTTCCTGCACCTATTTCGGCCGCATGACCGACGGCCTGGACGCAGTGGCGGAAGAGTGCCGCCGCATTCGCATCGAAGGCATCAAGACCGTGGAAATCGGCCGCCTCGCATAGGTCACCACCTACCGAAATACCGCAACCAACAGGGGAATCGACCATGAAAACCCGCCTCGCAGTCACCACACTCGCCATCGCCACGCTGTCGTCCGGCACGGCGCTCGCGCAGGACAAGACCCTCGTCATCAACTCCTTCGGCGGCGCCTACGAGACCGCGCACAAGGAGTGCATCATCACGCCGTTCGAACAGGAGAACGGCGCGACCGTGCAGATCGTGACCGCCTACTCGGCCGACGCCTTCGCGCAGCTGCGTGCCCAGAAGGAAGCGCCGCAGTTCGACATCATCCACTTCTCCGGCGGCCAGGAGATCGTCGGCGCGCAGGAAGGCCTGCTGTCGCCGATCGACGCCTCGAAGCTCGAGAACATCGGCGACGTCTACGACTTCGCCAAGGCGAACATCGCCAAGGGCGAAGGTCCGGCCTATTCGATCGCGGCGATCGGCATGATCTACAACAGCGACAATGCCCCGAAAGCACCAGCAAGCTGGAAGGATCTGCTCGACCCGGCCTTCGCAGACCATGTCGTGCTGACCGACATCTCCAACGGCTACGGCATGCTCGGCTTCCTGATGCTGAACCAGGTGCAGGGCGGCAGCCTCGACGACATCCAGCCCGGCCTCGACGCGGTGTCGACGCTGCTCGACAATGGCGCGATCGTGGTCACCACCTCGCCGGAGATCCAGCAGGAGTTCGCCCAGAATGACGCCTGGCTCGCGGCCTATGCGTCGGACTATGCCTACACCCTGCGCAAGGCCGGCCTGCCGGCGAAGTTCGTCCAGGGCGCCGAAGGCACGCCAGCGAGCTACATTACGGTCAACCTCGTCGCCAACCGGCCGAACCAGGAGCTGGCGATGAAGTTCATCGACAAGACGATGTCGGCCGAGGCGCAGACCTGCATGGCGAACGCGCTGCGCTACACCCCGACCAACGCGAAGGCGGAGCTCTCCGACGAGGTCGCCGCCGACGTCGCTTATGGCGAGGAAGGCGTGAAGGGCCTGCTGCGCTTCGAACCCGCCAAGATCGAGGCGAACCGCGCCGCCTGGGTCGACGCCTGGAACAAGACGATCGCCCGCTGACGATCCGGCGGAGCCCCGGCCGATGAGTGACCGCACCGAAAGCCTGCTTCTCACTCTGCCGGGGCTCCTGCTGCTCGGCCTCGCCTTCCTGGTGCCGATCGCCCAGATGCTCGTCCTGAGCATCGAGGGCGAAAACGGGCCGACGCTGGCGCACTTCGCACGCTTCCTCGGCGATCCGTTCTATCTGGGCGTCTTGTGGCGCACCGTGCGGCTGTCGCTGATCATCACGGTGATCTGCGCGGCGATCGGCTTTCCGCTCGCCTATATCATGGCGCGCGTCGGACCGCGGCTCAGGCTGTGGCTGATCGTACTCGTCATCCTGCCGCTGATGACGTCGGTGGTGGTGCGCACCTTCGGATGGATGGTGCTGCTCGGACGTAGCGGCCTGATCCCCGACATCCTGCGCGACCTCGGCCTTGCAGGCCGCAGCTTTGCGATCATGCACACCGAGCCGGCCATCGTCATCGGCATGGTGCAGGTGCTGCTGCCGTTCATGACGCTCTCGATCCTCGGCGTCATGACGCGTATCGACCAGCGGCTGGAAGAAGCAGCGCGGACCATGGGCTGCAGCTTCGTCCAGACGTTGCGTTCGGTCGTCCTGCCGCTGTCGGTGCCCGGCATCGTCGCCGGCTCGCTGCTCGTCTTCACGCTCTCGGCCAGCTCCTTCATCACGCCGAACCTGCTCGGCGGCCCGCGCATCCAGGTTCTGGCGGCGTCGATCTACCGGTCTGTGACGCAGACGCTCGACTGGCCGTTCGCAGCCGCCCAGGCGGTGATCCTGTTCGCCGGTGTTCTCGTCGTGATGATCCCCTATGTCGCGCTGACAGGCCGCGGCAATGGTTAGGGCGGTTCCGAACGGTATCCGGATCGCGGCATATGCCTTCGTCGCACTGACCATGCTGCTGCTGCTCGCGCCGCTGGTGGTGGTGATCGGCGTCTCGGTGTCCGAAAGCCAGTTCATCGCCTTTCCGCCGAACGGGCTGAGCCTTGCATGGTACCGCAGCGTTCTGTCGTCGGACGCCTATCTGAGGGCTGCGGCCCTGTCGCTCCAAATCGCGCTGATGGTCACGGCCTCAGCGACGGTGATCGGCGGCGCCGCGGCGATCGCACTGCATCGCCGCAACCTGCCCGGGTCGGCCGTCATGGCGACGTTCTTCCTGTCGCCGCTGGTCCTTCCGACGATCATCTACGCGATCGGCATGCTGATGTTGTGGAGCACTCTGTTCGGTGGCGTATCGATGATGACGCTGTGGCTCGGCCACACGGTGATCTGCCTGCCCTACGTCGTTCGCACCACGCTGGCGGTGCTGTCGGAATCCGACCCGTTTCTCGAGGAAGCCGCACGGACGATGGGCGCTAATCGCATCCAGCGGCTCGTCCATGTGGTCGTGCCGCAATGCCTGCCGGGCCTTGCCGCAGGCGCCTTCTTCGCCTTCAACATCTCCTTCGACGAGGCCGTGCTGTCGCTGTTCCTGCGCCGCGCCGACATGACCACGCTGCCGGTGCAGATCTACGGCCAGCTCGAATTCAGCCCCGACCCGTCTGTCGCCGCCGTCTCGACGATCATGATCGGCATCACCATCCTGCTGATCGTGGTCATCGACCGCGTGCTGGGCATCAAACGCTTCGCGAGCACCTGACCCATGGCCAATGTCCGCCTCGAGAACATCCGCAAATCCTTCGGCGCCGTCGAGATCCTGCACGGAATCTCGCTCGACGTGGCCTCGGGGGAATTCGTCAGCCTGCTCGGCGCTTCGGGCTGCGGCAAGACAACGCTTCTGCGCATCGTGGCCGGCCTCGAAAGCGTGACGTCCGGCACAGTCGAGATCGACGGGCATGACGTCACCGGTCTCGCGCCCGAACAGCGCGACATCTCGATGATGTTCCAGTCCTATGCGCTGCTGCCGCATCTCACGGTTTTCGAGAATGTCCGCTTTCCGCTGCGCATGCGCGGCATCGGCACCCGGGACGAGCAGCAGGAGAGAGTCCAGCAGGCGCTGGAGACCGTGCAGCTCGCCCATCTCGGCGACCGCAAGCCGCGCCAGCTTTCGGGCGGCCAGCAGCAGCGCGCGGCGCTGGCGCGCGCCATCGTGTCCGACCCGAAGGTGCTGCTTCTCGACGAACCGCTGTCCAATCTCGACGCAAGGCTGCGCGAGGACATGCAGGTCGAGCTGATCGAGATTCACAAGCGGCTCGGCCTGACGACGCTTTTCGTGACACATGACCAGGAAGAGGCGCTGAGCCTTTCCGACCGCATCATCCTGATCAACCAAGGCCGCATCGAGCAGCAAGGGGCGCCAGCCGAAATCTACGCCCGGCCCGGGACCGAGTTCGCATCGAGCTTCCTCGGCTCAGCCAACCTCCTGCCGGCGACCGTGGAGAACGGACGCGACGGTCCCGAAGCAGTTCTTGCCGACGGCCAGAGGCTGGCGCTGCCGAAGGATTCCACCGCGACAGGAGCCATTACCGTCGCGCTCCGGCAGGAAGACCTCGCCATGTCGCCGCCAACGGCCGAAGGGCTGAAGGCGACCGTGCGCGCGAGGGTGTTCCTCGGCGCGCGCAACCGGTACGTGGTGACGGTCGCCGGCACGCCGGTGCGGGTCCTGACCGCCAACGACGTTGCCTTCAGGAGCGGCGACGCGGTGTCGATCTCAATCGACAGGGAACGCGTCCGCGTTCTGCCGCACTGACGATGACGGGGCCGGGCGGGGACGGAATTACGACTCCGCAAGGCCCCCGTGCTGCTATACGAAGCGGCATGCGCGTTCTCGACA
This sequence comes from Rhizobiaceae bacterium, assembly GCA_023953775.1. Taxonomy (GTDB): domain Bacteria; phylum Pseudomonadota; class Alphaproteobacteria; order Rhizobiales; family Rhizobiaceae; genus JAMLJD01. The sequence continues at coordinate 7,058 of JAMLJD010000054.1, read as the reverse complement.
TGCATACGTTCCTCGTCCTCGCCCGCAACCGGCATTTCGCGCGGACGGCGGAGGAGCTCAACGCCACCCAACCGGCGATTTCCACGCGGCTGGCGACGCTCGAACGCGAATTCGGCTGCAGGCTGATCGAACGGGGTGGCGAATTTCGCCTGACACCGCAGGGCAAGATGGTCTTCGAGACGTTCCAGGCCGTCGTGGAGAAGCTGGACGCCCTGCGCGCCGACCTCGCCGAAGGCAGCGACGCCGCACACCGGACGGTGCGGATCGGTGCGATCGATTCCGTCGTCTCAACCTGGATGCCGCATCTTATCGAAGCGCTGCACGACAAGCTGCCCACGCTCAAGATCGAGCTGACGGTCGAAGGCACCAAGCTGCTTGCACAGGGCATGACCAGAGGCGAGTTCGATCTGATCTTCGCGGTCGATCCCGCCGTCGGAGAGGGGTTCCGCTCCTATGTGAGCTGCATCATGCAGATGGTGTGGGCCGGCTCGTCCCGGGTGATCAATCCCGACCGTCTCTACGAGGTCGACGACCTGGCACAGATGCCGATCATCACCTTTCCCAAGGACACGCCCCCATACCGGCAGATCGCGCCCTATTTCCACGACGAGCGCGTGCTCGCCTCGAAACTGACCAGCTCGAACTCGCTTTTCGCGATCATCAACCTTTTGATCGACGGCTTCGGGGTCGGCGCGATCCCGACGGTGACGATACAACGCGAACTGATGATGGGGCTTCTGCATCCGATCCGCGTCGCCAAGCGATTTCCGCCACTGCCGGTCATCGCGACCTATCAGTCGCAGACGAACCACGAGCTGATCCAGCTCGTGGTCCAGCAGTCGCGCATCAGCGCACAGCACTATTGCGGCATGGTCGAGCCGGGCATCATTTGGACCGACTGATGCGTGGGCTCCATTCACGACTTCCCGTGATGATTTCCCTGCCCTTCAACCGGAGGATGGCTGCCATCCTCCTCCATCATCATGACCCCGTCGAACCGCGAGAAGGCTTCGACCAATTCCGGCTCGAGCACGGCCTCCGCTCTGGCTATGGCTGCCGCCATGCGCTCTGCCTGCCCGTGATCGAGTCCGAACCCGCGCAGAGATGACGCTTCCTTGAGAGCATCGCCGCTGCAAAGCACCAGGCTCCAGGTCCGGTGCTTGCGGCGCAGCAGCGCCCTGCCGCCCATTTCGCCCTGTGCCCAGCCTGCGACCGCGACATCGCCCTCGACCGTTACGGGAATGACCGTGAGCGGGGCTTCCGGCTTGTCGAACATCGCCATCAGGACCCTTTTCACCGCGGCGTCGGCGGGCATGTCGGTCTGGCTCTTCATGTCATGATCGCCGTCCTTCATGTCGTGTCCGCCGCCATGGCCGCCACCCATCGACTCGACCGCGAATTCCACGTCGACCGTGCCGGCCTTTTCGAAGGTCAGCGTGCCCTTGAAACGCTCACCCTCGACGGCCGGCTGCCCCAGCGGCATGAACATCAGGTGGAACGACCCCGGCTTGAGCTCGACCGTTTCACCGGCCGGTATCTCGACGCCGTCGGCCAGGGGTCGCATGGTCATGACACCCTTGTCGTCGACCGCCATTTCGTGGATCTCGCCCTTCGCGGCGATCTCGGCCGAAACGGCGACCAGCCGGTCCGCCCCGGTCCCGTTGTTGGTGATCCTGAGGTAGCCGGCCGCCACCTTTGCGCCCGCGGGCGTCGCCCTCGACCAGGGATGGCCGATGACGAGATCGCCGACCTTGAATTCGTGGGCGAGGCTCGGGTGAACCAGTGCGAAAAGCAGCATGAGGGTGAAAGCGACGATGCCCGCGCGCTCCTCGATGCTGCGGCAGCGCGAGAAGAGGATAGCGAAGGGATTGATGCGCCCGGCGGCGCCATTGAAAGCGTTCATTGGAAATCTCCAGAAGAAGGGGAAGCCATTGCGGCTTCGCGTGACCGGTGATGCGGGTGGAGCCATCAGGCCCGTTCAGACCGCAGCCGGCGGAGCCCTGGGATTTCCCGGTTTGTGTCCGTCAGCGGCGCGGAGAGCGGCGGCCGACAGCGTCGGAACGATTGCAGCGTCGACACGAGCGCGCAGCGCAACCACTGGCGCGGCGGGCGGCGGCGCCAGCGGCGAGGCGACCATGGGGCAAGCCAGCGTACAGCATTCGGGCAGGCCGCCATGAAGCGGGCCACCGCTGCCGTCCGTTTCGACCCGGTCGCCGATGCATAGCGGATTGCCAAAGGCATCGAGAGCGGCGGACGACGCCGGGACGAAAGGCGCGGACAGAAGCTGAAACAGGATGAGGACCGCCGCGATGGCCGACATCCTTGTCATCCTCGTCCTGGCGTCCCGAACCCTGTGCATCGCGAAACCTCTCCCAGTGTGAGGTAGCACGGCGCTACCGCCATGCACATGCGACACGGCAACCCGTGCCACAGCGGCGATCAGACTCGCCGCAGGTGATTGTCCCATGCCGGGCGGTCCCCGCCTGCCGGCTGGACGACCAAAGACGAACCGGGCCCCGCTTCGACAATCGCGCCGCGGCCACTCGTCGCCAGGAGCTCGTTTCGCGCCAGCGGAGCGATGCCGCACCCGTCCGCCAATTCCCGCGTACCGAGACACCGGCCGGTCGCCGTGTCCCAGAAGGCGATCACGCCGCCATGCGGCGACGAGGTCGCCAGCACCTCGCCCGGCCCGTCGACCGCGACGGAGCCGACATAGTTGCGAAAGGCCCGCAATGTCTCGTGCGGCCCCGGGAAGAGCTCGATCTGGCGTCCGCGCCTGTGGCGACCGACAAGCGGCGGCCGGTCGGCGGGATCGCCCTGATACTGGCAACCGAACCAGACATCGCCGGCGGCGTCCATCGCGAGGTGGCGGATAGACAGCCGGTGAAGGTCCGACGCGAGCTCGGCTTTCTCGACCAGGTCGCCGGTTTCGATGTCGATATAGGCCAGCGACGGCTTCATCGTCGCGATGTTCAGCTTGACGCCGTCATAGTCGGGGTGGGTGAGGATGCCACCATTCGCGACGCAAAGCGTGCGGCCGTCGCCAAGCAGGACGGCCTCATGCGGTTCGATGCCGTCGCTCGAAAACTCGCCGATGCGTGCGTAGCCGTTCGCCACATCATAAAGGCCCAGCACGCCCCTGCCCGCCTCGTAGTCGTTCTCGGTCGCGACCAGCAGGCGCGCATCCCGCGTGAAGATGCCATGACCGAAGAAATGGCGGTCGGCCGGCGCCGCAAAGGCGACGGGGTCGTTGTCGCCGTCGACGGAAAAGCCGATCGCAAACCGCCCCGGAGCGCGGGCAAAGGCGACGGCGCGACGGCTTTCGTGATGGATCGCAAAGGAGTGGCCGCGCGCCTCGAGCGGTATGACGAGCTTATCGATGCCGCGTTCGTCGATGATCGCGGCCTCGAAGGCGGGGCCGTTCAGCCGGGCACCCAGAAACAGGGCGCGCCCGCCCGCCAGCGCCGTTTCGGGCGTCAGCGCGGCAGCCCCGGCAAGGGCGAGAAAGGTCCGCCGATCAATCGCCGTCGAGCGCATTGAACCCCATGGTGAGGCCGATCGCCTCGGTAAGCTGGTCGTTAACGGCGTGATTGGCGCCGTGGAGCGCCACGACGACATAGGCGATCACGCCGCGGTCCTTCTCGTCCCTGAACGCCGTCTCGGGCGCCGAGCCGATCCGCGCAAGTGCGTCCCGCGCGTGTTCGACGTCGAAGCGGATGCTCGCGACGATCGCTGCGCGATCGCCAGGCAATCCGGCTTCCAGCCCGGTGGCGGCGAGCAGGTCGACAACCGCGCCGGCCTGCGCCGCGACGAACCGGAACGTCAGGCCGCTGCGCCAGAACGGCGCGCGCCGCCCATTGGCCTTGTCCACGCTTTCGCCCATCGGCGGCTCGAGCTCGGCCGCGACGACGAACCGGAGGCCCGTGGCGAGCGCCTTCACCACTTCGCCGGCGACCTCCTCGGTCGAGCGGAACGGATCGCCGTCCACCGCGGGACGGGTAAAGTTTTCGCGGTAGGGGGCGGCTTCAGCCCAGTCTTGCTCCGCGCCTTCCGCGATGTCCGCGATGTTCGACGCGATGGCGGCGGCATAGTTGCACCGCGCCCCGCCTTCCCCGGTTGCCAGATTGTCGGAACCGGCCCCGAACAGGACGAATTCGAGTGCCGGCATGCCTTGAACGGCAACGCTCTTCCGCGCCAGCGCCGCCGCGTCGAGCGTTCCCATTGCGTCTTCGGCGAGCAGCGCCTGAACTTGGCGCAGCATGACGCCGCGCGGATCGGGCCAGAAGAAAACGCGCTCGAAACGCGCGTCGCTCTGAAGCGGTCCGAAGCGCAGCACCGAAACGCGGCCCCAGGCTTCGACGGCAGGGTGGAACTCAGACCGCGCGGCTTTCAGGGCTTCGCCGCCGGGGTCGGCGCACAGCGTCGCTATCGCGTCCGACAACATGTTCGACCGCGCCGCGAAATCGGCAAGGGCGGGCGCGATGAAGTTGTCGGCGACGCGCGCGCCGATATCGTCCGGTATCAGCGGCCGGGACTCTTCGGCGAACGCGGCCGGCGACACGAGAAGTGCCACAGCCAATGCCGATGAGCGAACCGAACCCATCATCACAGCGACTCCAGAAAGCGGATCAGGGCGGCACGGTCGGCGGGATCCATCTCGACGACACGCCGCTGAGCCGCCATGGCCTCGCCTCCATGCCACAGAACCGCTTCGAGCAGCGTGCGGGCGCGGCCGTCGTGAAGGTAGGAGGCCTCGCCATTGACGATGGCGGAAAGCCCGATGCCCCACAGAGGCGGGGTGCGCCATTCCATGCCGGTCGCCGGACCTTCCGAACGGTGGTCGGCGAGATCTTCGCCCATGTCGTGGAGCAGGAAGTCGGAATAGGGCCAGATGAGCTGGAAGCGATGCTCTTTCTGCTCCGCCCGCCGGCTGGTGACATATTTCGGCGTGTGGCACGCCATGCAGCCGCTCTCATAAAACAGCTTCTTGCCGGCGAGCACCTGCGGATCGTTCTCGTCGCGCCGCGCCGGCACGGCGAGATTGGTGGCGTAATGGGCAACCAGCGCCATCAGCTCTTCCGGCACCTCCTCCGCGCCCAGTTCAGCCTGGGCACCGTTCGGCATGGCGAGGCAGGCCGGCTGGCGTTCGGTACAGTCGCCCCAGTGGTTCGGCGCATCCGGTGTGGACAGGCCCATGTCGCCGGCGAAGGCATGCGCGGTCTGGCTGCGGACCGTCGGCTCGACGGCCTTCCAGCCGAAGCGCCCGAGCGTCCTTTCGCCATCCACGCCCCTGACCCAGCCCGCGCGGCCGGAAATGCCGTCGCCGTCGAGGTCGTCGGGATCTTCCCGAGCAAGAATGTCGGCGGGATGGATCGCCTCGATCAGGCCGAGGCCGATCATCGGCGGCGCGACCCGCGCGGACGTCATGAGACCCGGCGCGAAGGGCCCGAAGCCCGGATTGTCGATGGACAGGCGCGGCCTGCGCAGTTCGACCTTCTCGCCGCCCGACAGGGCCACCGGGACAGCATCGTATTCGATGCGGACACGGCCCTCGGCAGGAAGCCCCGCGACGGCGAAATCCTGAAGCTGGAGCCCGTAAACGGGGTCGGGCGCCGCAGGCAACTCTCCGGCCGCGATCGCCGCTTCCTGCCGGCTGTCCGGGGGCACCGACAGCCTGACCAGCAGCGACACGACCGGGTCATCGACATTGACAGGCGCATGGCCGCGACCGTCCTTGATGTGACAGGACTGGCAGGAGCGTGCGTTGAACAGGGGTCCCAGGCCGTCGGACGCGCGCGTCGAGGACGGGGCCGAGACCCAGTCCTTGCGGAACAGGCCGTTGCCGAGCGCGAAACGCTGCTGCCCTTCGAAGCCGAGATTGGCGGATGGTTGGGAGAAGATGTCGGCATTGACGAGCTTGGTCGTCGTTGCAGCACCGGCCTGCATGCGCTCGAATTTCTCGGCCGCGGTGAAATCGCCGGCGGGCAGTGTTATCGCGGCGACACGCTCGCGGTCCTTCACATTCAGATCGTCACGCTCAAGATTCCGACCGTCCACCGCGAAGGCAACTGCGGCGGCGGGCAGCGCACAGCCAACGAGAAGCAGGACGGCAATTCTTCGCATCATGTCTGACGGCCGGGCCGCGAAGCGGCCCGACGCTCTCGGTTCACTCGAATACCGCGCCGGGATTATCCAGGCTGTCCGACCCTTCAATCGTTGCGCCGGAAAGGTCAAGAGCAGCAATTGCCCGCTCCAGAGAACGGGTCTGGGCGACGAGCGCATCGACGGCGGCCTGCACCACCGTATTGCCCTCACCGTTGCCCTCGCCGATCATCTGGTCGTAGGCCTCGACCGTCTCGCCGCGCTGCTTCAACGCCGTCATGGCGGCCATTGTGGCGTCGAGCTTCCCGGTGATTTCCCCGGCGACCGCGGCGTCCTTCGCAGCCACGAGATCGGCAATGCCAGGGCCTTCGACCACCGACCCGTCGACACGCTCGTAGCGGCCGCCATAGACGTTCACGATGCCCTGCGCATCGTAATAGTGGCTGTTGAAGGTGTTGTCGGAAAAGCAGTCATGCTCCTCCTCGGGATCGTGCAGCATGAGGCCGAGCTTCATGCGCTCGCCGGCAAGTTCGCCATAGGAAAGCGAACCCAGCCCGGTCAGGATCGCCGTGAGACCGACATTCGGGTCGCCGTCGACAAGCGCCGCGCGGGCAGCGCCGTCCTCGGCCCAGTTGGCGACCATCTCCTCGAGATCGGACTGCAGGAGATCCGAAGCGGCAGTGAGATATTGGATGCGGCGATCGCAATGACCGCCGGTGCAATTGGCCGGGTCGAAATCGGTGTGAGGCCGATCGCCCGCTCCGGCACCCGTGCCGTTCAGGTCCTGGCCCCAGAGCAGGAACTCGATCGCATGATAGCCGGTCGCAACATTTGCCTCGACACCGCCGACCTCATGAAGCGATCGTATCACCTGCGGCGTGATCTCAGGCGCAGCGATCGTCTCGCCGCCGACGCTCACCGTATCGTTGGCTATGATGTTGACCGTGTAGAAGGCG
>JAMLJD010000053.1 GCA_023953775.1 Rhizobiaceae bacterium | reverse complement strand
GGCATGACGCGCTATTTCATGGGGACAAGGGGCCGCACCTTGCCGCCCGGCGGCCGTCTCGCCTTTTCCGGCCGGCTCAAAGCGCCTATCGAAGGTCTGGATCGTGTGACGGCGGCATTCGCCGAAGAGGAGCCGAACTGATGCAGACGGTGCGCGGCAAGTCGATCGAGGTCCTTTTCAGCGCCTCGGCGATCGCGCGCCGCAATCTCGAACTGGCCAAGGAAATCTCGGCGCGGGACTATCACGACCTGCTCGTCGTCTCGATTCTCAAGGGATCGTTCATCTTCGCCGGCGACCTGATACGGGCGATGCACGACACCGGCCTGTCGCCGGAGGTCGAGTTCATCTTCATCTCGAGCTACGGCAGCGGCACCACGAGCGGCGAGGTCAAGGTGCTGCGCGACATCGACAACGAGGTCGCCGGCCGCGACGTGCTTCTGATCGACGATATCCTCGAGTCGGGCAAGACGCTCAAATTCACCCGCGACCTGATGCTGGAGCGCGGCGCACGCAGCGTTTCGATCGCCGTCCTCCTGGACAAGCGCGTGAAGCGGCAGAGCGAGGTCGAGGCCGATTTCGTCGGCTTCGAATGTCCCGACTATTTCGTCGTCGGCTACGGCATGGACGTGGCGCACGCCTTTCGCGAGCTGCCTTTTGTCGGCTGGGTGAAGGACGACGCCTGACGTCGCGGCGCGGAACATTCCGCACCCGCGTGGATTTACCGAACCGTCAGATTTCCGGTGGATGATCGCGCCATGGCCAATATCCTGATCGTCGAGGACGACGAGTCCGTCCGCACCTTCACCGCGCGGGCGCTGTCCGCCGACGGCCACACGGTCGACACGGCGGAAGACGGCGACATCGGCCTTGCCAAGATCACCGAGGCCGGCGGCAGCCACGATCTCGTCCTGTCGGACATCAGGATGCCCGCCATGGACGGCATCGCCATGGCGAGCGCGGCTTCGAAGGCGTTTCCGGGCCTCAAGATCCTGCTGATGACCGGCTACGCCGAACAGCGCGAGCGAGCCGCCGAGCTCGACGGCGTGATCGTCGGCGTCGTTAACAAGCCGTTCACGCTGGCCGATATCCGCGAACGGGTATCGCGGGCGCTCGCGGCGGACGCATCCGGGGCATAGACGCCACCCGTTCGATGTGCGGCGATTTCTGGGTGGCTATTTGATCTCGAGCAGGCGCTCGAGATAGTCCTTCTCGAGCTGCGGGCTCAGCGCATTGCCAAGCCGGCGGCGGATCGCCTCGAGAATCTCGCGCGCCCTCTGGACGTCGATCTCGTCGGGAACCTCCACCGTGTCGCCGAAGTCCGGACCGGTCGTGGCCCTCGGGCGGCCGAGCGGATCGCGGTCGGCGCCGCGCTGCCGTCCGCCCTCTTCCCCGCCGCCGTTCTCGCCCTGCATGGCTTGCTGCATCTGCTGCATCATGTCCTGCGCACCGCGGCGCAGCGCTTCGAGCGCGCGGCCCTGCTCGCCGACGGCACGGTCGCCCTGGCCCTGGCCGAGCGCGCCCTCGGCCTCGCCCATCGCCTCGCCTGCCTCGCCGAACCCTTCGCCCGGCTGGATGCCCATGCCATTCAGCGCGTCCATCAGCTCCTGCAGGTCGCCGCCAAGCTGGCCCTGGCCTTCCTGCAGCCGGCGCAGTGCCTCGGCGAACTCCTCGGGGCTCATGCCACCCTGGCCCTGCTCGCCCTGTTCTCCCTGCTGGCCGTTCTGACCGTCGCGGCCCTGCTGCTGCTCGCCGCGGTTCTTGCCGCGCTGGCGCTGGCCGCGCTGCATCTGGTCGAGCTGGAATGTCTCGTTCATCATTTCCTGCTGGCGGCGCATGATCTCGCCCAGCTCGTCCATGCGCTCGCGCATCTCGCTCTGCTGGCCGTCCTGGCCCTGCTGCGGTTGCGCCATCTGCAGGTTGTTCATCATCTGCTCGAGCTGCGACAGAAGCTCCTGCGCCTTGTCGCGGGCGCCCGACTTCGCCAGCTCCTCGATCTGGTCGAGCATGCGCTGCAGGTCGTTCTGCCGCAGTTCCTGGCTGTTCTGCGGCATCTGCTGCGACATTTGCGGGTTCTTCATCGCGCGTTCGGCGAATTCACGCAGGAACTGGTCCATCGCCTCGCGCAACTCGGCCATGAGCTGCTCGATTTCCTCGTCGCTCGCGCCGCGTTCCAGCGCGTCGCGCAGGGCTTCCTGGGCCTGGCGCAGCCGGCGCTCGGCATCCGACAGGCTGCCGTTCTCGATGCCCAGCGCGACCCCCCACATCAGGTCGACGACGTCGCGCAGTTCGTCATCCTCCTCGGCCATCTTGAGCCTGCTGCGGATCGACATGAGGCCGAGATAGTGGGCGGCATTGTCGATGGTGTCTTCGGGCCTCAGGGTGATCGCCTCGAGGAGGTCGAGCACGCGCGGCTTGTCGTGGGCGTCCATCGCGAGGGTCCGGCGCTGCTCGATTACCGCGCGCGCAAGCGGATTGGCGAAGGTCCGCTCGGGAAGCCGGATGGTCTTTTTCTCGCTCAGCCCCTGCTGTCCGGAATGGTCGGTAACGTTGAGCTGGAGATCGACCTCGGCGCCCGCCCACGGATGCTCGGTCAGGTCGCGCGACGTCTTCGCGCGCTTGTTGTCCGAACGGGCGCGGGGCAGGGTCAGCGGCATTTCCGGTGCGTCGTAGAGCGCGCGCGCTTTCCTGCCGGCCTTGTCGGCGCGTTCGATCAGCGCCTTCGCGGAAGCCGCTCCGTAATCGTCTTCGATCTCGTAGGTGAGCTCCATCGCACCGTTGACGGCGCGGGCGGGCTCGCCCGAGAAGCGGATTTCCGGCGGATTGTCGGGGATGACCGAGAACAGCCAATTGCCGAGCTCCGCCTCGCCGTCCTTCAGGCTTGCCGCGCCGTCGGCGTGAAGCGTCGAGGTGAACTGGCGCGCCCTGGCGGACGCCGTGCCAGCGGTCGTCGGTTCGGCGGGGTCGATGGTTACCGGCTCGCGATCGGGCGCGGTGAACTGGAGCGTTTCCTCGCCGCTGCCACCCGTCACCCGGACCGCGATCTCGCTTCCCTCGGGCACCGAGAAGATGTCGGCATCGCGATTGCCGTCGGCGGTCAGGAAGATCGGCGCCCGGCCCGTATAGCGCGGCGGCGTCACCCATGCGTCGATGCGCGCAGGCACGGCATCGAACCCCATATGCTGGCGGAACGCGTCGGTCATCGAACCGCCATGCGGACCGAAGGAGTAGGCGAGCGCCACCATCATCGAAAGTGCGACGGCCGCGCGGAGCCCCCAGGGGTCGCGTTCGGGAACGCCGGTTCGCGGCAGGTCGCTGTCGAGTTCCCCGAGACGCTTGGCCATGCGCTGCTGGTGTTCGCGCCACAGCGCGGCCGCGAACGGGTCGGCGCCGCTCGCAACGCGGTCGGACTGGGCCGTGACCGGGGTGTGTTCGAGGCGGTTGTAGCGCTCGATGCGGCGGTCGATCTCGGCCGTCGCCGGCCGGCGCAGATAGCGCAGGGGATAAAGGGCGGCCAGCCCGCCGAGCGCGAACGCCACGGCGGTCGCGATACGCAGCCAGTCCGGCATGAGGCGAAACAGGCCGAACCACGATACGGTCAGAAACAGCGCTGCGACAACGAGGACGGGGAGAACCAGCGGCCAGCCGCGCTCGACCACGATCATGGCGCCCGTCATGAAGCGGGTGCGCGCCAGGCGCGCCGTCAGGCCAGTACCCGGGGTGTTCGCGTCGGCCATCGATCCTTCCACATCGGATTCCTCGGCGGAATCGCGCAACAAACACGTCAAAAAGATAGCAGCAATCGCGGCAAAGGCGAGGCGGTGTACGAAAACGTGATAGCCGCCGTCTCGGGGCGTCCGGCCGTGAGGCGTTGTTCCTCGGCGCCGAAGCGCCGCCTTGTGGTCAGGCGACGTCCTTGCGCTTGCGGATCTCGGCGAAGACGTCCGCGTCGCTGGCCTCCTCCATGCCGAGATTGCGGCGGATCGCCGGGTCGTGCCAGCGCAGGAACGGATTGGTCGCCATTTCGACCGACAGCGTCGTCGGAAGGGTGGGCTTGCCCTCGGCCCGCAGCGCGTCGATCTTGGCGGCGCGAGCCTTCAGCGCCGCGTTCGTCGGGTCGACTGTCAGTGCGAAGCGCGCATTGTTCTGCGTGTATTCGTGGCCGCAGAAGATGCGGGTGTCGAGCGGCAGCGCAATCAGCTTCTTGAGCGATTCCAGCATCACCGGCGGCTTCTCCTCGAAAAGCCGCCCGCAGCCGAGCGCAAACAGCGTATCGCCTGTGAATGCGACGTGATCGTCGCGAAAGAAATAGGTTATGTGACCCGACGTGTGGCCCGGCGTGTCGATGACCTCGACCGTGCCCTTGCCGAAGGTGAAGCTGTCGCCACCTGCCACCTGTTTGTCGATGCCCGGGATCTTCACCGCCTCCGCCTTCGGTCCCACGATCGTCAGGCCGAACCGCTCCTTGAGCGCGAGATTGGCCTCGACGTGATCGCCGTGGTGATGGGTGACGAGAAGAAGACCCGGCGTCCAGCCGGTGCGCTCGAGCGCATCGAGGATCGGCCGTTCCTCCGGGGCGTCGACGATCGCCGTATCGCCGGTTTCCGCGTCGCGCACCAGAACGCCGAAATTGTCGCTTCGGCACATGAACTGCTCGATTTCCAATGGCATGCGGGCGCCTCCTCTTTGGTCCCCGATATAGGGCGCGGCCCGACCGATGTCACGAGCGCGTCTTTCCTTCCCCGGCCGCGGCTACTACCTTCACCGCATGATTTCGGACATCGTCGATCTCCGCTCCTTCTACGCCACGCTTCTGGGGCGCCTGGCCGAACGTTCCATCGCCATGGCGCTGGCTTCCGTCTGGGCGCGGCTGCCAAACGAGCGGCTTGTCGGACTCGGCTATGCCTTGCCCTGGCTCGACCGCTTTGGCGCCGACGCCGAGCGGGTCTTCGCCTTCATGCCCGCGACGCAGGGCGCGGTGAACTGGCCGCCGGGCGGGCCGTCGGCCACGGTGCTGGTCTTCGACGAGGAACTTCCGCTGGTCGATTCCTCGATCGACCGCATCCTGATGGTGCATTCGCTCGAGCATGTCGAGGACCCGCGCGAGACGCTCAAGGAGATCTGGCGGGTCCTGGCGCCGGGCGGCCGGCTGGTCATCGTCGTGCCCAACCGGCGCGGTGTCTGGGCGCGCTTCGAGCACACGCCGTTCGGCACCGGGCGGCCCTATTCGCGCAGCCAGCTCACCGACCTTCTGCGGACCACCAATTTCACGCCCGGCGCGTGGTCGGACGGGCTACATTTTCCGCCGTCGCGGCGGCGCTGGGTGATCAGGTTGCACCAACTCATCGAGCGTGCCGGCCGGCGGTTCTGGCCGATCTTCTCCGGCGTCATCGTGGTCGAGGCACAGAAGCGGCTCTACCAGGGCCTGCCGGTGGCGCAGCGGGCCTCGCGACGGGTCTTCGTGCCCGTCCTGACGCCGCAGGGCGCGACGCGGGCGGCGGCCAGGGCGCTTGGCGGGCTTGGGGATGCCGAAATTAACGCTCCTTCCAGCGCTCCAGACGCGGCAGGCCGCGCGTGAACAGCCAGCCCATGAACCCCGGCATGCCTTTCTTGCGAAGCTGCTCGATGCAGAATTCCTGCATCTCGGTGACGGTGAAATCGGGGTGGACGAACGCGCCGTCTTCGTAGCACAGCGAGCAGTAGAGCGCGCTGCGCGAACCGTCGGCGTTGGTGCCGCCGCCCTTCGAATCCTTCTTCAGAGGCATCCCGCAACTTTGACACATGCCGTTCGCCATGACGTTTTTTCCTGTTCCCGATGCTGCTCTGAGGCTATTCAAAACCATGGAGTTTTGTCAATGGTTTTGACCTTAAGGGCCGGGCGATGAGAATAGGCGAGCTCTCGCGGCGGACCGGGCTGTCGCGCGACACGATACGGTTCTACGAGCGCAACGGGTTGATATGCTCGGTGCTGCCCGACGGCGGCAGCAACAACTACCGCGACTATCCCGAGATCGCCGTCGAGCGGCTGGCGATGATCAGCGAGGCGCGGGATGCGGGCTTCACCATCAAGGACCTGCGCCGGCTGCTCCAGCATATCGAGGGGGCGGTAGATGCGCCGTTCGAGGCGGACCCTTTTCTTGATGAGAAGATCGAGGAACTGACGCGGCTGATCGAACGCTCGAAGCGGCTTCTAGCGATCCTCAGGCAGACCAAGGCGGCGATCCGCGGTCCTCACTGAGTATTCGGCGACAGCGTCGAATGGCGTTTGGCATCAACGGCTTGCGAAGACGGCCGTCCAGTAACGCCGGTCGCTGCCTTCCGTTTCCTCGACGGCGGCCAGTCCGAAACGGCCGAGCCTCGGATCGAGCATGTTGCGACGGTGCGGCGGGGAGTCCATCCACATCTGGATGACCCTGTCGACGTCCATGCGGCCATGGGCGAGGTTTTCCGCCGCCACGCCGCCGATCTTGCGCTTCTTCATGCGGCTGGCGAAGCCCTTGCCCCAGCCGGTGTCGTGTTCCATCTCGCCGGCGACCGCCATGTAGCGGGACTGTTCGATCGCCGCGCTTTCGAGCGCGGAATCGGGCTGGAGCGGCGGCAATCCGTGCTCGGAGCGGATGGCGTTCATGCGCGAAGCCGCGCGCCGGGTCGCGCCCTCGGCATTGCCGAGCGGCAGCATCATCTGGCAGGCGGCGAGCGGTGCAGCGACCGCCGCGGAGACGATGACGATCAGGCTTCGGCGTCGCGAATCCATCTAAATTCCATCCCTGGACAGGTCGATTTTCCACGAATTCCGGCACAGTGCCACCAAATTCCTAGACATTCGGGAGCAGTTTTGGCGAAGATTCGCGTCTTGCGAGGAATTCCGGAGCCTCGACGGCGCCCTCGCCATAGATCGCCTCCAGCTCGCTGACGATCACCTCGGCGTCGGCATGGCTGGCGGCTTCCGCCTCGGCGGTGGCGAAGACGGGCTCGTGCGTGTCCGGATCGAGCGCGGCGACCCATGCGTCCCGCCACGCCTCGATCCGCTCGGCGAGGTCGAGGGGCAGATAGTCGAAATGATCGAGGATGCGGCCGTCGTCGGCATCGACCAGCGGATCATGATAGACGCTGGGCACCAGCCTGATCCGCGAGGGATGCCGCAGCCCGTCGTCCCCAGACGCGATGTCGTCGTTGTCGAGGTCGTCGTCCCTGCTTCCAAACGCACCACCCGTCCACCAGCCGAGGTTGCGGGTGAGATAGGCCAGGCCCGCGATCGCGGCGACGCCGATCGCGATTGCGGGACCCGTTGCATCGAAAGGCGCAAGACGGCCTGCATTGGCAAGCCAGACGACGCCGAGCAGCACGACCGCGTAGCCGAGCGCGGCGTTGGTGGTCTGCCTGCGCCCGAGTTGATCGTCCTCGTCTTCCGGCGGAAAGGCATGGCGCGCCCAGAACAGCCAGACGATCTGGAGCGTGGTGCCGATGAGGAAGAACGGAACAGCCCATTGGGAGAGGGCGGCGAGGGCGACGCCGCTTGCCAGCGTCACGACCGCGCCGGCGCCGAGCAGCCACGCGCGGCCAGCCTCGGGGCGTGGTCGCGGCTTCAGGGTGATCATCGAGATCGCCCGATCGAGGACGACGTCCAACGCCGCCGCGCGGATCGCCGCAAGGCCGCCGAACGCGTAGAAGACGCCGATCAGCCTGAAGACGATATCGATGACATCCATGGCGAGCCCCGCATGTGTCCCTGCTCGCTTCAAGCGCCGATTTCCGGCCGATTTATGGTCGGTCTACCGCTTCAGCAGGAACACCGCCTGCTGACCGACAAGGTTCCAGATCCACCATGGCAGCGACAGGCCGACGCGCTGGCCGTAGGCGTCGAGCGCGATCGCCGCTTCCACGGTCGCACCGACCTCGTCGCACAGCGCGACGAAGTCGCGGATGGTGCAGAAATGGATGTTGGGGGTGTCGTACCAGGAATAGGGCAGTTCCCGCGTGACCGGCATGCGCCCCTTGAACAGCAGCGACAGGCGCATGCGCCAGTGGCCGAAATTGGGGAACGAGACGATGGCGCGGTCGCCGATCCGCAACAGATCCTCCAGCACCGCCTTCGGATTGCGGGTGGCCTGAAGCGTCTGGGACAGGATGACGTAGTCGAAGCCCTTGTCGGGATAGAAGACGAGATCGTGGTCGGCGTCGCCCTGGATGACGGAGAGGCCGCGCGCGACGCATTCGTTGACGCCGCGCTGGGAGAGTTCCACCCCGCGGCCGTCGACCTGGCGGTCGGATTCGAGCAGCGACAAGAGTTCGCCGTCGCCGCAGCCGACGTCGAGGACGCGCGAGCGCGGCTCGATGAAGCTGGCGACGACCTCGAGGTCGACGCGGGGTTCGGCGTTCACGCTCATGGTGCCTCCAGTCCGCGTGCGCGGGCCGCCGAGCGAAGGAAGCCGTCTATGGCAGCGAAGAATTCGGGTTCGTCGAGCAGGAAGGCGTCGTGGCCGCGGTCGGTCTCGATCTCGACGAAGGAGACCGAGGCGCCGGCGGCGTTGAGCGCATGCACGACCGAGCGGCTTTCCTCGGTCGGGAACAGCCAGTCTGAGGTGAAGGAGACGAGGCAGAAGCGCGTCTGTGTGCCGGCGAAGGCGGCTGCGAGCTTGCCGCCATGGTCGGCGGCGAGGTCGAAATAGTCCATCGCCCGGGTCATGTAGAGATAGGAGTTGGCGTCGAACCGGTCGACGAAGGTGATGCCCTGATGACGCAGATAGCTCTCGATCTGGAAATCGGCGTCGAAGCCGAAGGTCGGGCGCTCGCGGTCCTGCAGGTTGCGGCCGAACTTGCGGTGAAGCGCGGCCTCCGACAGATAGGTGATGTGCGCCGCCATGCGGGCCACGGCGAGGCCCTTTTCCGGCCGCTGCGCGGTCTCGAAATACTTGCCGCCGGCCCAGTTCGGGTCGGCCATGATCGCCTGCCTGCCGACCTCGTGGAAGGCGATGTTCTGGGAAGAATGGCGCGCGCCGGTGGCGATCGGCACGGCGGAGAAGACGCGCTCGGGATAGCTCGAGGCCCATTCGAGCACCTGCATTCCGCCCATCGAGCCGCCGATGACGCAGAACAGCCGGTCGATGCCGAGCCGGTCGATCAGCATGACCTGCGCGCGGACCATGTCGCGGATAGTGACCACGGGCAGGCCGAGGCCGTAGGGCTTGCCGGTGGCCGGGTTGAGCGAGGCCGGGCCGGTCGAACCCATGCAGCCGCCGAGCACGTTGGAGCAGATGACGAAGAAGCGGTCGGTGTCGACGATCCTGCCGGGGCCGACCAGGCTCTCCCACCAGCCGGGCTTGCCGGTGACCGGGCTGTCGTTGGCGACATGCTGGTCGCCGGTGAGCGCGTGGCAGATCAGCACCGCGTTGGAGCGCGCCTCGTTGAGCGTGCCGTAGGTCTGGTAGGCGATCTGGAACGGCGCGATCTCGACCCCGGCGTCGAGCAGCAGCGGAGTGTCGGCGCCGAAGCGGGCGACCTCGCTTGCCGGGTTCTCGATCTGGTCGCGCGATTTCGCGCCGCGACGGGCCGCCATGTCCGTTCCCTTCATTGCCGGCCGCCAAGCACGAAAAAACCGGCATTGCCAAAGCAAAGCCGGTTACAAGCTGCAATCGGCCCTTTAGCGAGTTGTTTTACGTGGCTGCAAGCCGACCGGCCAAATCACCACGGATGATTACCGGGTTTTACGGCGCGGACCGGCCGCGGTCAACGAAATTCGCGGGTGTGGCCCGGCAGACAGGGCCGGCAAGGCAACACCGTGCGCCAAGACCGGTCGGCGCGTGGCTGCTTGACGGTCGATACCGAGGGTCGGAAACCGATCCAGCCACTGCTAGCATCGCGACGATGAACCGGCGACGAACGGAGATATCTGCATGACCGACATCGGCATGATCGAGGCGGCGGCAACGCGCTTCAGAAAGGTGGGGCGGGTGACGCCGTTCCTCAACGCGACGCTTCTCGACGAGGAGACCGGCCGCCGCATCTTCGTCAAGGCAGAATGCCTTCAGCACACCGGCTCGTTCAAGTTTCGCGGCGCCTGGTCGGCGCTGTCGGCGCTTTCACCCGACCGGCGCGCCAACGGCGTCGTCGCGTTTTCGTCCGGCAATCACGCGCAGGGTGTCGCCCTGGCGGCACGCCTCCACGGCATGCCGGCGGTCATCGTGATGCCGTCGGATGCACCGGCGACGAAGATCGCCAACACGCGCGCATACGGTGCGGAGGTGGTGCTCTACGATCGCTGGAACGAGGACCGCGACGCGATCGGCAACGACATCGCGGACCGGCGCGGGCTGCGCCTGGTCAAGCCGTTCGACGATCCCGACGTCATCGCGGGGCAGGGAACGACCGGGCTGGAGATCGCCGCGCAGGCCGCCGAAGCGGGACTTGATCGCGCGGAGGTGCTGGTGCCCTGCGGCGGCGGGGGCCTCGCCTCGGGAATTGCGATCGCACTTGCGGCGAAGGCGCCGGGACTGCGGGTGCGCCCCTGCGAACCCGAGAACTTCAACGATATGGAGCGCTCGCTCGAACAAGGCCGGATAGTCCCGATCGAACCGGGCGCGACATCGATCTGCGACGCGATCGTGACGCCAAGGCCCGGGGACCTGACCTTTCCGATCGTCAGTAGGCTGTGCGGACCGGGGCTCGCGATCAGCGACGACGAGGCGCGCGCCGCCATGGCCGTCGCGTTCCATCATTTCAAGCTCGTCGTCGAACCGGGTGGCGCGGCCGCGCTCGCGGCGGCGCTGTTCCGCGCCGAGGCGCTCGACCGGAAAGACGTGATCGTCGTGGCCTCGGGCGGCAATGTTGATCCGTCGATGTTCGCATCGGCTCTCGAGACCGGGGAGGATCGTGCGGCGGCGTGACCGCCAGTCGGCTTGCCAGAGGACCGGATCGGCGTGGTCCAATCGTGCCGGCACCTGCACCAGCCAGCCGCCCCTTTGCGTCGATGCCCGACTTGGTCTAAAGCAGCCCGGCTATCCGCGGGAACCCTTCCGATGAACCAGACTGCGCGCCCCGAACCGAAACCCGGTGTCATGGACATCGCCGCCTATGTGCCCGGCAAGGACGGCGCGCCGGGCGCGAAGAAGGTCTACAAGCTGTCGTCGAACGAGACGCCGCTGGGCGCCTCGCCGGCGGCGCTCGACGCCTATCGCGGACTTGCCGAGAAGCTCGAATTCTATCCCGACGGGGCCGCGACGGCGCTGCGCGAGGCGATCGCCGAGGTGCACGGGCTCAATCCCGCGAACATATTGTGCTCGAACGGTTCCGACGAGCTGCTCGGGCTTCTGGCCCAGACCTACCTGAAGGCCGGCGACGAGGGGATTTTCACCGAGCACGGCTTCCTCGTCTACAAGATCCAGATCATGGCCGCCGGCGCGACGCCGGTGGTGGTGAAGGAGAAGGACGAACGCGCCGACGTCGACGCGATCCTGGCGGCGGTGACCGAGCGCACGCGCATCGTGTTCCTCGCCAATCCGAACAACCCGACCGGCACTTACCTGCCGTTTGAGGAGGTGCGTCGGCTGCAGGCCGGGCTGCCCGGCGACGTGCTGCTGGTTCTCGACGCCGCCTATGCGGAATATGTGCGGCGCAACGACTACGAGTCCGGGCTTGAGCTCGTCTCGTCGTCGCAGAACGTCGTGATGACCCGAACCTTCTCGAAGATCTACGGCCTGGCCGGCCTCAGGATTGGCTGGATGTACGCGCCGGCGCATGTGATCGACGCGGTGAACCGCGTCCGCGGACCCTTCAACGTCAATGCGGCGGCGATCGCTGCGGGGGCGGCGGCGATCCGCGACCGGGCCCATGTCGAGAACGCGGTCGCGTTCAACGAAAAGTGGCTGCCCTGGCTGACCGACGAACTGACGACGCTCGGGCTGCGCGTGACGCCGAGCATCGGCAATTTCGTGCTGATCCATTTCCCCGGCACCGACGGCAAGACGGCCGACGCGGCGGACGCCTATCTGACCGCGCGCGGCTACGTGCTGCGGCGCGTGGCCGCCTACGGCTTCCCGAACGCGCTGCGCATGTCGATCGGCGCGGAAGAGGCCAATCGCGGCGTGGTCGCGGCGCTGTCCGAGTTCCTCAAGGCCTGAGCCATGCCCGATCCCCTATTCGACAGGATTGCCCTTGTGGGCATCGGCCTCATTGGCTCTTCTCTCGCCCGGGTGATCCGCCGCGAGGGGCTTGCGCGCCACGTGTCGATCGCGACGCGGCGGACCGAGACGCTGGACCGCGCCCGCGCGCTGGGCCTCGGCGACAGCTATGAGGAGGATGCGCGCGCGGCGGTGGCCGATGCCGATCTGGTGATCGTGTCGGTGCCGGTCGGCTCGTCTGGCGCGGTGGCGGAGCACATCGCATCGGCGCTGAAGCCCGGCGCCATCGTCACCGATGTCGGCTCGACCAAGTCTTCGGTGATCGCGCAGATGAAGCCGTTCATGCGCGCCGACGTGCATTTCATTCCCGGCCATCCGATCGCCGGCACCGAGCACTCGGGACCCGAGGCCGGCTTCGCCGATCTGTTCGAGGGGCGCTGGTGCATCCTGACGCCGCTGCCCGGCAGCGATGCGGACGCCGTCGCCCGCCTGACGCGGTTCTGGGAGCGGTGCGGCTCCAAGGTCGACACGATGGACCCCGACCACCACGACATGGTGCTGGCGATCGTCTCGCACCTGCCGCACATCATCGCCTACAACATCGTCGGCACGGCCGACGATCTCGAGGTGGTGACCAAGTCGGAAGTGATCAAATATTCGGCCTCGGGCTTCCGCGACTTCACGCGGCTGGCGGCGTCGGACCCGACGATGTGGCGCGACGTGTGCCTGCACAACAAGGACGCGATCCTGGAGATGCTGGCGCGGTTTTCCGAGGACCTCTCGGCGCTGCAAAGGGCGATCCGCTGGGGCGACGGCGACAAGCTGTTCGAGATGTTCACGCACACCCGCGCGGTGCGCAAGTCGATCATCGAGGCCGGACAGGAGGTCGACGCGCCGGACTTCGGCCGGCACGTGGCGGCGCATCCCGAAAAATCATAGCGGCGGAATACGCCCGAGCGCGATGAAGCCGATGCGCGCCTCGCCGCGCCTGACGGACACCGGAACGGATGCCGATCCGCCGAGCGCCGAGAGGCCGGACGTGGCGGCGCGGATCGCATCGGCCTGATCCGGGAACAGCCGGCGCAGAAGGTTGGCGAGGGCGGCCGGGTCCTCGACGGTCGCGGTCATGTCGCCGTCGACGAGGCCATTCGCGTCCACGGAGGCGAGGCCCTTCAGCGACAGAACCGGACTGCCGCCGGCGACGAGCGTCAGGTCGCGGAATTCGGCGGAGCGGCCGCGCAGGCCGTCGAACCGGCCCTGGCGCAGAAGCCGGGCGCCGTCCGCGATCGTGGCGTCGATCCGCGCACCGAGCACCGGAAGCCCTTCGCCGCCGGGCAGGTCGAACGCCACCCCGTCGGCGCTCGTCGCGACGTCGAGATCGTCGCCGCGCGTGCGGGCATGAAGTTCGAGATGGTCGGCGGATGCGACCGGCGGCGCGCCGGCATCTGTCGCCCCGGCGACGAGAACGAGATCGTCGCCCTCGACGGAGATGCGCTCGGGAAGCGGGGTGTCGAGGCGGGCGCTGGCATGGAGGAATCTCCAGTCGAGCCGCACCGGGCCGATTCCCGCGATGTCGGCCTCCAGCGGACCGTCGAGCTCGCCGACCGCGTGGAAGGGATCGTAGACCTGCGCGGCCGAACGGAAGGCGCCGGCCCGCACCGAAATGCCGCCGCGGGCATCCTCGAACGCGACGGCGTCGCAGAACACGCCGATGCGGAACGGATAGCCGCGCGCGCTCGGCCGTTCGCAGCGCGGCACGGGATCGCCGCCGGAGGCCTGCATGGCCTCGCCGATCCGGGTCTCGATCATGCCGGCGGCATAGAACCATGCGCCGGTGTAGGCGGCGACCACGACGACGATCGCCGCGGCCAGCCAGGCGAAGCGGCGGCTGTAGCTTCGGGTCGTTGCTTGTCTTGACGCCATTCGGCGCTCCCCGTTAACGGTCGTGTGGCGATGAAACTGCGGCGCGCGAGACTGGACCGGCGATATGGGCGATTTTTGGGTGTTTGGCTACGGGTCGCTGATGTGGCGACCGGGATTTGCGCATGTCGAGACGCGCCGCGCGCATCTTTACGGCTACCGCCGGGCGCTGTGCATCCGCTCCTACGTGCATCGCGGCACCGTCGAACGGCCGGGGCTGGTGCTCGGGCTCGACCGCGGCGGCTCCTGCGTCGGGCTGGCCTTCCGGGTGCCGGGCGAGCTGCGCGACGAGGTGATCGGCTATCTCAGGGCGCGGGAACTGGTGACCAGCGTGTATCTGGAGCGCGAGCTGCCGGTCAGGCTGGAGGGTGGCGGCGCGGCCGTCGCGATCGGCTATGTGGTCGACCGGACGCACGAGCAGTATGCCGGCCGGCTCGACGTCGAGGAGGCGGCGGGCAGCGTCAACGGCGCGGCCGGCCAGTCGGGCGCCAACGAGGATTATGTCCGTTCGACGGTCGAGCACCTGCAGGCGCTCGGCATACGCGACCACTGGCTGGAAGCGGTGGCGCGGCGGCTCGTCCCGGGCGCGGGTCAGTCGCCCGCGGGCACGTAGGCGCCGAGCTCCTTCAGCCGCGCGACCGCGGTCGGCGGCATGGGCGGCGGGTTGGGCGAGGTGGCGGCCTCGATCAGGAGGTCGTCGCAGCCCTTTTCCGTCTCGGCGATGAGGCGGGCGAGAAACGCGTCGCGCTCCAGGCCCGGCGGAATGGGGGGGAGGAAGCGCGCGCGGATGACGCCGGGATAGCGCAGGAACCGGCGGCGCGGCCAGTAGAGCCCGGCGACGTGAGCGACCGGAACAACGGGGACGCCGAGCTGGGCGTAGAGCTCGACGATGCCGTATTTGTAGGCCGGTTCGGCGCCGGGCGGACGCCGGGTGCCTTCCGGGTAGATGATGAGCTGGCGTTTCTCGGCCATGCGCTTTTTGGCGATCACGATCGCCTTCTTGAGCGCCTTGGAGCGGCTGCCGCGGTCGATCGGGATCATCCGCATCTTGAGGACGTACCAGCCGAACATCGGGATCCAGGTCAGCTCGCGCTTGAGGATGTAGACGGCGTCGGGGATGTGCGGGAGGAAGGCGATCGTGTCCCAGAAGGACTGGTGCTTGGGCGCCAGGATGTAGCCGCCCTCGGGCAGGTTTTCCATGCCGGTGATCTCGGCATCCGTGCCGGCGATGATCTTCTGCAGCCACAGCGAGCTGCGGGCCCAGAATTTCGGCACGAACCAAGCCTTGTGGCGCGGCGCGAGGAAGTAATACGGCGTCCAGAAGATCATCTGGACGATCAGGTTGGCGTAGAAGGCGACGTTGAACGCCAGGGACCGGATTGCGAGCATCAGAACGCCTGTTGTTTCGCGGGCCCCGTTGGTTACACCACCCGCCGCCAAACGCAACTCCCAGCGGTTACCGGCGGGCCATTGCCGGTCACGCAAGGATTACACGCCGAAAGGCGGGCCATGGCGATCGAGGAATTGCGCCGCGTTTTCAACGCCGCCGCTTCACTTTTGCAAACCGGTCCGTTTGCCGCCCGAATCGACGCCTATGTCGGCAGCATCGGATTCGGTCAGGGCGACCGGATTTCGGGTGCGATTGTTCCGAACGGCGATGCCGAAGCGACGATCGACCGGGCAGCGGGGCAGGGTGGGCTTGGTCCACCCGGGGTCGGCCAAGCCGGCCTTCAGGTGTCAACTGACCGGGCGGCGAACGCCGTTTCGGTCGCTGCGAGGAGACGACCGCGATGTCCCGCCCTTCGTTCAAGTCCGAGCTGATCAGCGCGATTCCGGCGCTGCGTGCCTTCGCCATCTCGCTGTGCCACAATCCCGGCAGTGCCGACGACCTGGTCCAGGAAACGCTTCTGAAGGCGTGGGACAAACAGAAGAGCTTCGCGCGCGGCAGCAATATACGGGCGTGGCTGTTCACCATCCTGCGCAACACGCACTATTCGCACCTGCGCAAGCGCCGCCGCGAGGTGGAGGATGTCGACGGCTATTTCACGGGATCGCTGTCCTCGGCGCCGGCGCAGCTCGATTCCCTGCAGCTCAAGAGCTTCCGCGCGGCGCTGGCCAGTCTGCCCGCCGACCAGCGCGAGGCGATCATCCTGATCGGCGCGTCGGGTTTCTCCTACGACGAGGCGGCGGTGATCTGCGGCTGCGCGGTCGGTACCGTCAAGAGCCGGGTCAGCCGTGCGCGCCACGCGCTGATGGAGGAAATGGGTCTGTCCGGCAGGGACGATTTCGGCGCCGACGCGGTGACGGCCGGTGTCATGGCGATGCGGCTTGCCGCCTGATCGCGCTTACGCCCCGCATCGTCCGCGTTGCCGTGACGCGGCGGACATGTTTATGGTTCCCGACGCCGGCCGGCACGGTATTTCACAGGCATCGACGTTGTCGCGGAACCGGCGGTGGGCCATCTGCGTTTGCAGATGAGCGAACACAAGGAGTAACAGCATGGCCGCAACCACCGCGAAATCCACCAAGACCTCGGCTCAGTCCAGCGTATCCGCAGATGATCTCGAAGCCGATCTGGCGAAGCTTCGCGCGGACATCGCCCAGCTCAAGAAGGATCTCGCCGCCGCCGGGGAGCAATCATACCGGACGGCGAAGCGCGCGGCCTATGACGGCGCGGACCAGTTGCGCGCCCAGGGCGAGGCGACACTCGCCGACATCAAGGCCAGCGCTCGCGAGATAGAGGACCAGCTCGGCCGGACGGTGCGCGAAAAACCGCTGACCTCGCTGGCCATGGCGGCCGGCGCCGGCTTCATCCTCGCGCTTCTCGCCCGCCGCTAAATGCTTGCGCGCCTGATCGCGGTCGTCGTCTCGGGCGAAGTCGGCTTCGCTGCGCGTCGCCTGCGCCGCAAGGCCATCGTCATGGCGGTGGCCGCGCTGATGTCGCTGTTCGGCCTGATGTTCCTGCTCGTGGCGGGCTACCTGGCGGCCGCGCGGCGATTCGGGGCGGTGGAGGCCGCGATCGGGTTCGGCGTGGCGTTTCTCGTCATCGGGCTGGTCCTGCTGCTCGTCCAGAAGATCATGTCCGGCATAAGCCGCCGGCGTGCGGCGGAACGCAGGGGCGCGGAGACAAAGGCACTGATGGGGGCCGCCGCGCTGGCCGTGCTTCCGTCGCTTCTCAGCCGTGGCGGACTGGCGACGGTCGCCGTCCCGGCCGCGCTGCTCGCCGCCTATGCGATCTACCGTGAGAATGCCGGCAATGGCGGCTCCGCGCCCGACGATGGGCGGGACGACACAGACTGACCACAGCGTGCCGCCGCGGCGGCACGCATCTCCAATCAGATCGAGACAGGACGACGTCGCGCACCGCCTTGCGCGCGCCGTGTCAGGTTCCGCCGTCGGTGAGGGGAACCAGAACCTTCAGTGCCCCGGGATGGATCCGCAGTTCGGTCTCCTTCGCGAGGTCGCGCAGTTCGCCGTCCAGGGAACATTTGAAGCGGCGGCTGTGGGACAGGATCGTCAAACGGACGCGGTCGGTCTCGTGGATGTCGACCTGTTCGTTCTTACGCCACCGCCCTATCGCGAGGTTCAATAGAAAGACGAGCATGTCGCTCCGGCTGCGCGCCCGGGTGACATAGATGCCGAGCACGCCACGATCGGGCATCTCCGCATAGGGCAGATGTCCCTCGCCGAAGAGATTGTTGGTGACGCCGATGCTCGACGTGACCGCCTTTATCCGGGCATCGGGGGTCTCGAGTTCGACCCGCAGGCGCGGCGGCCGCCACAGCGTGGTGACGGCGGCGCGCATCGAGGCGAACATCTTGCCGATCCGCGAGGCGAATGTCAGGCGCGAGCGCTCGTGAAGCACCGTCGGGTGCATGCCGATCGAAAACTGATGGATGAAAGTCTCGCCGTTGGCGCTTGCCACGTCCACGGCGCGAACAGTACCGCCTGCAAGGGCGGGGATCGCGTCGTCGATGTCGAGCGGTATTCCCAGACCGCGCGCAAACAGGTTCATGGTTCCGGCCGGAAGCACGGCCAGCGCCTTGTCCGTGCCGGCCAGGACCGCGGCCGCGGCCGATATGGTGCCGTCTCCGCCGCCAGCCAGTATGGCGTCCGTACCGTCATCGGCGGCGGCTTCTTCAAGCGCATCGACCAGATCGCCGCCGGACACCACACGCACGAAACAGGCATGACCCGCTTCCTCGAATGTCCTGCAGGCGCGTTCGCCGAATTCCTCGACATCGAGGCTGCGCAGCGTTCCGCCATCCCTGTTCAATATCGCGACAATACGCATCGAGCCTCCCGGTCAGAACCGGTTCACATGACAGAGCGATCAGTTCCGATTGCCGGCCGGTCCCCTCGTCGACCGCAAGCAAGAGGTACGTGCGGGCGAACGCCGACCGCAGCGATTCGTTCCCGCACTTCATATGTCACAGAAAAATGCCTGTTGTGACGCTGCGACGGAACCACTGGCCACCGGCCACGTTGTCGGAGTGCACGGGCGCCGCGATCCACCCTCTCTGCAACAATCAGGCGGGATCGCGGCGGTGCAGAAAAATGGTGCACAAGGAGATACTATCATGATCCGCAATCTTTTGGCGACCACGGCGATCGCAACCATCGTCGCGACGGGCGCTTATGCGCAGACGACCACTCCGACCACGACGCAGGATCCCGCGGCGACGACAACCACCCAGGCTCCCGCCGCGCCGCAGCAGGTGGAGATGGTGAAGAAGGCCGACGGCTTCCTGGCCAACAACCTCATCGGCCAGTCCGTCTATAACGGCATTGGCGACGATGCCGAGAATATCGGCGACATCAACGATCTCGTCATTTCGCCGGAAGGCGACGTCCAGGCCGTCGTGATCGGCGTCGGCGGTTTCCTCGGCATCGGCGAGAAGGATGTCGCGATCGAATATGATCTGCTGTCCTGGCAGGAGCGTGACGGCCAGGAATGGCTGGTCGTGGAGACGACCGCCGACGCGCTGAAGGCGCAGGAGGAGTTCGACACGGCCGCCTATGAGCCGCAGCCGGCGGATACCGACGTGAAGGAGACGAAGCCGGCGACGGCCGAGGATCTCGCCAAGGCTCCGGTCGAGAAGGCCGACGAGGAGATGGCCGAAGCTCCGGCCGAAGAGCCGATGACCGAAGAGCAGGCGGCTGCGCCGACCGAGGAGCCGGCGGCCGAGGAAGACAAGGACAAGATGGCCGAGGCTCCTGCCGCTGAAGACAAGGCCGTCGAAGAGACTGCCGAGGCGCCGGTGACCGACGACACCAGGACGGCTGCGATCGACCGTGAGTCGCTGACTGAAAGGCCGCTTGGCGACATCAGCGCCGAGGACTTCATCGGCACCACCGTCTACGGCGCGAACGACGAGAATGTCGGCGAGATCGGTGACGTCGTCCTGACCGAGGACGGCAAGGTCGATGCGGTGATCGTCGATGTTGGCGGTTTCCTCGGCATCGGCGAGAAGGAAGTCGCCGTCGGCATGGACAATCTGAAGTTCCTGTCGGACGAGGACGGAGAGCTGTATCTCTACACAGACTTCACCGAGGAGCAGCTCGAGGCGCAGGCCGAATATGACGAGAGCTCCTATGCGGAGAACCGCGACGAGATGCGCATGAACGTCCCGATGGCCCAGTAACGCCAGAGTACCGGACGTATCGAAGCCCGCGCCCCGGCGCGGGCTTTTTTTTGAACAGACGGGCAGTATCGTTCAGGAAATGTGGACAATCCGTCGGCATGCCACCCTCTTTCCTTCGTGCGGCGGAGACCGACATTAGGCCCGGTTCGCGAAAGACGGATACCGACTTTCGCGCGAGAACCTGGTTTATGATGCCGGTCTTCAAGCATGCGTGGAACGCGAGGCGTTTTCTCCATCTCGCTGTACGATGCGCAGGACCGCACGGGACATTCGGAAGGAACGGCAATGCTCACCCAGATCCAGGGCCTGCACCACGTAACGTCGATGGCCGGCGATGCCCGCGCCAACAACGACTTCTTCACCCGCACGCTCGGGCTGCGGCGGGTCAAGAAGACCGTCAACTTCGATGCGCCGGATGTCTATCATCTCTACTACGGCAACGGCGCGGGCACGCCTGGCACGGTGATGACCTATTTCCCGTTCCCCAACATCGCCAAAGGGCGTGCGGGAGCCGGCGAAGTCTCCGTCACGGCGTTTGCGGTTCCGCGCGGGGCACTCGACTACTGGCGCGACAGGCTTGCCGCCGCGAATGCCGGGCCGCTCGGCGACAGCACACGCTTCGGCGAAAGACGCCTCGATTTCACCGGGCCGGACGGCGACGCGTTTGCCCTGGTCGAAACGGACACCGATACGCGGGAGCCTTGGACCGGCGCCGGCGTGCCGGACAACGTGGCGATACGCGGCTTTCATTCGGTGTCGCTGCGGCTCAGGGATACCGGCGCGACCGGCGAACTGCTCCGCTTCATGGGATATGCGCCGGTGGACAATGCCGGCGGCATCGAAAGGCTGGCAGTGGCCGGCGGCAATGGCGCCGGCGTCGTCGATCTCGAGGCGGTCGCGTCCGCGGATCCGGCGCGCCTCGGCGCCGGATCGGTCCACCACGTCGCCTTCGCGGTGGCGGACGGGGCGGCGCAACTCGACGTGCGCAAGGCGCTGGTCGATACCGGCCACGCCGTGACGCCCGTCATCGACCGGGACTATTTCCGGGCGATCTACTTTCGCACGCCCGGCGGGGTCCTGTTCGAGGTCGCCACCAACGATCCCGGTTTCGACCGGGACGAGGAGCCGGCCCATCTGGGCGAGGCCTTGAAGCTGCCGTCGCAGCATGCCCATCTGCGCGCCTATCTCGAAGAACATCTGCCGGAACTCTAAGGAACGTCGCATGGACGAGCAAAGCTATATCGAACGGTTCCAGCCCGGCGGCGAGAACCGGCCTCTGATCTTCCTGTTCCACGGCACCGGCGGCAATGAAGACCAGCTGGCCGGCCTCGGCCAGGAACTGCTGCCCGGGGCCGGGATCGTCGCGCCGCGCGGCGACGTATCGGAAAACGGGGCGGCGCGGTTCTTCCGGCGCACCGCCGAGGGCGTGTACGACATGGACGATCTGGCGGCGCGGACCGCGACGATGACCCGCTACATCCAGGCGCATGTCGCCCGCGCCAAGCCGTCCGCCGTCGTCGGGCTCGGCTATTCGAACGGCGCCAACATCCTGGCGTCGGTCGTCTTCGGCGCGCCGACCCTGTTCGACGCGACGGTGCTGATGCATCCGCTCATCCCGTTTCAGCCGAAGATCGAGGGCGAGCTGGCCGGCCGGCGCATCCTGATGACCGCCGGCCGCAAGGACCCGATCTGCCCGGCGCATCTGACGTCGCGGCTGGAATCCTATCTCAGGGGCGCGGGCGCCGACGTCGATGTCGCCTGGCACGATGGCGGGCACGAAATCCGGACCACGGAAATCGAGGCTGCGCGTGACTTCCTTTCGCGATATCGTGACGGCAGTTGAGGGACGGCGCATGCAAGCGGACGACGGAACGGCGATCGAGCGGGAGGAGGGCGCCTCGAAGGGGCGCTATTTCGTGCGCGGCCCGCACGGGGATGTCGCAGAGCTTACCTACACGCTGATCGGCACCAAGCAGATCATCATCGACCACACCGAGGTTCCCGACGCGTTTCGCGGCCAGGGGATCGGGCTTGCGCTCGTGGCGCGGGCCGTGGAGGACGCGCGCGCGGGCGGAAAGAAGATCATTCCGCTGTGCCCGTTCGCGAACGCACAGTTCAGGCGCCATCCCGAATGGGGCGACGTGCTGAAGCGCTGAGTGCTGTCCAGACTCGAGGCGCCGCCGCTTTTCCGGATTTCTCTCCCTCCGCCGCGACTGAGGGCCGACGTGCCCGGACCGGTTTTATCGCCGGACTCGAAAACGCCTTACTTGAAGTTTTTACTGGAGCGTGGAAGATGAGCCAAGCGCACGCGTTGCTCAAAGCAGCAAGTGAGGTTTGACGGGTTCGCAGGGGAGTGTATCGCGGACGGCGCCGGCCGGGGTTTCGACAGCGGCCCATCGGATGTCCTTTCTTTCTCCTGCATCGTTGACAAGGCGGCATGACAGAGCCGCGGCATGGCCGGACGCACAGAGGCACGTCCGGCCGCATAGGACAGGCCGCAACACCTGTCCGAAGTGGGTTCACGGCGTTCGAGGCAGACGCCGCGATGGGCTTGGGGCCGGTTCTTCCGGACCCTACAACAATCCGCAAGCGGGTCGCGTCGAGAAGGGAGACTCGATCGGTCTGGGGATGGCGCGGCCATGCGTGCATGGCCCGGCAGAATCTGGAAGACTCAACAGAGGATTGAATGACATGAAGAAACTCTTGATTGCCTCAGTCGTCGCCGTCGGTGCGCTGACGGCCACGATGACGGTGGCACAGGAAACCAACCTGACGCCGGCGCAGCAGGCCGAAGGCCGTATCACGCTCGAGACCGCACGCAACCTGATCAGCTACGGCCAGACCAAGAAGGACGGGCTTGCGCTCGTGACCGCCGCCAAGATGATGGCAGGCGTTCCCGGACGCGTTCTCGCCGACGGCCAGGACGGAAACGGCGGTTCGAACTTCGACCTCGAGACGATCCTGAAGCAGGCCGAGCAGCTTTCCGAAGGCGACGAGAACATCAAGGCGATCGCCAACAAGGTGCGCGAGATGGCCGCCGAGGACGACCGGGCGGTGTGCTACTGGCAGTACTACTGCTACTGGAACGGCTGGTGCGAATATTCGTGGGTCTGCTTCTGATCCACTCAGAGCCCCCCAAGCAGAACCTCGCGGCATCGCAGCCGCGGGGTTTTTCCTTGTCTACCTGACGGCCGAGATCAGCCGGCGTGCGTCTTCGCCCGCCCATTCGGCCGGGCCGTTCATATGCGCCATCAGGCAGCCTTCGCGGTCGACCAGCAGCGTCACCGGCAGGCCGAGCGCCAGGCCGCGGCGCTTCAGCGTGTTGAACAGCTCGAGCGTGTCGTCGCGGTAGAAGGCAAGGTTCTCGATGCCGATCTCGCCGAGGAACTTCTTCGGCTTCTCGTCGCCGCCGGTGTCGACATTGACCGCCACAACCTCGAAATCGTCTCCGCCGGCCTCCTTCTGCAAGGCGTCCAGCGCCGGCATCTCCTTGCGGCATGGCGCGCACCATGTCGCCCAGAGATTGACCAGCAGGACCTTGCCGGCACGGTCGGCGAGCGTCATCGGCGTGCCGTCCGGCCCGTCGAAGGCGAGGTCCGACAGAAGCTGCGGCGGATCGGCCGCTAGCATCGCGGCGACCTCGCCCTTTGCCTCGGACGCGATCGCCCGCGCGGCATCGGCCTTCGCCTCGCAGGCCGCCGCCTTGTCGGGATCCGGCGCGGCCGCGACGACGGACCCGTTGTTGCCAGACAGGCCGCCCGTAACGTATACGGCAATCCCGCCGGCGACGATGCCGGCCACCGCCGCCAGGGCGACAATTCTCCAAGCCGGGTTGTTGGTCCTGCGGTCCACGATGTCCACCTCCAAAAACCGGTTATCACGATGAGCGAGAACAAGGCCAGCAACCAGATGTGGGGCGGACGTTTTGCCTCGGGTCCGGCCGCCGTGATGGAGGCGATCAACGCGTCCATCGACTTCGACCGCAAGCTCTACGCCCAGGACATTCGCGGCTCGCTGGCGCATGCCCGGATGCTGGCCGAAACTGGCATCATTTCGGCCGAGGACGAAGCCAAGATCGCTCACGGCCTCAACACGATCCTGTCAGAGATCGAGGCCGGGACGTTCGCGTTCTCGCGGCGGCTCGAAGACATCCACATGAATGTCGAGGCGCGGCTTGCCGAACTCGTCGGGCCGGCGGCCGGACGGCTGCATACCGCGCGCTCCCGCAACGACCAGGTGGCGGTCGACTTCCGGCTCTGGGTCAAGGAGGAGCTGACGCGCGTCGAGGCGGCGCTGAAGGCGCTGATCGAGGTGCTGATTGGCCGTGCCGAGGAGCATGCGGCCACCGTCATGCCCGGCTTCACCCATCTTCAGACGGCGCAGCCGGTCACCTTCGGGCATCACTGCATGGCCTATGTCGAGATGTTCGGCCGCGACCGCTCGCGGGTGCGCGACGCGATCCGCAGGCTCGACGAATGTCCGCTGGGGGCCGCGGCGCTGGCCGGTACGGGCTTCGCGATCGACCGCCACATGACGGCCGCCGCGCTCGGCTTCCGCGAGCCGACGCGCAACTCGATCGACACGGTATCGGACCGCGATTTCGCGATCGAGTTCATGGCTGTCGCAGCGATCTGCGCCACCCACATGTCGCGGCTTGCCGAAGAGATCGTCATCTGGTCGACGCCGCAGTTCGGCTTCGTCACGCTGTCGGACGCCTTCTCCACCGGCTCGTCGATCATGCCGCAGAAGAAGAACCCGGACGCGGCCGAGCTGGTGCGCGCCAAGACCGGCCGCATCAATGGCGACCTGATCGCGCTGCTGACGGTGATGAAGGGGCTGCCGCTCGCCTATTCGAAGGACATGCAGGAAGACAAGGAGGCCGTGTTCGACGCCGCCGAGACGCTCGACCTGATGCTCGCCGCGATGACCGGCATGGCCGGCGACATGCGCGTCAACGCCGCCGCGATGAAGAAGGCGGCGGGCTCGGGTTACTCGACGGCGACGGATCTCGCCGACTGGCTGGTGCGCGAGGCGGGCCTGCCGTTCCGCGACGCGCACCACGTGACGGGCCGCGCGGTGGCGCTCGCCGAGGAACGCAAATGCGGCCTCGACAAGCTGCCGCTGGAGGCGCTGAAGGAAATCCACCCGGCGATCACCGATGCGGTCTACTCGGTGTTGTCGGTGGCGAATTCGGTCAAGAGCCGGACCTCCTATGGCGGTACCGCGCCGGCCGAGGTGCGCAAGCAGATCCGGGCGTGGCGCAAGCGTCTCGCCAAGGGCTGATTGGGGATGCAATGGCCGGCAAACTTCGCTACACACCTCATGGGAAAGACGAAACGGACAGCTTCATGATCGCGCGGAACGCAATCGCCATCGTCGCACTGGCCGTGGTTTCGGCACTCGCCCTTTCCGGCTGCGGCCGCAAGGGCAGCCTCGACACGCCGTATGAGGCGGCGGTCGAGGCGCGCAAGGAAGCGAAGAAGAACGACGAGCCGCTGCCGCCGGAACCGACGCCGCCGGAAAAGGACAAACGCTTCATCCTCGACGGCCTGATCGACTGACCCGTTTTCCGCCCGAAAGACCTTCGACGTGAATCATTTCGAGTATCGCGACGGCACGCTTCATGCCGAGGACGTTTCCGTGGCGGAGATCGCCGCTGCGGTCGGCACGCCGTTCTACTGCTATTCGAGCGCCACGCTGGAGCGGCACTACCGCGTGTTCGCCGATGCCTTCGCGGATCTGGACGCGATGGTCTGCTACGCGATGAAGGCGAATTCCAACCAGGCGGTGCTGGCCACGCTGGCGCGGCTCGGCGCCGGCGCGGACGTCGTCTCGGAGGGAGAGCTGCGGCGCGCACTGGCGGCAGGCATTCCCGCCGAGAGGATCATGTTTTCCGGCGTCGGCAAGACGGCGCGGGAGATGGACGCGGCGCTCGAAGCCGGCATCTTCTGCTTCAATGTGGAGTCCGAGCCGGAACTCGAACTCCTGTCGCAACGCGCCGTGGCGGCGGGCCGGGAGGCGGCCGTATCGCTGCGTATCAACCCGGACGTCGATGCGCGCACGCACCGCAAGATCTCGACCGGCAAGGCGGAGAACAAGTTCGGCATTCCCTGGCAGCGGGCGCGGCAAGCCTATGCCCGCGCGGCCGAACTCCCCGGCATCGCAATCGCCGGCATCGACATGCATATCGGCAGCCAGATCACCGAGCTGCAGCCCTTTGACGACGCCTTCGCACTGCTGTCGGAATTGGTCGGGACACTGAGAGCCGACGGCCACGCGATCCACCATGTCGACCTGGGCGGCGGGCTGGGCATCCCCTATCGCGAGGACAACGCGCCGCCGCCGCTGCCCGACGCCTATGCGGCGATCGTGCACAAGCACGTCAAGCGGCTCGGCGTGAAGGTGATCTTCGAGCCCGGGCGGCTGATCGCCGGCAATGCCGGCATCCTGGTCGCGGAAGTCGTCTACCTGAAGGAAGGCGACGCCAAGAACTTCCTGATCGTCGACGCGGCCATGAACGACCTGATCCGGCCGACGCTCTACGATGCGTACCACGCGATCCGGCCGGTGGCCGAAGCGGGCGCGGATGCGCCGCGCATGGTGGTCGATGTCGTCGGTCCGGTGTGCGAGACGGGCGACTACATCGCGCTCGATCGCGACCTGCCGCGCATGGCGGCCGGCGATCTGATCGCCGTGGGCACGGCCGGCGCCTATGGCGCGGTGCAGGCGGGGACCTACAACACCAGGCTTCTGGTGCCGGAAGTGCTGGTCAAGGGCGACCGCTTCCACGTGGTACGCGAGCGGCCGACCTACGAGGCGCTGATCGGCCTCGACTCGGTACCCGACTGGCTCGACCGTTGATAGCTCCCTGAGTACTTCCGGCGACAATCGAATCGCCTTCTGTGCCCTATCCCTTTGTTTTTACGCAATTCCGGACGCAAAAGCGCTGCACATTTTTTGCTGGAATTGTTCTAATACGCGCCGAGGATGCCGAGCGCGATCATGAGCTGGGCGACGTAATAGAGCGTCCACACCGCATATCCCGACCACGCGCGCTGCGGCGCGTCGGGTGCGAAGAGGAACTTCTCGGCAGCCAGGATCGCATCGGAGACGACGAACAGGCTGGCGCCAAGGATCACCGCGGGATGGTGATGGGTGAGCGCGGTAAAGGCCATCGCGAGGATCGCGGCGACATAGGCGACCACCGGGATGCGCAACTCTCCCGGCACGCCGGGCCACATCTTGCGCAACAGCGCGACGCACAGCACCGCTATCATCACGGCGAGGACGATCTTGCGCGGGTTGTCGAGCGCGCCGGCCAGGCCGTCGCCGGTACTCCAGAACAGCACGACATATGCCAGGTGCGCGGCGAGGAAGCTCGCAAGCCCGCCGAGAAAGGCCTTCTCGCCGTCATGGGCGAGAAACGCGTCGCCCAATGCGCCGAGCAGCAGGGCTGCGACGAGAAGCAGCGGCCCGTCGCGCTCCCAGGCGGCGAGCGCCAGCAGAAAGACGGCAAGCGTCTTGGCCGCCGTGCGACGCCAGGATACGGGCCGGTAAAGCATGAGCCCGTAGAGGATTGCCGCAATCGCGGAGAACAGGACCAGGCCGTTGGCGGTCGCGGACAGGCCGCCGGGAAAGGGCATCATGAGGGAACCTCGCGTGTCTCGGACGCATTGCCGCGCCGCAGCAGCATGTTCTTCGCGGCCAGCGCGGCGCCGAAGGTGATGAGCAGGCAGGCGGCCACGATGCGGATGTCCGGCTCGGCCGTGCCGGCCACAATGAGCACCAGCGTCGACAAAAGCGGCGCGGCATAGCTGGCCGCTCCGAGGATCTGGATGTTGCCGTGCTTCACGCCGTAGTCCCAGACGTAGAAGGCGGCGCCGACCGGCAGGAGGCCGAGGCCGAGCACCGCCAGCCATTGGGACGTGCCGACGGGCCACACCGTGTCCTCCAGCACGAAATGGCAAGCGAAGGACAGCAGCGACGTCGCCGCGCAATACCATGTGACGATGCGCGTCGGCACGGTGGCGAAACGGCGGGACAGCAGCGAATAGGCCGACCACAGGAGCGCGCAGGCGCCGGCCGACGCGTAGCCAAGCGCGTAGCGGCTCTCGAAGGCGATGCCGCTGCCCCGGGTGACGATGAGCGCGGTGCCGGCGAGACCCATCAGCGCGCCGACGACGTGGTGCCAGCCGAGGCGCTCGCCAGGCATCAGTGCCGAACCCAGCACGATGAGCAGGGGCCAGAGATAGGCGATCAGGCTTGCATCCACCGCCGGCGCGTTGCGCAGCGCGGTGAAGTAGAAGAAGTGATAGCCGAACAATCCGCCTATGCCGACTAGCCAGACCACGGGCGGAACCGGTCCGGGATCCGTGGTCCGGTTGTCGAAGAGACGGAACGCCAGTCCGACCAGCGTTCCGACGCCGAATGTGAGGCCGGACAAGAGAAAGGGCGGGACGGTGCCGGAGGCGGCGGTGAACAGAGCAAGCAGCGCCCACATCGCCACAGCCAAAAAGCCAATCAGGGTCGCGCGCGCCATTTCTTCGCCTGTCGGAAGTGGCCGCCTCGCGGCCGTTCGATCACTGCTGCGCGATACAGGTCCGGGCGTCCGGCGGCAAGTGCCCGCTATCGGAGATCGAGGCGGCGCAGGCTGAGCCGGAAGGTTCCGATCTGGGTGCCGATCGAGGCGGCCGCAAGCCCGTAGGCGCCGTCGCCCAGGGGCGAATATGTGAAGGTGATCCGGCTCTTGTCGCGCGCATAGATCATCGACTTGTTGTCGCGGTGGTAGCCGGCGATCGGTAGGAACCGGACCTTGCACACGACTGCCCCTTTGTCGGTCGTGCCGACCGGCGACAGGACGAGATTGGCGCGCAGTTCGCCGTCATAGAGCTTGAGCACCCGCTCGCAGACGGCCTTCGGGCTGTCGGCAAGGAGGATGGTCGCGGAGATCGGATCGAGGACATTGACCAGATGGCGGTCGGCGACCTCGACCCAGCTGTCGCGGCGGCCGGCGGGGGCGGGCGTCAGCGTCGTCTCGCTGACCTGATTGTCGGCAAATGCGATGCGGGTGCGCCGCCGCTTGTCGTCATAGAGATAGTCGAGCAGAAACGAGGTCGGGCGGATACGCTGTCCGGTGATCCTGCCATGCGCGGAGATCTCGCCCTGCATACGGCTGAATACCTCTGCCACGCCGGCGCTGGAGAGGTGGCCGTCGATGCGATACTGCATCGCGCCGATGGTCCCGACGAAATCCGCCTTGCCGATGGTGAGGCCGTAGAGAGAGACCACGTAGCTCGCCCCGAAGGAGCGCTCCGCCGCCGCCGGCACCACGTTCGCCGCCAGGAAAAGCGCTGCGAACAACATACGCAGATACGAAAGACTGGAGCGCAGGTGCATCAAAGCTTTCCGGCCGAGACTGAATTAACGCGGCCGGTGTCGGACGCAATTCCGGCGATAGTTTGAATCGGGGTACCGCACCAGCGCGCCGGCTGCAAGCTTGCGCTTGACCGTTCAGGCAAATGCCACTATGGAACGGCGACTTTTCCTACAGGCCGCCTGAAACTGCCTGCGCGCCGCCTCAACATGGTGCGGCAGGCAGACGTTGGCCCGAAACGAACCGAAGGTATGCGACATGTCCCGCGCTTGTGAACTGACCGGCAAGGCCGTGCTCTCCGGCAACAACGTAAGCCACGCCAACAACAAGACCCGCCGGCGCTTCCTGCCCAATCTCGTCAACGTTACGCTGATGTCGGAAGCGCTGGGACAGAAGGTCCGCCTGCGCATTTCGGCGAACGCGCTGCGCTCGGTGGAGCATCGCGGCGGCCTCGACGCCTTCCTCGCGAAGGCGGACGCCATGGAGCTGTCGCAGCGGGCGCGTCTCCTGAAGAAGCAGATCGCCAAGAAGCTCGCGGAACAGCCGCAGGCCTGACCGGCGTTCAATACCGCAAGGCGCGGCGTCGCCGCGCCACTGGTTCCATCACCCAGGATAAAAAAATGTCCCGAACCCAGACGCTCTGGCCTTTCGTGGCCGCCATGGCGCTCATCGTCGTGGCCTCCAACATCCTCGTCCAGTATCCGTTCGCCCATTTCGGGCTCGGCGAGATCCTGACCTGGGGTGCCTTCACCTATCCGGTGGCCTTTCTCGTCAACGACCTGACCAACCGGCGCTTCGGCCCGCACGCCGCGCGCCGCGTCGTGCTCGTCGGCTTCGCGCTCGCGGTGATCCTGTCGATCTGGCTCGCCACGCCGCGCATCGCGCTTGCGTCCGGAACAGCCTTCCTCGTCGCCCAGCTTCTCGACGCGGCGATCTTCGACCGGCTTCGCCGCCAGCAATGGTGGCATGCGCCGCTGTTTTCGACGCTGATCGGCTCGGTGATCGATACGGCGCTGTTCTTCTCGCTGGCGTTTGCCGCGCGGTTCGCCTTCCTCGACACGGCGATCGGCATGGAAGACGGCTCGCTCGGCTTTCCGGTGCCCTTCATGGGCGGGGAAGCGCCGCTGTGGGTTTCGCTGGCCTTCGGCGATTTCTGCGTCAAGGTGGCGATCGGGCCGGCGATGCTGGCGCCCTACGGCGCCCTGCTCAGGATCCTGAAGCCGGCGGAGACGTCAGCGGGCGTGGGCAAGGACGTTCACCAGCTTTCCTGACGGATCGCGCACGAAGAAGCGCCTGACGCCCCACGGCTCGTCCGCCGGCCCGTATTCGGGCGCGTAGCCGGCGCGCTTCACTCTGGCCAGCGTCTCGTCCAGATCATCGACCTCGATCGAGATATCGGGCACCGGCGTGCCCGATCCGCCTTCGTTCATGAGACTGAGCTGCGTCGCGTGGCGCTCGCCCGATCCGAGGGTTACGATCCAACCCATGTCCATCAGGGTCTCGAGGCCGAAGATTTCGCGGTAGAAACGCGCGGCCGCGCCGGGATCCTCCGCGGCAATGTTCGCCACGATGCGCAGCACGGCCATGTGTCTCTCCTTGTCCTGGCTGCCGGGCGGAACGCCAGGCTGGTCGTAAGGATAGAATCCGGAGGCGGCGCGGGCTTGAAGAAATGTTACCCCGATGCGGCCCGCGACTACTCGTCGTGGAGCAGGAATTCCAGGTAGAGATTGCGCTGCAGGATCGAGTGGTTGTCGTCGGAGACCAGCGAGACGACCAGCGCGCCATCGTCGCGACGCCAGACGTCGAGACCTTCCATGTTGTCGATCTGGTAGCCCATGTCGGCTTCCATCAGCACCGGGCCATCGGCGAGAGCGCCGGCGCGGATCGACTCGCCGTAGATCCGACGCAGCCGCATCGCGACGCCCGA
Source organism: Rhizobiaceae bacterium (assembly GCA_023953775.1). Classification (GTDB taxonomy): domain Bacteria; phylum Pseudomonadota; class Alphaproteobacteria; order Rhizobiales; family Rhizobiaceae; genus JAMLJD01. The sequence continues at coordinate 605 of JAMLJD010000053.1, read as the reverse complement.
GGCCATGGAGTAGCGCCGCTCGAGCAGGAGCAGGTCGCCGTCGGGGAGAAAGGCACCGTCGGTGATGTCGAACTCGCCATTGCGCTTGACGGAGAAGACGCCACGGTCGGGGCCTTCGAGGATGGCGGCGAAGATGTTGCCGTCCCTGTCGAGGCTCTTTTCGGACACGACGACCATGCCGCCTGCATGGATGCCCTGCGGATGGGCGAAGGTCACCGTCTCGAAGCCGCGGTTCTGGCGCAGTTCGTAGGCCGGCACCAGGAAGTCGTAGGTTCGGGTGGCGGCGGCCATGTGGTCCGGGTCGAGGTCGAATTCGGCGATCCGGTGCTCGCGCTCGAAGCCGACGATCGCCTTGCCGTCGCGCAGGGCGAGGCCCTCGGCGTCGACATACCATTTCTCGCGCACCGGCGTTCCCGCCTCGTCGACGAAGGGCACCATGCGGAAATCGGCGAAGCCCGCCGGCCGGCCGTCGGCGTCGCGGGTGACGGTGCCGAAATACCAGAATCCGGTGTCCGCGACGCCGACGAAGCTGCCGCCCGGCGCGGTGAAGCGGAAGGCCGACAGCGAGCCGAAATCGCGTCCGGTGGAGACCATTTCCAGGCCGC
>JAMLJD010000052.1 GCA_023953775.1 Rhizobiaceae bacterium | reverse complement strand
TCCCGAGATGGCCGCCTGACGAACCCTCCAGGACGCTCGGCAACACTCAGTTGGCGATGATCTTGACCTTGTCTCCGACCGACACGCCGGCGCCGGGCGCCAGCGCGTTGATCAGCCTGAACAGGTCGAGCTTGCGGTCGACGCCCTGCATCCGCGCGGCGATGGTGCCGATCGTCTCGCCGGCGCGCACCGTCACCACCCTTATGCGCAACGGCTTCAGTTCGCGCTTCTCGCGATCGCTCAGGAAGCGGAAGCTGTCGTTTATCGATCGCGCGACGCTATCGAGGCGGGTGCTGTTCATCGGCGCGGCGGTCAGCAACCGATAAACCTGGCCGCCGGCGCGGAAGACCGTGATCGAGAACTGCCAACCGTCGGCGCTGGCGCGGGCGAGCGCTGCCTCGTTTCCGTTGATGGTCTCGACCCTCACGCTGCTGTCGTCGAGCCCGGCCACCCAGCCGCTGCGGATATAGTCGGTCAGGGAGACCTTTGGATCGAGTGAGACGCCATCGAAGCGGACGGCCATATCGCCGGGTCCGGCAGCGGTGACCGCTGCGGCCGAATTGTCGATGATGAACCCGTCCGGGACCGTGAAGCTGAGTCCGAGTTTTGGATGCACGAAGGTCGTGCCACGGACGTAGCCCTCGTCGGGTGTGTCGCCGAACAACAGGCCGTCGATGCCGGACAGGAAGGAATTGCGGTCACGGTCGCCAACGCCGGGCTGGCCAAACTGCCGTGCGTGACGCTGGGCGAGGTCGATGCGCTGCGGCGCGGTCGGATGGCTGGCGAGGAAGTCGAGGCTGGCGTCGGTCGCGCCCGACACGCTGCGGAAGTCGCTGTAGGCGGCCATGGAGCGGAGGAAGCGTGCCGCCGCGTAGGGATCGAATCCGGCTTCGCCGACATGCTTGATGCCGATCGCGTCGGCTTCGAGCTCCTGGTTGCGCGAGAACTGTGCGAGCCGGAGCTTGCCGCGGATCAGCGCAACCTTGCCCGACGGGCTGCCGCCGAGCACATCGTTGACGACGCGGGAAGCGAGCATCTCCTCGGCTTCCTTCTTCTGGCGCTGGAGGCCGTGATTTGCCGTCACATGCGCCATCTCGTGCGCGATCACCGCCGCGAGCTCGGCCGAATCGTTGGCGAGCGCGAGAAGGCCGCGCGTCACGTAGAGATAGCCGCCCGGCAGCGCGAAAGCGTTGACGTTGGGCGAGTTGAGGATCGTGATGCGGTAGGTCTGGGTCGGGTCCGCCGAGTCCAGCGTCAGCGCGCCGACCACCTTGGCAACCATCCGCTCGAGCTTCTGGTCCGAATATTCGCCGCCATAGGTGGCGAGGATCTTGGGATGCTGCTCGCGGGCGATCGCGGCGAGCCGGTCATTGCGCGTGACAGTGTCGATGGTGACCGGATTGGCGGAGGGGCGCATCGCGCCGTCGCTGGCGCTTTCCAGGACCTGACATCCCGACAACGCTGCGAGCAGCGCGGCCACGGCGACACCGCGGGCGGCTGATCGGGCTCCCCCGAGAAGACGGGGCCCGACGATGCGGAGCGGAGTCGACAAGTGCAGCTCAGTATCCTTTCGCCGGACGACAGGCGGTTCGCGGCTTTTCCTCGGGGATAGATGTGGTGCCGGTTAGCACAGGGCAACCGGCAGCGTCATCCCCGCCGCTCGACCTTCCGCATCTGAAGCGAAATTGTGACGGTATCCGGGCGGAAGGGCGGTGAAACGGCTCTCAACGCTCCTTTCGGGCGCCGATATAGTCGCGCACCGTCTCCGGTCCGTCCGGCGACAGCAAGTCCCGTGCGTCGCCATCGGCAAGAATCCGCCCGTCGCCGAGAAACAGCAGCCGCCCGGCGACCGCGCGCGCATCCTCCGGCTGATGCGTGGCCATCAGCACGGTCATGCCGCGGCGCTGGTGCAAGTCGGCGAGCAGCGCCAGCATGTCGGACCGCAGCGCCGGGCCGAGCGATGCGAAGGGTTCGTCGAGCAGCAGCACCGGCCGGTCGCGCAGCAGGGCACGCGCCAGAGCGACACGCTGGCGCTCGCCGCCCGACAGTTCCGCGGGAAGCCGCTTCGCCTTGCCGGCGAGCCCGGTCGAGGCGAGAGCTTCCTCGATGCGCTGGCGCTCTTCCCTGCCCAGACGAAGCGAGGGCGAAAGTCCCAGCCCGACGTTCGATTCCACGTCGAGATGGGCGAAGAGGTTGTTCTCCTGGAACACCATCGAGACCGGACGGGACGCCGGGGGCAGGCGGGTCACGTCGCGACCGCCGATCACGATGCTGCCGGAAAGCGGTGTCTCGAAACCGGCGATCAGGGCGAGCAGCGTCGACTTGCCCGATCCGCTCGGCCCCATGAGCGCGACGATGCCGCCTGCTTCGACATCAAAGTCGAACGCCATCTCACCGGATCCGGGATAGCCGAAACGGACGTCCCGGCAATGTATCTCGCCGCCGCCGGTCATCCTGGCTGCCTCCCGAGGCGATCGGCCGCCATCACCAGCGCGAGGCAGAGCAGACCGAGGATGAGGGCGATGCCGGCGGCGTCACTGGTCCGGTAGCTCGCCATGCGCGAATAGAGCAGGTAGGGCAGGGTCTGGACGCTGTCGCTGCCGAACAGCGCTATGACACCGAGGTCGCCGAGCGATAGCGCCATCGCGAAAGCGAATGCCGTGGCCAGAGGCCGCCGGAGAACCGGCCAGTCGATCAGTCGAAGCCGTACCAGTCCCCGGATGCCAAGCTGCTGGCAAAGCCGGTCATGGCGGTGGCTGGCGGCATCGTGAGCAGGGCGGATGGCGCGCACCGCGAAGGGCATCGCCATGATGGCGTTGACGGCGGCGACCATCACAGGTGCGGCTGCGAAGACCGAGCCGGAATGGCGCAACAGCACGAACCAGCCGGCGCCGATGACGATCGGCGGGACGACCAGAACCAGGGTGGCCCCGTTGCCGGCCAGTCGCTGCAGCAACGACACCGCACCTCGGTCGCGTATCTCGAGTGCCCGCCGCGCCTTGACGAGCGCCAGCGAGAGCAGGACCGAGCCGACTGCCGAGATCGAGGCCAGGACGAGGCTGGTGACGAGCGCGGCGCAGAAAGCTTCCTCGCCGGCGATCCGCACCAGGTCGGCGCGAAGCCCGGCGACGACGGTAGCGGCCATCGGCCCGGCGACGAAAAGGAAGGCGACGCCGATGAGAAGCGCGTTGACCGCCGCCTCGGGGACAGTTGCGGTCGCGAAACGCCGCGAGGAGACCGGCAGGTTCGCATCGCCCGCCACGACGGCGCCGAGCCGGGCGAGGGCGGCGAAGACCAGGACCGTCAACAATATCTGGACGAGCGTCAGGGTGACCGCGCGGGCCGGGTCGAAGTCGAACCTGAGCGACTGGTAGATCGCCACTTCCAGCGTCGTCGCACCGGGGCCGCCGCCAAGCATCAGCACGATGGTGAAGGACGTCACGCAGAGCATGAAAACGAGCCCGGCAATGCCCGGCAGCCCGGCGCGCATGGCCGGCCATTCGACGACGCGAAGGGTGGTGCGCGCCGTCATGCCGAGTTGCGCCGACAGCCGCCACTGGTCGGCCGGCACCGCTTCGAGCGTTTCGAGGAACAGGCGCGTGGCGAGCGGCAGGTTGAAGAAGACATGCGCGACGAGAATGCCGGACAGGCCGTATATGCCGGGCCAGCCGGTCTGCGAGATGTCCGACAGGAGGCCGGCGAAGAGCCCGGCGCGGCCATAGAGCGCCAGAACGCCGAGCGCGGCGACGATCGCGGGCAGGGCCAGCGGAACGGCGAACAGCCGCAAAAGCATCGCTCTGCCCGGAAAGCGCGGATGGCGCGAGATCGCCCGTGCAACGAGGATTGCCGGCGCCACCGACAGCAGCGTCGACAGCACGGCCTGCCAGAGCGTGAATCGAACGATGCGGAACAGGTAGCCGTCGAAGGCGTCCACCGCGCCGCCCGGATTGCGGCCGGCCTCCGCGAGGAGGCCGGCAAACGCGCCGCCGATGACGACGGCGACCACCGCGAGCGCCACAACGCCCGCGACGATCCGCCTGTCGGCCATTGGCGCGGCAGTGCTCAGCGGCTCATCACCGACAGCCATTCGTCAATCCATGCCTTGCGATTGCCGGCGACCGTTTCGGCATCGATGATAAGCGTCTTCGCCGGTTTCACCAGCTCGTCGAAGACCGGATTGAGCGGCTTCGACGTCTTGCCGGCCGGGAACATCCAGTTTGTCTCGGGTATGGCATCCTGGAAGCCGGGTCCGGTCATGAAGGCGATGAATTCCTTCGCGAGCGGATTTGCGGCGCCCTTTTCCGTGATGCCGGCAACCTCGATCTGCAGATAGTGGCCCTCGGCGAAGGAGGCAGCCGCGTAGCGGTCGTTGTCCTCGGCGATGCGGTGATAGGCCGGAGACGTGGTGTAGGACAGCACCATCTGCGCCTCGCCACCGGTGAACAGCCCGTAGGCCTCCGACCAGCCCGGCGTCACCGTCAGCACGCGATCCTTGAGCTTCGCCCAGGCGTCGGCGGCATCGTCGCCATAGACGGCCTTCATCCACAGGAGCAGGCCGAGGCCCGGCGTCGAGGTGCGCGGGTCCTGGATGGCGATCTTGACTGCCGGGTCGCCCTCGACGAGGTCGTGGAGGCTCGCCGGCGGTTCGGAAACCGTCTCGGTGTCGTAGACAACGGCGAAGTATCCGTAATCGAAGGGTACGAACGTGTCGTCGGACCAGCCGCCGGGAACATCGACCGAGGACAGGTCCACCCCGTGCGGCGCGAACAGGCCGGTCTGGCGCGCCTCGTAGGTCAGATTGGTGTCGAGGCCGAGCACGATGTCTGCCTCGGTTGCAGCACCTTCCAGCTTGAGGCGGTTGAGCAGGGCCACCCCGTCGGCGACGGAGACGAACTCGATGTCGCAGCCACAGGTTTCCTCGAAGGCCTTCTCGACAATCGGGCCGGGACCCCACTCGGCGGTGAAGCTCTCATAGGTGTAGACGGTCAACTTCCCGGCCGCCTGGACGGGGCCAGCGAGCAGTGCGAGGGCGATCGAAGTCGTGAGTATCGTGCAGCGCATCAGCGCCTCCTTTCGGTTCGTGTTGAAAGGGAATGAGGCGCCTGGTCGTGAGCGTCTAATCCCTCCGCCGGTATGATCCGGATCAGGTTCAGCGGGTTGGCGCGGAATTCCGCTATGCCTCTCAGCCGGGCTACGTCTTCACACAGCCGGCACCCCGTTAGAGCGACCTGAGACTTAGAGCGGGCCGGGGCGCGAGGCAAGGGCAATGTTGGGGGCCGCCATGGGCGGAGTGCTGTTGCTTCCGAGGCCGCGCGTGCTAAAGGCCCCGTCATGAGCCACTTCGTCATTCTCCTCGGGGGCGACCTCTCGCCGACGCCAAGGCTTCGCGACCAGGTCGCAAGCGCGCGCGCGATCGCGGCGGATTCGGGTATTCGCCACGCCGAGGCGCTTGGCCTCGACCCGGAACTGTGGACCGGCGATTTCGATTCCGTCGACGAGGGGCTGCGCGGGCGGTTCGAGCGTATTCCGACCGAGATCTTTCCTGCGGAAAAGGACATGACGGATGGCGAGATCGCCGTCGACGCTGCGCTGGCGCGCGGCGCGACCTCGCTGGTTCTGGCGGGCGCATTCGGCGGCCGGCGCGCGGATCATGCGTTCCTGCATCTCGCAGCCGCTATCCGGCTAGCCGAGGGCGGCATGCCGGTGGTGCTGTCGAGCGGCGACCAGGAAGGCCGGCCGCTTCTCACCGGGGATGCCGCATTCGACTTTCCCGATGGAACGCTGTTCAGCATCCTCGGCTTCACGCCGCTGACCGGGCTGACCGTGCGGGGCGCCAAGTGGCCGCTCGACGACGCGGCCGTGCCGTTCGGGTCGTCGCTGACCATCTCGAACGAGGTTCGCGGCGCGCTGTCGATCACGCTGGGCGAGGGGCGCGCGCTGCTGGTGGCGCATTTCGCCGAACCGGCCGGAGCCTGACGATGGCGCCGCCGCTTCTCCAGCTCGACGACATCCGGCTGACCTTCGGCGGCACGCCGCTGCTCGACGGCGCAGCGCTGCAGGCGTCGGCGGGAGACCGGATCGCACTGGTGGGACGCAACGGGTCGGGCAAGTCCACCCTCCTGAAGATCGCCGCGGGTCAGGTCGAACCGCAGGACGGGACGGTGTTTCGCCAGCCCGACGCGACGGTTCGCTATCTGCCCCAGGTGCCGGACCTCGACGGGTTCGCGACCGTGCGCGCCTATGTCGAATCCGGTCTCGGGCCGGCCGACGATCCGCATCGCGCGAGCTATCTCCTTGAGCATCTCGGCCTGACCGGCGACGAGGCGCCGGCGACCCTTTCGGGCGGCGAGGCGCGGCGCGCGGCGCTGGCGCGGACACTCGCTCCGCAGCCCGACATCCTGCTCCTCGACGAGCCGACCAATCATCTCGACCTCCAGACAATCGAGTGGCTGGAAGGCGAATTGTCACGCTCGACCTCGGCAATCATCCTGATCTCGCACGACCGCCGCTTTCTCGAGCGCGTGTCGCGCGCCACCGTCTGGCTCGACCGCGGCACGACGCGGCGTCTCGACAAGGGCTTCGCGCATTTCGAGGAGTGGCGCGACCAGGTGCTGGAGGAGGAAGAGCGCGAGCAGCACAAGCTGGGGCGCCAGATCGTGCGCGAGGAACACTGGCTGCGCTACGGCGTCACGGCGCGGCGCAAGCGCAACATGCGCCGGCTGGGCGAGCTTCAGGACATGCGCCAGCGCCACCGCGCGCATCGCGGGCCGGATGGCGTGGCGCGGCTCGCAGCGAGCGACGCGGCAGAATCGGGAAAGCTGGTGATAGAGGCGCGCTCGATCGCGAAGAGCTATGGCGACCGGCCGATCGTCCGCGACTTCTCGATCCGCATCCAGCGCGGCAACCGGCTCGGCCTGATTGGTCCCAACGGTGTCGGCAAGACGACGCTCCTGAAGCTCCTGATCGGCGAACTCGAGCCGGATGCCGGCGACGTCCGGCTCGGGGCCAATCTCGACGTCGCCGTGCTCGACCAGAAGCGCGAGAGCTTCGACCCCGAAGAGACCGTCGCGCACTACCTTACCGGAGGGCGCGGCGACCAGGTGAGCGTCAACGGCGAACACCGGCATGTCGTCAGCTATCTCAAGGATTTCCTGTTCAAGCCGGAGCAGGCGCGCACGCCGGTGAAGGAGCTATCGGGCGGCGAGCGGGCGCGGCTGGCGCTGGCCCGTATCCTTGCGCGGCCGTCGAACCTGCTGGTGCTCGACGAACCGACCAACGACCTCGACATGGAGACGCTGGACCTGTTGCAGGAACTCGTCGCCGGCTTTCCCGGCACCGTGATCCTCGTCAGCCACGACCGCGATTTCCTCGACCGGACCGTGACCAGCACCGTCGCGCCGGAAGGCGAAGGGCTGTGGGTCGAATATGCCGGCGGTTATTCCGACATGCTTGCGCAACGCGGCGGCAGGCATCTCGGCGATGCGGTGAAGGCCAGACCTTCGCCTCCAAAGCCGGTGGCCAAGACACAGCCGGCGTCCGCGTCGGACGGTCCGGCGGCCTCGCGCCGCAAGCTCTCCTACAAGCAGAAATTCGCGCTGGAGACGCTCCCCAGGAAGATGGAAGCCGCGTCAGCGGCGATCGTCAAACTCGAAGCCCGCCTCGGGGATCCGGAACTCTATAGCCGTGATCCAGATGCGTTTGCGAAGACGGCGGCGCATCTGGATGCAGAGCGAACCGCGCTCGCTGCGATGGAAGAAGAGTGGCTGGAACTGGAGTTGCTGCGCGAGGAACTCGAGGCCGACTGACGGGCCCTTGGTATTCTGGATCTAGACGGACACGCCTGGCTGCAAATACTAGGCGACCTCGCCCTTGCCGTTGAGCTTTCCAGCGAGATTTTCCATCCGCTCCGCGAGGCCGGCAAGCGCGCCGGTCAGTGCGGCATCGTTCTTGTCGGCCTTGACGAGGGCCTCGTCGCGGGTCTTGCGCAGCGTCGCGATCTCGCTCTCCATGCCGCGCACGCGCTTCTGAAGCTCCGCCAGTTCGTCCATCACCATGATCCCGGCCATGACGGTGATCCGCTGGTCGCCGATCTCGCCGAAGGATTCCTTGAGATGCGCGACATAGCGGTCGAAGCGGCCGGCCAGGTCGGTCAGGTGTTCCTCCTGCCCCTCGTCGCACGCCATGCGATAGGACTTGCCGTCGATCGTGACCGTGACCTGCGCCATGGCTTACACCTTATCTGTCGAGAACCGCGCGGATCGTCTCCATCGCGGTCACCAGCCTGCGCGAGACTTCGCGGTTGGCGTTTTCCAGCCGTTCGGCCTTGGCCTCCGAGCCGTCGAGTTCCTGGGCGAGGCGGGCGCGGTCGGCATTCATGCGCTGAACCTCGGCCTCGGCTTCGGAATAATCCTGCTCCTGCTCGATCCGCGCGGCCACGGCATTTTCGAGCGCATCGATCGCCTTGCCCAGCCGGGCGATGACCTCCTTGAGGGTGGCTTCTCCGCCCATGATGTTTCCCAGCGCCTGCCCCGCCGCGAATCGCGCATTCAAGTGAACGCCTTATAGCGGAAAGATTAGGCGGCGTGTGAAGCGGGCGTCAATAAAGCCGTTGCCGGTTTCCCCCGCAAAGCGCCGTCCGGACGCCAAGGAGGCGGAAAATCCGCCCGAAATAGGCATTGCGGGCTTTGTTGACTTGAAGCCGGCACCTGCTATGTGTCGCGGGCTTTTCAGGCCCCTGGCCCCTTTCGACCCGGAAAATGCCCCGCAGCCGGCAAGCGAGCGATCATGACAACACGCGAAAAACACGACCGGATGGCCAACGCTATCCGTTTTCTCTCGATGGACGCCGTCGAGAAAGCCAACTCAGGACATCCCGGCCTGCCGATGGGCGCGGCCGACATCGCAACGGTCCTGTTCACGCGTTTCATGACGCATGATCCGAAGACGCCGCAGTGGCCGGACCGCGACCGCTTCGTGCTGTCGGCGGGCCACGGGTCGATGCTGCTCTATTCGCTGCTCTACCTGCTCGGCTACGAAGACGTCACGATCGACGAGATCAAGAATTTCCGTCAGCTCGGTTCACGGACGGCGGGCCACCCAGAATACGGCCACGCCGCCGGCATCGAGACGACCACCGGCCCGCTCGGCCAGGGTCTCGCCAATTCGGTGGGTATGGCGCTCGCCGAGCGCATCCTCAATGCCCAGTTCGGCGACGATCTGGTCGACCACTACACCTATGTGCTTGTAGGCGACGGCTGCCTGATGGAAGGCATCAGCCAGGAGGCGATCTCGCTCGCCGGGCATCTGCGGCTCAACAAGCTGATCGTCATGTGGGACGACAACGGCATCTCGATCGACGGCGCGGTCTCGCTGGCCGACTCGACCGACCAGTCCAAGCGCTTCGAGGCCTCGGGCTGGAACACGCTCAAGGCCGACGGCCACGATCCCGAGGCGATCGCGGCGGCGATCGAGGAAGCCCGCAAATCCGACCGGCCGACGATGATCGCCTTCAAAACGACCATCGGCTACGGCGCCCCGACCCGCGCCGGCACGAGCAAGGCGCACGGCTCGCCGCTCGGCGCCGAGGAAATCGCTGCAACCCGCAAGGCGCTCGGCTGGACATCGGCGCCGTTCGTGATCCCGTCCGAAATCCTCGACGACTGGCGCCTGGCCGGACTGCGCTCCGCGAAAGAGCGCAAGGAGTGGGAAAAGCGGCTGGCGGGTGCGGAAGCCGACATACGCTCCGAGTTCGAGCGGCGCATGCGCGGCGACCTGCCGGGCGGCTTCGAAACGGCGATCGCCGACTACAAGAAGAAGCTGGCGCACGACAAGCCGAAGGTCGCGACCCGCAAATCGTCGGAAATGGCGCTCGAGGTGATCAACGAGTGCCTGTCCGAGACGATCGGCGGTTCGGCTGACCTGACCGGCTCGAACAACACGCGCACGCCACAGACCAAGCCGATCACGCCGACCGACTATTCCGGCCGCTACGTGCATTACGGCATTCGCGAGCACGGCATGGCGGCGGCCATGAACGGCATGGCGCTGCATGGCGGCGTGATCCCCTATGGCGGCACCTTCCTGGTGTTCTCCGACTATGCCCGGCCGGCGATGCGGCTCGCCTCGCTGATGGGCCTCAGGGTCGGCTTCGTGATGACGCATGATTCGATCGGCCTCGGCGAGGACGGCCCGACGCACCAGCCGGTCGAGCATATGGCAGCGCTGCGCGCCATCCCCAACCATCTGGTGTTCCGCCCGGCCGATGCGACCGAGACGGCCGAGTGCTGGCAGATCGCGATGGAGACCAAGACCAGGCCTTCGACACTGGCCCTGACGCGGCAGAACCTGCCGGCGGTGCGGACCGAGTTCTCCGAGGAGAACCTGTGCGCGCTCGGCGCCTACGAGCTTTCGGTAGCGAGCGACGATCCTTCCGTCACGCTGTTCGCGACGGGATCGGAAGTCGAGATCGCACTGGCGGCCCAGAAGGTCCTCGAGGGACGCGGACATGCCACGCGCGTGGTCTCGGTGCCCTCGTTCGAGCTCTTCGCGGAGCAGAGCAAGGACTATCAGGAAGCGCTGATCGGCAAGGCCCCGGTACGGGTGGCGATCGAGGCCGGCATCCGCCAGGGCTGGGACCGCTTCATCGGCGAAGACGGCATCTTCGTCGGCATGACCGGGTTCGGGGCCAGCGGACCCTACGAGGCCCTGTACAAGCATTTCGGCATCACGGCCGAGGCCGTCGTCGAAGCGGTGTCGGCGCGTTTCGCCTGAACCAAGCCCGCGACAATGCTGGCGCTGGATTCGCGGCGAGGCGACCGCTATGAAACGGCTGCTTTGCGCGCAACCGTGACAGCGTTTCCGATCCCGGCTCCGAGGGCCGGGCCAGACAATCTGCCGTACCGCCCGCTCGGGGCGCACCAGGAGGGATAGACCTATGACCGTGAGAGTTGCCATCAACGGATTTGGCCGCATCGGCCGCAATGTCGTGCGCGCCATCTACGAATCCGGACGCAAGGACATCGACATCGTCGCGGTGAACGACCTCGGCCCGGTCGAGACCAATGCGCACCTCCTGCGCTACGACAGCGTGCATGGCCGCTTCCCGTCACAGGTCAAGGTCGACGGCGACACGATCAATGTCGGCACGGATTCCTTCAAGGTGCTGGCCGAGCGCGATCCCTCCAAGCTTCCCTGGGGCGATCTCGACATCGACATCGTGATGGAATGCACCGGCATCTTCACGTCCAAGGAAAAGGCGTCCGCGCACCTGTCGGCCGGCGCGAAGCGGGTCCTCGTTTCGGCGCCCGCCGACGGCGCCGACCTGACGGTGGTCTACGGCGTCAATCACGACAAGCTCTCCAAGGAGCACATGGTCGTTTCCAACGCCTCCTGCACGACGAACTGCCTGGCTCCGGTCGCCAAGGTGGTCAACGACGCGTTCGGCATCGAGAAGGGCTTCATGACCACGGTCCACGCCTATACGGGCGACCAGCCGACGCTCGACACGATGCACAAGGACCTCTACCGCGCCCGCGCGGCCGCGATGTCGATGATCCCGACCTCGACCGGCGCGGCGAAGGCGGTGGGCCTCGTGCTGCCGGAGCTCAAGGGCAAGCTCGACGGCGTGTCGATCCGCGTGCCGACCCCGAACGTCTCGGTGATCGACTTCAAGTTCGTGTCGAAGAAGCCGGTGACGGTCGACGAGGTGAACAAGGCGCTGGTCGCGGCTGCAGACGGATCGCTGAATGGCATCCTCGCCTACACGGACGAGCCGCTGGTCTCGATCGACATGAACCACAATCCCGCATCGTCGACCTTCGCGCTCGACCAGACCAAGGTCATCGAGGGCAATCTGGTGCGCGTGATGTCATGGTACGACAATGAGTGGGGCTTCTCGAACCGCATGTCCGACACGGCGGTGGCATTCGGAAAAACCATATAGGATCCGGACCCGGCCTTCTTGCCGGCTCTTTTCCCGTGGAAGATGACCGACGCCCGGCAGATGGCTGCCGGGCGTTTTCGCATTTCGGCGCATGTCCGGCGGTCATGGCGATACCGGCGTTGCTTTGGGGGCGGATTGCCGTTTCAATGAACCGGCCGGCGGCGGGGCACGATTCCCCGGCCGCGCGGCGATCGGGACGCGCAACGCAACTCCGGGAGGCAGGCGCGACGACGGAAGGGATTTGAGGCGGGATGATCGACTGGATCTATGCGGTTACGCTGATCGGCACGATCCTCGTGCTCGTCGCCGCCTTTTCCAGCCTGCTGGCCTTCCGCTTCGGCACGCCGCTGCTGCTCCTGTTCCTCGGCATCGGCCTCGTCGCCGGCGTCGACGGGGTCGGGCTCGATTTCGACAATGCCGGCGTCGCCTATTTCATCGGCAGTCTGGCGCTGGCCGTCATCCTCTTCGATTCCGGCTTCGGCACGCCGATCCAGTCGTTCCGCCACGCGGCGTTTCCCGCACTTACGCTCGCCACCGTGGGTGTCGTCATCACGGCCCTGGTCTTCGGGCTGGCGGCGCGGCTTTTGCTCGGGCTCGGCTGGATGGAATCGATCCTGCTCGGCGCGATCGTCGGCTCGACGGACGCCGCCGCGGTGTTCTTCCTGTTGCGCGTCGGCGGCATCAACATCCGCGACAAGGTCCGCTCGACGCTGGAAATCGAATCCGGGTCCAACGATCCGATGGCGATCTTCCTCACAATCGCGCTTGTCGAGATCATCGCGGCGGGCACCGCGCTCGACGATCTGAGCTGGGAGGTGCTGCTGCGCTTCGTGCTGCAGATGGGGCTCGGCCTGATCGCGGGCTATCTCGGCGGGCTGCTGATCGTCGGGCTGGTCAACCGACTGAACATGGAGCGCGGGCTGACGCCGATCTTCGTCATCGCGCTGTCGCTGCTCGTCTTCTCGGTGACCGGCGTCGTCGGCGGAAGCGGCTTCCTCGCGGTCTATGTCGCCGGCCTCCACGCGGGCAACCGCAACATGCGCTCGGCGCCGACGCTGAAGCGCTTCCAGGACGGCGTGAGCTGGCTCGCGCAGATCATCATGTTCCTGCTCCTGGGCCTGCTCGCCACCCCGTCGCAGTTTCCCGACATCGCGCTCGCCGCGATCGGTCTGGCGCTGTTCCTGATCTTCGTCGCCCGCCCGGTCGCGGTGTGGCTGTGCCTGCTGCCGTTCAACTTCCAGCGCGCCGAGACCGCGTTCATCGCCTGGGTAGGGTTGCGTGGCGCGGTGTCGATCCTGCTCGCCATCGTGCCGCTGCTCGGCCAGCTTCCCAACAGCCAGGTGTTCTTCAACAGCGCCTTCATCATCGTGCTCGTATCGCTGCTCGTCCAGGGCTGGACCATCAGCCCGCTGGCGCGGCGCCTGAACCTCGTTCTGCCGCCGCGCAGCGGCCCCGTTGAAAAGGTCGAGCTCGAACTGCCCGGTACCGCGCATCACGAGCTGCTCGCCTACCGCGTCGTGGCCGACAGCCCGGTCGCCCGCGGTGAGCGCGTGCCACGCTGGGCGCGGCCATCGCTGGTCATCCGCGACGGGCAATCGATGCGCTACCAGTATGCCGGGCGGCTGCGAGCCGGCGACTACGTCTATCTGTTCATTTCACCGCGTTATCCGCGTCTGCTCGACCGGTTGTTCGCCAGCCGCGCCGTGGTCGACCCGGAGGACGCCGAGTTCTTCGGCGCGTTCCCCGTCGATCCGTCCCGCCCCGCCGGCGACCTCGAGGCCGCCTATGCGCCCGGCCTCGACGAGGAAGAGATCGAGATGACGATCGGCGAGTTGATGGTCGACCGGCTTGGCGGTCATGCCGACTATGGCGACCGAGTCGCTCTGGGGCAGATCGAGCTCATCGTCCGCGACGTCGGCGACAACGGCAAGATCACCGCCGCCGGCCTCTCGGTGGAGCCGGTCACCGCCCCGCCCCGCATACCGGTCTTTCTCAGCCTCGGCGAGATGCGCGACCGGGTCGCCGGATATGCGGCGGTGCGAAGGGCGCGGCGTGCGGCGGCAGGCATTTCGGGCTCCAGGAAATCACGGCTCCAAGGGCTTGCCAGCATGCCCGGTATCGCTATGGTCCGGCAGTTTTTCAAACGACGGAAAGATGCGATGCACGGCTTCAGGACCCTCGACGATATTGACGACCTCTCGGGAAAGCGCGTGCTCTTGCGGGTCGATCTCAACGTGCCGATGAAGGACGGCAAGATCACCGACATGACGCGCATCGAACGCATCACGCCGACGATCATCGAACTGTCGGACAAGGGCGCCAAGGTGATCCTGTTGTCGCATTTCGGGCGCCCGAAGGGCGCGCCGAACCCGGAATTCTCGCTGGCGCCGATTGCGCAGGCGCTGGAGACGCATCTCGACCGCCGGGTTCATTTCGCTGCCGACTGCATCGGGGAAAAGGCCGAGAAAGCCGTCGCGGACATGGCGTCCGGAGACATCCTGCTGCTCGAGAACACGCGCTTCCACGCGGGCGAGGAAAAGAACGATCCGGCGATGGCCAGGGCGCTGGCAGGGCTGGGCGACATCTTCGTCAACGATGCGTTTTCGGCGGCACACCGCGCCCATGCCTCGACCGAGGCGATTGCCCATTTGCTGCCGGCCTATGCCGGGCGCACCATGCAGGCCGAGCTCGAGGCGCTGGAAAAGGGCCTCGGAAATCCGCGGAAGCCTGTGCTGGCCATCGTCGGTGGCGCCAAGATCTCGACCAAGCTCGACCTGTTGTCGAACCTGGTGCGCAAGGTCGACGGGCTGGTGATCGGCGGCGGCATGGCCAACACCTTCCTGGCGGCTGGCGGCACCGATGTCGGCAAATCGCTGTGCGAGCACGATCTTGCCGACACCGCGCGCCGGATCATGAAGGAGGCCGAGGAGGCTGGCTGCGCCATCGTGCTGCCGAGCGATGCGGTCATCGCGCGTGAATTCAAGGCCGGCGCGCCGAGCGAGGTGGTGGCGGTCGATGCCGTACCCCCGGATGCGATGATCCTCGACGCCGGGCCGGAAACGATCGGGGCCGTGAAGGATTGGATCGGCAAGGCCGACACGCTGGTCTGGAACGGGCCGCTTGGCGCATTCGAGATCGAACCGTTCGACCGCGCGACGGTCGAGGCTGCGCGCTACGCCGCCGAGCAGACGCGCGAGGGCAAGCTGATCTCGGTCGCGGGCGGCGGCGACACGGTCGCAGCGCTCAACCATGCCGAGGTGGCAGGGGACTTCACCTATGTCTCGACGGCCGGCGGCGCCTTCCTGGAGTGGATGGAGGGCAAGGCCCTGCCGGGCGTCCAAGCGCTCAAGGGATGACGCCGGGCGGTCCTGTGTGAGGTCGCAGACACATACCGCCGGACTCGTTTGGGACTAAACCGATTGAATGTATTTTTGCCGCTGCAAAGCGGCGATACTGATATTTCCTGCTCGCAAAGCCTCTGTTATCTGCCGCACATCAAGTTCGGGAGACCATCATGACGAATACGGCAATGGCGGCGCAGGTCGCAAACAAGGACGGCTTCATCGCGGCGCTGGACCAGTCGGGCGGCTCGACGCCGAAGGCGCTGAAGCTCTACGGGGTCGACGAGAGCGCCTGGTCGAACGAAGAGGGGATGTTCGATCTCATCCACCAGATGCGCGCGCGCATCATCAAGTCGCCCGCCTTCACCGGCGACAAGGTGATGGGCGCGATCCTGTTCGAGCAGACCATGGACCGCGACATCGACGGCGTGCCGACCGCGCAGTATCTGTGGGAAAAGCGCGGCGTCGTGCCGTTCCTCAAGGTCGACAAGGGCCTCGCCGATGCGGCGGACGGCGTCAAGCTGATGAAGCCGATGCCGGACCTCGATGCGCTGCTGGAGCGTGCGGTGGCCAAGGGCGTGTTCGGTACCAAGATGCGCTCGGTGATCGACGCCGCCAACGCCAAGGGCATCGCGGCGGTCGTCGACCAGCAGTTCGAAATCGGCCGGCAGATCCTCGGCCATGGCCTCGTGCCGATCATCGAGCCGGAGGTCACGATCTCGATTGCCGATAAGGCAGAGGCGGAAGACATCCTGCTGGCCGAGATCACCAGGCATCTCGACGGCGTTCCCGCCGGCAAGCAGATCATGCTCAAGCTGACGCTGCCGACGAAGCCGAACCTCTACAAGCCTCTGATCGACGATCCGCACGTCATGCGCGTTGTGGCGCTGTCGGGCGGCTATTCGCGCGACGACGCCAACGCGATGCTGGCCAAGAACACCGGCATGATCGCAAGCTTCTCGCGCGCCCTGACGGAGGGCCTGTCGGCCGGCCAGAGCGACGCGGAGTTCGACGCGATGCTCGGCTCGGCGATCGACGGCATCTTCGAGGCGTCGCGCGCCGGCTGACGGGCGCGGGTATCGCCACAGCAGCGGAACGGAAAGACGGTATCGGCATGATCCTCAAGGGCCTCCTGTCATGGCTCGCCTTTCCCGTCTACGCATGGCAAGGCATCGGGGTACGGCTGCGCACCGAGCGCATGCATCCTGCCAAGGGGCCCGTCCGTCACCGGATCGACGGGGCGAGCCCCGAGGTCCGGCTTCTGGTGATCGGCGATTCCTCGGCCGCCTCCGTCGGCATCGGGACAACCGACAAGGGCCTCGCCGCCCAGCTCGCGCGAATGATCGTCGAACGCACCGGCGCGGGCGTCGTGTGGCGTGCGGCCGGATTCAATTCGGCAACGGCGGGGCAGATCCGCGACCACGTGCTGCCCAATCTCGCGGCGGAGGAGTGGAGCCACATCGTGGTCTCCATCGGTACCAATGACGCCAAGAACTTCCACACGGTCGCGCGCTTCAAGAAGGAGTTCGGCGGCCTGCTTTATGCGCTGAGGGCGAAATGGCCCGAGGCGCGGGTGATCTGGTCGCCGGTGGTCGATATGCGCCGGGTGCCGGCGCTGCCGAATGCGCTCGGCCGGCTGCTCGAGATCCGGGCCCAGCTGATAAACCGCAAGGCGGCGGCGCTGTGCCTGGAGCGCGGCGCGATACCCGCCACAAGGCTGCCGATCGTCGATCCTTCCGGCTTTTCAACCGACGGGTTCCACGCCTCCGAGATCGGCTATCACGCCTGGGCGGAGCACCTCTATCCGTTCGTGATGGAGGAGACGGCGGCCGAGCGCGAAGCGACGCTGTCCTGAGGGCGTGGCGTTCTAGAAAAGATTGCCGTGGCTCAAGGCGACGGTGAGCGAGACCGCGGCGAGCGCGAAGACCGCCAGCTTCCAGAAATCCTTGCGCCGACGCAGGCCCGGCAGGCCAAGCGGCCGGATGATGTGAACCACCATCGCGACGAGTATCAGCAGTAGCAGGATCTTGCTCATCGCGTTTGTTCCCGGCGCGGATCGACGTGTCCTTTGACCAGCCTCGTTGCTTCATGTCAAAGCACGGACGGGCCTTCGTCCTTAGTCACATGGACGCATACCGCCGCTACGGTCTAAACCTCGGCGGAAAAACGGGAGGAGATCAGGGATGAATTCGCGCTACCACGAGGTCTATCAGGGCTGGCAGCGGGACCCGGAGGCGTTCTGGGCAGGGGCGGCCGGCGAGATCGACTGGTTTTCGCCTTGGGAGGCGGTTTTCGATCCAGATCAGGACGTCTACGGCAGATGGTTCGCAGGCGCGACCTGCAATACCTGCTACAACTGCATCGACCGGCATGTCGAAGGCGGCCGTGCCGACCAGACGGCGCTGATTTACGACAGCCCGATCACGGGCGCCAAGAAGAGCTTCACCTACGCGCAGCTCAAGCAGGAGGTCGAGGCGCTCGCCGCGGTCATACGCGGCCAGGGCATCGGCAAGGGCGATCGCGTCATCATCTACATGCCTATGGTTCCGGAGGCGGCATTCGCCATGCTCGCCTGCGCGCGGCTCGGCGCCATCCACTCCGTGGTGTTCGGCGGGTTCGCGGCCAAGGAGCTCGCCACCCGTATCGACGACGCACGGCCCGACCTGATCATTTCCGCGTCCTGCGGCATAGAGCCGGGCCGCGTGGTCGCCTACAAGCCGCTGCTCGACGGTGCGATCTCCATGGCGCGGCACAAGGTCCGGTCGTGCATCATCCTGCAGCGCGAGCAGCAGGGTTGTGACCTGGTCGACGGCCGCGACATCGACTACCGCGATGCGGTAGAGGCCGCCAAGGCCGCCGGTACCGAGGTGGAATGCGTGCCGGTCGCGGCAACCGATCCGCTCTACGTGCTCTACACGTCCGGCACGACGGGACAGCCGAAGGGCGTGGTGCGCGACAATGGCGGCCATATGGTAGCGCTCAAATGGTCGATGTGGAACGAGTTCGGCGTCAAACCCGGTGAGGTGTTCTGGGCCGCGTCGGACGTCGGCTGGGTGGTCGGCCATTCCTATATCGTCTACGCGCCGCTGCTGCATGGCTGCACGACGGTGTTGTTCGAGGGCAAGCCGGTCGGCACGCCCGACGCCGGGACGTTCTGGCGCGTGATCGCCGAACACGGCGTCGTCGCGCTGTTCACCGCGCCGACGGCATTCCGCGCCATCAAGGGGCAGGATCCGAAGGGCGAGTTCGTCGGCAAGTACGATCTTTCGGCATTCCGGACGCTGTTCCTCGCCGGGGAGCGGGCAGACCCGGAGACCATCAAGTGGGCCGAAAACCAGCTCAAGGTGCCGGTGATCGACCATTGGTGGCAGACCGAGACCGGCAATCCGATCAGCCAGAACCCGGTCGGCCTCGGATTGCTGCCGGTGAAGTACGGCTCGCCCGGTGTGCCGATGCCGGGCTACGACATGCGCATCCTCGACGATGCAGGCCATGAGGTCGAGCGGGGCACGCTCGGCAATGTGGTGATCAAGCTGCCGCTGCCGCCGGCATGCCTGCCGACGCTGTGGAACGCGGACGAGCGCTTTCGCACGGCCTATCTCGCCGAGTTCCCGGGCTACTACAAGACCGCAGATGCCGGCTTCATCGACGAGGACGGCTACCTGTTCATCATGGCCCGCACCGACGACATCATCAACGTGGCCGGCCATCGCCTGTCGACCGGCGCGATGGAGGAGGTGGTTGCTGAGCATCCGGACGTCGCCGAATGCGCGGTGATCGGCATGGCCGATCAGATGAAGGGGCAGATCCCGTGCGGCTTTGTGGTGCTCAACCATGGCGTCAACCGCGACTCGGGCGAGATCGAAAAGGAGGTGGTCGGCCTCGTGCGCGACAGGATCGGTCCCGTCGCCGCGTTCAAGACCGTCGTCACGGTCAAGCGGCTGCCCAAGACCAGGTCGGGCAAGATCCTGCGCGGCACGATGCAGAAGATCGCCGACCGCGAGGAGTGGTTGATGCCGGCCACAATCGACGACCCGGCGATCCTCGACGAAATCACGGTGGCCCTGAAGACCAAGGGCATCGGCTGAGCTCGGGCAGGCTTCCGCAGCGTCCGTCCGGTCCCGGTTGACGTTCGGACGCCGCGCGGCCAGTGTCCGCCCGAAACCGTACGGAGAATTGACCATGGCCCTTGACGGCAAGACTGCAATCGTGACGGGCGCGGCGGGCGGTATCGGCTACGCGATCGCCGAGCGCCTGCTTCGCGACGGCGCGCGGGTCGTCGTTGGCGATATCAACGCGGAGGCCGGCACGGCGGCGGTAGAGGATCTCGGCAAGCTCGGCGAGGCCCGCTTCGTCAAGACCGATGTCGGCAAACGCCTCGACGTGCACAATCTGGTCGCTGCGACCATCGACATGTTCGGGGACGTCGACATCCTGGTGAACAATGCCGGCGTGGTGCATGGAGCCGATTTTCTCGACCTCAAGGAAGACGATTTCGACCGCGTGCTGCGCATCAACCTGAAGGGGTCCTTCCTCGCCGGCCAGGCGGTCGCCCGCTACATGGTCGACAAGGTCAAGAATGGCGGGCCGGCCGGCGTGATCGTCAACATGTCGTCGGTGAACGCGGTATTCGCGATCGCCAACCAGGTTCCCTATTCGGTGTCCAAGGGTGGCGTGAACCAGCTCACCAAGGCGATGGCGCTGTCGCTGGCGCCCTACGGAATCCGGGTCAACGCGATCGGGCCCGGCTCGATCATGACCGACATGCTGGCCAGCGTGAACGACGATCCGGCGGCCAAGAACCGCATCCTGTCGCGCACGCCGCTCGGCCGGATCGGAATGCCCGCCGAGATTGCCGCGATAGCCTCCTTCCTCGCCTCGGAAGACGCGAGCTACATTACCGGCCAGACCATCTATGCCGATGGCGGCCGGCTGCCGTTGAACTACACGGTGCCGGTCAAGAGCGAATAGGCTCCGCGCAACCGGCCTTCGGCTGTTTGCGGCCCGACGTGGCCGCCAACCTCTCCGGCGGCGGCTCCTCCTGACAGGAAGCTGTCCGGAGCGCTGTGCGATGATGTTCCTGTCGTCGCAAAGCAACGGAGAGCCCAACATGAACAGTTTCTACGGCAAGGCCCAGGAGGCCGCGGCGCGTCTGGCGCGCGTCTACGTCACACAGATGCGGCGGCGACGCGCCGCCCGGCTGATCGACGGGCTGCCACCCCATCTCCGCAAGGATATCGGGTGGCCGGATCCGGCGATGAGCGATCCGCATTTCGACCGCTTCCGGCAGTACTGAGCGGCGCGATCATCCAATGGGCGCGAACGGCAATGCTTTCCGGCGGCTGCCAGCTCCTGACATGATGTTGTCAGGAGCCTCGTGCCAGAATCCTGTCAGGATCAGCGGTTCCGCCGGAAGCCGCGAGGGAGACCATCATGAGCAATTCCGTCCCGAAACACGCCGCCGTCTGGTTCGAGATTCCGGTCAGCGACATGGCGCGATCGAAGGCGTTCTACGAAGCGGTGCTGCAAGGCGACCTGGCCGACATGGAAGGTCCGAACCCGATGGCGCGGTTCGCCGCCCTCGACCAGGATTCGGTCGCTGGACATATCTATCCGGGCAAGCCGGCGGAGCCGGGCAGCGGGCCGACCATCCATCTGGCTGTGCCGTCCTCGGTCGAGGAGGCGATGCAGCGGGTGACGGAAAATGGCGGCACCGTGGTCTCGCCGGTGATAGAGATACCGGCCGGCCGCTTCGCCTATTGCCTCGATCCCGACGGCAACAGCATTGGCCTGTTCAACTGAGGATAGCGGATGCGTCGCGCCGACCGCCTGTTCCAGATCGTTCAGCAGTTCCGCGGTGGCCGGCTGGTCACCGCGCGGACGCTGAGCGAGCGGCTGGAAGTGTCGGAGCGAACCATCTACCGCGATATCGCCGACCTCCAGTCGACGGGTGTACCGATCGACGGGGAAGCCGGCGTCGGCTACATCATGCGGGAAGGCTTCGACCTTCCGCCGCTCATGTTCACGCGTGACGAGATCGTCGCTCTGGTCGCCGGCGCGCGCATGGTGCGCGCCTTCGGCGGGGCTGCGATGGCAAGGGCTGCCGAAGAGGCGCTGGTGAAGATCGCGGCGGTGTTGCCCGACGCGGAAAAGTCGCGCATCGCACGCACCGAGATCCATTCCCCGAGCTGGGTGGTGAGCGACCAGGACCGTATCACGATCGACAGGCTGGAACGCGCCATCGAGGCGCGGGACGTTCTCAAGCTCGACTATAGCGACGAAGCGGGCCGCGGCTCGGAACGCGACGTCCGGCCGCTCGGCCTGTGGTTCTGGGGCAAGGTGTGGACGCTGGTCGGCTGGTGCGAGCTGCGCGAGGATTTCCGTGCCTTCCGCATCGACCGGATCGCGTCGATCACCCCATCGGGCCGCAGCTTCAGGCCCGAGCGCGGCAAGCAACTCGCCGATTTCTACCGGGCGATGGAAATGCGCGAGGCCATGCCTCCCCGCGCCAACGGGAACGGCAGGGACTAGCGCTCGTCCTCGTCATCCGGCTCGGGGTCTTTCTGCTTCAGCGACGAAAGCTTCGCGAACACCGCATTGGCGTCGAGTTCCGGCTCTTCGTCCTCCGCCGCGGCGCCGCCTTCCTGGACGGGCATCGATTCGGTGATCGAGGCGGGAAGCAGCGTGTCGCCGACAGGTGCCGCGGGCGGCTGGCCCTTCGAAGCACGCTGGACCTCCAGATCGAGGTCGATCTGCGAGCACAGGCCGAGCGTCACCGGGTCCATCGGCACCAGATTGGCCGAATTCCAGTGGCTGCGGTTGCGGATCTGCTCGATCGTCGACTTCGTGGTCCCGACGAGGCGCGAGATCTGGGCGTCCTTCAGCTCGGGATGGTTGCGCACCAGCCACAGGATCGCATTGGGGCGATCCTGACGCTTGGACAGCGGCGTGTAGCGCGGTCCCTTGCGCTTGGTTTCCGGCACGCGCACCTTCGGTTCGAGCAGCTTGAGGCGGTAGTTGGTGTCGGCCTCGCCGCGCGCGATCTCGTCGCGGCTCAACTGGCCGGTCATGATCGGGTCCATGCCCTTGATGCCCTGGGCAGCGTCGCCGTCTGCTATCGCCGACACTTCCAGCGGATGCAGCTTGCAGAACTGCGCGATCTGCTCGAACGACAGGGCGGTGTTGTCGACGAGCCAGACGGCGGTCGCCTTGGGCATGAGAAGCTGGGTTGCCATGATGCAATATCCTCTTGTTCGCCCGCGTCCCTGGCGCGGGCGGTGGTCCATGCCACCGATATGGGAAATCGACACCGCATATAGCTTCATTCGCCGCGGGCCGCAACAGCCGCCACGCACGCGAATCGGTGGACCGGCGAACGCGCGGACCGGTCCTGGCCGACGACGGTCGCGGTCAGGCGGGCGCGTCGACCCAGTCCTGGATGATGCGGTCGGAGGCGTGGATGCAGACCAGTTCCAGCCTGCCTGTCCCGACATTCTCGAAGCGGTGCGGCAATCGCGCCGGGCAGACGATGATGTCGCCAACCGCAGCCCTCACGGTGTCGCGGCCGACTGTGAACTCGGCCTCGCCGCCGCGAACGATCCATGTCTCGGGATAGGGGTGGACGTGCAGCCCCGGGCCTTCCCCAGGCTCGTTGTCAATGAGGAAGAACGAGACGTTCGAGCCATAGTCCTCGCCTTCGAACTTCACGGTACGATTGGGAAAGCGCCGCTGCTCGGCACTGCTGATCACGTGGAACATGGCTGTCTCCTGTCTGGCGGGATTGCCGCTGGGACGGCAATTAGATATCTTGACGTGAAGATATCTATGTAGTGAATTTATCTTCTCGTCAAGATATTTTCTTGCACCAAACCTGAAGGGACCCTCATGGCCGAGGCCGATCATCCGACACCCGACCACGTCGACAGGCTGCGCGCCCACTGGTCGCGCGAACTCCCCGATCTTGATACCGAGCCGATGGCGATCCTGGGCCGGATCTATCGCATCTCGAATCTTGTGCGCCCGGGGATCGAGGCGACTTTTGCAGGCTTCGGGCTCGACCGCGGCGAGTTCGACGTCATCAGCACCTTGCGCCGCTCCGGGCCGCCCTACCGGCTGACGCCTACCGAGCTGTACCGGCTGCTGATGATCTCCTCAGGCGGCCTGACGCATCGTCTCGACCGTCTCGAGAAGGGCGGTCTCGTTCGCCGCGAGAAGTCGCCCCAAGACGGGCGCAGCTTCCTCGTCGCACTGACGGAGGAGGGTCTGGCGCGTGCCGAGGCCGCGTTTCGTGCGGACATGGCGGACGAGATGAGCCTTCTGGAACGCATGCCGGCGCGGCGGAGGCGGATTCTGGCCGATCTGCTGCGCGAGCTCGCGCTGGCGGTCGATGAGCCTGACCGGGACGTGCCGCCCGCCTAGCGTCCTGATGCTGGATCATGGTTCCGAAAAGCGGATTTCGGTTCCTGCGCGAGACAAAAATGCTTCAATCGCCCAGCCGCGCCAGCGCCAGCAGCATGTGCGCGTCGAGTTCGCGGCGCAGCTTGTTGCGCTCCGAAGCGTCGGTCGTCACGAGGTAAAGGTCGACCATCGTCCCCAGCAGCACGGACAGGAAGGCCAGGCGCGTATGGTCCGGGGTCCGCTCGCCATAGCGCTCGATGAAGGGCGCGAGCAGGGTGCGCACGATGTCGGGATTCTGGCCGGCGGCCTGGTCTACCTCGACAGGACGGATCGAGCGCATGGCGCGCAACAGGCCGCTATGGGCGGGTATCGCGTCGGCGGCCGACAGATATTCGGAGAGAAGCCGGGTGGCTGCGTCCTGCCGGCTCAAGGTGCCTGGCAGCGCGGCCAGCGCTGTCTCGCAGGATGCCACGATCCGACAGACGGTTTCGTCGTAGGCGGCGAGCAACAGGGCGTCGCGGTCGGGGAAATAGCGGTAGACGGATCCGACCGCCAGGCCGGTTTCCGTCGCGACACGCGTCGTGGTCACCGCTTCCGGCCCTTCGTCGGCGACGATCGTCTCGACCGCCCCGATCAGCGCCGCGCGCGTCCGCATCGCCCTGTTCTGGCGCGGAAGGACTGTGGGGTGCCTCGTCTGGTCCATGCTTAAGTGAAACATTTTCATCTTTGTTGACAACCGCATTTTGCGGGCGCATCGTCGCACCATACTGGCGACGGCGTGGAGGATGAAGATATGGCGAGGACGATCGGGCGGGTTTCGGGGTCGATTGCGCTCCTGATGATGTCAACGGGGCTGGCCTTGGCCGCGGATCAACGGGTCGAGCCGGGCGAGGGCGCGAATGAGAGGCTGATCGAAGCGCTCATCCTCGCCGAGCCGGGCGACACCGTCACTATCGCCGCCGGCCGCTACGACTTGACTGACGGGTTGTCCCTCGACGTTGACGACGTGACAGTGCGCGGCGAGGGCGCTGACAGGACGGTCCTTTCCTTCAAGGGCCAGACGGGATCAGGCGAAGGCCTGCTCGTTACCTCAGATCGCGTCGTTCTGACAGACTTCGCCGTCGAGGATTCCAAGGGCGATGGCGTCAAGTCGAAGGGGTCCGACCAGATCACCTTCCGCAATCTCCGCGTCGAATGGACGGGCGGCCCGAAGGCCGAGAACGGCGCCTATGGCGTCTATCCCGTATCATCGAAGAACGTGCTCATCGAAGGTGTCACGGTGCGCGGCGCCTCCGATGCCGGCATCTATGTCGGGCAGAGCGAGGATATCGTCGTGCGCAACAGCCGGGCCGAATACAACGTCGCCGGCATCGAGATCGAGAATTCGTTCCGAGCCGACGTCTATGGCAACGTGGCGACCCACAATACCGGCGGCATCCTGATCTTCGACCTGCCCAACCTGCCGGTCCAGGGCGGCCACGACATCAGGGTCTTCGACAACGAGGTGGTCGACAACGACACGCCGAATTTCGCGCCGGAGGGCAATATCGTCGGCATCGTGCCCAAGGGCATGGGCATCATGGTGATGGCCAACCGCAACGTGCACGTCTTCAACAACAAACTGTCCGGCAACGGCACCACCCATGTGCTGATCGCCGCGTACCCGAACGAGTATGAGGACGACAGCTACATGTTCGTGCCGCGCGGGGTCTACATTCACGACAACGAGTATGGCGATGGCGGCACCGCGCCCGACGGCGAGGTGGGCAAGATCATCACCGATGTTTCCGGCACGCCGGTGCCCGATATCGTGTGGGACGGCGTGACCCGGATTCCGGAATACTTTTCGTGGGTGTCGGCTGAAAACCGCGTCTATGTCGACGAGCCGGACGGGACGAGCTTCGTCAACCTGAAGATGATCTCGCAGATGCTGCTGCCTTGGGGCTGGTGGCCCGACACCGATATCGACGACTATGCCGGCAGCCTGCCGGAGCCAGCGCCGGTCAAGCTGCCGCAGGAGAGCGGGGCTTGAAGCCTGCCGGTATCCGCCTGTGCGGCGGCCGGGTCGGGATGATGCTCGTCGGCGCATTGCTGGTGCTGGCGTTCGCATGGCAGACCACGCCGGCGCATGCCGTCTCGGACAGTTCGATCCTGGCCGCAAAGCCGCCGAAGCTGCTGTCGGAGTTCGGCTTCTTTTCCGACGCGGCCGCACAGACGCCGGCCGACGGCGTCGTACCTTTCGCGCTCAGCACGCCGCTGTTTTCCGATTTCGCGGTCAAGTACCGCTTCGTCTACGTTCCCGACGGCAAAGCGGCGCGCTACGTCGCGGACGAGGCGCTGGAGTTTCCGGTCGGTACGGCGCTGATCAAGACCTTCGCCTTTCCCGCCGACCTGCGTAAGCCCGACGAGGATGTCACGCTGATCGAGACCCGCGTCCTGCTGTATCGGGAGGATGGCTGGCAGGCATGGGCCTACCGCTGGAACGATGAGCAGACCGAGGCGACGCTCAACATCGCCGGCGACAAGGTGCCGGTCGCCGCCGTCGGGCTCGACGGTGCGCCGCTTTCTTTCACCTATTCCGTACCCAACAAGAACCAGTGCAAGGGATGCCACGCTTTGTCGGGTGCGATCACGCCGCTCGGTCCCAAGGCGCGCAATCTCAACACGGCGTTCGACTATGCCGGCGGCGCCGAGAACCAGATCGCGCACTGGGCCGAACTCGGTATGCTGGACGGTGCACCGTCGCCCGAAGACGTGGATGCGGTGCCGCACTGGCTCGACGAGAATGCCCCGATCGATGCCCGCGCCCGGGCCTGGCTGGACGTCAACTGCGCCCATTGCCACCGCCGCGAGGGCCCGGCGAGCAATTCCGGCCTGTTCCTCACCTGGGGCGAGAAGGATGCGGTGGCGCTCGGGATCGGCAAGCGGCCGGTGGCGGCGGGCCGCGGCTCCGGCGGGCTCGAATTCGACATCCACCCCGGCGATCCGGACGGTTCGATCCTTCTCTACCGGGCGGCGAGCACCGAACCGGGTATCATGATGCCGGAACTCGGTCGGTCGCTGACCGATGCCCGCGCCGTCGACCTTCTCCGGCGCTGGATTGCGGCGATGCGTTAACCCGGCGGTATCCACGCCTCGGTTTTGGGCAAATGCTTAAGACCGCGTAACATTTACTCATATAATGTGATGCCCTACGCGTGCCGCTCTGTGGCACAAAGCAGATGGTGAGGGACCAGTTTTTGGCGGGGCGACGGAGTAAAATGTCGAGGCGGTATTTCGGAACCGACGGTATCCGGGGACGGGCCAACAGATTTCCGATGACGGCCGAGGTGGCGATGAAGGTGGGCATGGCTGCCGGCCTTTCGTTTCAGCGCGGCAGCCATCGGCACCGCGTGGTCCTGGGCAAGGACACGCGGCTTTCGGGCTACATGATCGAGAATGCGATGGTCGCGGGGTTCTGCGCGGCGGGGATGGACGTGTTCCTGCTCGGCCCGATACCGACGCCGGCCGTAGCGATGCTCGCGCGTTCGCTGCGCGCCGATATCGGCGTGATGATCTCGGCATCGCACAATCCGTTCCACGACAACGGCATCAAGCTGTTCGGCCCGGACGGCTACAAGCTGTCGGACGAGATCGAGACGCGTATCGAATCGATGCTCGACGACGATATCGGCGTCGCGCTTGCCGATTCCGAAGCTCTTGGCCGCGCCAAGCGCATCGACGGCGTTCACGACCGCTATATCGAATTCGCCAAGCGCACGCTGCCGCGCTCGCTGTCGCTCTCGGGCCTGCGCGTGGTGGTCGACTGCGCCAATGGCGCCGCCTACAAGGTGGCACCCGCCGCACTGTGGGAACTCGGCGCCGAGGTAATCGCGATCAACGACGAGCCGAACGGCCTCAACATCAATCAGGATTGCGGCTCGACGCATCCGGTCAGCCTGTCGAAGAAGGTCCACGAAGTGCGCGCCGATCTCGGCATCGCGCTCGACGGCGACGCCGACCGCATGGTGATCGTCGACGAGAACGGCACCGTCATCGACGGTGACCAGGTGATGGCGCTGATCGCGGAATCCTGGCACCAGAGCGGTCGTCTTGCGGGCGGCGGCGTGGTTGCCACCGTGATGTCGAATCTCGGCCTCGAGCGCTTCCTCGGCGACATGGACCTGACATTGCACCGCACCAAGGTCGGCGACCGCTACGTCGTCGAGCACATGCGCGCCCACGGCCTCAATGTCGGCGGCGAGCAGTCGGGCCACATCGTTTTGTCCGACTTCACCACGACGGGTGACGGCCTGGTGTCGGCGCTGCAGGTGCTGGCCTGCATCAAGCGGCTCGACAAGCCGGCGAGCGAGGTCTGCCGCAAGTTCGAGCCGGTGCCGCAAGTGCTCAAGAATGTCCGGTTCTCCGGCGGCAAGCCGCTGGAGAGCGCGCCCGTGAAGGCGGCGATCGACGATGCCCGCGCCCGGCTGGGCACCTCCGGCCGGCTGGTCATCC
This sequence comes from Rhizobiaceae bacterium, assembly GCA_023953775.1. Classification (GTDB taxonomy): domain Bacteria; phylum Pseudomonadota; class Alphaproteobacteria; order Rhizobiales; family Rhizobiaceae; genus JAMLJD01. Next base: position 4,326 of record JAMLJD010000052.1, on the reverse strand, counting down.
GCCCGTCGGGTACCGAGCCGCTTATCCGCGTCATGGCCGAGGCCGACGATCCGGCGCTGGTCGAAACCGTGGTCGACGAGATCGTCGGCGTCATCGCGGAAACGCGCTCGGCGGCGTAAAGCGCTACCATTTCCCGATCATTCGCGGCCGGATCGACGATCCGGCCGTTCTCGTTTTGGAAGCGAATTGCCGTTTCGTCTCGAAAATCATGGTAAAAAAACACGGTTAAGCCAGCCTTAACCATTGCGATTCAATATTCGTTCCCGAGTTCAATCGATCCCGGCTGATTCATCCGGGGAACGCAAGGATCGCAATCATGCTGAAAAACGCGAAGCCAGTTCTGCTGGGTGCGGCGTTCGCCGCAGCGGCCTGGTCGTCCGCGACCGCCGCGGACCTCTACGAGCCCCCGGTCTACGAGACGCCGCCGCCGGTCTACGAGACCCCGGCGGTCGAGTATGGCGGCTGGTACATTCGCGGCGACATCGACTATCACTGGTCGAAGTTCGGCGGTGCCGACTACATCACCTATGGACCGCCGCCCGGATCGAACAGCTTCGACTTCGGCAATTTCCGCGGTGCGCTCTCGCTGGGCGCCGGTGTCGGCTACAAGGTCTCCAAATATTTCCGTACCGACCTGACGGCCGACTGGATGTTCCGGTCGAAGTTCACCGGACAGACAACCGGCACCTGCGCCGGCGCGCCCTGCGTCTCAGTCGACGAATCGAGCTACAGCGCGCTGCTGCTTCTGGCCAACGCCTATGCCGATCTCGGCACCTATCACGGCGTGACGCCCTATATCGGCGCCGGTATCGGTGGCGCCCACGTCAAGTGGGGCGACCTGCGCAACACCATCACCACCACGACGACGGTCCATCGCGGCGCCTCGGAATGGCGTTTCGCCTGGGCGTTGATGGCCGGCGCCTCCTACTGCCTGACCAAGAACCTCAATCTCGACGTCGGCTACCGTTACAGCCGCATCTCGGGCGGCCGGATGTTCGAATACGCCAATTTCGGCGGTCCGGGCTTCGACAAGGGCATCAACGTGCATGAAGTGCGCGGCGGCCTTCGCTACCAGTTCGGCGGCAGCTCCGGCTGCGGCGAGAAGGAAGTCGTCACCTACGATCCGGAACCGCCGGTCGTCTACAAATAGGCTTCGACCTTTCGGGGACACACTCTGGGGACCGCCCGGCTTCGGCCGGGCGGTTTCTTTCGTTTCGGGGTCACGACCGATGGTCGAACGCCGATACGATGTTTTTCCGGTTACCCTTCGTTAGCCTTAACCGCGACTTAACCACTATGGTTAACACTGGCTCCAATATCGGGTCGCCAATCGCCTGAAACGCGGCGGCCCCGTGCGGAGTGTAGATCATGAGCCTGTATCGCCGTTCGTTCGCCGCCGCGCTTCTGGCGGCCACCCTCGTCCCCGCGGCCGGCCACGCGGCCGACTACGACCCGCCGATCTATGTCGAGGAGGCGCCCGAATACGTGCCGGTGGAGATCGGCTCGGGATGGTATCTGCGCGGCGACATCGGCTACGCCTTCGCATCGTCGTCGAATGGCGACTTCACCTACCGCACCTTCGACACGACCACCGCGACCTACGGGTCGTCGCAATTCAACGCGACGAATCTGAACGGCGGCTTCAGCTATGGCGGCGGTTTCGGCTACCGGTTCAACGACTGGCTGCGCGCCGACATGACCGTCGACCGTTTCAACATCCGCTTCAACGGCGATACGTCGAGCGCGATCCCCTGCAGCTCCGACGTCGCCTATGTCGGCACGACCTGCCGGTCGGAATCCTCGAGCACCGTGACGGCGACGTCGATCATGGCCAACGGCTATGTCGATCTCGGCACCTATGTCGGTCTGACACCCTATGTCGGCGCCGGCGCGGGAATGGTCTACATGGACTGGGATGCGCTCGAAAGCAGCATCTACTGCGTCGACGGCGCGGGCACCTGCCCGGCCGGGCTGTTCGCGACCAGCACCAATGACGGCGCCAAGGACTGGCGCTTCACCTATTCGCTGATGGCCGGCGTCGCCTACGACGTCACCAACAACCTGAAGCTCGATGTCGGATACCGTTTCCGCCGGATCGCAGGCGGCAACATGTTCGGCTGGGACGCCGCTACGGCCACCGCCGGCGCAACCGGGCTCCAGGGGAAGGATTCCGGCTTCACCCAGCACGAGGTCAAGCTCGGCCTGCGCTACGAGCTCTGGTAGGCCCGAGCATCCGGCATCGAAAGGGCGGGTCGTTGACCCGCCCTTTTGCCGTTCAGCGGCGCGTGCGGTTCCAGGTCATGTCGCTGAAGGCGAGCACGACGGCGAAGAAGCTGAAAACGCCGACGACGGCGCCGACGATCATCATGGTTTCCTGCGGCATGGCGGTGAACTCCCTTTGACCGCCTCCTGATCGCGTGTCGCCCCGGGTCGCGCCTTGACCTCGATCAACCGGGTTCTGCGGCGGCGGACAAAACAGCTCTTGCCGTTTCGCGCGGCTTCCGGTAATGCCCGCAGCGGGCCACCCCTCCCCAACGAGGGGCGTGCTATCTGAAAGGGTAGAAACATGACCAGCACGACGAAGCCGGACCTGCGTCCGGCCAATCCCCATTTCTCCTCAGGTCCCTGTGCAAAACGACCCGGCTGGACGCTCGACGCGCTCTCCGGGGCCGCTCTCGGCCGCTCGCATCGCGCCAAGATCGGCAAGGCCAAGCTCGAACGCGCCATCGAGCTGACCCGCGAGCTCCTCAAGGTTCCCGCCGGCTACCGGGTCGGCATCGTCCCGGCGTCCGACACCGGCGCGGTCGAGATGGCGCTGTGGTCGCTGCTCGGCGCGCGCGGCGTCGACATGGTCGCCTGGGAATCCTTCGGCTCCGGCTGGGTGACCGATGTCGTCAAGCAGCTCAAGCTGCCCGATGTCCGGAAGATCGAGGCGCCTTACGGCGCGCTTCCCGATCTCGGCGCGATCGACTTTTCCCGCGACGTCGTCTTCACCTGGAACGGCACCACCTCGGGCGTGCGCGTGCCGAACGGCGACTTCATCCCGGCCGACCGCGAGGGCCTGACCATTTGCGACGCCACTTCGGCGGCCTTCGCGCAGCGGCTCGATTTCGACAAGCTCGATGTCGTCACCTTCTCCTGGCAGAAGGTGCTCGGCGGCGAGGCCGCGCACGGCATGCTGATCCTCAGCCCGCGCGCGGTCGAGCGGCTCGAGACCTACACGCCGGCATGGCCGTTGCCGAAGATCTTCCGCATGACCAAGGGCGGCAAGCTGATCGAGGGCATCTTCAAGGGCGAGACGATCAACACGCCGTCGATGCTGGCGGTCGAAGATTATCTCGACGCGCTCGAATGGGCGCAGTCGATCGGCGGACAGGACGGGCTCGTCGCCCGCGCCGACGCCAATTTCGCCGCGATCGACGCCTTCGTCACGCAGTCGGCCTGGCTTGGCCATCTCGCGGAGAAGCCCGAGACGCGCTCGAACACGTCCGTCTGCCTGTCCTTCACCGATCCCGATATCGTCGCGCTCGACGCGGAGGCGCAGTCCGCTTTCGCCAAGTCGATCGTGTCGCTGCTCGAGGCCGAGGGCATCGCCTACGATATAGGCGCCTATCGCGACGCGCCGCCCGGCCTGCGCATCTGGGCCGGCTCGACGGTCGAGACGTCCGACCTCGAGGCGCTGATGCCGTGGCTCGACTGGGCGTTTGCGACCCGCAAGGCGGCGCTCAAGGCAGCGGCCTAGCCGCGATTGCCCTCCCCCTTGCGGGGAGGGTCGGACCGCAGGTCCTGGGCGGGGGTTTCCTCCCGCCCTTCACCTCAGAACCCCATCCCGTCGCCGCGACGACCCTCCCCACAAGGGAGGGTATGGCGCCCGACCTCTCACAGGAACAAAGCCCATGCCCCGCGTTCTCGTTTCCGACAAGCTTTCCCCGACAGCCGTCCAGATCTTCAAGGACCGCGGCGTCGAGGTCGACTACCTGCCGGATCTCGGCAAGGACAAGGAAAAGCTGCTGTCGGTGATCGGCGACTATGACGGCCTCGCCATCCGCTCCGCGACCAAGGTCACCGAAAAGCTGATCGCCGCTGCGACCAATCTCAAGGTGATCGGCCGCGCCGGCATCGGCGTCGACAATGTCGACATCCCGGCCGCCTCGCGGCGCGGCATCATCGTGATGAACACGCCGTTCGGAAATTCGATCACCACGGCCGAGCACGCGATCGCACTGATGTTCGCGGTGGCGCGGCAGATCCCTGAGGCGAACGCCTCGACCCATGCCGGCAAGTGGGAAAAGAACCGCTTCATGGGCGTCGAGATCACCGGCAAGA
>JAMLJD010000051.1 GCA_023953775.1 Rhizobiaceae bacterium | reverse complement strand
GTAGCGCGCGTCGAGACCGATACTGATCTTCTGGGTGTGGGGTTCGGGTTTCAAAACAGCCGCTGTGCTGGCCATGCGATTCTCCTTCCGTTTGCGTTGGTCACCGCGTTCGCGCCGAACGGACGATGCGTGCAGCGTGCGCGCCGTTTGCATCCCCGTACGGCCAAGGCGGCGGGGCCGGAACGGCGCCGCGACCACCGCTGCCTGGCGTTCTGTCTGCCTCAGCTAAATTCACGGCCGCTGCATTGGTTCCGCCAATACGGCAGCGTCGTTGATCGGCCTGACGGCTTCGAACGCCGTGATCGACCGTAATCGCCGGCGACGTCGACGCGCTTCGCTGTTAATGCGGCAGACCGATTGGGGTCAGGCGCCCAGGCCGGCTATGCAACCGTATTTGATCTCGGTGAATTCCTCGATGCCGTAGTGCGAGCCCTCGCGGGAGTTGCCGCTTTCCTTGATGCCGCCGAACGGCGCCATCTCGGTCGAGATGAGGCCCGTGTTGATCCCGACCATGCCGTATTCGAGCGCCTCCATGACACGGAAGATCCGCCCGACATCGCGGGTGTAGAAATAGGCGGCAAGGCCGCTGTCCGTGTCGTTGGCGGCGGCCACGACCTCGTCCTCGGTCTCGAAGCGGAACACCGCGGCGAGCGGCCCGAACGTCTCCTCACGGGCTAATCTCATGCCAGCGCGCGCGCCGGTCAGGAGCGTCGGCTCGAAGAAAGTGTGTCCGAGGCCATGCCGCTTGCCGCCGGTGACCACCGATGCGCCCATCGCGACGGCATCGGAAATGTGCGCCTCGACCTTGGCGACGGCGGCCTCGGTGATCAGCGGTCCCTGGACGATGCCGTCGGCGAAACCGTCACCCACCGCGAGATCGCGCATGCGTTCGCCGAGCCGCTCGACAAAACGGTCGTGAATACCCGCCTGCGCATAGAAGCGGTTGGTGCAGACGCAGGTCTGCCCCATGTTGCGGAACTTGGAGACCATGGCGCCTTCGACCGCGGCGTCGAGATCGGCGTCGTCGAAGACGATGAAGGGTGCGTTGCCGCCAAGCTCGAGCGCCACCTTCTTCACCGTCCCGGCGGCCTGCTGCATCAGGATCTTGCCGACCGGCGTGGAACCGGTGAATCCGACCAGCCTGACGGCGCGGTGCGTCGTCAGCACCTTGCCGATCGCGACGGCGTCGCCCGTGACGACGTTGATCGTACCGTCCGGAAAGCCGGCGCGATGGGCAAGCTCGGCCAACGCCAGCGCGGTCAACGGCGTCTCCGGGGCTGGCTTGACGACCACCGTGCAGCCGACGGCGAGCGCCGGTGCGATCTTGCGGGTGATCATCGCCGCCGGGAAGTTCCACGGCGTGATCGCCGCGACCACGCCGATCGGCTGGCGAAACACCGTGATGCGGGCGTCGGCGCGATGCGATGGCAGGATCTCGCCCGACACGCGCTTGGCTTCCTCGGCATAGAATTCGATGTAGGACGCCGCGTAGTCGATCTCGCCCAGCGCCTCGGCATAGGGCTTGCCCTGCTCGCTGGTGAGGATGATCGCCAGATCCTCGCGATTGGCGACGACCAGATCGAACCAGCGCCGCACTATGGCGCTGCGCTCCTTTGCCGTCCTTGCCGCCCACGGACTGAACGCCGCAGCGGCCGCGTCGACGGCGCGCTCCGCCTCGGCCGCGCCGAAATCCGGAACGGCGGCGATCGCCTCGCCATTGGCAGGGTTGATCACCGGCAATGCCGGCTCGCCTGTGAACACGCCGTCGACGAAGGCCTGCTGCCTGAGCAGGGAACCATCCTTCAAGGCCCGCATGATGCTATTCCTTTCCGGCGACCCGCGCCGCCTTCAGCGCGGTCTCGAGCTTGTCGAGCCCCTCGTCGAGAATGGCGTCGGAGATCGTCAGCGGGTTGAGAATGCGGATGGTGTTGCCGTAGACGCCGCACGACAAAAGCACGAGCCCGGCATCGAGCGCCGCCTGGCAGGTCCGCCTTGTCGCGTCGGCATCGGGCGTCGAGCCGCCGCCTTCCGCGACGATATCGAAGGCGACCATCGCACCGGGTCCGCGGATCGCGGCAACCGGCACGGTGTCGTTGCGGACCGCGATCGCCTCGAGGCGCTTCCTGATCCTGTCACCGATGATAGTGGCGCGCTCGACGAGCTTTTCGTCGGCGATCACGTCCATCACCGCGAGGGCCGCGGCACATGCGACGGGGCTGCCGGCATAGGTGCCACCAAGACCACCAGGCTCGGCGGCATCCATCACCCCGGCCCGGCCGACAACGCCCGACAGCGGGAAGCCGCCGGCCATCGACTTGGCGACCGTCATCAGGTCCGGCCGGACGCCGGAATGCTCGACGCCAAACATTCTGCCCGTGCGTGCGAAGCCCGTCTGCACCTCGTCGGCAATCAGCAGGATGCCGTGCGTGTCGCAAAGCGCCCGGAGCTCGCGCAACAGGTCGGCCGGCGCTGGATGGAACCCGCCTTCGCCCTGCACCGGCTCGATGATGATGGCAGCGACGTTGTCGGGACCGATATCGGCGCGGAACAGATAGTCGAGCGCCTTCAGCGACTGCTCGACGGTCGTTCCATGCTGGGGGACGGGAAACGGCACGTGATAGACGCCGGCCGGCGAAATGCCGAACTTGATCTTGTAAGGGGCGACCTTGCCGGTCAGGGCCATCGTCAGTGACGTGCGGCCGTGAAAGCCGCCGGTGAAGGCGATCACGCCTGGCCGGCCGGTCGCGGCGCGTGCGATCTTGACCGCATTTTCGACCGCCTCGGCGCCGGTCGAAAACAGGATCGCCTTGGCGTCGTCGATCGGCGCCATCGCCGCAAGCCGCTCGCACACCTCGACATAGGGCTCGTAGGGCAGGATCTGGAAAGCGGTGTGGGTGTAGGCGTCGAGCTGCCGCTTGACCGCCTCGATGACGCGGGGATGGCGGTGGCCTGTGTTGAGGACCGCTATGCCGCCGGCAAAATCGACATAACGATTGCCGTCGACGTCCCAGATCTCGGCATTCTCGGCGCGGGCCGCGAACCGGGGATAGGCTGTCGCGATGCCGCGCGGAACGGCGGCGGTTCGGCGGTTCTGCAAGTCGGTGTTGGTCATCCGGATATGCTCCAAGCTCTGGAATTCGCATCGAGAATAGGCGTGGAGCCAGCACTTCTGGTATCAGGTTGACTGTGCTACTGTGGTGCCTTCAAAGCACCACCGAAGAAGCCGCCCCATGGCAAAGACAGCGACATCGCGAAACCGCCGCAGCACGCATTTCGACCCCGACCGGCCGCTGGCCGGCAGGCTCCCGCCGCTGGTGATGCTGCGCGCATTCGAAGCGACCGGGCGTACCGGGAGCATGCGGAAGGCGGCGAGCGACATCGGCATCAGCCACACCGTGGTCAGCAGGCACATCCAGAACCTGGAAGCGTGGATCGGCTGGGAACTGCTCGTCGCGGGTCCGCGCGGCGTCACGCTGACGCCGGAAGGCCAATCCCTGTTCGCGACGACCACGGCGGCATTCCGGTCGATCGCCGGCACGGCGGCGCAGTTGCGGTCGAAGGCGGGCAAGGACGAGTTCCACATCTGGTGCATACCGGGCCTGGCGACGCGCTGGCTCATTCCGCGCCTGGAAGAAATCCGCGAGGCGATTTCGTCCGGCGAAGTGCTCTTGCGCGCGGTCGACCGGAGCCCGGATTTCGTTCGCGGCGAGGCCGACCTGATGATCGGCTTCGGGGCTTTCGACGCCCTGCCGGACCGCGCCGTTCCGCTGCTGCAGCCGCGCATGTTTCCCGTCGCCAGCCCGGCCTGGTTGGCGCGGCACGGCATGCCCGGGTCGCCGGAAGAGCTGACCCGCCTGCCGCTGATCCACGAGGAATCCTACGCCCAGTGGTCGACTTGGTTCGAGCAGGCCGGCATCGAGATCCAGCGCACGCTGACCGGGCCGCGATTGTGGGACGCCAATCTCGGCTTCGATGCCGCGATGGCGGGACAGGGGGTCGCGCTGACCAGCAATCTCATGGTCGCGCGCGAAATCGCCGAAGGCCGTCTGGTGGAACTCTTCGATACCGACATCAGGGTCGGCGGATACTATCTGCTCACCGCGAACGCGGCCGCGCCGGACGGGCGCATCTCGCGGTTCGAAACCTGGATCAAGCGCGCGATCGCCGATTTCGAGCACGAGGCCGGCGCGCGCCCTGCCGGACGCGGGATGGCCTAAGGCAACCGCCGCGCATGTTGCTGGAATTGCTCTAACAGAGGTTGTCGCGCCAGTTCCGGTTGATGTGGTCCAGCTCGACCTCCGGCGCCCTTCCCCGCAGCAGCGACAGCACCCGCGGCGGGGTCAGCGGCAGTTCCGAGACCGGCTTGCCGGTCGCATTGGCAACCGCGCAGGCGATCGTCGCGCCGACGTTGAGGATGGGCACCTCGCCCGCGCCCTTCGTCCCGAGCGGACCGATCGAGGGTGCGCCCTCGAAGATCTCGAGATCGACGGCGACGACGTCCCCGGCCAGCGGGATGCGGTAGGTCTCGAAGCCCGACTGGTCGAAACAGCCGTCCTCGTTGATGGTGATTTCCTCATGCAGCGCGTAGCCCAGCCCCTGGACGACGCCGCCCTGGACCTGGCTGCGGATCGCACGCGGATTGATCGCCCGGCCCACATCCTGGATGACACGATAGTTGCGGACGACGATGCGACCGGTGGCGACCTCGATATCGAGCTCGCAGTCGTGCACGGCGAAGACCGGGATGTCGATCGCGTCGATGAAATGGCCCGCCGCGCAACCGGGCATCGCGGCCACCCCCGGCGCGGTGAACGCGCCGCTGCCCGAGACGGGCCCGACGGTCGCCTCGGCGCGCGCGATCACGTCGACCAGCGCGACGGAGCCGCCCGATCCGCCGGCCGCCTCCACCCGCCCGGCCTTCAGGACGAGGCGCGAGGCATCGGTCTGCAGCAACTCGGCGGCGACGGCGAGCAGCTTTCGCCGCACCTCCGCACAGGCCTGCGCGCTCGCCGCCCCGAGCGACACGGTCTGGCGGCCGCCGCCGACGCCGAGGTCGCGCCCGGAGGCATCGGTATCGGCGGCCTTGACGATCACCGCATCGGGGTCGATGCCGAGTTCCGAGGCGACGATCTGCGGCAGCGACTGCATCATCGACCCGGAGCCGATCTCGACGCCGGAGGTGACCAGCGTCGCGCTGCCGTCCGCGTTGAGATTGACCGTCGCGGCCGACGGGCCAACGAAGACGAACCATGTGCCGACGGTGGTCGCGCGGCCGCGCAGCCATCCCTCCGCAACCGGGGCGGTGGGGACGCCGGCGGGATATTTCTCGACCATGCGTTCAAGCATCGGCCGCAGCACGTTGCCCTCGAAGACCTGCCCGGTCGCGCCGAGATCGCCGTCGCCGATGACGTTGCGGCGGCGGAACTCGATCGGATCCATCCCGATCGCCGCGCAGATCTCGTCGGTGTGCCGTTCCAGCGCGAAGGTGTTGTAGACGCCGTTGCAGGCGCGGAAGGCGCCGTTCGGCTGGGTGTTGGTGTAGACGGCAAGGCTTGCCAGCCTCATCGCGCCGACGCGGTAATTGCCACCCAGCGTGTGCGCCGTCATCGTGGTCAGGAAGACCTGCTCGCCGCCATAGGCGCCGCAGTCCATCAGCACGGTGGCCTCGCGGCCGACAATGCCGCCATCGGCCGTGACGGCCGAGCGGATCCGTATCTCGGCGTTCTCCCGGCACAGGCAGGTCAATTGTTCTTCCCGTCTCGAATTGACCAGCGAAACGCTGCGGCGGGCCTTCTTGGCGAGGATCGCCGCGTAGGGCTCGAGGGTGCAGTCGAACTTCAGGCCGAAGCCGCCGCCGACAGCCGGCACCGTCACCCTGACATGGGAGTCCGGGACGCCAAGCGCCCGCGCCGTGACGGCGCGGACGGTCCAGGGCACCTGCGTCGAGGTCTCGATGTCGAACCGGCCGTCCTCGAAGCGGGCATTGACCGCGCGCGGCTCGAAGGGAACATGGCTTTGCCTGCCGACACGATAGCAGCCCTCGACGATGGTGACGTCGTCGCGGGCAAAGGCGGCATCGGTGTCGCCGCGCATGACGGTTGCCTCCCACGCGACATTGCCGCCCCGCCTGGCGCCTTGCAGCAATATCTCGTAGTCCCGCCAGCCGGGATGGATCTCGCGCGCGTCCTTCGCCAGGGCGGCGTCCATAGTGAGCAAGGCCGGCAGCGGCTCCACGTCGAGCTCGATCAGTTCAAGCGCCGCCCTCGCCTGTTCCAGCGTGTCGGCGGCAATGGCGGCAATGGGTTCGCCGAAATGGCGGATCGTGTCGCTGGCGAAAAGGGCATGGTCGGCAATGCCCAGACCGAACCGCCCGGGCGCATCGGCAGCGGTCGCGACGGCACGCACCCCCGGCGCGCGGCGCGCCGCTTCGACGTCGAGGCGGACGATCCGCCCGGCCGCGATCTCGGAGCGGAACAGCACGGCCTTCAACGTGTCCTGCCCCGCACGGTCGACCGTATAGCGTGTCCGCCCGGCGAGCTTGTCGCGCGCATCGCGGCGCGGATAGTCCATCACCGCCGTCGAGGCATCGTATCCGCCGCTCATGGCCTTGCCCCGCTGCTGTCCTGCAGCGACATCACCGCATCCACGATCCGTTCGTAGCCGGTGCAGCGGCACATGTTGCCCACGAGGCCATGCTTGACCTCCTCACGCGTCGGCGCGGGATTGTCGCCCAGCAGCGCGGAAAGGCTCATCACCATCCCCGGAAAGCACATGCCGCACTGGACCACGTCATGCGTCTCGAACGCGGCCTGCAGCGCATGCGGCCGCTCGGGGCCGGCGAGCCCCTCGATGGTGGTCACCGAGCGGCCGGCGACAAGGCCGGCAGGGCGCAGGCAGGACGGAACGGCCTTCCCGTCGACGTGAACGGTGCAGGCGCCGCAAAAGCCCTCCCCGCAGACGTCCTTTGCCCCCGTGAACCTGAAGCTCTCGCGAAGGACCCGCAGAAGCGGCGTTCGCGGATCGCCGTCATAGCGGACGGTTTCGCCGTTGAGCTCGAATTCCACCGTCATCCGATCATCCCCCGACCTGGCTGCTGATGTCCGCGAAGGCCTGGCGGACGAGATGCGGAACGACCTCCAGCCGATACCATGCGGGCGCGTCGACCCCGTCGCGCGGCGCGAGCGAGGCCAGGCTGACCCGCGCCGCGGCCTCGATTTCCGCGAGATCGAGCCTCTTGCCGACGAGCGTCTTCTCGAGTTCGCGCCAGCGGCGGGCGCTCGGCTCGACCGAACCGATTGCGATCTTCGCCGCCTCGATCCGCTGATCCGTGGCCAGCCGTACCGAAACGCTCGCGATCGCCACCGGATACTCGCCGGCGCGGCGCATCGTCAGGCGGGCATGGGCGCTCAGGCCTCCAGCATCGTCGAGGTCGATCCCCGTCACGACGAACGGACCCGTCCGGGAGGCGCGGCCGGCGATGAAGTCTTCGACGGACAGGCTTTCCGTTCCGGCCGGCGTCGCCACGACAATTGTGGCGTCGAGCGCAAGCAGCGCGGGAACGAGGTCGGCGGCGGCGAAGTCCGTCGTGGCAAGGTTCCCGCCGATCGTCGCAAGTCGCCGAACGCCCGGATTGGCGGAATCGGCCGCCGCCTGCCCGAGAACGCGCAAACTGCCCGCCGAACCGAACCGGGCTGCCAGGGCCTCGTGCGTGACCATCGGGCCGATCGTCCAGCCGCCGTCGCGACCGGCGATTTCACCGGCGCCTTCAACCCGCTCCAGCGAGACGAGCAACGCCGGAAGCTTCTCACCCCGGCTTTCCGCCCGCATCAACCAGGTTGCGCCGGCGACAAGGCGCGTATCGTCCCGATGCCTGTCGAGCAGCGCGAGCGCTTCGTCGACGGACCGCGCAAATGTGACGGCCGGCGTGTTCTCGGCCGCGATCTGAAGGGACATGGCAAGCCTCCGGGTGTCAATCGACGGCACGGCGGGACGCTTCGCGTGCCATGCCGGTCCCGCCAATGCGCCATCCTTCAGCGATCGAGAAACTCGACCTCGATGAAGGCGCATTCGAAATCATTGGCGTTGACGACGTCGTGCTCGACGCCGGTTTCGCGGAAGTAGGGCACGCCGTTCCTCAGTTCGGCGAGACGCGTCGTGCCGCCCGGCTCGTGAAGCTCCAGGGCTCCGTCGAACAGCGGCACGACCACATAGTCGAACTCGTGGCGGTGCCAGCCGGTGTTGTCTCCGCGCGCGGCGAAGCGCCACTCGGTGACACGCGTGCGCGAATTCTCGATCAGAACCGTTCCGCGCGCCGTCCCGGATTTGGCCTCGCCGCACATGACGGTGTCAGCGCTTCGACAGGCCGCGCCAGGCAAGCGGCAGCACCGCCGCCAGCAAAGCGAGCTTGAGCGCTTCGGCCGGAAGGAACGGATAGAGGCCAAATTCCAGCACCGGCTTGTCCCAGCCGATTACCGCGCCAAGCCAGGCGAGCCCGAGCGCGTAGATCGGAACGAGACCGGCGAGCGATGCAAGCGCCGCGGTGACGAGGCGGCGGTCGAAGCCCCTTTCGGCAAGCCAGCCGGTAACATAGGCAGCGACGACGAAGCCGGCGAGAAAGCCGCCCGTCGGCCCGGCCATATATGCAAGCCCGATGCCCTTCTCCGGCGTTCCGGCAAAGACCGGAAGGCCGAGCGCGCCCTCGACGAGATAGAGCAGCACGGTCGCGGCGCCGAGCCGCGAGCCGAGCGCAAATCCGAGAAACAGGACCACGAAGGTCTGCATGGTCATCGGCACGGGGAAGAAGGGGATCTGCACCTTGGCGGAAGCCCAAAGAAGCGCCGTGCCGGCGACGGCGACCAGAAAGGACCGAACTGCGCTCTGCCGGCCGCCGAGAACGGCGTTCAGGAGGGTCGGATGCGCGGTGGCGAGGGTGGTCATCGGGAGGTGTCCTTTCAGGATCAGGAAAGAGCTTCGCGAATGGCGTTCATCGTGCCGGCCTGGTCGCGGCGCGCGGCCAGCGCCGTCTCCATGTCGACCTTGACGAAACGGGTCGGCGTGTGCGGCTGCAACTGGCCGATCAGGTCCATGTCGGCGGAAATCACCGTGCCGATCATGAAATAGCCACCGCCCGAGACCGCGTCGCGATGCAGCACGATCGGCTCGGTGCCGCTCGGCACCTGCACGGACCCGTAGGGATAGCAGGCGTCGGTGATGTTGGAGGGATCTGCTCCGGCGCCGAAGGGCTGCTCGCGCTCGACGAATTCGAGCTTGCGCCCGCCCTGGAAGCGGTAGCCCATGCGGTCGGCCTCGTTCGCGACCTTCCAGGTGTCGTCGAAGAAGTCCTTCTGGGCCTGTTCGGTGACGCGATGCCAGTAGAGACCGGGCAGGACGCGCAGCTCCGCCGGGCTGCCCGGACCGCGGCGCAGCTTCTGCGGCACGCTCAGGCCTTCGCTGCGCGGCTTCGCCCCCTTGCCGAGCGGCAGCGTGTCGCCGGGCTGTACCGCGCGACCGTCGATACCGCCGAGCGCGCCGATAGCGTAGGTGGAGCGGCTGCCGAGTTTGGCCGGCGTGTTGATGCCGCCGGAGATGGCGATGTAGGCGCGCGCTCCGCCCTTGAGGAAATCGAAGGAGAGCACCTGCCCCGCCTTGACCGGGAAAGCGGTCCAGGTCGCGCGCGGCTCGCCATTGACCTTGGGCGGCAGCTCCGCGCCGCAGACGGCAACCATGGCGTCCTCGGTGAATTCAAGTTCCGGCCCGACGAAGACGGATTCCAGCCCCGCCGCTTCCTCGTCGTTGCCGACCAGGAGATTGGCCGCCCGCAGGGCCAGCCGGTCCATCGCGCCGCCCATGGGAATACCGAGGTGATAGTAGCCCGGGCGGCCCATATCCTGAATCGTGGTGGCGATGCCCGCCGAGATGACATTAACCGGCATTGAGGGCCTCCATCAGCTTGGCGTTGGTGCCGTCGATATCGGCGTTGTACTCGTCGAGCGAGAAACGGACGTTCCTGATGCGCGGCGCGAACGTGCCCGCCTGAACCTCGGCGACCGCGGCGTCGTATTCCTCGCGGTCGATCGGCTTCCATTTGACGATGTCGCCCGGCTTGAAGAAGACCATGAAGTCCTGAAGGTAGGAGACCTTCTGCTCCGGATCGTAGATCGGCATCGGCGTGATGCCGAACATCTGGTAGCCGCCGGCGCCGCGCACCGAGTAGATGCACGAGAAGCAGCCGCCGTAGCCGACCGTGAGGCGCGGCGTGTCGGTGCGCGGACGCAGATATTTCGGCACCTCGATCTGCCGCGGCCGGTCGACCATCTGATAGAGGAACGGCAGGCCGGACACGAAGCCGACCATCGAGACGAACCACGGTGCGCCCGAATGCGCCTCGATGAACTTGTCGACGCTGTCATAGCCGTTGATGGAGGCGGCGTATTCGATATCGGTCGCGTTGGGATCCTGGTGGCGCTCGCGGAAGCGCATCAGCGTCTCGTGGGTCCACGGATCCTGGTAGTAGACCGGAATCTCGATGATGCGCGTATCGAGCACCGGCTCGGCGCTCTCCGCCGTTTCCTCCAGTCGCTTCAGCTCCGCCATCATGTCGTCGGGATGGATCACGTCGGGATCGAACTTGATCTGGAACGAGGCGTTGGCCGGACAGATCTCGGTGACGCCCTTGATGCCGGCGTCACGCACCGCGTTCGTCATCGACAGGCTGACGAAGAACGCTTCCAGCGACATCGCCTCGTCGACTTCGACGAAGATGTGCTCGTCGCCTCCGAATGTATACCGGCTACCCATGTCCATGAGCCTCCTTCTTCTGCCTGATGAGATCGAGATTGTCTTCGAGCCACGGCTCCAGCCAGCGGGTGTGAACCGCACTGGCGCGGACGTCGTCGCTCTCGAGAAGTGCTTCGAACAGGGGCGCCGTTGTCGGCAGCCCCTCGATACGAAGCTCCCCCAGCGCGCGCTTGAGGCGCATCATCGCCATGTCGCGGTCTTCCGCCCAGACGATCAGCTTGCCGAGGAGGGAATCGTAGAATGGCGGCACGGCATAGCCCGGATAGAGCATGTGATCGAACCGGACGCCCGGCCCGTCAGGCGCCAGCAATTCGCCGACGATGCCCGGGAACGGCATGAAGTTGTTGGCAGGGTCCTCTGCGTTCAGTCGGACCTCGATGGCATGGCCCGCCCGGCTGATCGCGTCCTGGCCGGCGCGCAGCCTTCCGCCGCCGGCAATGGCGATCATCTCGGCGACGAGGTCGGCGCCGCAGATCATCTCGGTGACCGGGTGCTCGACCTGGATGCGGGTGTTCATCTCGATGAAGTAGAACGCACCGGTGACGTCGTCGTAGAGGTATTCGATCGTGCCGGCGCCCTTGTACCTGACCGCCCTGGCCAGCGCGACGGCCGAGCGGCACAGCTCATGGCGCACATCCTCCTTCAAGACCGCGGAGGGCGCTTCTTCCCAGACCTTCTGGCGGCGGCGCTGGAGCGAGCATTCACGCTCGAAGAAATGGACCGCGTCCTCGCCGTCGCCGAGCACCTGCACCTCGATGTGGCGCGCGCGCTCGATGACCTTCTCGACATAGATGCCGCCGTCACCGAAGGCGGCTTTTGCCTCCGACGAGGCCTGCGGCGCGAGCGCGCGGAACTCCTCGGCGTCGTGGGCGATGCGGATGCCGCGTCCGCCGCCGCCCGCCGCAGCCTTGATCATCACCGGGAAGCCGATATCGGCCGCGAGGCGCGCGGCGGCTTCCATGTCCTCGACGACACCGTCGCTGCCGGGAACCGTCGGTACGCCGGCCTTCTTGGCCTCGGCGCGCGCGGCCGCCTTGTCGCCCATCAGGCGGATGGTATCGCCGCTCGGTCCGACGAAGATCAGCCCGGCATCGGCAACCGCGTCGGCAAACGCCGCATTCTCGGCCAGGAAGCCGTATCCGGGGTGGATCGCGTCGGCGCCGGTTTCCGCGGCCGCCTTCGGGATCGCGCCGACGTCGAGATAAGTTTCGCAGCCTGCGGCGGACCGATGTTGACGGCCTCGTCCGCCATGCGCACGGCGCGGCTGTCCTTGTCGGCATCGCTGTATACCTGAACCGTCCGTATGCCGAGATCACGCGCAGCGCGGATGATGCGCACGGCGATCTCGCCGCGGTTGGCGATCAGCAGTTTCTCGATAGTGCCCTTGTCCACGGTCGTCCTCAGTCCAGCTCGGCGATCGTCTGACCGGCCATGACCGGCTCGGAATCCCCGATCGGGAAGCCGGAGATCGTTCCGTCCGCATCGGCCTTGATCTCGTGGAAGGTCTTCATCACCTCGACGAGGCCGATCGTGTCGCCCCTGGACACGGTATCGCCGACCTCCCTGAACGCCGGCTGGTCGGGAGCGGGCTTGCGGTAGAAGGTTCCCGGGATCGGGGATTTGACCTCATGCTTCGCCATCGGGTGTGTCTCCTTCGTTGTGGTGCCGCCGCCTCAGGCGGCTTCAAGTTCGCCGACCGCCTTGTGCACGGCTCGCGCAATGTCGACGGCGTTCGGTGTATCGGAATGAATACAGATCGTTTCGGCGCGGACCGACACCGGCTTGCCGTTGATCGAGGCAATCGTGCCGTCGCGCACCGCCGCAACGGCACGCTCGGCCGCGAATGCGGGCGCCACGGCGGCATGCTGGCGGGTGATGATCAGAGTGCCGTCATCGTCATACTCAAGGTCGGCGAAGAACTCGGCCTGGAATCCGACGCCGCGCTCGCCGTAGATCTTCTCGTGCAGCGTATCGACGAGGCCGAGCACCGGCACGCCGTAGACTTCGGCAGCGTCGGCGACCGCATGGGCGATGTGCTCCATTCGCGCTGCCATGCCGTAGAGCGCGCCGTGCGGCTTCAGATGCGCGAGCGGCATGCCGGCGACGTCGAGGAAGCCCTTCAACGCACCGACCTGGTAGATGATGATGTTCGCCATCTCCTCGCGGTCGATCTTCATCTCGCGGCGGCCGAAGCCGGGAAGATCGGGAAGCGAGACATGCGCGCCGACCTTGACGCCGTGCCGCTTGGCCAGGTCCACCGTATGGCGCATGTGGTTCGGGTCCGAGCCATGAAAGCCGCAGGCAACATTGGCCTGCGAGATGAACGGCATGATCCCCTCGTCATCGCCCATCTTGTAGAGCCCGAAGCTCTCACCCATGTCGCAATTGATTTCCACAGGCATGAAATTCCCTCTCCTCAGTCTTTGAGCGATGCGACGTAACGCAGACGGATCTGGTCCGCGATCACGGCGAGGATCAGGAGTGCGCCGAGCACCACGGTCTGCAGGTAGGATTCGATGCGCGCCAGGTTCATGCCGTTCTGGACGAGGCCGATGAACAGCGCGCCCAGCACGACGTTCTCGAGCCGCCCGACCCCGCCGCGCAGGCTGACGCCGGCAATCACGCAGGCGGCAATCGATTCAAGCGGCATCGAAGCGCCGATATTGGCCTCGCCGGTGTCGAGGCGGGCGGTAAGAAGCATGCCGGCGATCGCGGCAAACAGGGCACACAACACGTAGGTGTAGAACAGCGTGCCGGTGGTGTTGATGCCGGAAAGGGACGCTGCCTTCAGATTGCCGCCGACGGCGTAGAAATAGCGCCCCTGCGGCGTCCAGTAGAGGAACGCGTAGAGCGCCAGCACCAGGATCGCGGCGACGTAGATCGGTGCCGGGATGCCGAACAGCATGCCGAAGCCGAACGTATCGCCGAACGCGACCGGCATGCCGTAGACCGGGACGCCGCCGGTCAGAAAGAGCGCGATGCCGAAGCCGACGGACGCCATGCCGAGCGTCATCATGAAGGGCGAGACGTTGAAGAAGGCGACGCCGATCCCATTGACGACGCCGATCGACACGCCGGCCGCGACGCCGGCCAGGCATCCGAGCGCGATCGCCAAGCCGGCCATGTCAGGGAACGCCGCGTAGAAGGCGGCCATCGCCATCGCGCCGACGACCGACGACAAAGCGAGGATCGTGCCCACCGACAGGTCGAAGCCGCCGGTCAGAAGCGCCATCATCTGCCCCAGCGACACGATCATCAGATAGACCGACTGGCGCAGCACGTTCATCAGGTTGCGCGGCGTCAGGAAGTTGTCCGACATCAGCGTGAAGACGATGACGGCGATCACCAGCAGGAACGGCAGGATCCCCAGCTTGACGAACAGCCGCTTGACGAAATCGGCCGCGCCGCCCGGCGACTGGCGGGTTGCGGTGTTACCGGACATCATGCGGCCTCTCTTTCGAAGAAATGGGCAAGCACGTTTTCCTCCGTGAGGTCGCCGGCCTGCAGTTCGGCCTGCACGCGGCCGCGATAGAAGACGTAGGCGCGCGTGGTCAGGTGAAGGATTTCGGGCAGATCGGACGAGATCAGCACGATCGCCGTTCCCGCCCTCGCCAGCCCGACGATGAATTCGTAGATCGATGCTCGGGTGCCGACATCGACGCCGACCGTCGGCTCGTCGAAGACGATGAGGTCGTAGTGACGCGTCAGGCTGCGCGCGAGCATCGCCTTCTGCTGGTTGCCGCCCGAAAAATGATCGACGGCACGCTCGATGCGCGGCGGCGACAGATTGAGACGCCCGGCAAGTGCTGCCACCATCTGCCTCTCGCCCGCGCGATCCATGACGATGCCGTTGGAGAAGGGCGCGATGTCGAGCGAGGCGAGCGCGACGTTCTCGCGCACCGAGCGCATCATCATCAGGCCTTCGTTGCGCCGGTCGGCCGGCAGGTAGAGAAATCCGGCGCGGATGTTGCGGCGCGGATTGTTGCCGGTGACGTCTCGGCCCTTGAGCATGACGGTGCCCGACGCGACCGGCCCGGCGCCGAAACAGGCCTGCATCAGTTCGGACTTGCCCGAGCCGACGAGCCCCGCCATGCCGACGATCTCGCCAGCGCGCACGTTGACCGACGCGTCGACGACGGTCTCGTCCGGCGTCGTGAGGTTGCGCACTTCGAGAACGGATGCACCGGGTTCGGCGAGATCGAGCGCCGGAAAGATGCCGCCGACGACCCTGCCCGTCATGAGACGCACGAGGTCGTCCTCGGAGGTGGTCGCGGCGTCGACCGTATCGATGTAGCGGCCGTCGCGCAGAACCGTGATGCGATCGCCGATGCGGCGGATCTCGGCCATGCGGTGCGTGATGTAGACAATGCCGACGCCGCGCTTCGTCAGTTGCGCGATCAGGTCGAACAGATGGTCGGTTTCGTGGTTGGTCAGCGATGCGGTCGGCTCGTCCAGGA
Organism: Rhizobiaceae bacterium; assembly: GCA_023953775.1. Taxonomy (GTDB): domain Bacteria; phylum Pseudomonadota; class Alphaproteobacteria; order Rhizobiales; family Rhizobiaceae; genus JAMLJD01. The sequence goes on along the minus strand of JAMLJD010000051.1, from coordinate 17,680 downwards.
TCAGCACCGAGAGATCGGACCGGAACGCCTTGGCAATCTCGACCATCTGCTGTTCGGCACGCGTCAGGCGATCGACGCGCTGCTCCGGCCTCAGCGCGAAACCGAGCTCGCCCAGAATCTCGAGCGCCTCGCGGCGAATGCGGGAGCGGTCGACGAAGCCGCCGCGCGTATGTTCTGCGCCGAGAAAAAGGTTTTCCTCGACTGTCATCTGCGGGATCAGGGAGAATTCCTGGAACACCGCCGAAATGCCGTAGGCACGGGCATCGTGCACCGATTGCAGGGCAATGGGCTCGCCGCGGAAGAACAGCTGGCCGGCGCTCGGCTGGTTGGCTCCGGCCAGGATCGAAATCAGCGTCGACTTGCCGGCACCGTTCTCGCCGAACAGCACATGCACCTCGCCGGGCCGAAGATCGAAGTCGACGGCGTCGAGCGCCCTGACGCCGGGATACTCCTTGGTCACGGCCTTGGTCTGCAACAGGGGGGATGCAGCCGGCGGCTGCATCCCTTCCTGCGTGCTGGCGGGCTCGTTGGACATGATCCGGCAGCCGCTTTCGGTTATTCGACGGAGAAGACCGGGCGGAAACCGTCCGGCGCCAGCGTCGAGGACGGATCGAAGTCGCCGTGATTTTCCTGCGTCACGACGTAGAGCGCCGGACCGACATGCTTCAGATAGTCCTTGCCTTCCAGGATGCGCACGGCCTGGTCGACCGCGATGCGGCCCTGGATGACGGTCGAATCCGTCGGTGCGGCGAGGATCTGGCCACGCGAGATGCCCTGATCGACGCCCGGCGTGTAGTAGTAGGAGAGGATCTTGACCTGGTCCGTCAGCCCGCGCGAGCGCAGGATCGGCACCGCCGCCTCGGCCGTCACCGCGGTTCCGACGATGTAGTCGAGATCGGGATAGGCCTCGAGCGTATCCTCGACGAGCTTGGCCTGGACCTCCTTGCCGGTATCGCCGTACTTGGTCTCGACCAGCTCGATGGCACTGCCGTCGACGGCGCCCTGGAAGCCGGTGTTGCCGGCCTCGACCCAGCCGGCACCCGCCGGCCCGGGGAACCAGGCGACCTTGGCCGCTTCACCGCCGGCCGGATGCAGACCCGCCAGATACTCGCCGGCCTTGGCGCCCATCTCACCGAACGAGACGAGCGACTTGGCCGAAAGCTTGTCCGACGACATGCCGTTGATGACGTCGATTACCGGAATGTTCTTGGCCGCGAGTTCCGCGACGAGATTGTTCAGGCCGTCGAAGGAAATCGCGCCGATGATGACGGCGTCCGCCCCGGCCGAAACACAGTCCTCGATCTGCGAGATCTGGTTGTTGAGCTCGGTGTAGCCGCCGGCCTCGACGACGTTGGCCTTGACGCCCTGGCGCTTGGCCTCCTCGGTGATGCCGTAGTCGACACCGAGCCAGTAGGCGTCCTTCATGTGCGGAAAGGATACGCACAGGTCCCACTTCTTCTCCGCCTTTTCCAGCGGCGTGTAATCCGTGGAGGTGCGCGGGCTCGCCATATCGAAGGGAGGGTCCCAGACTTCCACCGGATAGGGATACCACTCAGCGGCCCGCACGCTGCCGGTCATGGCAAGCGCGACTGCCGCGGACGCGGTCAATGCACTGATCGAGTGTTTCATGGTTCGTGCCTCCAGATAACTGCGAACCGTCGTGGCCCGCTTCGCCGACCGCCGCCCCAGGGACGGTCGAAGAATGAAAGAACGAGGGGGGAGAAATGTAAAATACGAATATCAGCGAGAATTATTCTGTTTTTTTGATTTCGCGCGTGCAAAATAGAGGCACGCATAAATTTTGGGCATGGGTGGGTGACAATTGCTCCAAAATGCCTTCAAGACTTAGTTCTTGTGCCATCAAGGCCGCGATGCCGTTGGGGAAGGCATATGCTGCGATGCAGCAGTGCCGCAGCTTTTTGCAACGACCTATCCGAAAAAGGAATAAAGGATATCTGATTCATGAATGAACCCTCCATTCGGCAATTCCGCTACTTCATCGCGGTCGCGAATGTCGGCCAGGTTTCACGCGCCGCGATGGAGCTGAACGTCTCGCAATCCGCGGTCACCACGGCGGTCAAACATCTGGAGGACATCGTCGGCGCGCGGCTGTTCAGCCGCCACGCGACGGGCGTGGCCCTGACCTATGAGGGAAACATCTTCCTCGACCATGCAAGGCGCATCATAGCGGCGGTCGACGAGGCCGTGCGCTCACCGCGCCGGCTGCGCGACGATGTCAGCGGGACGTTGCGGCTGGCGATGACCTACACGGTCGCGGGCTACTTCCTTCCATTCTACATCGAGCGCTTCGCCCGGGCCTTTCCGCGCGTCACGCTGCAACTGACCGAAGCGCCACGAAGCACGATCGAAGACGGCCTGGTATCGGGAAGTTTCGACCTCGCGGTGATGCTGACGTCGAACATCGTCGACCAGGAGGGGCTGGCCTACGAGACGCTGATGCAGTCGCGGCGCCGGCTGTGGCTTTCCTCACAGCACCCGCTGCTCGAACAACCGTCGATCGGCCTGTCGGACGTCGCGAACGAGCCCTACATCATGCTGACCGTCGACGAGGCATCCAACACGGCCCAGCGATACTGGAACCGGACGAGCTACCGGCCGCGGACGATCTTCCGCACCTCATCGGTCGAGGCGGTGCGCTCGATGGTCGCCAACGGGATGGGCGTCACGATCCTGTCGGACATGGTCTACCGTCCGTGGTCGCTCGACGGCCGCCGCGTCGAGGTGGTGTCGCTCGCCGACCGCATCCCGACCATGGATGTCGGCCTCGCCTGGGCCGCCAACGTCGAACAGAACACCGCCGTGTCGGCCTTCAGGGACTTCATGCATGTCGGCGAGGAGACCTATGCGGGCTGAGCGGCAAGGCCGTGCTCTCGGATCGGGCCGCCTGACATCGCCACCGCATCAGGCTTTCGAAGGCGCCGATGTGTCAAAACAGAAACATCTTCGGCGCCGGCCCTATTTGAGCATCAACCCGATGCCTATTCCCATTCGATCGTGCCGGGCGGCTTCGAGGTCACGTCGTAGACGACGCGGTTGATGCCCCTGACCTCGTTGATGATGCGGGTTGCCGCGGCGCCGAGGAAATTCATGTCGTAGTGATAGAAATCCGCCGTCATGCCGTCGACCGACGTCACGGCGCGGAGCGCGCAGACGAACTCGTAGGTGCGGCCGTCGCCCATGACGCCGACGGTCTGCACCGGCAGCAGCACGGCGAAGGCCTGCCATATCGCGTCATACAGCCCGGCCTTGCGGATCTCGTCGAGATAGATCGCGTCGGCCTCGCGCAGGATTTCGAGCTTTTCGAGGGTGATGCCGCCGGGGCAGCGGATGGCGAGGCCCGGTCCCGGGAACGGATGGCGGCCGATGAAGCTGTCGGGCAGGCCGAGCTCCCTGCCGAGCGCCCTCACCTCGTCCTTGAACAGCTCGCGCAGCGGCTCGACCAGCTTCATGTTCATGCGCTCGGGCAGGCCGCCGACATTGTGGTGCGACTTGATCGTCACCGACGGGCCGCCTGAGAACGAAACGCTCTCGATGACGTCGGGATAAAGGGTTCCCTGGGCCAGGAAATCGGCGCCGCCGATCTTGCCGGCCTCTTCCTCGAACACCTCGATGAACAGGCGGCCGATCGTCTTGCGCTTGGTTTCGGGGTCCGCCTCGCCCTCGAGCGCATCGATAAACCGGTCCGCGGCGTCGACGAGGATCAGCGGCAGGTTGTAGTGCTGCCGGAACATGGCGACCACGTCGGCCGCCTCGTTCTTGCGCATCAGCCCATGGTCGACGAGGATGCAGGTGAGCTGGTCGCCGACCGCCTCGTGGATAAGCAGCGCGGCAACGGAGGAATCGACGCCGCCAGACAGAGCGCAGATGACCTTGCCGTCGCCGACCTGCCGGCGGATCGCCTCCACCGCCTGATCGCGATAGGCGGCCATCGTCCAGTCGCCCTCGATGCCTGCGATGTTGTGAACGAAGTTGCGGAGCAGCCGAGCGCCGTCCGGGGTGTGGACGACCTCTGGGTGGAACATCAGGCCGTACATGCGGCGTTCGACGTCGCCGAAGATGGCGAACGGCGCGCCGTCCGACTTGCCGAGGATCTCGAACCCTTCCGGCAGGGTGATGACGCGGTCGCCATGGCTCATCCAGACCTGATGCCGCTGGCCGGCTGCCCACAGCCCCTCGAAGAGCGGACTGTCCTTCTCGATCTCGACGAAGGCGCGCCCGAATTCGCGATGGTCGGAACTTTCGGCCTTGCCGCCCATCTGGACGCACATCGCCATCTGCCCGTAGCAGATGCCGAGGACCGGCACGCCGGCCTCGAAGACGATCTGCGGCGCCCGGGGGCTGCCTATGTCGGCGGTGGATGCGGGACCTCCCGACAGGATCACCGCTTTCGGCTGGATGCGCCGGAAGCCTTCCTCGGCTGACTGGTAGGGAACGATCTCGGAGTAGACCCCGGCTTCGCGCACCCGCCGCGCAATGAGCTGCGTGACCTGGCTTCCGAAGTCGATGATGAGGACGGTGTCGTGACGGGCTGGCGTGTTCATGGCGAGCGCATAAAGAAGACTGCGATTCGGCGCAAGTGGAACGGCTGAAAATCAGCTCGGTTCGCGCGCCCGGAATTGGTCCACCAGGCTGGCGAGATCCGCCATCATGCCTTCGAAGGCACGGTCGCCGATCCGGGATCGCGCAGCCTCCTCGATCGTCTGCTTGACGCGGTCGGCGTGCCGCATCGCCGCCAGGCCCCTGGGCGTGTGGCGGATAATACGACCGCGCCGGTCGTCCGGATCGGGGATCCGCTCGAGGATCTCGTCTGCGACCAGGCCGTCGACGAGCTGCTGCACCGCCTGTTTCGAGATGCCCATGCGATCGGCGATCGCCGACTGCGGGGTTCCGCCACGGGCGATATGGGCCAGCAGCGTCGCCCTGGCGTCGGTCATCCAGCCATGGCCGGCGGCGCGCATGCCGTCGACGAAGGCGGACTGCCACGCCCTGCTGGCGGCCCACAGGCGCCAGCCGACGTGATCGGGATAGGTTGCGGAATTTTCGTCAAGCTTCTTGATCATTCTGCGCAATCCAATATAGTCAAGCATCTTGACGATATGCCTTTGGCGGCGTCGAAACCCAAAGCAAGGAGACTGACCATGGCGATACTCGAAAGCGGCATTCTAGCGGTCCTGATGATCGGGGCGACGCATGTTCTCGACCTTAACGGCAGCGAGGCGACAATCTACTACGAAACCGATACGACGGTGCACATGCTGCTGCCGGACGGAACCGCGCGCAGCGGCACATGGCGGCTGAACGACACGGGCTACTCGGTCGACTGGCAGGGCGGCCCGAGCGCCGTCTGGACGCTAGAGCACGAGCCGGGCAGCATCGTCTACGTCAATCCCGAGGGCACGATCCGGGCGCCGCTGCTGCGGGTCGTCTACGGCAATCCTGCACAATTGCCGCGCTGACGGGACCGGCCTTTTCAAGAACCGAATGGGCCATCGGGATTGCAATTGGCGTCCCGATGGCCTTTGTCGTCCTGGACAAAGCGAACCGGACGACAAGGGCATGCCGAGCGGCGACGAGGAGCAGGAGCGCGGAAGCGGCGGTATCCGCCTCGAACGGGAACCGTTCACCTTCACGGGAACGGGCCGGGAGTATTTCGGCATCTGGATCGTCAACATCCTGCTGACCATCCTGACGCTCGGCATCTACTCGGCATGGGCCAAGGTCCGGCGGACGCGGTACTTCTACGGCAACACCCGGCTCGCGGGAGCCAGCTTCGACTATCATGCGCGGCCCGTGCAGATCCTGATCGGCCGGATCGTCGTCGTCGCCATGCTGGTGCTCTACAACGTCACGCTGGAGTTCCAGCCGCTTGTCGGCGGCATCATCGGCGTCGCGTTCCTGTTCGCCGTACCCTATCTCGTCATGCGCGGACTGCGCTTTTCGGCGCGCGTCACGAGCTACCGCAACGTGCGGTTCGATTTCGACGGCAGTTATGGCGGCGCCTTCCTGGCCTACCTGCTCGGCGGAACCCTGGCCTGGGGCACGCTGGGGATCCTCGCTCCGATCGCGTCGCAATGGATGTGGAACTACACGCTTGGAAACCTGCGCTATGGCGGCCGGCCGGTGAGCTGCGACCCGCGGCTGGAGAAGCTCTACGGGCAGTTCGTGATGCCGGCCATGGTCTTCGTCGCCGGGTCGATCGGCGCCGTCGCCATCATTGCGGGGATCGGCATGTTCGTCGTTCCCTATCTCGAAGGGCTTTCCGACTATGATGTCGGTGACGAGGCCGGGGTGTTCGCCCTGATCGGGCTGATCTATGCGGCGTTCATCCCCTTCGTCCTGATCTACGGGCTCGCGAGCCTCCTCTACCGAGCGGGAACACGGAACGTCGCGCTGAACGAAACGGTGATCGACGGGCGCCACCTCTTGTCCTCGACCATCGGCCGGTGGCGCTACGCCTGGATCGCGATCAGCAACCTGGCCGCCACCATCGCGACGCTGGGGCTGGCGCGGCCCTGGGCTGCCGTCAGAATGGCGCGCTACGTCGCGGCGTCGACCGCGCTCCACAGCACCGGGCCGCTGGAAGACTATCTGGGAACCGTCAAAGACGAGGGCGCGGCCATCGGGGCCGAGTACATGGACGTCGAGGGACTGGACTTTGGCTTCTGAGCGCACTGCCGTCACCGGGCGCTGGCATGCGCCGTCCTCGGGCCGTTCGAACCCTGCCGTGCTGTCGATCGATGCCGCCGGCCTCGTGACGGTGGCGGACGCCGACAATCATGCGCAGATCGCCTCGACCCTGTTCCGCAACGTGACGATTTCGGACCGTATCGGATCGATCCCGCGCAGCCTGACTTTCTCGGACGGGAGCGTCTTCGTCAGCGACGACAACGACGCCGTCGACCGCGCGATCCAGCCGTTTGCCGGGCGTGGCGCCGGTCTGGTCCACGGGCTGGAGCGCTTCCGGCCACGCCTGTTCATCCTCGTTGCCCTGGTCGCCGCGCTCTCGTGGGGCCTGTACCGCTTCGCCCTGCCGATGATGGTCGAGGTGGCCGTCGCCGTGACGCCGCCCGCTATCCCCATCCTGCTGAGCAAGAGCGCCATGGCGTCGCTGGATGCGTCGATGCTCGAAGAGACAGGGCTGAACGTCGACACTAGGCTCGCGATCCATGACGCGTTTCGCGACATCGCGGCGAATGCGCCGCGCGGGCGGGACGGCTACATGCTTCACTTCCGCAAGGGCGGGCCGATCGGCCCCAACGCCTTTGCACTGCCCGACGGGACGATCGTCCTGACGGATGAACTCGTCGACCTCGCCGAAGAAGACCGGGAGGCGATCATCGGTGTGCTGGCGCACGAGATCGGCCATGTCGAGCACGACCACACGCTGCGACGACTCTATCAGGCAGCCGGTGTTACCGCTCTGGTCATGCTGGTCGCCGGCGACATCGGCCAGGCCGCGGAGGACCTGCTCATCCAGGGAACTGCACTTCTGACGCTCTCCTATTCGCGCGAGCAGGAAAGCGATGCCGACCGCTACAGCGTCAATCTGATGCATGCATCGGGGCGCGACCCGATGGCGATCGTGCGGTTTCTGGAACTGCTGCGCGACAAGCTTGGCGACCGCAGCGACAGTGATTTCTTCTCGACACATCCCGCGACGGTCGAGCGGATCGAGGAAACGCGGCGGCTGGCACAGGAGATCGCCGACCAATAGGGGCACGCGCGCCGGCGGGGTATGAATCGGCGGGCAAACGCCCTAAATCAAGCGCTGGCGCCAGTCGCCAGCTCGAAAGCATGCCCTGGAACCATCCTTGAACAGGTCGATCCCCCTCATCCTTGCCGTCGCGCTCCTGATGGAGCAGATGGATTCGACGGTGATCGCCACCTCGCTCCCGGCCATCGCGGCGGATATCGGCACCAGCCCGATCGCGCTGAAGCTGGCCCTGACGGCGTATCTGGTGGCGCTGGCGATCTTCATCCCGGTCAGCGGCTGGATGGCGGACAGGTTCGGCGCGAAGCGCGTGTTCCGCATCGCGATCCTCGTCTTCGTGGCCGGCTCGATACTCTGCGCAGTCTCCGGATCGCTGATCGCGTTCGTCCTGTCGCGTTTTTTGCAGGGCATGGGCGGCGCGATGATGACGCCGGTGGCGCGTCTCGTGCTGGTGCGCGCCGTTCCCCGCAACGAGCTGGTGTCGGCCATGGCATGGCTGACCATCCCGGCGCTGATCGGCCCGATCATCGGCCCGCCGCTCGGCGGCTTCATCACCACCTTCTTCACCTGGCACTGGATCTTCCTCATCAATGTTCCGATCGGGCTGGCGGGCATTGTCGCCTCGGGCTACGTGCTGCCGGAGATCGAGCCTGGGCCCCCGCGACGGTTCGACCTGCCCGGCCTCCTGCTGGCAGGCACGGCCGCCTCGGGCGTCGTGTTCGGCCTGTCGGTGGTCAGCCTTCCGGCGCTGCCGCCGGCCGTCGGCATCGCCGCAGTCGCGGCGGGCGTACTCGCCGCGGTCGGCTATGTCGTCCATGCGCGCGGCCACGCCGCGCCGGTTCTCGATCTCGGCCTGTTCGCCAAGCCGGTGTTCCGCCAGACGATTACCGGCAGTTCGCTGTTCCGCATCGGTGCCGGCGCCACGCCCTTCCTGCTGCCGCTGATGTTCCAGATCGGCTTCGGCCTCAGCCCGTTCCAGTCCGGCATGGTGACTTTCGTCTCAGCCGGCGGCGCGATGGCGATGAAGTTCATCGCCACCAGCCTGCTGCGCGCCGGCGGCTTCCGCACCGTGCTGCTGTTCGCGGCCGTCGCCGGAAGCCTGCTGTCGGCGGCGGTGGCCCTGTTCGTGCCGGGCACGCCCTACGCGTTGATCTTCGCCGTCCTTTTCGCCTCCGGCTTCATCCGCTCGCTGTTCTTCACCTCGGCCAACGCGCTCGTCTTCGCCGACATTCGCGACGAGGAGGCGAGCCAGGCGACTGCCATGGCCTCGGTGGCGCAGCAGATCAGCATCGCGCTCGGCGTCGCGCTCGCAGGCGGCGTGCTGGAGCTTTACACGCTGGCAACCGGCCGGCCGCTCGAACTCGACGCTTTCGCGACCGCCTTCATCGGGGTCGGTGCCGTGATGATGCTGTCGATATTCCCGTTCCTGCAGCTCACCCCCGATGCGGGAAGTGCGGTATCGGGACATTCGAGGCGGATGGCGGCGCATCAACCGCCCGGCTGACGCTAGGCGTCGTCCTCAGGCGCTGCGTCGCGGCCCCGGAAATCCTTGGCGAGCAGATAAAGCTCCACCGATTCGTCACGCGAGGCCGGCGGCTTGACGTGATGAACCGACCGGAAATTGCGCTTCAGCCTGTCGAGCAGGTCGGCTTCCGTGCCGCCCTGAAACGTCTTCGCCAGGAAATGCCCGCCCGGCTTCAGGACCGAAATGGCGAAATCGGCGGCGACCTCGCACAGATGCATGGTGCGGATGTGATCGGTGCGGCGGTGGCCGGTCGTGGGCGCAGCCATGTCCGACAGGACGATGTCGGGCTCCCCGCCCAGCGCCTCGACGAGACGGTGCGGCGCGTCGTCGTCGAGGAAGTCCATCTCCAGTACGGCGGCGCCGGGCACCGGGTCCATGGCGAGGTAGTCGATCCCCACGACGCTCGGCGCATCCTCGGCCGAACCGATCCGCGCGGCCGCGACCTGGCACCAGCCGCCCGGCGCGGCGCCAAGGTCGATCACCCGCATGCCGGGCTTGAGAAGCTTGTGACGCTCGTCGATCTCGATCAGCTTGTAGGCGGCGCGCGAGCGATAGCCGTCGGACCTGGCGCGGTGGACATAGGGGTCGTTGATATGACGCTCGATCCAGCGCCGCGACGAGTTCTTGAGGCCGCGCTTCTTCTTGACGCGCGCATGCAGCGCACGCCCGCCGCCCGACGAGGACTTGCCCGGCTTCTTGGTCACGGCCGGGGTCCCCTGCGCCGATGTCCGCGCCACGCACCGTCATTGGCCATCAGTTCGGTCAGGATGCCTTCGCGCAGGCCACGGTCGGCGACGCGGAGGCGTTCCGACGGCCATACCGCGCGGATCGCCTCGAGGATGGCGCAGCCGGCCAGCACCAGGTCGGCGCGGTCGGCGCCGATGCAGGGATTGGCGACGCGCGTCTCGAAATCCCACGACAGGACCGTCTCGACCATGCGGTCGACGTCCGGCCGGTCCATCCAGAGCCCGTCGACCCGGCGCCGGTCGTAGCGCTGCAGGCCGAGATGCACGCCGGCGAGCGTCGTCACCGTTCCCGACGTGCCGAGCAGGTGGAACCGACCGCCGTCGACGAGGTGCGACAGGCTTTCGCGGCCTTCGAAATCCTCGAGGCGCCGCCTGACATCGTCCACCATAGCCTGGAAGGTTTCGCGGCTGACCTCCCTGCCGCCGAACCGCTCGGCGAGCGACACGACGCCGACCGGCAGGCTGGTCCACGACACGATATGGTTGGCCAGGCGCGGCGTGCGCCGGCCGGACACGTCGACCAGCGCTATCTCGGAGGAGCCGCCGCCGATGTCGAACAGGACGACGCCGTCGACGTCGCGCTCGACGAGCGACCCGCAGCCGGATACCGCCAGCCGCGCCTCGGTGCGCCGGTCGATCACCTCCAGCGCGAGGCCGGTCTCCGCCTCGACCGTGGCAAGAAATTCGTCGCCGTTGCCGGCCGCGCGGCAGGCTTCCGTCGCGATCAGCCGGGCGCGGCGGATCTCGCGGCCGGCCAGCTTCTCGGCGCAGATCTTCAGCGCTTCCACGGCGCGGCGCATGGCATCGTCGGACAGCCGTCCGGACGCCGTCATGCCCTCGCCGAGCCGCACGATCCGCGAAAAGGCGTCGACCACGCGGAACTGGCCCGGGCGCGCCGGAACCGCCACCAGAAGGCGGCAGTTGTTGGTGCCGAGATCGAGCGCGGCATAGACGGGAAGCTGGTGGTAGCGCGGGCGCGGCCTGGGCGGCGCGGCCTCGGGATGCGGCTGCACCGCCTCGGACGCCGCGGGCGACGGATCGGCGGCGCCGGCCTCTGGCGGCAGCCCTTCCCTGTCGCGGGCGAAGACCTTGCGTCCGCGCTTGCGCTTGCGCCTTTTCTTGTGCCTCGTCGGTTCGCCCGGAGCGCCATTCGGCGCCGCGCCCGCTGGGGCAGCGGCGGCGGCCCGCCGCTTGCGCCGGCGGGAATTTCGCGAAGTCCACGTGCTCTTTTCGCCCGCTTCTTCCGCCGACGCCCCGTCGGCCGGCACGGAGCCGGCTTGGTCGGGGTCCTTCACGTCATCGTTCCTTCGGCGCAGCGCGCTTCCCGAAACCACGGGCGGGAGCGCAGCGCGCATCATCTGCATCGTTGGCGACAGGATATCAGGCTGCGGCGCTTTGACCAAGAGGCACGTAGCGCCGACCGGGGCGACCGGGATCAGGGCTGGAAACCCACGCCGGGGTTGACTATCTCTTGGCTATGGCTAAAAGGCGGGCGTGGATCGTGCCGCCGAGGCGGCTAGCGCGCATGCGCCAACGGCCACCGATTGGGGAATAGGTTAACGGTAGACCCACGGACTCTGACTCCGTTAGTCCTGGTTCGAATCCAGGTTCCCCAGCCAACCACAGCAAGTTATTGATATAACTAGCTTTTCTCTCCTGAATACCCCGAGAAGTCAAAGGCATGGAGCCTTCCATCGCAAACAGAGACTAACTGTTTGGCGCGAAATAGGCCGTGAATCGCCAAAAGTCTCTGTCGGCCAATTTGGGACTGACAGTTTGCGAAAAGAGCATCGCGGGGGCATCGGCGAATGTTCCTATGATGGTGCCGGTTTTCGCTAACAGAGACTGGTTCGCGATTGTAAGTCGAAGTTTGTTTCCAGAATTCTCAGCCAAACTGGATGCTCTGCGGATATGGGTCCGCTCTGGGCATCAAAGGCCGCTGCTGCTGCGACCGTTTCTGAAAGCAAATCAAACGGTTGTCTGAAAGCGGCGCGAATGTCGCCTTTGTCCCATTCGCAGTTCGACAGCACCAGATTGAGCAGCCGCTTTTTCTCGTGCGGAGGCTGTTTCACGAAGAGGCGGCTGGCATTCTGTGCCAGTTCCAAGAGTCGGATGCCGTCATCCATGTACGATTCCTCGGCGCTGCCATGGCGTTCGATCTCTCGGAGCAAGCGAACTTGTTCCGTCCGCCACTGCGCCGACATACGGTCGTAGAAGGCATTGTCGATGCGACCGTCGAGCTTGTCGAGGTACATAGCCTGTAGGCGGTCCTCGAGCTTCCTGTATTCGGTCTGGCACCTGTGGATCGCCTGTTCATGCTCGCGCCGCTGGTCGGCATGGCTGGCTTTGATAGCGGTCTTGACCCATTCCAATATCTCGTCGTCGAAGTGTAGCCGGTCGAGCAGATTGGCGAATGTCTGGTCGAGCACTTCCTCGCGGACATACTTGCGGCGGCAGTCGGCATAACCGCCCCGACCTTTGTTGGCGTGGCCGGTGCAGTGGTAGTAGACGTATTTGCCCTTCTTGATCTCGGCCACGACCGCGCAGCCGCATTCGGTGCAGGTCATTAGGCCAGAGAAAGCAAACTCGTTGCCGATAGGATGAGTTGGGACGGCATTTCGGCCCGTCAGAACGCCTTGGACACGCTCCCAGAGCTCGATCGATATCAAGGGCTCATGCTTGCCTTGGTGCAGCTTGCCGTTCCACAGGAATAGGCCGGTGTAGAGACGATTGCGCAAGATCATATGGACGGTGCTGACCGGCACCGGATTGCCGCTCTTGGGATAAACCAGCCCGTCTGCATGGGCTGCAATCGTCAAAGCCTTGAGCGAGTATCGGCCGGTCGCGTAGCGCTCGAACAATCTGGTGATGACAGGCGCCAGCTCAGGATTAGGTTCAATCACCTTCTTGCCATCTCTCGCGGTGGTGTTGACGTAGCCAAGAGGAGCCTTAGTCGGCCAGATACCCTGTTCGGCCTTCTCCATCTGCCCCTTGCGGGCTTCCTCCGACAAGTTGTCGATATAGTTCTTGGCCATCAAGACCTTGATGCCGTGCATGAACTTTTCGGAAGAGCGCGAATCCCGCGACAGGATCACGCCTTCCTTTGCAAGGTGGATCTCAACATCCAGCTCGTCGAGCGTCACCCAGTCCTTCAGGTTGCGATAGAGCCGGTCGGTCTTCTCGACCAGGATCGCCCGAATGCCTGGGTGCTTGCGCAGGTACTTGACCATTTCGGTGAAGTTGGTCCGACCGGTGGTCTTGGCCGTCTCGATGTCGATAAATTCCTGCGCGATATCGAACCGTTGCTGCACGGCATAGTCGCGCAGCAGCTTACATTGAGCCGGAATGGAAAAGCCTTCCCTGTCTTGCTCCTTGGAGGAGACACGGGCGTATAGCAGTGCCTTCACCAGGTTTGAGGGTCGCGCGATCTGGATAGATTTGTGGTTCATGCTTGCCGTGTCTCCTCAGTCCATCGCAGCAACGACCGCAGACAGACCACAATGAAGCGCCGGCTATCTGCGTCGGTCAATCCGATCCCATTCGGCGAGAATGCTGAAGAAGCCGCCAAGATTGTCGATAATCTGCCGGGCATCTTCCTGGGACAGTGAGCGCCCCATGCGCGCCTCAAACAAGCGGGCAGTCTGATCCAAAAGCTCGCTATCAATGGCGCGCCGCCGCGCAAACAGATCGGCTTCGACATCACGCGTCAGGCCGCGTTTTGGAGCGCATCCTGCCCGCTTCACCGCTGCTGTCCCGACCATATCTGCATCGGGACAAGGATCGTCGAAGTCTCATCAACGCCGAATAGCCGTTATGTGCGCTGCTGTTTCTTTCTCTACTCCCTGTCGATGGTAGGGGACATTTTTTGCCCCGATTCAAGCCGGCCAGCCCAATCCTCACGGCTGATCAGCTGAGCGGCCACCGCCTGATAGCGTCTGCAATCTGTGTGGACAGCCGATCGCTCGGGCCGCTCTTGGGGCAGGCTTCCGGCCAATTTCTTCAAGTCATCAAGGACTGACGCGATATGCGGCCAGGGAAAGTCTGTTGGGTCGTCGATATCGCGATCTGAACCGGCAATCATCTGAAGCTTCGCGACAACGCCAAGAAGCGACTGTGCAGGTGTGGCTGGAACCTTGTCTTGAAGTTTCAAAGCTGCGGTCGCTGCTTCTACTTCCGCTTGATAGGCGATGGTGTAGTCGAACTTCTCGTCCATCGCTTCCGGGCAGGCAGCGTCGAGAACCCGCCTCTCCAGGCGTTGTTGAAGGCGGCACAATATCATTGAGGCGCGTTGGGTCCGCTGCCACCGCTGAAAGAGTGCGACAGCTAGATCGGTGCTTACGTCGTGGAGATCGCCACACTCTTCAGCCTCGGCTGCCCCTCTGTGTCCTGCGCAGTCAACGCTGCTGAGCGCTGCGGACATTCGGCTGGTCGTACACTCGGACTCCCGCCTACCACCATCGAACAGAACGTAGCACAGAGCTTTCTTGTAGAGAATACTCCGTGGTGGAATACTCGACATTTCGTTGATCTCCTGTCCATGGAGATACGTGAGGTATTTGCGCGGAACTTGCGAACAGCCCGACTAGCCAGAGGTCTGTCGCAGGAGGAACTTGCACACCGCGCAGACATCGATCGTACCTACATCAGTTCGCTGGAAAGAGGTGTCTACAACGCCAGCATTGATGTTGTTGGCCGCCTTGCGAAGGCTCTGGAGATCGAAGCTTCGGAATTGCTCGATAGAAAGAAATGGAATGCAACAGCGACCAAGGTTGCAAAGACCGATTAGTTTTAGAATGGTCCAGCGAGTGCCTATCGCATTTTGGCCCTGATGCTGCGCATAGCGAGCCATTTTCCCTTGGCAATTCGCTGCCTGACGTGATCCAAATAGGTCTGCGCGCTCAACGACACCTTCCGCCTGTGTCGCCGGTTGTTGCAAAGCCAACATGCAGCGACAATATTCTGGATCGTATCCGGGCCGCCCTCGCATCGCGCAACAAGGTGCTCGGCAGTACATCGGCGAGGTGATCGCGCCGTGGCTTTGAGCATCGGGCAGTCACAATACCAACATCGACCACCCTGTCGGTCGTACGCGCGGTCGCGCAATCTTCTGATTTTCGTCATGCCAACTTCCGAGATCGAGACAATCCAGAAGTTGCCGCATCCTAAGTAGGTGCCCCTGCACTCGGCCGCCGTATGGCGGGCAACGGACGGGGCATTTACCCGACCCTGATGTGCGCCCAAGTCGAGTAACTTAGTTCGCCAACCTAGGCAACAAGGCTGCTGTGATTTTCGCTGTAGCACTATAATGCCGTAGACCGCCAAGCAACAGGATCGGCAACCCATCGATTGATCTCCGATTCCCGCCACCCCGCACCGTTGACGCTGATCTTGATCTGGGTCGGGAATGTGCCCTCGGCGACTTTGCGGTAGATGGTGGAGCGGGAAAGTCCGGTCCGTGCGAGGACAGTTTTGAGGCGAATGATACGATCTGGCTCGGGCATGGCTGGCCTGCGTTTGGCTGATGGCGTCTGAACGGTGCTGGGACCGAAGACGGCAAGCAGGCGCGATGGCAATACTCGCAGGCCGCCCATCGCAACTTAGCGCGTAAACGGCAGCAAATCGGACAGGTCGCCTTACAACCCTATGCCTCGACCTCGGCCCAATCCGTGCGTGAACGCCAGGTCCTCGCCAACACCCCGACCGGTCTCGAAGCTGATGCCAAGTTCCCGTTTACGGTTGGCGAGCAGCGATTCAAGCTGCGGGTCGCGCTGGAGGCCCTTCGCCATGTCGCCCATGGCTGCGCGGGTTGACTTTTGGCCTGCGTAATCACCGGCCGCGTAGGCGCGTTCGGCCGTCTTCTTCAAGCTCTGCCAACTCGCGACGAAACGATCCGCCCGCAATGTGGGTTCTGTGCGGATTTCGGTTTCGAGTTGCAGGGCGCGGATAGCGCGGGCGGTATTGCCGGAGCCTGCCTCGCGCGCAAGGCTGTTGTCCTTACTGTAGGCGGCTTCAGCATCTCGCCAGCCGTGGGGCCGCACCTCGTCGAAGGCGCGTCGTGACGCGCCAAGTTCGCGCCGCTGTTCGTCGGAAGGCGCAAGTCCCTGTCTTTTGGCTTCAAGGATGGCGTCGGATGCGGCGGCATGACGGATGAGCACTTTTGTCCGTTCTGTGAGCAACGCCGCTTCCGGGTCCAACGCCGGTTGAGGACCACGTTGTGGCTCTAGGCGCGACTGCTCGCGTTCTGGCTGGGCGCTGGCGTTTCCAACCTGCGCTCCAACATCTTCCCTTCCAGGCCGGCGCCCCACTTCCGCGCCGGGTGCAACGCCGCTGGGTGAGCGCTGACTGCCATCTCCGGGCGAGCGCAAACCTTCCAGCAAGCCATCGATCCTGTCGCGCACTTTCTCGGGCACGATCTTCCTGACGATCTCAACGACGCGCTCACGGAAGGTGATGCCGCGCCGCTCGGCATAGGACTGAGCCGGATCGGATTTCTCGTAGTCCGACGCCATGTCCTTGGCGCGATCGCGCGACATGGTGGTGATCAATCGGTCCTGGCTGGCGAAGTCGTCCCGGCCGTAGTGCAAGCTCACGCTATCGCGATGACGCGATAGAGCGACATAGCTTGAATGCGCATCCATGCCGGGTGTCGCCAGGACATGGGCGTGATCTACCGTCATGCCCTGCGCCTTGTGGATGGTCGCGGCATAGCCATGATCGACATGGGAATAGTCTTTCAGGTCGAATTGGATGGATCGCCCATCATCGGTGCGCACGGACATGGATTGTGCGCTGACCTGTTCGATTGTGCCGAGCGTGCCGTTCTTGACGCCAAGACTGCGCTCATTGCGCAGGAACATGATGCGATCGCCAGTGGCAAAGGTTCTTGCTCCGCGCTCGACACTGAGCTGGACATCCTCGCCGAGATTGCCGGTGGATCGCATCCGGTCGCGCGCCGACTGATTGAGTGATCGCACCTCGTCATTGGTGTGCG
Organism: Rhizobiaceae bacterium; assembly: GCA_023953775.1. Classification (GTDB taxonomy): domain Bacteria; phylum Pseudomonadota; class Alphaproteobacteria; order Rhizobiales; family Rhizobiaceae; genus JAMLJD01. The sequence goes on along the minus strand of JAMLJD010000051.1, from coordinate 686 downwards.
TGAGGATGAGGCGGTTTGCCTCCGGCGCTGCCTGCCGATCGCGGTTCCAGCGGTCGATCAGATCGCCTCGCGCCTGTTCACGGCTTGCCGCCTCATGCACCATGCCGTTTCTGTTGTAGGCTCGAACCGCAGTTCCGATGGAGCCGGTTGCGAGATGCCGTGTCGCGACACGTTGCCAGTCGTCGCGCTGGCGGCGGACATCGCCGATCTCGACGCCGCCATGACGGTCATGAATGGAGCGGAAGGCAGCACCGGCTTCGATTGCTTGTAGCTGCTGCGGATCGCCAACCAGAACAACCTTTGCGCCAACGTCTGCTGCATGGGAGAGCACGCGCTCCAATTGACGCGTGCCGACCATGCCTGCCTCATCGATGACGAGAACATCTTTTGCCGTGAGCTTGTCACGTCCCTGGCTCCAGCCATGTTCAAGGCTGGCGATTGTGCGAGACGCGATGCCCGATCCGCTCTCAAGATTCTCTGCGGCAATGCCGGACAGTGCAGCGCCACGGACCTCAAAGCCGGCTGCGCCCCATGCCTGGCGCGCCACCCCCAGCATGGCGCTCTTGCCGGTGCCGGCATAACCGACGACGATGCCGAGATCGCGGCCGTCCGTGATATGCGCCAAAGCGTCAGCCTGCTCGCCGGACAGGACAAGGCCGCGCCGTCCCGTAAGCGCCAGAGCCGCG
>JAMLJD010000050.1 GCA_023953775.1 Rhizobiaceae bacterium | reverse complement strand
CTTGGGGGCGCCGACAAGTATTGTCGTGTTTCCTGCCGGGAGCTTTCCGTTCATCATATCCTGATGAGCCTGGCCGACCTCGTCAAAGCTGCGAACCTCACCTACGCATGGATCCAGGCGACCCGCGAGCATCAGTTCATTAAAGGCATTTGACTGCTCCGCATTGGACCCGTGCGAGCCCTGCAATCGCTTCTGCCGAACCCAGTGATAGCGGAGGTCCACGCTTGCGGAGTACCCGGTGGTGCCTGCGCAGATCACAACCATCCCGCCGGTGTCGCAGCAGAAGATGGAAGTCGGTATCGTGTCCTCTCCGGGATGCTCCACCACGATGCGCGGACTGCGCCTTTCTCCGAGGATATCCCAGATCTTTTTTCCGAAAGCGCGGGCCTGGCCGGTCCACTCCTTCTGCCCGGCGTCATCGGTCCAATGCGGCGGTTGGCCCCAATGCGTGAATTCACGACGATCGATGTAGCCAACGGCGCCTAAGGATTTACAGAATTCTCCCTTCTCTTCGCCCGACACGACTGCGATCGGTATCGCTCCAGCCTCGCGAGCGATCTGGATGGCTTGCGAGCCAACACCGCCCGAACCACCCCAGACGAGAACCACATCGTCCTTCTCGACCGCATGCTCCCTCCAGCCGTGCAACATGCGATAGGCGGTTGCCCCGACCAGGGTCGGCGCCGCAGCCTGCTCCCAGGTCAAGTGCTTCGCCTTCGGCATAACCTGGTGATCATAGGCGAGGCAGAATTGCCCGAACGAACCAAAGTTCGTGTTGTAGCCCCATATCTCGGCACTCGGAGCAAGCATGGGATCTTTGCCCGAAACGACATGCGGGTCATTTGGGTCCCAGCTTCCCGGCGCGACGACGACTTCATCGCCCACCTTGATATTCGAGACTTTAGCCCCGACGGCATAAACGATCCCGGAACCATCGCTCCCACCGATGTGGAAATCATGAACCGACCCTCGGGCCAATCGGTTAGCGATGACATTGATTGGCACACCTCGTGCCGCCCAAACATTGTTGAAGTTCAAGCCTGCCGCCATAACGGCAATCAAGACTTCATGATCACCCGGCGCTGGAACGTCTATTTCTTCGATGCGGAAAGCGTCGGTCGGGTCTCCGAGGCGGTCCGTACGGACGACTTGAGCAAACATGCGCCGCGGGATTTCACCCACTGGCGGCAATGACCCGATCGGCACAATCTCGTTCATGTCTGACACTCTTCCTCCTCCTAAGAAAATTTCGGATCGCCTCTCAGCGTGATTCTCCTCGTGGAACTACCGGCGGTTCACCGCAAACCAGAGCCGGTCCAGATCAACGCCTGCCGCCCGTGCTCGAGGTTGAATGCCCTCTGCGACGAGTCGCAGGTTCGTTCCGCTCTGTACTACCCGTGGATAGCAGCGCCGGGCCTACATGGATCAACCGCGACGTACGGGCTCCATCCACGTCTAGCGTCACCGCCGTGGTGAACATGTTGGATATTTCCTCCCCGACGAGCCCAAAAACGTCTAGCTCGGATCCCGGCCAGAAGCCGTTAGTTCGATAATAATAGAACAATGGAACTTTTGCCGCAAGCTAGATTTTCGGGGCGCAATTCTCTCGGTATGGGCAAGCGGCGTGGCTGGCCTGCATGGGTGACCGCTCTGACAACGTTCTCCTCGCCAAACCGCGGAAAGTCTCTGCGGGCTTGGTTGGAACTGACAGACGTTGTAGGGCGGGTCAGTGAAGATCATCCGCGCCTTCTCGCCATGAGTGCAACAACCGTCGCTCGTCCAGCGACGAGCCGCAGATCAGCCGGTATGGGCCCAGCTGCCAGATGCCGCCCGGACGGCAGCAGGCCTCGGTGCCATCGGCCGGCAGCCGGTCCTCTTCCGGGTCGCCGGGCTCCTCAGGCTCCAGCCCGTCGACCAGGCTGTCGAACTCGGCGACCGTGAAGCCTGTCAGGCCGATGTCGAAGTCGAGATCAACGGCCCGCAGCTCCTTCAGTTCCTCCGGACGCGCAGGGGATTGCCGTACAAACCACTGTAATCGCTGGTCTATTCCAGATACCGAAGCGACCCGGTCCCCAGCTTTCCGGCGAAACTCGCTGTAAATCGCCGCCTATCAGGCAAATCAGTACCTGAGACTGGTTCGCTCAGGTGCGGTCACACAGCCAGCCTCTTCAGCCATTCAAGTTCTCGATGATCGCCACCGCGCCTGCGCGCAGAACGATATCCAGCGCCACGCGCTGGTCGACTCGTGGCGTTGCGACGTTGACTGCAGGACGAGCCCGGCGGGCCGGTCCCCTGGCCGGCCGGGCGGGTTCTCCTACGAGCTGGTCGAGCTTGCGGCAGGGCTGCGCAGCACGACGAGGCCGAATACGGCCATCGAGAGAATGGCGAGGACCGAGCCGATCTTCGCCAGCGCCTCGCCCGATCCGGAGATCGCGATGGCAATGCCGGGGATCAGGACGATGACGGCGGCTACGGTGAGCAGGTAGTGAAACAGCGCAAGCCTGCCCGCGGTCGACGGAGCCAGCGCATAGAAGGTTCCGAACACCGACATGGCGACGAAGCCGATCAGGTTGAGATGGCCGTGGGCCGGCGCCATCAGATGATCCTGCGATGCCGACATGTGAATGCCCCATCCCATTCCGACCAGCGCGAAGACCGCACCCGTCAGAAAGAACATCTTCGAGATTCCGTTCATTCCACCCTCCCTTTTTCACGCCCCAATCGGAGGCCCGGTGAAGCTGAGTTGAAAGCGAGCCGCACTTTCGGCGATTGATGGCATGTCTTCGGGGATACGGAAATCCCCCGCCGCCATCTCCTGGAGGAAACCTTCAAAGCCGCCTGGCGTCAGCATCACCAGATGGCGCGATGACCGGTCCCGCCTCGCCGGGCACAAGCGGTCGACGGCGACACCGGAACACCGATGGTTGCGGGAGCTGATCGCGGCGGTCCTTTCGCCCCTCGACGAAGCTCCCGGCCAGGCGCCCGCGGGAACCGACGCGGCGTCGGTCAGCCCGCGTGCTGGTAGGCGGTCTTGACGACGGTGTAGAATTCCGACGCGTAGCGCCCCTGCTCGCGCGGGCCGTAGCTCGACCCCTTGCGGCCGCCGAAGGGCACGTGGAAGTCGACGCCGGCAGTCGGCAGGTTGACCATGACCATGCCGGCCTGGGCATTGCGCTTGTAGTGGGTGGCGTATTTCAGGCTCGTCGTGCAGATGCCGGAGGAGAGGCCGAACTCGGTGTCGTTGGCGACCGCGAGCGCCTCGTCGTAATCCTTGACGCGGATGACGCTGGCGACCGGCCCGAAGATTTCCTCGCGGCTGATGCGCATGTCGTTGGTCGCTTCCGTGAACAGGGCCGGCTGCAGGTAAAAGCCCGGCGTCTCGCGGTTCAGCCGTTCGCCGCCGAAGACCAGCGACGCGCCCTCCTCGCGGCCGATGCCGACATATTTCTCGTCCTGCGCGAGCTGGTTCTCGTCGACCACGGGGCCGATATGCGTGCCCGCCTTCAGCGCATCGTCGACGACGAGCGCCTTCAGCCGCTCCGTGACGGCGGCGACGAAGCGGTCGTGGATTCCCTCGGTGACGACGATGCGCGAGGAGGCCGTGCAGCGCTGGCCGGTCGAGAAGAAGGCGCCGTTGACGGCGCATTCCACGGCGACGTCGAGATCGGCGTCATCGAGCACCACCAGCGGATTCTTGCCGCCCATTTCGAGCTGGAACTTGCGCATGTGCTCGACGCTGGCGGCCGCGACGCGGCGTCCGGTGGCGACCGAGCCCGTGAAGGTGATTGCGTCGACATCGGCACTGTCGAGAATCGCCTGCCCGACGACCGACCCTTTGCCCATGACGAGATTGAGCACACCCTTGGGCAGGCCTGCGCGATTCAGGATGTCGACCAGCGCCCAGGAGCAGCCGGGGACGAGATCGGCCGGCTTGAGCACGACCGCGTTGCCGTAGCAGAGCGCGGGCGCGATCTTCCAGGCCGGAATGGCGATCGGGAAGTTCCACGGCGTGATGATGCCGACAACGCCGACCGCCTCGCGGGTGACCTCGACGCCGACGCCCGGCCGCACGCTCGGGACGCTCTCGCCCGAGAGCCGCAATGCCTCGCCGGCAAAGAAATCGAATATCTGGCCGGCGCGAACCGTCTCGCCGATGCCCTCTGCGAGCGTCTTGCCCTCCTCGCGCGACAGGAGCCGTCCGAGTTCTTCCTTGCGCGCGATGATCTCGTCGGCGGCCCTGCGCAGCACTGCGTGGCGCTCCGTCAGGCCCGACCGCGACCACGACACCGCGGCCGCCTTCGCCGCCGCGATGGCCGCCAGCGCATCCTGCCGCGTCGCCCTGGCATACTCGCCGACCACGTCGTCGGTGTTGGACGGGTTGATGTTGGGCTGGGCGTCGCCGCCGACCCATTCGCCGTCGATCAGGTTGCGGTGCAATTCGCTCATCGGTGTCTTCCCACTGCCTTGACGCTCCGTCGCCGCGGGCGCGGTCCGGATCGCGCGCAGGTATTTCACGTCGAATCACGAATTGCCAGCATAATGAAGGCGGACACGACGCTACGCAGGGAGGCACGCCGCCCGGCAATCTCAGGCGGCGGCAAGCCCGCTGCGGATGTGGCGGTAGCCTTCGCGGTAGACGGCTTCCGGGCTTTCGGCGAGGTCACGCCAGACCTTGGTCGCGGCGGCGAGGTCCTTGAGCGCGCGACCGAAGGCCTCGATCGTCAGCCAGCCGTCATAGCCGCTCGACCGGATCGCGGCGAAGGTTTCGTCCCAGGGAATGTTGCCGCGCCCCGGCACACCGCGGTCGTTCTCCGAAATGTGGAAGTGGACGATGTTGCCGACGTTGCGCGAGAACGCACCGACCGGATCGGCCTCCTCGATATTGGCGTGGAAGGTGTCGTACATCGCCTTGATGTTCGGATGCCCGACCTCGTCGACATGGCGGCACAGCGCGTCCATCGTGTTGACGAGATAGCATTCGAATCGGTTGAGCGCCTCGAGGCCGATCGTGACGCCACGGCTCGCGGCATGGTCGCCGATGATGCGCTGCACCTCCACAGAGCGTTTGAACTCGTCGGCCGTCGGGCCCTCGCCCGTGAAATGGCCGAGCGAGGAGTGCAGCGGACCGCTGAGCGTCGTGGCGCCCAGCGCGCTCGCGCAGTCGATTGCCCAGCGCATGTGCTCGACGCCGGCCGCGCGTTCGGCCGGTTCGGGCGAAATCAGGTGCTTTTCGGGCTCGCCGATCGCCGCGATCGCCGTCCGCTCAAGCCCGATCCGGTCTAGCATTGCGCCGAGACGCTCGTAATCGGCCGGCGCGCCCTCGAAGACCGGAATTTCGACGCCGTCGAACCCGGTCGCCCGGATATCCTCCAGCAGAGCCTGGTGGTCCTGCGAGACGGACGTCGTCCACAGGAACATGCACATGCCGATCTTCATACGTCCTCCCCGCCCGCGCGCCGCGGGATGTTAGATCTGAAGCTTCGTCCAGGCGCCGTTCTTCTTCGACGACTTCACACAGGCCTCGACGAACGCCACGCCCTCGACACCGTCGGCGACCGTCGGGAAGACGACGTCCCCGGGCAGCTTGCCCTTCTTGCGGCGGGCGGCGCGGATGGCGGCCGCGGCCTCCGAGTAGATGGTCGCGAAGCCTTCGAGATAGCCCTCGGGATGGCCCGACGGAACGCGGCTCACGCGCGCCGCCGCATCGTTGGCACCGGCGCCGCCGCGGGTGATCAGCCGCTTCGGCTCGCCAAACGGCGTGTACCACAAATGGTTGGGCTGCTCCTGATGCCATTCGATGCCGCCCTTGGTCCCGTAGACCCGCAGCTTGAGCGCGTTCTCGTTTCCCGGCGCAACCTGGCTCGCCCACAGCATGCCCTTCGCCCCCGGCGCCTTGCCCTTCGCCTTGAAGCGCAGCATGACGTGGGCGTTGTCGTCGAGCCGCCGGCCCGGCACGAAGGCATCGAGATCGGCCGACAGCGCGTCGAGTTCGAGGCCGGTGACGAAGCGCGCCAGATTGTAGGCGTGCGTGCCAATATCGCCGGTCGCGCCGCCCGCGCCAGACTTCGACGGATCGGTGCGCCACGAGGCCTGCTTCTGGCCGCTGTCCTCGAGCGCTTCCGTCAGCCAGTCCTGCGGATATTCGGCGTGCACGACGCGAATGTCGCCGAGTTCGCCCGCGGCCACCATGGCGCGGGCCTGCCGGATCATCGGATAGCCGGTGTAGTTGTGCGTCAGCACGAACAGCCTGCCGGATTTTTCGGCGAGGGCGGCGAGTTTCTTCGCATCGGCCAGGTTCGACGTCAGCGGCTTGTCGCAGATGACGTGGATGCCAGCCTCCAGGAACGCCTTCGCAGCCGGCCAGTGCATGTGGTTCGGCGTCACGATCGCCACGGCCTCGATGCCGTCGGCACGCTTCGCCTCCGCTTTGGCCATCTCGGCAAAGGATCCGTAACTACGATCTGGATCGAGCCCCAGTTCGGCGGCAGACACCTTCGCGCGCTCCGGGTCCGACGACAACGCGCCGGCGACCAGCGTGAAATGCCCGTCGATGCGCGCGGCAATGCGATGAACCGCGCCGATGAAGGCGCCCTGCCCGCCGCCGACCATGCCGAGCCGGATCGGGCCGGCCATCTCTTCAGCTTTCGATGCGCTGACCATCTCCGCCTCCTATCCGATCCCCATCATCTTGCGCAGCGCGGCCTTGTCGGTCGTGCCCTCGGCAAAGTCGTCGAAAGCGCGCTCGGTGACGCGGATGATATGGCTGGCGATGAAGGGTGCGCCCTCGGCGGCGCCGTCCTCGGGATGCTTGAGGCAGCATTCCCATTCGAGCACCGCCCAGCTGTCGTAGCCATATTGCGACAGCTTGGAGAAGATGCCGGCGAAATCGACCTGTCCATCGCCCAGCGACCGGAAGCGGCCGGCGCGATCAATCCAGCCCTGATAGCCGGAATAGACACCCTGGCGGCCGTCGGGATTGAACTCGGCGTCCTTCACGTGGAAGGCCGAGATGCGCTCGTGGTAGATGTCGATGAAGGCGAGATAGTCGAGCTGCTGCAGAACGAAGTGCGACGGATCGTAGTTGATCGTGCAGCGCTTGTGGCCGCCGACCGCGTCGAGGAACATCTCGAAGGTCGCGCCGTCGAACACGTCCTCGCCGGGATGGATCTCGAAACCAAGATCGCAATCGGCGTCCTCATAGACGTCGAGGATCGGTTTCCAGCGGCGACCGAGTTCTGCGAACGCTTCCTCGATCAGCCCGGCCGGCCGCTGTGGCCAGGGATAGATGTAAGGGAATGCAAGCGCCCCTGTGAAGCCGACGGACGCCTTGAGCCCCATATGGGCCGACGCCCTGGCCGCCATCTTGACCTGGTCGACCGCCCATTCCTGCCGTGCCTTCGGATTGTTGTGAACCTCGGACGGCGCGAAGCCGTCGAACTGTGCGTCGTAGGCGGGATGAACTGCGACGAGCTGACCCTGAAGGTGGGTCGAGAGTTCCGTGACCTCGACGCCCGCCTCGGCGCAGATGCCTTTCACTTCGTCGCAATAGGTCTTGGAGTCCGCCGCCTTCTTGAGGTCGAACAGGCGACCGTCCCAGGTCGGAATCTGGACCCCCTTGTATCCGAGGTCGCCGGCCCATTTCGCGATCGAGGGCAGCGAATTGAATGGCGCCGCATCGCCCGCAAACTGTGCCAGGAATATCCCCGGCCCCTTCATCGTCGTCGCCATCGTCGCATTCCTCCCTGGTTCCGAAGACTGTTGGCATCCGATATCCCCCGCAACGGCCGGATGCGCAATGTCCTCCGTATTTGGTAATACCAAAGCGGCTCGAACAGTCAAGGCGACCATTCCCGGCGGATCAACCGATTTAAAGCTGCGAAAAGACCACCATGCTCATTATTTTCAATCTCTTAGCGTTCAAACTCCGTATCAGACCAAGGCTTCTTGATGTGGGTCCGTTTATGAGATAGTTGTGGTTTCATCCCGATCTGGTCGAACCAGTTGCTTGTCACACTGGCTCGCGGTCGGGAAGAGGATCGCGCGTGGTCGGGAGCCCGCGTGGAGGAGACAAAACCGGGAAGGAACGACCATGCACCTTTCGACGCACAACTGGATGCGTGCGGAACCGCTTGAGACCACGCTGAAGCGCATCAAGAAATTCGGCTACGAGTCGATCGAGATTTCGGGAGAGCCCGAGCAGTACAAGGTCAACGAGACGCGCGCGCTGTTGAAGGAGCACGGCATCCGCTGCTGGGGCGCGGTGACGCTGATGCTCGGTGAGCGCAACCTCGCAGCGAAGGATCAGGGTCAGCGCGAACGTTCGGTCCAGTACGTGAAGGACGTGCTGACGATGGTGAGCGAGCTCGACGGCGAGATCATCACGCTGGTGCCTGCGACCGTCGGCAAGGTCATTCCCGACGGCACCGAGGAAGAGGAGTGGAACTGGGTGGTGGATGCCACCCGCGAATGCTTCGCACATGCCAAGAAGGTCGGCGTGCGCGTGGCGGTCGAGCCGCTCAACCGGTTCGAGACCTATCTGTTCAACCGCGGAGAGCAGGCGCTGGCGCTCGCCGACGCGGTTAGCCCCGAATGCGGCGTCTGCCTCGACGCGTACCATATCCATATGGAGGAATTCGACGTCGAGGAGGCGATCCGCAAGGCGGGCAAGCGCCTCTTTGATTTCCATGTCGCCGACAACAACCGCTTCGCGGCAGGCCTCGGCACGATCGACTGGAAGAAGATCGTCGGCATCCTCAAGGACATCGGCTATGATGGCGCGCTGACCAACGAGTTCGTTGCGCCGGTCGACCGCACGCCGGCCAACCGCTATCCCGAGATGGTCGAGCGCAATCCGGTCGACATCTCGCCGGAACAGCTCAAGTTCATCCAGGATCACGGTTCGAGCGTCCTTACCGAGAAGTTCTATACCGACCAGATGCGCATCACGGCGGAAACGCTCCTGCCGTTGATGAAATGATCCTTCAACCCACGCCGTCCGCGCCACCGCGCGGACGGCGATGAGGCGACACCGATGCGCATCAAGACCGTTCAGGCCTGGTGGGTGAAGATCCCCATCGAGGCGTCAAGGCAGCACCGCAGCGATTTCGGCCGGCTGACCACGTTCGACGCTGCGATCGTGCGGATCGAGACCGATGACGGGCTTGTCGGCTGGGGCGAAGGCAAGAATGCCGCCGGCAGCGCGGGCACCTATGCCGCGCTGGTTCACCTTCTCAATCACGAGATCGGCCCGTTGCTGATCGGGCGCGATGCCGGCGACATCACCGGCACATGGGAAATGCTCTACAACGGCGTACGGCACGAGACGGCGGCGGAGGCGGGCCACGCGATGCCGTCGCTTGCCCGGCGCGGATTGACCGTGGCGGCGATCAGCGCGGTCGACATCGCGCTGTGGGACATTCTCGGCAAGTCGCTCGGGCAGCCGGTCTGGCAGTTGCTGGGGGGCCGCAAGGCCGACCGGCTTCCTGCCTATGCGTCAGGCGGTTGGGCGCCGGCCGACGCGATCGGCGACCAGCTCAAATCCTATATCGCATCGGGCGGCTTCAAGTCCGTGAAGATGCGGGTCGGCGCCATGGACGGCGCCCCGCACGTCTCCGCCGCGCGTGTGAAGGCGGCACGCGCAGCACTTGGCCCGGATGTCGGCATCATGGTCGATGCGCATGGAACCTATACCGTGGCCGACGCCAAGCGCTTCATGCATCTGGTCGCCGATTGCGATCTCACCTGGTTCGAGGAACCGGTGATCGCGGACGACAAGCCGGGTCTCGCCGAAGTGCGCGCTGCCGGTTCCATTCCCATCGCGACGGGCGAATCGGAGGCGACGCGGTTCGCCTTCCGCGATCTGGCGACGGGACGGGCGGCGGACATCTTCCAGCCCGACCCGGCCTATTGCGGCGGGATCACCGAGGCGATGCGGATCGGCGCCCTCGCCAGCGCCTTCAATCTTCGCTTCGCACCACATCTGTGGGCCGGCGCGCCTTGTTTCTTCGCCGGCTTGCATATATGCGCAGCGTCGCCGGCCAGTTTCGTCATCGAATATTCACTGGGTGCGAACCCGATGATCCACGACCTGATCGAAGAGAAAGTCGTGGCGAACGACGGGATGGTCGACATACCCGACCGGCCGGGGCTCGGCTTCACCATTTCGGAGACCTTCCTGGAGGCTCACGCGCACGGAGGCTGATGATGAAGGAGAACAATCTCCTGCCCGATCTGGCGGCCTATCTCTACGCCTTCTCCAACACCGCGAGCCGGCGCACGCCCTCGGAACGCGAGCTGGCCGAGCATTTTGCCGTCAGCCGCGGCCAGGTACGCGAGGCGCTTGCCATCCTCGAGGCGATGCAGATCGTCGAGCGACGCGCGAAGTCGGGCATCTACCTGACGACGCGGCAGGCCAGCGTCGAGGCGATGGCGCTGTTCGCCAAGGCCGGGCTGCCGCTCGACCCGATCCAGATCTACGAGACGGTCGAGTTGCGCAAGATCCACGAGATCAAGGCCGCGGAACTCGCCTGCACGCGCGCCACGGAGGAGAATTTCGAGCGCCTGCGCGAAATTCTCAAGGCGTCCGAAGACCGGCTGGCGGCGGGAGAAGGCCTATCCCGCGAGGACCGGGATTTCCATCTGGAGATCGTCCGCGCGACCAAGAACAGCGTCTTTCACAAGGTCTGCAGCGTCTATTACGTCATGGGCGAGCAGCGCCTGCCGATCTATTTCAAGGACCCCGAACGCAGCCGGCGCTCCCACGCCGAGCACATCCAGATCTACGAGGCGCTGCTGCGGCGCGACGGCAACCTCGCCCAGGCATTGATGGGCGCGCACCTCCAGGGCGCAGAAGGCTACTGGAAGGGCCTTATCGGCGCACCGGGCGAGACCGGCGACGACGCCGCGCTGGAAAAGGCCTGAGAGCCGCCGCCATGACGCCCGCCGACCGCCGGCCCCTGATCTTCTCGACACATCCGGTCCATCCGGCGGCGGCGGCCCTGATGGAAACGGCGGGCACGTTCGTGGTTGCCAGCGCACCGACCGCGGACGCCTTTCTGGCAGAAGGCCTCGATGCCGACATCCTGATCGTGCGCGCGCCCATTCCGCCGGAATTCTTTGCCCGTGCGCCGCGGCTGCGCGCCGCGATCCGGCATGGAGCGGGGCTCGACATGATCCCGGTCGAGGCGGCGACTGCGGCCGGCGTGCTGGTCGCCAACGTGCCCGCCGTCAACGCGCAGACCGTTGCGGAATATGCGATCTTCGCCGCGCTCGCCCTGTTGCGCCGCTTTCGCCGCGTCGACCGGGATCTGCGCGGCACCGGCTGGGCGGCGGGACGCGCCCATGCGGACGAGGCACGCGAGCTTTCGGGCCTGCGCATGGGCATTGTCGGCATGGGCAATGTCGGCCGCGCCATTCACCGCATCGCGCATTTCGGTTTCTCGATGCCGGTCTCCGCCACCACGCGCAGCCCGTCTTCGCTGCCGGAGGGCGTGACGGCGCTCGACCTCGACACCCTGATGGCCGAAAGCGACGTCGTCGTCCTGTGTTGTCCGCTGACGCCGGAGACGACGGGGCTCATCAACCGGGAGCGCATTGGCCTGATGAAGCGCGATGCGCTTCTGATCAACGTCTCGCGCGGCCCCGTCGTCGATCAGCAGGCGCTCGCGGCCGCGCTGCGGGAAAGGCGGATCGGCGGTGCCGCGCTCGACGTGTTCGAGAGCCAGCCGCTCGACCCGGCCGATCCCCTGTTCGGCCTCGACAATGTCGTTCTCACACCGCACCTGGCGGGGATCACGCAGGAAAGCATGCGCCGCATGGGCGAAGGGGCGGCCCGCGAAACGCAGCGCGTGCTGGCCGGCGACGTGCCGCTCAATTTCCGCAACCCGGACGTTATCGAAGCTTACCGCCGGCGTTTCCCCAAGCCTTAGAAGCGCAGCGGCCGAAGTCGTTGCAGGTCAGGGCTCCACGGCGAGGTTGAGCCCGCTCGCCGGGTCGAAGAGCACGACCTTGTCGTCGTTCCAGCCGAAGCGGACGGTGTCCTCGATCCGGACCTTGTGGGTCGCCGCCACGGTCGCACGCACCGTCGCGCCGCCGGCATGCAGGGTCAGGATCTTCTCGACGCCGTGATCCTCGATGTCGTGAACGGTGGCCTCGGCGGGCGCGCCGCTTTCCAGGATGAGGTCTTCGGGCCGGATGCCAAAGATCAGCGGCCGCCCTGCACTGCCATTGGCCATGGTCGCGACGCCGGAGCCGACGGGCAGCGCGAAATCCGCCTTGGCCATCACCGCCTTGCCGTCGACGATGCTGCCATCGAGCAGGTTCATCGGCGGCGAACCGACCGCCCGCGCCACGAATGTGTTGCGCGGCCGGTTGTAGACCTCGTGCGGCGTCCCGGTCTGCACCAGCCTGCCCTTGTCGAGGACGCCGATCTTGTCGCCCATCGACATCGCCTCGATCTGGTCGTGGGTGACGAACAGGAAGGTCGCGCCGAGTTCCATCTGCAGGTTCTTCAGTTCGGTGCGCAGGCTCTCGCGCAGCTTTGCGTCGAGTGCCGACAGCGGCTCGTCCATCAGGAAGACGCGCGGCTTGCGGACGATCGCCCGGCCGATCGAGACGCGCTGCATTTCGCCGCCGGAAAGCCGGTCCGTCTTGCGGTCGAGAAGGTGCTCGATGCGCAGCGTCTTCGCCGCGCGCGCCACGCGCTCCCGGATCTCGTCCGGTGCGACCCGCCTGATCTTCGACTTCAACGGAAATTCGAGATTCTCGCGGACCGTGTAGCGCGGATAGAGCGAATATTGCTGAAGAACAAGCGCGACATCGCGCTCGGCGGCACCCCAGTCGGCGACATCCTCGCCGTCGATGAACACCTGTCCCTGGGTCGGCTTTTCGAGGCCGGCGATGATGCGCAGCGTGGTGGTCTTGCCGGCGCCGGTCTCGCCCAGAAGCACGAAGAACTCGCCGTCGGCGATGTCGAGGTCGAGATCGCGAAGCGCGGTGGTCGAACCGTATTTCTTGGTGATGTTCTTGAGTTCGATATGGGCCATCTAAATCGTCTCGTCCCGGAATCAGAGGTCTGGCGCGTGCAGCGCCGTCAGAGAGCCACGCCCAGCGACCGGCCGTCCTCGGTGTTGAAGAAATGCGCCTGCGCGGGATCGATCCGCGCCCACAACTTCTCGCCCGGCTTCCCGACGTAGCCGCTTCTGGTGCGCGCGCGCAGCATCAGCGAGCCGACCTGCAGGTCGACGATATCGTAGGAGCCCAGCGGTTCGATGATATGCGCCTCGACCGGCAGATAGCCGTCGGCCGCCTGGTGCTCGACATGAATGCCCTCGGGGCGGACGCCCAGCGTGATGGCATCGGCCTTGCCGCCGGCCTGGTCGAGCTTCGGCAGGAGATCGGCCGGGAACGCGAATCCGTCGCTGGCACCATCCACGGTCACGCTGGCGCCGCCGCCATTGGCCGAGACGGACACGTCGGCCACGTTCATGACCGGGCTGCCGACGAACTGCGCCACGAAAAGGTTCTCCGGCTTCGAATAGACGTCGGTCGGACTGCCGACCTGCTGCAGGACGCCTTCATGCATCACCACGATGCGGTCGGCCAGGCTCATCGCCTCGACCTGGTCGTGGGTAACGTAGATCGTGGTCGAGCCCTGCTTCATGTGCAGTCGCTTGATCTCTGCCCGCATCTCCTCGCGCAGCTTGGCGTCGAGCGCGCCGATCGGCTCGTCCATCAGCATGGCCTTCGGCTTGCGCACGAGGGCGCGGCCGATCGCGACCCGCTGCATGTCGCCGCCGGAGAGCGCCGACGGCTTGCGGTCGAGCAGATCGGAGATCCGCAGCACGCGCGCGATCTCGCGCACCGCGGCGTCGAGTTCGGACTTGTCCATGCGCGTGGCGCGGAGCGGAAAGGCGATGTTCTCGTAGACCGTCATGTGCGGATAGAGCGAGAAGGACTGGAACACCATGGCAATGTCGCGGTCGGAGCATTTCAGGTGCTTCACCTGCTTGCCGTCGATCAGGATGTCGCCCTCGTCGATGGTCTCGAGCCCGGCGATGGCGCGCAGCGTCGTCGTCTTGCCACAGCCCGACTGGCCCAGCATGACGATGAACTCGCCATCCGCGATGGTCAGGTTGAGATCCTTGATCACCTGGACCGCGCCGAACCATTTCTGGACGCCGCGAAGCTGGATCTCGGTCATGCCTTGCCCTCGTGATGGTCCGAGACGTCGAACACGTCGTCCTCGTGGCCGGCGCTCGGGCCGATCTTGCCGGTGATCATGAAGGCGACGAGGCCGATCAGGATCAGCGTCACGCCGTAGCGATGGAGGAAGAAACTCCAGGGCTGGCACAGCGCGACGATGCCGAAGATCATCAGCGCCTGGGCGGCGGGATGGAGCCACTTCTGGTTGAGATCTCGGAAACTCATTTGCGGATCGCTCCGAAGCTCATGCCGCGCAGAAGATGGTTGCGCAGGAGGAAGGTGAAGATTGCGACGGGCAGCAGGAACAGGAATGTTCCGGCGGCGATCACCGTCCAGTCCGGCAGGCCGGAACCGACCTGGCTCGGAATGAACGGCGGAGCCGTCTGGGCGTCGCGCCGCGTCATGATCAGGGCGAAGGCGTATTCGTTCCACGCGGTTATGAAGCAGAACACCGCCGTCGCCGCGATGCCGGTCGCGGCCTCGGGCAGGACGACCTTGAAGAAGGCCTCCATGCGCGTGTAGCCGTCGACGAGCGCCGCCTCCTCGTATTCCCTCGGGATCTCGTCGATGAAGCCCTTCATGAGCCAGACCGAGAAAGAGAGATTGAAGGCGGTGTAGAGAATGATCAGACCGACATGGGTGTCGTTGAGCCCGACCACGCGATACATCAGGAACATGGGGATCGCGACCACCACGGGTGGCAACATGCGCGTCGACAGGATGAAGAACAGCCAGTCCTGTTCGCCCGCCACCTTGAAGCGCGAGAAGCCGTAGGCGGTGAATGTGCCCATGCCGACGGCGAGCACCGTCGAGGTGATGGCGATGATCAACGAATTGACGAAGCGGCTCGGATAGCCCGAGAGCTGGACGTTGCCGCGGCCGTCACGGACGATCTTCTCGCCGCCGTCGAAGACCAGGCGCTCCCACCAGGGGGCTGCCGCATATTCCTCCGGCGTCGGCTGTTCGCGCAGCTGCGAGCGGCGCAGCACGAGCTTGACGAAGGGCGATATCTCCGGCTCGAACATGACCGTCGGCGGAATCGTCGTCGCCAGGTTGCGCGGCTTGAACGAGGTCGAGACGATCCAGTAGATCGGTGCCAGGAAGATGATCGTCACCACGAGGACGGAAACGATCGCGACCTTGTTGAGCGCCCGCTCGCCGCCTGTCTGAACAGCAGCCATCTCAGCGCTCCTTCACCTTGTTCAGGTATTTGACGTAGATGTTGGTGATGGCGATCACCATGATGAGGACGATGTAGGCCAGCGCGCAGCTCAGCCCCGTCTGCCATTCCTGGAAGGCCATCTTGTAGAGCCGGATCGAGATCACCTCGGTGGTCGGCTGGCTGGTCAGGATGTAGGCCAGATCGAAGGTCTTGAAGGCCTCCATGGTGCGGAAGATGATCGCGATCATGAGGATCGGCGCGACCAGCGGAAGCGTGATGCGGAAGAAGGTGTAGAGCGGGCCGGCGCGGTCGATCGCCGCCGCCTCGTACAGATGCTTCGGCACCGCCGAAAGGCCGGCCAGCGACAACAGCATGACGAAGGGCGACCACATCCAGATGTCGGTGATCGCCACCGCGTAGAGCGCCATGTCGGGATCGGACAGCCATTCGAACCGACCGAGGCCGAGCGCATAGTTGATGATGCCGAAGGAAGGATCATAGAGAAGCTTCCAGAACAGACCGACGACCGCCATCGACAGCATCATCGGCAGCAGGAGCAGCGTCGTGATCAGGCCCTTGAACGGGATGTCGCGGTTGAGCAGCATGGCGACGCCGAAGCCGACGATCACCTGGCCGGTCACCGACACGATGACGTATTTCGCCGTGATCGCGAAATTGGACCAGATGAAGGGGTCGTTGAGCAGCGTCCGGTAATTGTCGAGGCCTACGAAATTGGCCGGCGCGTTGGATGACGCGCGGAAATCGGTGAACGAGTAGCCCAGCGAATAGAGCAGCGGGAAGATGTTGAAGACGATCAGGAACAGGATCGTCGGTATGATGAACAGGTTGCGGATGGAAAGATCGCTCATTCCCCGCCGCGCGGCCCGCGAACCGGGATCGAGCCTGGACATTGTCAAAGTCGTCAAAACTCCGCTCCTCCCAGAGCTGCATGATATCCCGGCTCGCGCGAGGCTGGACGCGCGGAGTGGGCAGGAACGTCGAGGGGACGGCCGAGCGCCGCCCCCTCGCCCAGGTCGGCTGCGTTACTGGACGCGGTTGTACTTCTTGAACGTCGCGTTCCAGTCTTCGGCAAGCGCGTCGAGCGCTTCCTTCGCCGTGCCTTCCCCCGCGGTCAGGTAGGGGTAGATGCGCTGGTTCATCTGGATCAGCAACTCGGCATATTCCGGGGTGGCCCAGAAGTCCTTCACCTTGAACATGGTCTCGTAGAAGGCCTTGTTGTACGGCGTCGCATTCTGGAACTCGTCGGATTCGAGAACAGCCGCGCTCGCAGTGTAGCCACCGAGTTCGGCCCAGCGCTTCTGGGTCTCGTCCTTGATGAACCATTCGAGGAACTTGAAGGCCTCATCCTGGTTCTCGGAGTAGGACACGATCGAGATGCCCTGCCCGCCAAGTGCTGCATACTGGTCGCCGTCCGGGCCGGCCGGATTCGCGAAGAAGCCGGTCGATTTCGCATGCGGGTTGGTCGCCTCGTTGAGGAGCGCCGGGAAGAAGGCGAAGTAGTTCATGCTCATCGCGGCCAGGCCTTCGGTGATCGCCTGGTTGTTCTCGACGAAGAAGGTCTTGGCCCAGCCCGGAGGCGTGAAGCCGTAGAGCTCGCGATAGGCTTCGAGCGCCTTGACGTTCTGGTCGGAGTTGATGATGCCGTCGACCTTGTAGTTGGCGTAGTCGCCAAGCTCGCCGCCGAAGGAGAAGATGGCGTTCTCGACGCCCATCACCAGCGCGTCATAGGAGTTGTCGGTATAGATGGCGATGCCGTAGCGATTCTCGTCGGGGCGGTGGAAGAATTCCGCGATATCGCGAAGCTGCTTCCAGTCCTTCGGCGGGGCGAGATCGTAGCCGTACTTGGCCTTGAACGCCTCCATCTCCTTGGGATCCTCGAACCAGTCCTTGCGGTACGACCAGCCCACCGCGTCGCCCTCAGCCGGGATCGACCAGTATTTGCCGGAATCCGACGGGTACTCGGCGTAGTATTTGACCGTGGCGGGCGCCATCACTTCCTTCAGATTGTGCTTGTTGAAGAAGTCGGTCAGATCGACGTAGTGGCCGGCTTCCGAGGCAGCGCCGATCCACTGCGAGTCGCCGACAACCATGTCGTAGGCGGAGCCGCGCGCGTTGAATTCCGTAAAGGCCTTGGTCTGGAAATCGGACCACGGCGTTGTCTCGACGGTGACGCGGACACCCGTCTCGGCCTCATATTCGTTGACCAGTTCCTGAAGATAGTTTGCGGGGTCCCATTCGGCCCAGAAAATCGTCAGCTCCTGCGCGAATGCGGATGTCGAGCAGGCAAGCGTAAGTCCGAACCCGGCGACAAGGCCGGCAAGTTTGTTGCGCATAATGACTTCCTCCCATCTATGCACCTACCGTTCGACGTGCCGACACGACGGCCTGCACGGGTAGTTCCGACTGGCGCTGATGCGCCGAAGAGCTGCTCCTCCACTCTTCAACTGCGCCCTCGGGAACCATGGCCCCAGACGGTAGAACAAGTCAATCTGGTATTACCAAATCTCGGCTTCCGTCAAGGGATTTATGGCACCCGACAAACGCATTTGCGTATCAAATGCGCGACGTTTCCGCCAGTTTTCCTTTTCTAATACAGCATCATGGCGTGTTCGCCCAGAACACCGTTGCGACAACGACGCTAAACAGCAGCGAGCGAACCCCTCAATCTGGTCTAACCAGTTTCCGTTTCCTTTCCTCATCTTCCGCCTTTGCGCGATCCTCGACCGCGACGCGAACCAGCGCCGACGCCGCCCAGCGGACGACCGTCTGCACCCGGTCCGCATCAAGACCCCAGATATCCTTGAGCACGACCCACGCCTCGACGCCGAAGATCAGCGAAATCGCCTGGGCCACCCGGTCGAACTCGCCATCCGGCAGCACGCCGCGCAGCGGCGCGAGCGCATCCTCGAGCAGGTCCATGCGGTGCCCGCGGGTGAACTGGGGCTCGTCGCCCAGCGAGCCTGCCTGCCGCCTTGCCCACTGGTCGAGTGACAGCTTCAGCGCCGCCTTGAAGGTCGCCTCGAACTCCTCGATGCGCGGCAAGGACGTCGCGAGCAGGTCGTCGACCCTTGCGGCGGCGTCGCCGCTCGAACTTTTCCATTCGAGGATCGGTCCCAGCGCCTCGTCGACAACCGCATGGACCAGCGCAGCCTGGCTCGGAAAGTAGCGATAGGCGGTCGCGCGCGACACCTCGGCGGCTTCGGCGACCTCGCTTACCGACGGCGTCGCGCCGGCCTGCATCAGCCGCGTCGCGGTCTCGAGCATCAACCGCCGGGTTCGGGCGCGCGGTCCGCGCTCGGTATCGCCGTCGGTATCCTGCTCGGCCAATTGACGTGAGACATCCATATCATTATGATACGCTCGTCTCACAAAATTGCAATGGCTGAGATGCCTGCCAAAGACGGTGCCGAGACAACGCCGCCCCGGGGCGGCGCAGGGAGGATGGATGAAGCGCGTCTACGTGGTCGGCACCGCCGACACGAAGGGTGAGGAGCTCGACTATCTCGCCGGCCTGATCAGCGGCCGCGGCCTTTCCGTCGTCCGCGTCGACGTCGGCACCCGGCCGACAGACGGCGTCGCGGACGTCACGGCAAGCGAGGTCGCGGCATTCCATCCCCAAGGTGCGGGCGCCGTCCTCGGCCTCGACGATCGCGGACAGGCCGTCGCGGCCATGGCGCAGGCCTTCGCGGCGTTTCTGCCGACGCGCAGCGATATCGGCGCGGTGATCGGCATCGGCGGCGGCGGCGGCACGTCGATCATCACCGCCGGCATGCGCGAACTCGCCTACGGCATTCCGAAGCTGATGGTCTCGACGCTCGCTTCCGGGGACACCTCACCCTATGTCGGCATCTCCGATATCGTGATGGTCCCGTCGGTCACAGACCTCGCCGGCCTCAACGATCTCAGCCGCACCATCCTCAACAACGCTGCGCAGGCGATTGCCGGCATGGCGCAGAACCCGCCGCAGCGGCGCGACGCCAGGCCCTCCATCGGGCTCACCATGTTCGGCGTCACGACGCCTTGCGTCACCGCGATCGCCGAACGGCTGAAGAACGATTTCGACTGCATGGTGTTCCACGCCACCGGGACGGGCGGCCGGACGATGGAGAAGCTGGCCGAAAGCGGCATGCTGACCGGCTTCATCGACATCACCACCACCGAGATCTGCGACATGCTTTTCGGCGGCGTGCTTCCTGCGACCGAGGACCGCCTTGGTGCCGTCGCCCGCACCGGCCTGCCCTATGTCGGCTCGGTCGGCGCTCTGGACATGGTGAATTTCTGGGCCCCGGACACAGTGCCGGAGCGCTATCGCGGACGCACGCTCTACAAGCACAATCCGAACGTGACGCTGATGCGGACGAGCGCCGACGAGTGCCGGCAGATCGGGACGTGGATCGCGCGCAAGCTCAACCAATGCGACGGCCCCGTCAGGTTCCTCATTCCGGAAAAGGGGATATCGGCGCTCGACATCGAAGGCGGCGCCTTCTTCGATCCCGACGCCGACGACGCGCTGTTCTCGGCGATCGCGTCGACGTTCGAGCAGACCGACGATCGCCGGCTGGTCAGGCTTCCGCTTCACATCAACGATCCCGCATTCGCGCAGCACGCCGCGGACACCTTCCTGCAAATCGCCAAACACTGAGGTCCCCATGGCCGCCATTGCCCGCAAGACGATCCTGTCCAAATTTCGCAGCGCCATCGAGGCGGGGCGTCCGATCATCGGTGGCGGCGCGGGTACCGGCCTGTCCGCGAAGTCGGAGGAAGCCGGCGGCATCGACCTCATCGTCATCTACAATTCCGGCCGCTACCGGATGGCGGGGCGCGGCTCGGCGGCCGGCCTGCTTGCCTACGGCAATGCCAACGAGATCGTGAAGGAGATGGCCGTCGAGGTCCTGCCCGTGGTCAGGAACACGCCGGTTCTCGCCGGGGTCAACGGAACCGACCCGTTCATCCTGATGCCCCGATTTCTGGCCGAGCTGAAGGAGATTGGGTTTTCGGGCGTCCAGAACTTCCCGACGATCGGCCTGTTCGACGGGACGATGCGGCAGAGCTTCGAGGAGACGGGCATGGGCTACGGGCTCGAGGTCGACATGATCGCGGCCGCGCATGCGCTCGACATGCTGACCACCCCTTATGTCTTCACGCCGGACGAAGCGGTGGCGATGACCAGGGCCGGCGCCGACATCATCGTGGCGCATATGGGCGTGACCACCGGCGGGACGATCGGCGCGTCGTCGGCCAAGAGCCTCGACGAGTGCGTCGGCGAGATAGACGCGATCGCAAGTGCTGCGATCGGCGAGCGCAGCGACGTCATTGTCCTGTGCCACGGCGGGCCGATCTCGATGCCCGAGGACGCGCGGCACATTCTCGAGAACTGCCGGATCTGCCACGGCTTCTACGGCGCGAGCTCGATGGAGCGGCTTCCGGCCGAAGCGGCGATCCGCGACCAGACGGCCAGCTTCAAGAACCTGCCGCTGCGCGCGGTGTGACCATCACAGGAGGAAAGACCCGATGAGCGGCGACAAGGGAATGTTCGTCTATCCGAAGGACGTCGATGCGTTCGGCTTCGACTGGGGAAGGCTGGCGTTGACGGTGGCGCCCGAGGTCAACGGCGCGGCGCGGTTTTCCGGCGGGGTGGTCGACCTGCCGCCGGGACAGGGCCATACGCGCCACAACCACCCCGGAGCGGAGGAGATCATCTTCGTCATTTCGGGACATGGCGAACAAATGGTCGAGGACGAGGCCGGCACGCCGATCACCAGGGAAGTCGGTCCCGGCTGCACGGTCTATGTCCCGGAAAGCCGGTTTCACTCGACGCTCAACACCGGCAGCGAGCCGATGCAGCTCTTCGTCGTCTACTCGCCCGCCGGCCCGGAACTGGCTTTGCGCGAACTGCCGGACTTCAGGATCATCCCGGCCGGCAAGGTCTAGGACCTGCCGCCCCGGTTCCAGCCCCGGCCGCGCTCGCCGAACATCGTGTAACCGTCGTCGGTCACGGTGAGCGTGTCCTCGAGCTTGATGAAACCGCGCTTTGGATGAAGCATGGTGGTCTCCACGGAGATCACCATGCCCGTTTCGAGCGGGTGCGCGGCATCAACGCCTTCGTAGGTGACCGGGTGATTGGTCATCAGGAACGGCGCCTCGTGGCTGATGAGCCCCATGCCGTGCGCGAAGAAGTCTGTGAAGGGCGCGACGGGCAGCGCCCTCAGCGTGTCTTCGGCGTGCGCGATGAAATCGCCGCCTTGCGCGCCTGCCCGGACCTTCGAGAACGCCGCCTGCTGGACCGCCTCGACCTGGGCGAGCAAATCCTCCAGCTCCGCGTCCGGCTCGCCGAGAACGCCCATGCGGCACAGGTCGCCGATATAACCGTGATAATTGCCGCCGGAATCAATCGACAGCACCTCGCCCCTGTTCCATTTCTGGTCGGAGGCAGCGCGGTTGTGGCTCGATCCGAGCGTCAGCAGGCAATATTCGAACTGCAGGCCGCGATTGGTCTCCTCGCGCCGCAGTCGCTCGATGATGTCGGTCTTGGTCGCCCCCTCGCCCGCCCATGCGATGGTCGCCATCATCGCGTCGGTGATCCGCTCCGAGGCCTCTTGGAGCAGCTCGAGTTCCTGCGGCGTCTTGATCGCCCTCAAGCGCTCGAGCACTCCGGTCACGTCGACAAAATCGCATTCGGGCAAGGCCTCACGCAACCGCCCGTAAGCGTCCATGGGCAGGAACCCCGGTTCGATGCCGATCTTCCCGGACGTCACGCCGATATCCCGAACGTGGTCGACCGCCATTTGCGTTGCGTCGAGCGTCCCCCAGGCCGCAGTCTTGACCGTCGGGGTCCAGAAAGGGTGGTTCTGGTGCTCGCCGCCTTCCATCCTGTTGCCGACATAGGCGGCATGGTCCGGCCGACCCTTCCGATAGACGACGAACGGCAGATATCTGCTGTGGCCGATCGCATCCATCGCGGAGAAGAAGATGAAGCCGTAGCCGCCCATCAGGTAACGCGCATTGTGCTTGGATGTCGCGAGAAGCAGATCGATGCCGGTCTCCTCCATCAGGCCATCGAGCTTGTCGATGTCGATCGGCGCGGAAACGTCCGGGGTGTTCGATGCAATATTCACGTGATGGTCCTCCCTGAACTGCACGCGCCGTCAAATGCGGCCATCTGGTAGGACCAGATTGCACGGTGTTGGCCCTAAAGTCGAGAGAGACGGCCAAACTGCGGGCTACTTTGGCTCCGGGGCGGCGGTTTGCCACAGGACCGGGAGGAATCTGGTCACGCCAGTGATCCGATCGGTGCAAATCCGCGTAACAGCGGCTATGAATATGCAGTCCAGCCCGGTACGACCTTTCGATCACGCGGCATACGCGATCCGGCGGCCGCGCGCAGCATTGCGCGTCGTTTTGCCCGGACGCGCCCACAGGACGAAATCGATGCAAGCGGAGTCGGTCAGCGAGGAGGATATTTCGGCCCTGCTGGCGGCGGTGCGGGACAATGGCGATATCGATGCCTTCGAAACGGTCTTTCGCCATTTCGCGCCGCGGATCCGCGCCTACATGCTGCGGCTCGTCAAGGATGCCAGGCTGGCCGAGGAACTCGTTCAGGAAACGATGATGACCGTCTGGCGCAAGGCAGCTCTTTTCGATCCCGCGAAAGGCAATGCCGGCACATGGGTTTTCACCATCGCCCGCAACCTGCGTATCGACAGCTATCGCCGCGCCAAGCGGCCGGACTTCGATCCTGAAGATCCGGCGTTCATCCCCGATCCGGAACCTGGCGCGGACGCTGCCCTGCAGGCCCGCCAGACCGAAGCCCGGCTGCACGCCGCAATGAAGACGCTTCCACCCGAGCAGAACGACCTGCTCCACATGGCATTTTTCGAAGAACTCAGCCACAGCACGATCGCGGCACGGCTCGGACTCCCGCTCGGCACGGTGAAGTCACGGATCAGGCTGGCATTCGCCAAGCTGCGCGCCGCGCTCGAGGAGCATCCGCAATGATACAGCACCATGTCAGCGACGAGCTTCTGCTCGACCATGCGACGGGCAGCCTCAGCGAAGGCTGGCGGATCGCGGTCGCCACCCATCTCGCGCTGTGCCCCCACTGCCGCAGCCGGCTGAGAACAATGGAAATGGCCGGCGGCGCGTTGATGGCCGAGGCCGATCCCGTAGAGGCCGAGGAAGATTCCTGGGAGCGCCTGAGGGCGACACTGCTGGACGCCGAGGCCCGCCGCCGGCCGGATACATCCGCGGAACCGGCGGTCCCGGGCGACCGCGACATCGTGCTTCCCGAACCGCTGCGCAGCTATCTTGGCGGCGATGTCGACAGCCTGAAGTGGAAGCCGCTCGGTCTCGGCGCCTACCACATCCCGATCGCAACGGACGACAGAAGCACCATGGCGAGGCTGCTGCGCATTCCGGCCGGCAAGCCGGTTCCCGAACACGGCCATGGCGGGCGCGAACTGACGCTCGTGCTCGCCGGAAGCTTCCACGACGGCGAGATGCTGTTTGCGCGCGGCGACCTCGAGGAAGCGGACCAGGACCTTCAGCATCAGCCCGTCGCCACGCCGGGCGAGGACTGCATCTGCCTTGCCGTGACCGACGCGCCGCTGCGGTTCCGCAGCCGCCTGTTGCGGCTGGTCCAGCCGCTGCTCGGGATTTAGATCGTCGGGCCTTTCGGCAACGATGATGACCTGGACCACCACCAGCGTTCGAGCGGCAGACGAAGGCGCGGGACCCGCAGCAGCGACGATCCCAGCCTGACGACGGCGCGCAGGGTCTTGCCGGCATAATAGTTGGCGGAGGCGCTTTCGAGATCGAGATAGGCGCGCAGACGGCGGCGGTCGCTTGCGTCCGGGAGGCGGCCGGAGCCGTTGATCCACTTGTCGGCGAGCCTTTCGCGCGCGGCGTCGACTCTCGTCGGATCGGGTCGGCTGCCGACCCGGACGACGCTCCCGATGACGGGCGCGACAGCGAGACGTCCCCCGGCGATACCGAAGCGCAGGAACCAGTCCAGATCCTCGAGCCTGCCGAGCGACGTATCGAAACCGCCGAGCCTGTCGAACGCCGATGCGGGAAGCAGGACCGTCGACCCCGGTGCGAACCAGCAGCCCGACGCGAATTGGCGGATGGTGCTCGCCGGGACCGGTAGAAGATCCTCGCCTCGGCCGCCATTGACGGCGTCGAGGCGCCGAAAGCCGGTCGCGATCGCCCAAAGGTCCTGCCCTTGCGACGCTTCGAGCGCAAGCGCCCGCTGGACATCGAGTTTTCCCGGCAGCCACAGATCGTCGGAATCGAGAAACGCGATCCATGTCCCGAGGGCGGCCTTAATGCCGGTATTGCGCGCAGCGGCGGCACCCCGGTTGATTTCGTGGCGAATGAGTGTGACGCGGGGGTCGGCGGCAGCGTAGTCGGGAAGCCAGAACGGCTCCCTCGAACCGTCGTCGACAATGACGATCTCGTCCTTCGCGCCGATCTGCGCCAGAGCGGACCGCAGCGCTTCAATGCCCTGGGCCTGGCGCTCGAAAACAGGGATTACGACGCTGACCGCTGTCATCCGTCTGCATCCCCCGGCTCCGGTGTGTCGAGAAGAGCGGCAATGAGAACAGCATCCTTCTCGCGCGCATCGAAACGCTGCTCGGCGATCCTGCGGCTTTCACGCCCGAACCTTGCGATCAGCTCGGGTTCGTTGACGAAGCTTTCCATCGTCCTGGCGAGCGCATCCACATCGCGCGGCGGCACAAGGAAGCCGTTGATCCCATCTTCCACCGTTTCGCGGCAGCCTGGTATGTCGGTCGTCACGACCGCACGGCCCGCCGCCAACGCCTCCTGGAGGCTTCGCGGAACCCCTTCCCGATAATAGGTGGGTAGAACGAAGACGCTTGCACGTTCGAGCCAGTCGTCCACGGCCACATGGCCGGGACATTCAACGACGCCCTCCTCCGCCCATGCCCTGACCTCTTGCGGCCGGAACGAATTGGGATTGAGGTCGACATCGCCGAGGAGAACGAACCGAAGATCGGGATGGTCCCGCTTCAGCCTGCGCGATGCGGCGACGAACTCGGCCACGCCCTTGGCCCGCAGCAGCCGCGCGGCCATCAGGAACGTTACAGGCTTCGTGACGGGCGGCGCCGCAGCGAAGCGTTCCAGGTCGACGCCGACGCCGCCAAGCAGGGCAGCGGTCTTCGGGTCGGCGATGCCGGCCGCCGTGAACTCGGCCTGGTCTTCGGCGTTGAGGAAGAAAACCTTGTGGACGCGATGCAGCGCAAAACGATACAGGCCCGACACCAGCCGGCGCAGGACCCGGGCGCGCGCGCCGGCGCCGGATTGCCCCTGGGCAAAGGTGATCCCCAGGCCCTCGACCAGAACCACGCGCCGCCGGACGCCGGCTATCCACGCGGCGATCGAGCCGTACGTCGCTGGCTTGATGAAGTAGCCGAGCGTGGCGTCGACATCGAGGGCGCGCAGCCGCCGCGCGAGAGCCAGCGTGTCAACGCCATCGCGGAGCGGGTTGAGCCCCGCCCTGCTGCAGGCATAATCGACGGGGGTGGCCCCGATCCGCTGCAACTCCCGCCGAGACCAGCCGTCATGGTCCGGAGCGAATGCAAGAACCTCGATGCCGCGCTGCACGAGGGCGGCGATCAGCGTTCCGCGGAAATTCACCAGCGAGAATGCCTGGCTCGAGATGATCGAGACTCGTTTGCGGCGCAAAGTTTCTCCGTTCACCGCCATCGCTCGCACCGCACACCGAAGCGTTCCACCGGAAAGGCCGTGCTAGACATCACCGGCCGTTTCGTGCGCGCGTCTCTCCCTCGTCAGCACCGTGGTGTCGACGTCACCTCGCGCAACGCAGACGTCGAAGAGCGAGCGTGCGCGCGACAGAAGCGGGAAGCGATACGGCTCCGACGGTTCGACGAGCACGGTGCGGACACCGAGACCTTTCGCCCGCATCAGCAACGCCGCCATTTCCACCGTCGTGGAGGGGTCGGTGAGCATGAAGGCATGTTCCCACCCCCAGACATCGCGGAGACCGTCGACGTCGATGACCAGATGGGTCGGCCGCAATATCGGCCATTCAGCGTCATAGCGGTCGAAAGGCAGGACAGTCGCCCGGACGGCATCGCCGAGTGCGGCGGCGACGTCCGGCCGCATGATCCCGACGACGCGCGGGTCGGAAACGGCGGTCCGCGCCAGTATGGAGGTTCCGACGGGTGCGCTCGCGACGCTTCCCTCGAGCGAACCGCGCAGGCTCGACCGATCGCTCAGAAGCGGGCTGAAGAAGCGCGGCGGCAATGCCGGGGCATCGCCGTTCTGCGGCCTGAACGCACCGACGACATCGGACACCAAGCGGCGCAAGGCGAGTGGATTGCGCCGTTTCGCAAACAGCACGAAGGCCTGGCCGAGCCGATAGCTGTGCGAGGTCCGCAACTGGGCCACCTCGATCGCCAGACGGCGGCGCGAATCCTCGAGATCCCTGACGCGCCTGGCAATCCGCCGCAATTCCTGTTCGATCTTCATTTCCGACATGGGACCCTCGCCGCGGCTGGATCAGTGGCCAGGGTCAAGACCCGTTGGCCTGATCGAGAACAGGACCTGACCCTAGCGCCGTTTGCGGATCACGAGATCATTGTACATCAGGCTCTGGAACGCGAGGTAGACGAGTTCCCAGTCGTTCTCGACGCAGAATTCGTTGACCGCCCTGGCCACGCCGCAGCGGCTCATCGATGAGGGCGACCAGGTCGTGTAGTCGTTGAAGACCAGATGCCCGCCCTCCTTCAGCTTCGGTACGGCGGCCTGGATATCGCGCTTGACCCCATCGTAGAAGTGATCGCCGTCGATGTAGATCCAGTCGAACATGCCGTCGTCCATTGCGGACATGCGCTCGGCCGAGTCGCCCTGGTGAATGGTGACGATGCCCTTTGCCTTGCCGTCTGCCAGATTGGCCTCATCGATCCTGGATACATCGAGCTCGAAGATGTGCAGATGCGCCGGAGCGCAATGGGTCAGAATGTGCTTGGCGAAGATGCCGCGATCGGTGCCGATCTCCGCGATCACGCCATTCTTCGGCAACAGCTTGACCATCTCCAGTCGGTTCTGGACCAGCCGGCAATTGTCGAGCAATGGCTGTGGCAATTCGCGGGCGCGGTCGAGATAGGGTATCTTCTGCTGCTGAAGCTCCCCCAGCCCGCGCGCGAAATTGCGTCTCTTTATCTCGAGCTGTTCGAGTAGCGCTTGTCTGTCCAAGGTCCTGAATTCTCCGCCGTAATGCGCGCAATGCAAAGGCTTGCGTCCCGCCCGGGACCGCCCTAAACCCGGGCTGTTTCGCAGACAACTTCCCGGAAATCAAGCAAGGCACCGGATGAACGTTCTGATCTATGCCGACGTGAATCTCAATCTCATCGACGGCTCGACCATCTGGGTCGAAAGTCTTGCCGAAATTCTTGCCAAGCATGTCGGCGCGCAGGTGACTGTGTTGAGCCGGGAGCCCGATCTCGGCACCGGGGTGATGGCCAGCCTGTCGAAGATCGAAGGTCTGAGCATCGTGAGCTGCGACCGGTTCGAAGACGTTATGCAGGAGTTTCCGAGGCCGGGCGACCCGTTCGGTGTCGAGAAGATCATCTCGACATTGGATGCGGAGAGCCCTTTCGACAAATTCATCATCCGAAGCAGCGACGTCGCTCGTATCGTCGCGCGTGTTACCGCCCTGAAGTCGCGATTATGGGCCTACGTCATCGACAATCCGTCCTTCGGCGATGATTCCGCACAACTGCAGATCGGGAAAATCGCGGCCGATGCAGGCGGCATCTTCGTCCAGACGGATGCCCAGCGCGCGATCCTGGAAGCGATCCATAACGAGGCTGCCGGAAAGACGTCCGTCCTGCCGCCGATGGTGCGTCCTCCCTCCGGCATGAAGAAGACCGATGACACGCCAGCGGCGCGCGGTGGTCCGTTGCGGCTTGTCTATTCCGGAAAGTATTCAATCACCTGGAATGTCGAAGCCTTCTTTGAGCTGCCGCACCTGTGCAAGCAGGCAGGCGTGGACGCCACCGTCACCATGATCGGAGACAAGGTTCACGCGGAAGCGTCCGATCCGGCCTTCCGGGACCGTATTCTCAAGAAACTGAAAGGCACCGACGGCGTCGAGTGGCTCGGCGCGCTCTCGCGCGAAGAAGCGATGCGGCAAAGCGCCGACTGCGATCTCGGCCTGTGCTGGCGCACGGACGCCCTCAACGATTCGCTCGAGATCTCGACCAAGTTCCTCGAGTTCTCGGCGTCCGGCGTTCCCTCGATCGTCAATCGCACGGCCGCCTACGAAGCGCTTCTCGGAGCGGACTATCCTTTCTTTGCCGCCAACAGCGAGGATGCCGCCGCAGCATGCAAGGCGGCGTTCGATCCAGCAGTCTACGACCTGGCGCAGCAAAGATGTCTGGCGCTCGCCAAGGACTATTCCTACGACCGCGCAGCGGAACGCCTTCGACGTGCGCTCAAGGCCGATATCTCGCGTGCGCGGCTGGCTGCGCCGGAACGCAGGCGTATCCTGATCGCGTCGCACGACCTCAAGTTTCTCGATGCCGCGCTCGCCGATCTGAACCTGATGGGAAAATACGATCTCCGTCACGACCGGTGGGAATCGACGACGACGCATGACGAGGAACAAAGCCAGGCTCTACTTGCCGACGCCGATGCGATCTTCTGCGAATGGTGCACCGGCCAGGCGGTGTGGTACGCTAGGAACAAGCAGCCACAGCAGAAACTGTACATCCGCCTTCACCGTTTCGAGGCGAACACAAACTTCCCGAGTGAAGTCGAGCCCGACGCGATCGACGGCGTCATCGTGGTGAGCGAGCACTTCCGGCAGCTGTGCACCGACCGCTTCGGCTGGCCGGAGAACAAGATCACCGTGCTGCCGCAATATTGCCTCGCCGACCAGTTCGACCGCCGCAAATATCCGGGAGCGGAGACGACGCTGGGGTTCGTCGGCATCAATGGCTTCCACCACAAGCGCTTCGACCGTGCGGTCGACATCCTGCGCAAGGTCCGCGCCAAGGCGCCCGAATTCCGGATGCGGGTGCGCTCGGCCATGCCGTGGGAGTTCGCCTGGATATGGAAGGACAACGCGCCTGAGCGGGCCAAATTCGAGGCGCTGTTCCAGTCGATCGAAGACGATCGGGACCTTCGCGAAGCAATCATCTTCGACAGGCCCGGCCGGAACATGCCGGAATGGTTCCGGCGCATCGGCTACATTCTGTCGACCTCCGAGAGCGAGGGCTGCCATACATCGATCGCGGAAGGGATATGCGGAGGCACGGAACCGATCGTCATCGACTGGCCGGGTGCGGCCTCGGTCTATGGCGAGGAGGCAGTACACGGTTCCGTCGACGCGATGGCCGATGCGATTCTTGCCACGCATTCGCGCGGCCACCGTGCCGAGCGTAGTCAAACGCTGCGCGCGGAGGGACGATCGGCGTTCGATGTGGCGCGCACGGTCGGGCTGCTTGACGAGATGCTCAGCGCATAGGCTGCATGGAAACGACGTCCGAAGGCGGTCGTGAAAGTTCGACGATACGGATTGTTTGTACCGCAGATGCTGGCTATATCAGCCGGCATCCACCGGCGGCGCCGGTGGATCGTTGGGGCGTAGCCAAGTGGTAAGGCAGCGGTTTTTGGTACCGCCATTCCCAGGTTCGAATCCTGGCGCCCCAGCCACGATTTCCACGACCTGGACGATGCGAACGCCGCCGCGGGAAACCAGCCAGCCAATCTCATGCCGAACCCCGCCAAGGCCGGTGCTTCCCCATACCTGACACATGAAAAAGGCCCCGACATGCGGGGCCTTTTCATCAAGAGTTTCGCGTTCAGGCCGCGAGCATCGGCGCGAAAGGATGGGACCTGCGCTCTTCGGTCAGCAGGCCTTCGGAGCCGGCGAGGCCGCCGCCGATCCGCGCCATGCTGTTGACGTCCACGCGGGAGGCCCATTCGCTGGCTGTGCGCGCGGCAATCTGCGACTTGCTGTTCAAATCGCAATCGACAGCACCCGAGTCGGTGCCCGGAGCCGGGTCTACACCCGTGCTGGCAACCCGTGCCACTCCAGAGTTGCCACCGTTCGAACCGCCAGCCCCGATCGCGCAATCAACGAGCGCCGTCTCCGGAGCTCCGCTGTCGCTGGGATCGTCGGCGACCAGGCTCTTCGGCGCCAACGTCCCGGAGCAGGCCGCGCACGTACAAAGCCCGGAGTCGGGATTGTGGGCGGTCGCGGTCCCGACATCCTTGTCGCCATCCTCTCCCGCGCCGCTGGTGATCCCGCCAGCCGACGACCGGATCTGGAGCTGATAGGTTCCCCGCGTCGTGGTTCCATAGGCGTCGACTTCGATGAAATAATCGCCAGCCTGCGTGATTGTGACGATCAGTTCAGAATCGCGACCGACACCGGAATCGTCATCGAAGGCGATCTGGACACCGGCGGTGTTGCGGAAGCGCAGATAGGGGTCGACAAGGCTGCCGCGACCGGATGCCAGCCCACGCAACGTTATGCGATACGTTCCTGCCTCGAGCCGAGCGCGATACCAGTCGGTGTTGTCGGCTCCGCCGCCCTGCACCCACTGCAGCGTGCCACGCACCGTGCGGTTGTTGCGGATGAACCCCTTGGTCGACGCATTGTTCAGGAAGTCACCCGTATGCATCGTCTGGGAGCCGAAATTCGAGGACCGGTTGCCACTGTCATATGCAACGACCTGCAGGCCTTCGGTACCCTGACCGCGACCGCGATAAATCAACTGGTTGAACTGCGACAGCGTCATGAAGTGCCATGTCCGCGAACCCAGCTGCGTATTGCCGCGATAAATCCTGCCGAGGCCCGATCCGCCGTCGCGGACGGCGACCCGCGTGACGTCATTGTCGGGATCGGAGATCCTGAAAAGCGTACTGAGAGCCTGGGAGCGCGAGCCTAGCAGCTCGCCCGCCTGATAGCCGAGCGTGATCCGCGGCGCGCGTCCCACTGGATCGGGATCGGGGTCGGGAGCACCCGTCAGCGTAACGGTCTGATCGCTGAACCTGGCCCGCTCGACCGACGTCAGCGTATCGATGCCGTCGCGGCCGGCCTGGTTGTCGGTGACCCTGAAACGGCCGCCACCCAGGTTGGTGATCGTGTACTGGCTGCGGCTGCCGCGGAAAACGGCAGTGTCGGTGCTGCCATTGCCGGTGATGTTGTCGTTGCCGCCATTGCCCTGCATCTCGTTGGCAGCGCTGTTGCCGATGATCGTATCGTTGCCCGAGCCGCCCTTGGCGTTCTCGATGACCGCGCCGCGCGCAATCGACACGTTGCGGGTCAGCGCGCCGACGTCGGAGAACGTCTCTGCGTTCAGGTTGATCCGCTGGTTGTTCGAGTAGCCGGAGAAGTCCATCGTATCGATGCCGGCCGAATCCCAGATGCAGAAAACCCGCTGTGTGGTCGAACCGCTGATGCGGTAACCATCCAGGTTGGCATTGGAATTGAAGCCGTAGACCGTGTTTCCGGTGCGTGAGGAGCGGACGCCGTAGAGGCGCTGAAGCGCCGCGATGTCGTGCATCAGCAGCGTCGACGAATAGATCGTCGTACCGTTGTAGACGTGATTGGCGCCGGTGTTGCTCGCCTCGAAATAGCTCATCACCGTGTATTGCCGGGAATCCTGGATGTACTCGGCATTGTTGTCGTAGGTGAATTGCCCCTGCGAGGCGTCGTACGCGCCCGGATGCTCGAGGCCCACGGCGTGGCCTATCTCGTGGATCAGCGTCTGAAGCCCATACTGGTTGAGGTTCAGATTGGTGCTGTTGTTGGCGTAGGTGGTGTTCGTCCAGACATCACCGTTGGAATACTGGGTTCCGGTGCCATTGGGATGCGGAAAATAACCGTGCGCAAAGCTCTGGCCCTGCGTGAAGCTTCCCAACAGGATCGTGGCATTGTTCGTGAAGCCCGTCGATGCGAGCGTGAGCTGCAAGCCGGAGACATCGGCGACCGCCGCCGCGGCGATGCGCGACGCGGCGCGCTGCGCCGCGTTGAATTGCTGGAAGGACGGGCTCTGATAGTTGGCGTGGGTTGTGCCATTGACGACGTAGTTCGCATAGGACGGCGGCGACGCCCGCCAGCCCCAACTGATCGTCCGGCCCGTGCCAAGCGTGGATGTCCAACTCCGGCCGCCGCGATTCAGCCACTGCGCCGCCGAGGTCGTGCTCCGGTTGGTCGTCGGTGTGCTCGCGACCAGAGGTTCGCCGACACTCTGCGCTTCACTCACAATGCGCATGATCTCCGCCCTATTGATTTGTTTACCCAAAAGCCCTTCGGGTCGAATTGGGCACACCGAATACGTGTGTGTCAACCCACATTGCTTACCCTTGGTCACCCTACAATTCGGATCGTGCTGATCCGATGCAGGCGGGTACTAGCGAAATAAGGAAGCTTGATGACAGGTCGGTGATTTTTGTCAAAGAGTCTTGAAAGATCGCTGCCTTCCGGCGATCCATCCCTTCATTCACATCAACTGTGACCAACCTGATCGAACCGATTGGTCCCGGATGGCTAGGCCGTATTCTTCCGCGTCAGCCGGTCTTCCCAGGAGAGA
>JAMLJD010000005.1 GCA_023953775.1 Rhizobiaceae bacterium | reverse complement strand
GCGACGACCTTCTTCACCGGCCTGTTCGGCGGCATTGGCGGACAGGCCGCCGGCGCCGCCGCGCCGCTGCCGTTCGCCGCCCCGGCAATGGCGGCCGCGCCGTCCTTCCTCGATGCCGGGTCGCTGGGCGGCGCGCGCGGCATGAGCGCGGCGGGTGCGCCGGGACGGGACGCGCGAGCGCCCCAGGCGCTCATGATGTCGGCCGATCCGCCGTCGAGAGCCAGCATCGTCTTCAACGTGACGACCGCCGACGCGACATCGTTCAGGAAGTCGGAAGCCCAGGTGACCGGCATGCTGGCGCGCGCCGTCTCGCGCGGCGCACGGTCGCTTTAAGGAGACCTCAGGACGATGGAAGCGTTCCACGATGTCCTTTTCCCGATCTCGATATCGTTTGGGGCGACCGGCGGCCCCGAACACCGCACCGAGATCGTGCAACTGGCCTCGGGCCACGAGAAGCGCAACGCGCGGCTTTCGCAGTCGCGCAGGCGCTTCGATGCCGGGACCGGCGTGCGCTCGGCCGACGACCTCTACGAGGTGCTGTCGTTTTTCGAGGCACGGCGCGGCTCGCTGACGGCGTTCCGCTTCCGCGATCCGTTCGACATGAAATCCTGCGCCCCGGCCGACGCTGTCTCGCCGCTCGACCAAGTGCTGGGAACCGGCGACGGGACCACGAGTCGGTTCGGACTGGTCAAGGCCTACGGTACGGGCGCCGACACCTACCTCCGCGCCATCATGCTGCCGGCTGTCGGCACGCTGAGTATCGCGGTTGCCTCGGTCGAGGCAGTGTCCGGCGCGGACTTCGCCTTCGACGCAGAGACCGGCGAGGTCGTCTTCGACGCCGGCGCGATACCGGGAACCGGCGACGTGATCACCGCCGGCTACGAATTCGACGTGCCGGTCCGCTTCGACAGCGCGGAGTTGTCGCTCAGCCTGACGGCATTCCGCGCCGGGCAGGTTCCGAACATCCCTCTGATGGAGGTGCGGCTGTGAGCATCTATCCCGACGAACTCGCCGCCCATGCGGCCGGGCAGGTCACGACGCTGTGCCAGTGCTGGCGCGTGACGCGCAGGGACGGGGCGGTGCTCGGCTTCACCGATCACGACCGTGCGCTGGCCGTCGACGGCACCGAATGCCGGCCGGGGACCGGCTTTGCGGCGAGCGAGGCGCGCTCGTCGCTCGGCCTCGCCGTCGATACCACCGACATCGAGGGCGCGCTGAGCGACGACGAGATCACCGCCGAGGCGATCGGCGCGGGCGCCTTCGATGGCGCGGTGGTCGAGACCTTCCTCGTCAACTGGCGCGACCCCGCGCAATTCGCGGCGCTTCGCAAGGCGGTGGTCGGACGGATCGTGCGGCGCGACGGGCAGTTTGTGGCGGAACTCGAAAGCCTGACGAGCTATCTCGACCGGCCGGAGGGCCGCTATCTGACGCGCGGATGCGTCGCGGAACTCGGCGATGCGCGCTGCGGCTTCGCGCTCGGGCAGCCGGGCTATTCCGCGAGTGGAACAGTGGCCGGGGTTGAGGGCGCGGACCGGGTCTCGGCGTCGGGGCTGGACGGCTTTGAGGGCGGCTGGTTCACCAACGGCGTGCTCACCTGGACGTCGGGTGTCGATGTTGGCCGCAAGGACCGGGTGCTTGCCCATTCGAAGAACGGCGGCGCGGTGTCGCTGACCCTGTGGCGCGGGACGCCCGCGCCGCCCCTATCGGGCGCGACCTTCGGCATCGTCGCCGGCTGCGACAAGAGCTTTGCGACCTGCGCGGCGAAATTTTCCAACACGGCCAATTTCCGCGGCTTCCCGCATCTGCCGGGCAACGACGTCGCCTACGGCTATGTGCGCGATGGCGCCATCTTCGACGGAGGGCCGCTGGTGCCATGAGCAGCGAGGTCGAAAACGCTGGTAACGAGACGCGGCACGCCGTGCTGTGCGCGGCCCGCCGGTGGATCGGTACGCCGTACCGGCATCAGGGGTCGACGCGCGGCGTCGGGTGCGACTGCCTCGGTCTGGTGCGCGGGCTCTGGCGCGAGATCCACGGCGAGGAGCCCGAGGACCCCGGCGTCTATGCCGCCGACTGGGCGGAGGCCGGCGGCGGCGACCGCATGCTGATGGCGGCACGGCGCCACTTCAATGAGAAGCCAACAGACACCGCGCTGCCGGGCGACCTGGTCCTGTTCCGCTGGCGTCCGCATCTGCCGGCCAAGCATGCCGGCATCCTGGACGAAGGCGGCCGTTTCATCCACGCCTACCAGGGCTCGGCCGTGGTGAGCTCGGCACTCGTGCCGCAATGGCGGCGGCGGATCGCCGGCGCATTCGCGTTTCCCGATCTTCCACGCAGCCACGGCGGTTTGTGACGCATGGCGACACTCCTTCTTCAAGCCGCCGGCGCCTATGTCGGCGGGCTGTTCGGCGGCCTTGGCGCGACGCTGGGGACCGCGGCCGGCGCGCTTGCCGGCTACGTCATCGACCGCGCGCTGATCCAGGGATCGGTGCACCGCGAGGGGCCGCGGCTGAACGACCAGCGGCCTTTCTCCGCCGAGGAGGGAGCGGCCCTGCCGCGCGTCTATGGCACCGCGCGGATCGGCGGCAACCTGATCTGGGCGACGCGCTTCGAGGAAAGCCGCGAGACGACGCGGCAGGGCTTCAAGGGCGGCGCGCGGACCACGACCTACAGCTATTTCGCCAATCTGGCCTTCGCGATCTGCGAGGGCGAGATCGCCGGCGTGCGGCGCATCTGGGCCGACGGCCGCGAGATCGACCAGACGCAGGTCGAGATCCGCATCTACACCGGATCGGACAGCCAGGACCCGGATCCGCTGATCGAGGCGAAGCAGGGAACCGGCAACGCGCCCGCCTATCGCGGCACCGCCTATGTGGTGATGGAGCGCTTGCCGATCGGCCCTTACGGCAACCGGGTTCCGCAGTTCCAGTTCGAGGTGATCAGGACCGTCGGTGCGCTTGGCGAGCGGGTCAAGGCGATGGCGCTGATCCCGGGATCGACCGAATACGGGCTGTCGCCGACGCTGGTGACGCGTTCGCGGGAGGAAGGCGAGACCGTCGCGGAAAACCGCCACGTGCTCCACGCCGGGACGGATTTGATGGCCTCGCTCGACGAATTGCAGGCGGTGTGCCCGAACCTCGAACATGTCGCGCTGGTCGTGAGCTGGTTCGGAAACGACCTGCGCGCCGGCCAGTGTGTCATCCGGCCAGCGGTCACCGATGTGGACGCGAACGGCTTTTCGGCTGAATGGAAGGTGTCGGGTGTCGCGCGGCCCGACGCGATCGAAGTGTCGACGCTCGACGGCAAGGCGGCGTTCGGCGGCACGCCGTCCGACCGCTCGGTGATGGATGCGATCGCAGAGATCAAGGCGCGCGGCCTGAAGGTGACGCTCTACCCCTTCGTGATGATGGACATTCCGCCGGACAACGCGCTGGCCGACCCCTACACCGGTTCCGCGAGCCAGCCGGCCCATCCCTGGC
This sequence comes from Rhizobiaceae bacterium, assembly GCA_023953775.1. Classification (GTDB taxonomy): domain Bacteria; phylum Pseudomonadota; class Alphaproteobacteria; order Rhizobiales; family Rhizobiaceae; genus JAMLJD01. Next base: position 108,548 of record JAMLJD010000005.1, on the reverse strand, counting down.
GCGGGCGGATCACCTGCGATCCCGCGCCGCAGCAGCCGGCGAGTGCCGACAAGACCGCCGCCGCGCGGACGCAGATCGAGCAGTTCTGCGGTGCGGCGACAGCTGCCGACTTTGCCGCTGGTACCGATACGGTCGTCTTTTCAGGGTCCCCGTCGGACTGGGGCTATCGGCGGTTCCTGCTGCATTACGCCAGGCTGGCGGCCGCCGCGGGCGGGGTGGACGCATTCCTGCTCGGCTCGGAACTGCGCGGGCTGACCGCGGTGAGGGACGCGGCGCACGGTTTCCCCTTCGTGGAATGCCTGTGCGACCTCGCCTCCGAGGTGCGGTCGATCCTCGGTCCGGCGACGAAGATCACCTACGGCGCCGACTGGAGCGAATATTTCGGCCATCAGCCCGCCGACGGCAGCGGCGACGTCTATTTCCACCTCGACCCGCTCTGGGCGCATGCGGATGTCGATGCCGTCGGGATCGACAACTACATGCCGCTCGCCGACTGGCGCGACGAGGATCGCGACGGGTCGAACCCGGACGGCTTTCGCGGACCGTACGACGCCGAGGCGATGCGGGCCGCGATACATTCGGGGGAGGGTTACGACTGGTACTATGCGAGCGATGCCGACCGGGCGAGCCGGAGCCGCGCGCCGATCGCCGACGGGGCGTATGCCAAGCCCTGGGTGTTCCGCTACAAGGACATCCATGGCTGGTGGTCGAACGCCCACTACGACCGGCCGGGCGGGGTCGAGACCACGTCGCCGACCGGCTGGGTGCCGCGATCGAAGCCGATCTGGTTCACCGAACTCGGATGCCCGGCGGTCGACAAGGGACCGAACCAGCCGAACGTCTTTCCCGATCCGAAATCGTCCGAGAGCGCGAGCCCCCATTTCTCCGATGGCGGACGGTCCGACCTTGCGCCGCTGCGGCTGATCGGCGCGCATTTCGACCATTGGGACGGCACGGCGCCGGACAACGACGCCGCGCTCAATCCGCTGTCCGACGTTTATGGCGGGCCGATGGTCGATCCCTCGCGGATCTATCTGTGGGCCTGGGACGCGCGGCCGTTTCCGGCCTTTCCGGCGCGCAGCGACGTGTGGAGCGACGGCGCCAACTGGCAATGCGGCCAATGGCTGAACGGCCGGCTGGATTCCCCGACGGTCGGCGACCTGATCGCCGCAGTTCTGGCGGATCGCGGCCTGCCGGCCGCCGAGACGCGCGGTGCGGACGGCACGGTGTCGGGCTACGTCACCATCGACACCGCGTCGGCGCGCGAGGTGATAGAGCCGCTGGCAGGCCTGTTCGGCATCGCGGTCAGCGAAGAGGCCGGAACGCTGCATTTCGAGACGGAGGGATGCGGGACGGCCATGCCGCTCGCGGTTTCCGATCTGGTGCTGCAGCCGGACCGCCCGGTCGTGGAGGCGTCGCGGACGCCGGACCATCTGCTTCCGCGGGAGGCCGTGCTGGAGTTTCGCGACGCCCTGCGGGACCATCAGGCGTCGATGTCGCGGGCGCGCACCGACGGCGGCGAGGGTGCCGGGCTCGACTATCTCGGCTTCCAGGGCGGGCTCGACAAGGGGCAGGGCGATGCGCTGCTGGTGGAATGGCTGCGCCGGCAATGGCGCGGGCGCGACACGGTGGCCTTCGAGCTGCCGCCGGGCGCGACCGCCATCTCGCCTGCTTCCGTCGTCCATCTGCCCGGCGACCCGGCCCGCTATCTCGTCACCGAGGTCGAGGAGGGCCTGTCGCGCCGCGTGAGTGCGCGCCGGGTCGCGGCGACGGGCGGCAAGGGCTGGTCGCCGGTGACGCCCGCCGTGCCGCCGCCGATCTTCGCGTCGTCCGGCCGGCCGCTGGCGCTGTTCCTCGACCTGCCGATGGGGCTGGGCGCGGGATCGGCGGAGGAGGACCAGCTGCGGCTCGCCGTACGCGCGAAGCCGTGGTCGAGCCACGCCGCCTTCGCATCGCCGGAAGAGACCGGCTACGTGCAGCGAAGCCTGGTGACCAGGAAGGCCGTCATCGGACGGCTCGCCTATGCCAGTTCCGGCGGCGTCCACGGCCGCATCACCACCGGCAACCCGATCCACGTCGCGCTGCTCGACGGCGAACTGGCGAGTATCACGCGGCTCCAGCTTCTCAACGGCGGCAACGTCGCCGCGATCCGGTCGCAGAGCGGCGAATGGGAGGTGCTGCAGTTCGAGGAGGCCGAAGAGGTCTCGCCCGACCTGTGGCGTCTCGACGGCCTGCTGCGCGGCCAACTCGGCACCGACGACGCGATGCGTGCGGGCGCCGCCGAAGGGGCCTATTTCGTGCTGCTCGACGACGCCGTGACGCCGGCGGGGCTGGCGTCCGCCGAGCGCGGCCTGCCGCTCAACTGGCGGGTCGGCGCGGCCGGCCTCGACTTGTCGGAGCTGAACTTCGCGACGCAGGCGGCCACCGGCGGCGTGCGGGCGCGGCTGCCGCTGTCGCCGGTCCATCTGCGGGCAGAGGCCGCCGGCTCCGGCGATCTGAGGGTGTCGTGGGTCAGGCGCGGCCGGATCGACACGGACAGCTGGCAGTCCGGCGAGATCCCGCTCGGCGAGGAGAGCGAGCGCTACGCGATCAGCGTCGTCGCTGTGGGCGACGTGCTGCGTGACGCTGAAACCACCGTGCCGGAATGGACCTATGCGGCGGCGCAGATCGCGGCCGATACAGGCGGCGCGCCGCTTTCCGTAGCGATCGACGTCAGGCAGATCGGCTCGGCCGGAGGCGGCATCCCGGCCCGCATCGAGCTTGTTCTCAACTAGGCCCTGTTCCCGAAAAGCAGATGCCGGTTTTCGGGCAGGAACGCGATCTATCTCGTTCAATCTCAAGAGCTTTTGCGATGCAGGAAGAACAAACCTCGCATCAAATCCCCGAAGGCCGAAAGGCCGAATTTCATCACGACAAGGAGATGAATATGACGATCAGCAAGCCGTGGTATCTTTCCCGTACCATCTGGGCGTCGGTGATAACGGTGGCGATGGCCGCCTGCGGCCTCGCGGGCGTGCCGGTGGACGCCGGACAGGGCACGGCGCTGACAGATTCGCTGCTGGAAGCTGTGACGGCGATCAGCGGCGTCGTCGCCATTCTCGGGCGGCTCGCGGCCACCGCGCGCATCGGCCAGGGGTGACGATCCTTCACACACCGGAAAATCGTCACTATTGTTCATTTGGTGTTCAGCCGCGATGGGTTACCACGGCGCCATGACCGATATGCGCACACTTTTCCGACTGCCCGCCAAGGCGATTGCCGCGTTCGTCGCGCTGGCGATGGCCGGCAGCGCGTCTGCGATGCCGGCGGCCGACCAGCCGCTGCCGTCGCGCATCGTGCCCGTGGCGTCGAGCTGCAGCGCGATCGGCCAGCAGCTCGCGGCACAGTATGGCGGCACGCTCGCCAGCGCTTCGCCCCAGAAGCGCGGCGGCAGCGAAGTGTGCGTCATCGTGGTAGTCCTGCCGGCCAAGAACGGCCAGCGCGGGCGGCGCGCCGAATATGTCGTTCCGCGAAACTGACAGCCCGCATTTGCGGTTTCCCGACTCGCCGAATTCGTCCAGTATCCCGCTCCTGACGAGCACGACACCGGGTTGCAGATGCGCATACTGATCATCGAAGACGACAAGGACCTGAACCGCCAGCTTGCCGACGCGCTGGGCGACGCCGGCTATGTGGTGGACCGCGCCTATGACGGCGAGGAAGGGCATTTCCTCGGCGACACCGAGCCCTACGACGCGGTCGTGCTCGATATCGGCCTGCCGCAGATGGACGGCATCAGCGTGCTCGAGCGCTGGCGTCGCGACGGCCGCAAGATGCCGGTCCTGATGCTGACCGCCCGCGACCGCTGGAGCGACAAGGTCTCCGGCATCGACGCGGGCGCCGACGACTACGTCACCAAGCCGTTCCATATCGAGGAAGTGCTGGCGCGGGTGCGCGCGCTGATCCGCCGCGCCGCCGGCCATGCTTCCTCGGAACTGTCGTGCGGACCCCTGCGGCTCGACACCAAGAGCTCCAAGGCGGACGTCGACGGCGTGCCGCTGAAGCTGACCTCGCACGAATTCCGGCTTCTCGCCTACCTGATGCATCACATGGACCAAGTCGTGTCTCGGACCGAACTCGTCGAGCACCTCTACGACCAGGATTTCGATCGCGATTCCAACACGATCGAGGTCTTTGTCGGGCGGCTGCGCAAGAAGATGGGCGTCGATCTGATCGAGACCGTGCGCGGCATGGGCTACCGGATGCGCGAGCCCGAGGCTTGACCGGCAGGCGGCCGCGCGCTAGCGCCTTCAGCGGGGACGTTCCTTGACCCTTGTGCCGCGATCGCTGACGTTTCGCATCCTCGCGCTGTCGACGATCTGGGCCGTCATCGCGCTGGTGGTGATCGCGACCGTCATCTCGGCCCTGTTCCGGCAGGCCAGCGAGCGCGGCTTTTCGAGCCTGCTGTCGGCGCATCTGTTCAATCTGGTCGGCGCCGTGAGCGTTTCCGACGACGACACGCTGACCGGCGCTCCCAATCTCGGCGACCTGCGGTTCACCATCCCGCGCTCGGGCTGGTACTGGGCCGTCGACCCGGTGTCGGACGGCCTCGGCGGCGAGCTGAGGTCGCTGTCGATGGTCGAGGAAATCACCGCGCCGCCGATCTCCGAAATCCCCTACGACGCGCAGTTCCAGCGCAGCTACACCACGCAGGGTCTCGAAGGCGAGGAGATCGAGGTGTTCGAGACCGAGTTCGTGCTCGATTCGGAAAACCGCATCGCCCGCTTCAGGATGATGGGCAACCGCTCGGAGCTCGAAAGCGACATCGCGGCCTTCGACCGTCAGGTCTACACCTATCTCTCTATATTCGGCATCGGCCTGATCGCGATCAACGCAGCCGCGATCCTGCTCGGCCTGCAGCCGCTGGTGCGGGTAAGACGGGCGCTCTCCAACATCCGCGAAGGCACCGCCCAGAGCCTCGACGGCACGTTCCCGTCTGAGATCGCGCCTTTGGCCAACGAGACCAACGCCCTGATCGAAAGCAACCGCCGTATCGTCGAGCGGTCGCGGACCCAGGTCGGCAACCTGGCGCACTCGCTGAAGACGCCGCTGGCCGTGTTGCTCAACGAGGGCAGGGCGATCCGCGGCGGCAAGGGAAAGCTGATCGTCGAACAGGCCACCGCGATGCGCGAACAGCTCGATCACTATCTCCAGCGTGCCCGCATGGCCGCGCAGCGCGACAGTGTCGTCTTCCGTACGCCGGTCAACGAGACGCTGACGCGGATGGTCCGCGTGATCGGCAAGATCAATCCGGACAAGGAACTGCAGTTCCGCCTGCCGGACGAGGAACTGGTGTTCGCGGGCGAAAAGGAAGACCTCGAGGAGATCGCCGGCAACCTGCTCGAAAACGCGATGAAATGGTCGCGCTCGACGGTGCGCGTCTCGGTCGCGCGGAAGCCGGGAGCCGGTGGCGCGGGTCCGGAATTCCGCATGGTGATCGAGGATGACGGCCCCGGCATACCGGAGGACAAGGCGCGCGATGCGCTGAAGCGCGGCCGCCGTCTCGACGAAACCAAACCGGGAACAGGGCTCGGCCTGTCCATCGTTTCGGACCTCGTCAACGAGTATGGCGGCACGATAGCGCTGGGGAAATCCGACCTCGGCGGCCTGCGGGTCGAGATTGCCCTGCGCCTCGTAACGGATTGAGAACGGGTCGCGGCCCAAATTCGGTCAAACATGGGCCATAACAGGGCTCGAACGGATCGCGCGGAATCGGGAGCGCACAAGGGTGACGACAACAATGCGCATTGCCGCCGCAGCCATGCTGATGGCGCTGGCCGGGTGCTCGACGACGGCGCTCGGATCCCGAAGCACGGGCACCGTTGTCGGCGGCTTCGCGGGCAACGACCGGCAGCAGCGCGACCCGATCTCCTCGACACTCACCGGTGGCATGAATGGCGGTCTGATCGCCGGAGAGATCGGCGCGGGTATCGGCGACAAGGACAAGCGCACCGGCCTGGCGACCGAGTATCAGGCGCTGGAATACGGGCAGGGCGGCCAGGAATTCACCTGGAACGGATCGGGCACCAGCGGCGAAGTCGTTGCCGGGCAGCCTTACCGGGTCGGTTCGCAGGATTGCCGCCAGTACAGGCATACGGTTCGCGTCGGCGAGGAATCCAGGTCGGATAGCGGGACGGCATGCCGCAACGCGGATGGAAGCTGGACGCCGCTCACTTGACCGAGCGCAAAGCGCCGGGACCGCGCCACGCTATCTGCTTCGTGCCAATAGGCCGCATTGGCCGGCGATTGGCATGCCGGGCCGCCGGGGTTAAGTGAAACATCATGCTGTTCTGGATCGCCGCTTCCGTGATGACGCTCGCCGCATGTGTTGCGGTGATGGCCCCGTTCATCCGCAAGAGCGCATCGCCGACGCCGGACGCCGACCACGACCTCGAAGTCTATCGCGACCAGCTTGCCGAGGTCGATCGCGACCGTGATCGCGGGCTGATCGATTCCGCGGAGGCCGAGCAGGCGCGCGCCGAGATCGCGCGGCGCATATTGCGGCTCGAGCCCGATCTCGACGGGCGGGACCGCCGGCCGCGCGGCGCCACCGTCGCGCGCGTTCTGGTAAGTTTGGCCGTGCTGGCCATCCCGCTGGTGAGCTGGAGTATCTACGCGGCGACGGGGTCACCGGGCTATTCCGCGCAACCGCTTGCCGCGCGGTTGTCGAAGGATCCGACGCAAAACACCGTCGAGGAACTGGTCGCGCGCGCCGAAAGGCATCTGAGCGAAAATCCCGACGACGCCTCGGGCTGGGCCGTGCTGGCGCCGATCTATCTGCGCCTTCAGCGCTACGCGGACGCCGCCACCGCCTATCGCAACGCGATTCGGCTCGGCGGTGCGTCGGCAGCCCTGGAATCGGGGCTCGGGGAAGCGATCGCGGCCGCGGCCGGCGGCATCGTGTCGGCGGAAGCCGCGCAGGCATTCGAACGCGCGCTGGAGCTCGACCCGGCCGATGCCAAGGCGCGCTTCTTCCTTGCCTATGGCGCCGCCCAGGAAGGGCGGATCGCCGAAGCCGTCGATGGGTGGCAGGCGCTGGTGTCGCTCGAGGGAGCCGACCCGCGCTGGGTGGCCGCCGCCCGGTCGGCGATGGAGGAGGGCCGCAGGCGGCTGGCAGCCGCCGAGTCGCCGGGGCCGAGCGCCGAAGACGTCGCGGCCGCCGAGCAAATGCCGGAAGGCGACCGCCGCGCGATGATCGAGACGATGGTTGCGAACCTCGACGACCGTCTGAAAGAAAATCCCGCCGATCCGGAAGGATGGCGCCGCCTGATCCGTTCATACACCGTGCTTGGCCGGCAGGACGATGCGCGCGGCGCGCTCGGCCGGGCGCTCGATGCGCTGGGGCGCGACAGCAGCGACGCCGAGGAACTGGTGGCCTTCGCCGACGAACTCGGCATCAGGGAACAGGGGCAATGACACGCAAGCAGAAACGATTGTCGGTGATCGGCGGCGCGCTGGGCTTTCTGGTGCTTGCGACCGCCCTGGTCTTCTACGCTCTGGGCCAGAAGACCTCCTTCTTCTACATGCCGTCCGATCTGGCCGAGGCCACCCTTGCACCGGGCGAGCGCATCAGGCTTGGCGGGCTGGTCGAGAAGGACACGATCGTCAAGGGACCGGGGACCAAGGTCGTCTTCGGCGTCACCGATACGACGCGCAGCGTGAAGGTGACCTATGACGGCATCCTGCCGGACCTTTTCCGCGAGGAGCAGGGGGTCGTGACGGAGGGAACGTTCGACGACAAGGGCGAGTTCGTGGCCGACAGCGTGCTCGCCAAGCACGACGAGACCTACATGCCGAAGGAAGTGGCCGACAGCCTGAAGGACAAGGGCCTATGGCAGGAAAACTGATGCACGCGGAGATCGCGCGATGACGGTTGAAGCCGGGCATTTCGCGCTGGTTCTCGCCTTCGCGCTGTCGCTGGCGCAGTGCGTGCTGCCGTTCTGGGGTGCGCGGACGGGCAATGAGCGCCTGATGGCGACCGGCGGTCCGACCGCGGTGGCGGCGTTCCTCTTTGTCGCCCTGTCGTTCCTGGCGCTCGTATCGGCCTATGTGTCGTCGGATTTCTCGGTCCAGAACGTCTGGGAGAATTCCCATTCGCTGAAGCCGATGCTCTACAAGGTCACCGGGACCTGGGGAAACCACGAAGGCTCGATGCTGCTGTGGGTCCTGATCCTGACCCTGTTCGGCGCGACGGTCGCCGCCTTCGGGCGCAACCTGCCGGCCTCGCTGCGCGCCAACGTGCTTGCCGTGCAGGGGCTGATCGGCACCGCTTTCCTGCTTTTCATCCTTGCCACATCGAACCCGTTCGCCCGGCTGGACCCGGCGCCGATCGAGGGCCAGGATCTCAATCCGGTGCTCCAGGACATCGGCCTGGCGATCCACCCGCCGCTGCTCTACCTCGGCTATGTCGGCTTCTCGGTCTGCTTCTCCTTCGCCATCGCCGCGCTGATCGACGGCCGCATCGACGCCGCATGGGCGCGCTGGGTGAGGCCCTGGACCCTTGCGGCCTGGCTGTTTTTGACCGGCGGCATCGCGATGGGGTCGTACTGGGCCTATTACGAGCTCGGCTGGGGCGGCTTCTGGTTCTGGGACCCGGTCGAGAACGCCTCGTTCATGCCGTGGCTGGCCGGCACGGCGCTGCTTCACTCCGCGATCGTCATGGAAAAGCGCGCGGCGCTGAAGATCTGGACCATCCTGCTGGCGATCCTCACCTTCTCGCTGTCGCTGCTGGGCACGTTCCTGGTGCGCTCCGGCGTGCTGACATCGGTGCACGCCTTCGCCACCGATCCGGCGCGCGGCGTCTTCATCCTCGCCATTCTGACCCTCTTCGTCGGCGGCTCGCTGGCATTGTTCGCCCTGCGCGGATCGCAGCTCACCCAGGGCGGGCTGTTTCATCCGGTCTCGCGCGAGGGGGCTCTGGTCCTCAACAACCTGTTTCTGACGACAGCGACGGCGACCGTGCTGATCGGCACGCTCTATCCGCTGCTGGTCGAGGCGGTCAGCGGCACCAAGATTTCCGTCGGCGCGCCGTTCTTCGACCTGACATTCGTGCCGCTCACCGTGCCGCTATTGTTCGCGGTGCCGTTCGGGCCGCTTCTCGCCTGGAAGCGCGGCGACCTCGCGGGCGTCGCCCAGCGGCTGTTCGCCGCCTTCGGCGCGGCATTGCTCGCCGGCCTGTCGGTGCTGTTGCTGTTCGACCGGGCGGGCGTCTTCGCCGCACTGGGCGTCGGGCTGGCGACTTGGCTGATGCTCGGCGCGCTGACCGATCTAGTCCTGAAATCCGGACTGCCGAAGGTGACGTTCCCTGTCGCCGCGCGCCGTCTGGCCGGGCTGCCGCGCTCCACCTTCGGCACCGTTCTCGCTCATTTCGGGCTCGGCATGACGGTGCTCGGCGTCGTCGCCGTCTCGACCCTCCAGGTCGAGAAATTCGTCTCCGTGAAGCCGGGCGAGACGATCTCCGTCGCGGCCTACGAGCTCCGCTTCGAGGGACTTGCCCCCCATCGCGGTCCGAATTTCACGGAGGACCGGGCGCGGTTCTCGGTCGTTCGCGACGGCCGGCCGGCCGGCGAGATCGTCTCGGCCAAGCGCTTCTACAGCGCCCGCCAGATGCCGACCACGGAAGCGGGCATCAGGACCTTCGGCTTCGGCCAGCTCTACGTGTCGCTCGGCGATGCGTCGCCCGACGGCGCGATGGTCGTGCGCGTGTGGTGGAAGCCGCTGGTGACGCTGATCTGGCTCGGCGCGCTGGTGATGATGGGCGGCGGCGCGGTATCGCTTCTCGACCGCAGGCTGCGCGTCGGCGCGCCGGCTGCGCGCCGCAAGGGCCGTGCAACGGCCGTGGCGGACGCATGACGGACCGCCTGCGCCACCATCTCGCAGCCGGCATTCTCGTGGCCGGGCTGGGCCTCTTCGCGGTGGGGCATGCGGCGGCCGTCGAGCCGGACGAGGTGCTGGCCGATCCGGCGCTGGAGCAGCGCGCGCGGGAGATCTCGGCCGAGCTGCGCTGCATGGTCTGCCAGAACCAGTCGATCGACGATTCCAATGCCGAACTCGCCAAGGACCTTCGGGTCCTCGTGCGCGAGCGGCTTCGTGCCGGCGATACGAATGACGAGGTCTTCGAGTTCGTCGTCGCGCGCTACGGCGAATTCGTGCTGCTCAAGCCGCGCTTCAGCACCCGCAATCTCATCCTGTGGGGTGCGCCGCTGCTGCTGCTCGTTGCCGGCGGAGCGATGATCGTTGCCGGTGCGCGGCGGCGCAGGGTCGCGGGCGCGCCCTTGTCCCAGGACGAGAACGAACGCCTCGCGAAGCTGTTACGCGAGCACGGCTCGGAAAGCTGATAGGCTTCGCCTCCCGAAGAAGGAGACGGCCTGAATGACCAGCACCACCCGCAAGATCGAATTTCCCGGCCATTCGGGCGCATCGCTCGCCGCGCGGCTCGACGTGCCGGACGGGCCGCTGCGCGCCTACGCCGTCTTCGCGCACTGCTTTACCTGCTCGAAGGACATCGCCGGCGCGCGCTACGTTGCGGCCGAGCTTGCGCGGTCGGGCATCGCCGTGCTGCGGTTCGACTTCACAGGTCTCGGCTCGAGCGCGGGCGAGTTCGCCTCGACCAACTTTTCCTCGAATGTCGGGGATTTGATCGCCGCAGCTGCCTATCTGCGCGACAATCACGAGGCGCCGGCGCTGCTCGTCGGCCACTCGCTCGGCGGTGCGGCCGTGCTGGCGGCGGCATCCTCCATTCCCGAGGTGCGCGCGGTCGCGACCATCGGCGCGCCGGCCGATGTCGGCCACGTGCTGAAGAATTTCGGCGGCTCGCTGGACGAGATCGAAGCGGAGGGCGAGGCCCGCGTGTCGCTCGCCGGCCGCAGCTTCTGCATCCAGCGGCAGTTCATCGAGGATGCGCGGGGGGCCGAACTGGAAAAGGCGGTCTCAGCCCTGCGCCGGCCCCTGTTGATCCTGCACTCGCCCATCGACGACATCGTCGGCATCGACAATGCCGCGGCGATCTTCGGCGCCGCCAGGCATCCCAAGAGCTTCGTGTCGCTCGACACGGCCGACCATCTGCTGACCAGCGCCGAGGATGCCGCCTTCGCGGCCGGGGTCATCGCCGGCTGGGCGTCGCGCTACGTGCGCAAGGATACGCCGCAGGGCGAGGAGGCGGTCGAGCACGTGCTGGTCAGCGAGACCGGCGCGGGAAAGTTCCAGAACGCGGTCCAGGCGGGCGTCCACCGGCTGTTCGCCGACGAACCGGAAAGCGTTGGCGGTCTCGACAGCGGCCCGTCTCCCTACGACTTCCTGTCGATGGCGCTTGGCGCATGTACGTCGATGACGCTGCGTATGTATGCCGACCGCAAGAAATTGCCGCTCGGCCGTGTCAGCGTCGAGGTCTCGCACGACAAGATCCATGCGCGCGACTGCGTCGAGTGCAGCGAGGAGGAGCGTGCGGCGGGCGGCCGGATCGACCGCTTCGAGCGCCGCATCGCCATCGACGGCGAGGTGCCGGCCGAACTGCGCGACAAGATCGCCGAGATCGCCGACAAGTGCCCGGTCCACCGCACGCTGGAATCGACGTCGCGGATTGCGACCGTCGTCAGGTCCGGCTGAGCAACATTACGAAACTTTCATGCCTCGGACATCGCCGCGTAATGTCCGCTCTCCTAGTTCTGGTGCCAAGCGGCGCGGTTGACCCGGCGCCGAGTGATCAACGGACTGGAGAACAAGATGAGCAAGAACGGGATCAATCCGGAACGCAGGCGCGGCCTGCTGGCTGCCGCCGCGGCGGGCGCGATCGCTGCTGCGGTCGGTTTTGGTGTGGTGACCAACGGCGTCGGGCCGGTCAACGCGGAACCCGTCCGCGTCGAAAGCCGGACCCAGGCACCCGGGTTCGCCGATATCGTCGAGAAGGTTTCGCCGGCGGTCGTCAGCGTCCGCGTCAAGGGCAGCTTCGAGCCGGCCTCGGATCGCGGCAACGGCTTCTCCTTCGACATGCCGGGCTTCGACAATCTGCCGAAGGACCACCCGCTGTATCGCTTCTTCCGCGATTTCCGTGGCGACCGCGACTTCCGCGGCGGACCGCGTCAGGACGACCGCAACGGCAGCCGCGCGCGTCCGGTGTCCCAGGGCTCGGGCTTCTTCATTTCCGAGGACGGCTATCTCGTCACCAACAACCATGTGGTCGAGGGCGGCAACCAGTACACGGTCGTCATGGATGACGGCACCGAGATCGACGCCAAGCTGATCGGCACCGATCCGCGCACCGACCTTGCGCTGCTCAAGGTCGAGGAAGAGCGCGAGTTCACCTATGTCGACTTCGCCGACGACGGCAAGGTGCGGGTCGGCGACTGGGTGGTCGCGGTTGGTAACCCGTTCGGCCTCGGCGGAACGGTGACCGCCGGCATCGTCTCGGCCCGAGGCCGCGACATCGGCGCCGGTCCCTATGACGACTTCATCCAGATCGACGCGGCGGTCAATCGCGGCAATTCCGGTGGCCCGGCCTTCAACCTGAACGGCGAGGTCATCGGCATCAACACCGCGATCTTCTCGCCCTCGGGCGGCAATGTCGGCATCGCCTTCGCGATTCCCGCCTCGACCGCCAAGCTCGTGGTGCAGGAACTGATGAAGGACGGGACGGTCGATCGCGGCTGGCTCGGCGTCCAGATCCAGCCGATCAACGGCGACATCGCCGAATCGCTGGGCCTCGAAGGCAATGACGGCGCTCTGGTCGCCGAAGCCCAGGACGACAGCCCGGCCAAGGCCGCCGGCATCAAGGCCGGCGACGTCATCCTCGGTGTCGACGACCAGACGGTGAAGTCGCCGCGCGAACTCGCCCGCATCATCGGCGGCATGGAGCCCGGCAAGTCGGTGTCGGTGAAGCTGTGGCGCAATGGCGGCGACGAGACCGTCGAGGTCAAGCTCGGCGAACTCCCCGGCACGGACAGGATGGCCGGTCTGGAGCGCAAGCCGGCCGAGCAGCAGGGCAACATGATGGAGGATTTCGGCCTCACCGTTGCCCCCGCCGAAGACGGGCGCGGCCTGGTGGTCACCGATGTCGAAGGCGGCAGCGAGGCGGCCGAGCGCGGCATCCAGGCGGGCGACATCATCGTCTCCGTCAATTCCACCGACGTCACGTCGGCGGACGATATCGAGAAGGCTGTCGGAGCGGCGACCAAGGCCGGCCGCAAGGCGATCCTTGTCCAGATCGAACGCGACAGCACCAACCGCTTCGTCGCGCTTCCGGTCGGACAGGGCTGACCCGGGCGGGGTCTCCCACCTGTTTTTGGTACGCCGGCCTGAGAGCGGCGGCGGGAGAGATATCCCGCCGCCGTCTGGCGTTTTGGCTCCGCCCGACGCTATACCGTTTCGAGACGAAATTCCGAGGCGTGACGGGATGAAGATACTTGTCATCGAGGACGATCGCGATGCGGCCGAATATGTCCGCAAGGCATTCGACGAGGCCGGCCACACGACCCACATCGCCTTCGACGGCGAAACCGGGTTCAACCTCGCCAGCGACGGCGACTACGATGTGCTTGTCGTCGACCGCATGCTGCCGAAGCGCGACGGGCTGGCCGTGATCTCCGAACTGCGCGCGCGTGGCAACACAACACCGGTGCTGATCCTGTCCGCGCTAGGCGAGGTCGACGACCGGGTGACCGGCCTGCGTGCCGGCGGCGACGACTACCTGACCAAGCCCTATGCATTCACCGAACTGCTCGCCCGCGTCGAGGTCTTGAAGCGCCGCGCCGGATCGAGCCAGGCCGAAACCGTGTACAGGGTCGGCGATCTCGAACTCGATCGGCTGTCGCACTCGGTCAGGCGCGCCGGGCAGGACATCACGCTGCAGCCGCGCGAGTTCCGGCTGCTCGAATATCTGATGCGCCATGCGGGCCAGGTCGTGACCCGCACCATGCTGCTGGAGAATGTCTGGGACTATCATTTCGATCCCCAGACCAACGTCATCGACGTTCACATCTCCCGGCTGCGCGGCAAGATCGAGAAGGAATTCGACACCCCCGTGCTCCACACGGTGCGCGGCGCCGGCTATATGCTCAAGGCGGGCTGATGTCGGCCCTGCCGGCCCTGATGAGGACGACGGCCGCGCGCCTTTCCGCGCTGTACCTGATCCTGTTCATCGCCTGCGCGACGATCCTCGTCTTCTACATGACCTCACTGTCGGTGCGCATGTTCACCGCCCAGACGCAGGCGACGATCGAGGAGGAGGCACAGGGTCTCGCCCGCGCCTATCAGCGCGGCGGGCTGCCGCTGCTCGTGCGCGTCATCGAGGTCCGCGCCCGCCAGCCGGGCGCCAACCTCTACCTTCTCGCCGATCCGAACGGACGCGTGCTTACCGGCAATGTCGAAAGCCTCGAACCTGGCGTCCTCGAGACGAATGGCTGGACGCAACGCCCGTTCTTCTACGAGCGCTACGGCGAGAACGCCGCCCGCCGCGACGGCGCGGCCCGCGAGGCAGCCGTCGACGACGACCGCCACTCGGCCACCGCGCTCGTCCTGCGGCTGCCCAACCAGATGATCCTGCTCGTCGGCCGCGACCTGAGCGAGCCTGAGCGTTTCCGCTCGGTCGTGCGGCGCGCCATGGTCGTTGCCTTCGGCATCATGGCGCTCGGCGCGCTTTTGATCTGGTACTTCGTCGGACGCACGGCGCTGAAGCGCATCGACAGCGTCACCGAGGCGAGCCGCCGCATCATGGGCGGCGACCTCACCGGCAGGCTGCCGGTGGCCGGCGCCGGCGACGAGTTCGACCGCCTGGCGACAAACCTCAACACGATGCTCGCCCGCATCGCCGAACTCAACGAGGGGCTGAAGCAGGTCTCCGACAACATCGCTCACGACCTGAAGACGCCGCTGACCCGTCTGCGCAACCGCGCCGAGGCCGCCCTGTCGGGCCGGCACAAGACGGCCGAGTATCGCGAGGTGCTGGAGGCGACGATTGCGGAGTCGGACCAGCTCATCAAGACATTCAACGCCATACTGATGATCTCGCGCATCGAGGCCGGCTATTCGGCCGAGCCCATGTCGCCGGTCGACCTGGCCTCGATCGTCGCCGATGTCGTCGAGCTCTACGAGCCGGTGGCGGAGGAGGGCGGGGTCTCGCTGGCCGCCGGCGCGATCGAGCCCACGACCATCACCGGCAACCGCGAACTGATCGCGCAGGCGCTGTCCAACATCGTCGACAATGCGATCAAATACGCTGCCGGCATGGACAGTCCGCCTGTCGTGACGGTGGCGCTGTCGCGCGGGCAGGGCGAGATACGCCTCGAAGTTGCTGACAATGGCCCCGGAATCGCCGAAAAGGACCGTGAGCGGGTCACCGAACGCTTCGTCAGGCTGGAAGCCAGCCGCAGCCAGCCCGGCTCGGGCCTGGGGCTGAGCATGGCAAAGGCGGCGATGCGGTTTCACGGCGGCCGGCTGGAACTGGCGAACCGGGATCCCGGGCTCGCGGTGACGATGGTGTTTCGCGACAGGCCGGAGGGCTAGTGAGGGAAGGCGGGAACTCAGCCGAAGACGGCCGCGACTGGTTCGGCGCCGTTCCACGCGCCATCTCCGCGCTGGATCCGGACGATGCTGCCGCCGAACTCTCGGAGTTCGCCGAGGGCCTCGATCCGGATGAAACGCCGCGGCTGACCGCACAGATAGCCGGGGATACCGGCCTGGGCGCCTTTCTGGCCGCCGCGTTCGACCTGTCGCCGTTCCTGCGCGATTGCGCCCGCCGACGGCCGCAGGCGCTCGAGATGCTGTTCGACACGCCGCTCCCCGCACGGCTCGACGCGCTGAACGATGCCATCCGGCAGGCAGCCTTTTCCGAGGATACGACCGAATCCGCCTTCATGGCGACGCTGCGCAGGCTCAAGACCGAAGCGCATTTCCTGATCGCGCTGGCGACGCTCGCCGGAACGATGGAGACCGCCGACACCGTGCGACGGCTGAGCGATCTCGCCGACGCCGCGACCGCCAGCGCGATCGACTTTCTGCTGCGGGACGCGGACCGCCAGGGCAAGCTCTCGCTTCCCGACGCGCTGAGACCGGGCGAGGGCTCCGGCTGGATCGTGCTCGGAATGGGCAAGCTTGGCGCGCACGAGCTGAATTTCTCCTCAGACATCGACCTTATCGTCTTCTTCGACCCCGAGGCACCGGCAATCTCCGATCCCTTCGACGCGGCGGAGCGTTTCGCGCGGCTGACGCGCCGCCTGGTGCGCATCCTGCAGGACCGCACCGAGCACGGCTATGTGTTTCGTACCGACCTGCGCCTGAGGCCCGATCCGGGGTCGACGCCGCTGGCGATCCCCGTCGAGGCGGCGCTGACCTATTACGAGAGCCGCGGCCAGAACTGGGAGCGCGCCGCGATGATAAAGGCGCGCCCGATCGCGGGCGATCTGCGGGCCGGCAATGCGTTCCTTAAGGAACTGCAGCCCTATGTCTGGCGCAAATACATGGATTTCGCGGCGATCGCCGACGTCCATTCGATCAAGCGCCAGATCCATGCCCACAAGGGCCACGGCGAGATCGCGGTCAGGGGCCACAACGTCAAGCTCGGCCGTGGCGGTATCCGCGAGATCGAGTTCTTCGTCCAGACGCAGCAGCTCATCGCCGGCGGGCGGTTCCCCGAACTGCGCGGCCGCTCGACGGTGGAGATGCTGGCGATGCTCGCCGAGCGCGGCTGGATCACGGCCGAGGCGCGCGATGCGCTGACGAAGCAGTACTGGTTCCTGCGCGACGTCGAGCACGCCATCCAGATGGTCAATGACGAGCAGACCCACAACCTGCCCGAAGACGACGAGGGGCTGGAGCGCATCGCCCGCATGCTCGGCTACCACGACGCGGGAAGCTTCGAGGAGGCGTTCCGCCGCTCGCTGCTGATCGTCGAAGGCCATTATGCTGCCTTGTTCGAAACCGCGCCGGAACTGTCCTCCGGCGTCGGCAATCTCGTCTTCACCGGCGACGTCGACGATCCCGATACGCTGGAGACGCTGCACACCATGGGCTTCGAGCGCCCCAGCGACATCTGCCGCGTCATCCGCACCTGGCATTTCGGCCGCTACCGGGCGACACGCTCGGCCGAGGCGCGCGAAAGGCTGACCGAGCTTACGCCGGCGCTGCTCGAGGCCTTCGGGCAGACGCGCCGCGCCGACGAGGCGCTGATCCGCTTCGACGAGTTCCTCGCCGGGCTGCCGGCCGGCATCCAGCTCTTCTCGCTGCTCCAGTCCAACCCCGCCTTGCTGAGGCTGCTGGCCACGATCATGGGGTCTGCGCCGCGCCTTGCCGGCATCATCACCCGCCGCCCGCACGTCTTCGACGGTCTGCTTGACCCGGCTCTGCTGTCGGAACTGCCCAACAAGGCCTATCTTGGCGAACGGCTCGAAAGCTTCCTCCAGGGTGCCGTGCTCTACGAGGAACGCCTCGACCGGCTGCGCATCTTCGCGGCCGAGCAGCGCTTCCTGATCGGCGTCCGGCTTCTCTCGGGTGCGATCGACGCCAACCGCGCCGGCAAGGCGTTTTCCGATCTCGCCGATCTGACCATCGGCGCGGCCCTCGATGCGGTGACGGCGGAATTCGCGGTGCGGCACGGCCATGTCGCGGGCGGGCGCTGCGCCATCCTGGGCATGGGCAAGCTCGGCAGCCGCGAACTCACCGCCGGCTCCGACGTCGACCTGATCCTGCTCTACGATCACGATCCGGACGCCGATGAATCCGACGGCGAAAAGCCGCTCGCCCCGTCCCACTACTATACCCGCCTGACCCAACGCCTGATCGCCGCCGTCTCCGCGCCGACCGCCGAGGGCGTGCTCTACGAGCTCGACCTGCGGCTGCGGCCGTCCGGCAACAAGGGGCCGGTCGCCACCCATGTCGACGCGTTTCGCAAGTACCAGCGCGAAGAGGCCTGGACCTGGGAGCACATGGCGCTGACGCGCGGGCGCACCATCGCGGGCGATCCCGGCCTGTGCGACGAGATCTCGGCCGAGGTGTCGGCGATCCTGGCGCTGCCGCGCGACGCCACGAAGGTTCGCCGCGAGGCCGCCGAGATGCGCAAGCTCATCGGCGAGGAAAAGCCGCCGCGCGACATCTGGGACATGAAGCTCATTCCGGGCGGCCTGATCGACCTCGAATTCGTCGCGCAGGTCGCGGGCCTGACGGGCAATGTCGATGGCGACCGCGCCGTCGGCACGTCGGACACGCTGGCGCGGCTCGCTGACGGCTTCGCTTCGGCCCAGATCCGGCAGGAGCTGGTCGATGCGCACGCGCTCTACATGACGCTGAGCCAGATCATGCGGCTCTGCCTCACCGGCGCATTCGACGCAGATGACGCGCCGCCGGGCCTGCTCGACCTCATCCTGCGCAGCGTCGACCTGCCGCAGATCGGCGTGCTCGAGGCCCATGTCGAGGAGACAGCGGCGCGCGTGCGGACACACTTCGAGGCGCTGATCGGCAAGGCCGGCTGAGCTGCAGGCCGGTCAGGCGGCGTCCGAGGCCGGCAGCGGAGACATGGGCGGCCGCGCGCGCTTTCTCCGGTTCTTTTCGGTCGGGATGCGGACCGACACGATGGTGCCGATCCCCTCCCGCGAGCGGATCTTCAGCGCGCCGTTGTGAAGCGCGGCGAGCGAGCGCGAAATGGCGAGGCCAAGGCCCGAGCCGGTGTGGTTCTTGGAGAACTGGTTCTGCACCTGCTCGAACGGCCTGCCGAGCTTGCCGAGCGCGTCCTTGGGAATGCCGCAGCCCGTATCCTCGATGGTCAGCGTGATCGCGCCGGCCGTCTTGCGCGCCCTCAGCAGCACGCGCCCGCCCTGACCGGTGAACTTCACGGCGTTGGACAGAAGGTTGATGACGATCTGCTTGATCGCCCGGCGGTCGGCGCACAGCGTCATCGATTCCGGGATCCGGGTCTCGATGTCGATCGACTTCTCCGCCGCTTGCAGCGCGATGACCCGAACCGTCTCGCTGATCAGCGGCGACAGGTCGATGGTCTCGCGGTCGATCGAGAACTGGCCGGCCTCGATCTTCGACATGTCGAGAATGTCGTTGATCACGCCGAGCAGATAGGCGCCGCTGGCGTTGATGTCGCGCGCATATTCCGAATAGCGTTCCGAGCCGAGCGGCCCGAACAGCGCCGACTGCATGACCTCCGAGAACCCGATGATCGCGTTGAGCGGCGTCCTCAACTCGTGCGACATGTTGGCCAGGAATTCGGACTTGGCGCGGTTGGCCGCCTCGGCGCGCTCGGTCTCGCGCATATATTTGCGGTTGAGCTCGACCAGCTCGTTCGAGCGCTCCTCTTCCGATTTCCGTGCCAGGCTGAGATCGTGGATCGTCGCCATCAGGCGGCGTTCGCTGTCGACCAGCTTCTCCTGGTGCTGCTTGATCTGCGTGATGTCGGTGCCCACCGACACGGTGCCTGAATCGCGTGTCTTGTACTCGTTGACCTGCAGCCAGCGGCCGTCGGCGAGCTGGCGCTCATAAGAAATGCCACCATGCGGCCCGTCGGCATTGGCCAGCCGGCGCTCGGAGGCGAAGGCAGTCATGCGCCGCTCGATGGTGCTGCGCGGCATGCCGGGTGTCATCTCGCGGTCGCTCAGTCCGGCATATTGCTGGAACTTCGTGTTGCACATCACCAGCCGGTCGGCAGCGTCCCAAAGCACGAAGGATTCGGTGATATTCTCGATCGCTGTGCGCAGCCGCTGGTCGGCGGCTTCCGAGCGCATCGCAAGACTGCGCTGCTCGCTGACGTCGACCGCGATGCCGATCAGATGCAGTTCCGGCGCGTCGGGATCGATCACCTGGGCGCGCGCCCGCATCCACACCCAGCGGTCGTCGGCGGTACGCATACGGAAGACCTGGTCGATATGGTCGACCTCGCGCGACACGATCCGGTTGGCGAGCTCGAACAGGTCGCCGTCCTCGGGGTGGATGATGCGCGCCACCTCGCCGAAGGACAGCATCGCGTCGCACGGCTCGTAGCCGAGCATGTCGAACATCGAGCGCGACCAGTACATCTTGCCGCGCACCATGTCCCAGTCCCACAGCCCGCAGCGACCGCGCACCAGCGCCAGGTCGACGCGCTGATGCGCCTCCAGATAGATCCGGTCGGCCGTCTGCGCCCGCGAGACCTGGCTGAAATAGGCGTACAGGATGACGATCAGGACGCTGGCCGTCAGCACGAAGAGAGTCACGTTGAGCGACACCGACCGGCGCCAGTCCGCCAGCACCGCCTCGCGCGGAATGAGCGCCGCGGCGGCGGCCAGCTTGCCGTCAGCCAGATCGACGGCTGCAAGCCACGCTTCGCCCCCTACGAGCACCTCCATCACGCCGGCGCGGTCGCCGAACATGAACAGCGGCTGGGCGCCCGACACCAGTCGATCGAGCGGCTTGCCGACCCACTCTCCGGCATTCCTGGATGCCGCGACGACGCCGAAATCGGCATCGGTCACAACCAGCACGTGATTGCGCCCGAGCCCGCCTCGGCGGGCGGCTGCCTCGATAAGAAGCTGGGCCTGCGACAGGTCCGGCTCGCCGTCGCGGGCGGTCATGGAGATGGCGTTGACGAGTTCTCCGCTGGCAAGCCCGAGGATCGTCCGCGCCGAGCGCTCGACGTCCTCGCGCCAGGCAAGCAGCGACATGAAGCGGGAAGCCGCCACGACGATGAGAAAGATGACGATCAGGGTAGGAATGGAACGGCGCAGGTAGGGCTCGGCCGCGAGCAGCCGCCTGTAGGCCGGCGCGGCGATGATCTTCGCGTTGCCGGCAAGCATTTCGGCGGCTTTGCGCCGGCGTTTCCGCCAGGCGAAAAACCTCCCTCCGGGCGCGTACCACGCGTCCGTCTTCGCCATTCTATGGCCCCCTGGATAGCCGCATTTCAAGACAGATCCGGCAACGCCGCACTTCCGAATCGCCCATAAGGAATCAGAGGTGATTCGCGCTGTCCAGAGCGGCCGGGAAAATTTGTTGTCCGGAACGGTCTGAGGTCAGGCGAGCATGCGGTCGACGATGTCGCGCAGGTCGGTCGACAGCCCCTGTTCGCGGGAAACGACCAGCAGGGCCTCGCGGGCCAGGTCGCGCCGCACCGGCTCCAGCGTCCGCCACGACCGCAGGGCGGTCGCCAGGCGCGCCGCGACCTGAGGATTGCGCTTCTCGACCGCGAGCACCGTTTCGGCGAAGAGTTGGTAGCCGGAGCCGTCGACAGCGTTGAAAGCGGTCTGGTTGCCGCTGGCGAACGTCCCGATCAGGGCCCTGACGCGGTTCGGATTGGCGATCGAAAAACCCTTGTGCTCCATGAGCCTGCGCACCCGCGCCACGGTCTGCGCGCCCGGCGTGGTCGCCTGGATCTGGAACCACTTGTCCATCACCAGCGCATCGTCGCCAAAACGGTCCTCGAATGCGGCCAGCGCGCCCGCGGTTTCCGGCGCGTCGGGAAAGCGATGAGCCAGCACTGCGAGCGCCGCCGACAGGTCCGTCATGTTGGAGGCGTCCGCATATTGCTTGCTGGCGAGTGCCGGCGACGCCTCTGCCGCGCTCAGATAGTCGAGCAATACGTTGCGGAGCGCGCGGCGGCCCGCACCGGCGGCGCCGGGATCGTAGCTGCCACCCTCCGACAATTCGCCATAAAGGTTCAGGAACGCGTCCCGGTTGCCGCGCGCTATCGCTCCGATCAGCCCCAGCCGCGCCTCGTGGATGGCATCGGGATCGACATTGGTGCCGAACTCGCGCGCGATGTCGGAATCCGACGGCGGGGTGAGCGCCAGCGCCCGGAACGCCTCTTCGAGCCCGGTATCATGTGCGAGATCGCCGGCCAGGTCGATCAGGCCGGCGGCGAACGACGCAGCCTTCTTTCCCCTCACGCCGCGCGCGGCGACGGTCACCGCGTCGGTGAACAGGTCATTGATGTTCTGCCACCGCGAATAGGGGTCGCTGTCGTGCCGGGCGAGGAAAAGCCGGTCCGCCGCGCTCCGCTCTGCCGACAGCGTCACCGGCGCGGAGAATCCTCGATTGATCGACAGAACCGGCCGCTGACCGAGCCCGGTGAAGCGGATCGTGTGGCGCCGTTTCCTGAGATGGATGACGCCATTGTCGATCGCAGCACCCTCGGCGGAAGCGAAGTCCATGTCTTCCCCGTTGGCGCCGACCAGTCCGAATGCCAGCGGGATATGCATCAGCCGCTTGCGCGATTCCGACGGGGTCGGTGGAACCGACTGCTCGATGTCGAGGGTGAGAACGCCTTCCGCGGCGTCGTAATTCTGCTTCACGGTGACATGCGGCGTACCGGCCTGATGGTACCACAGCGAAAACTGCGACAGGTCGGTTCCCGACGCCGCCTCGAACGCCCGAACGAAATCCTCGATCGTCGCCGCGTCGCCGTCATGGCGTTCGAAATAGAGGTCCATCCCGGCGCGGAACTGGTCTGGCCCGAGGATCGTGCGGATCATGCGCACGACCTCGGCGCCCTTTTCGTAGACGGTCGCCGTGTAGAAATTGTTGATCTCGCGATAGCGCCGCGGCCGCACCGGATGCGCCAGCGGTCCCTGGTCCTCGGGGAACTGGTGCGTCTTCAGCGTGCGCACCTCCGCGATGCGCTTCACCGCGCGCGACCGCTGGTCGGCGGAGAACTCATGGTCGCGGAAGACGGTCAGCCCTTCCTTCAGGCAGAGCTGGAACCAGTCGCGGCAAGTGATTCTGTTGCCTGTCCAATTGTGGAAATACTCATGCGCGATGATCGCCTCGATATTGGCGAAATCGGCGTCGGTGGCCGTCATCCCGTCGGCCAGCACGTATTTGTCGTTGAAGATGTTGAGGCCCTTGTTCTCCATGGCCCCCATATTGAAGTCGGACACGGCGACGATGTTGAACACGTCGAGGTCGTATTCGAGCCCGAACACCTCCTCGTCCCAGCGCATCGACCGTTTCAGCGCATCCATTGCGTAGGCGGCCCGTGCCTCCTTGCCATGCTCGACATAAATGCCGAGCTTCACCGTGCGTCCCGACATGGTGGTGAAGGTGTCGCGAACCTCGCCGAGATCCCCGGCCACCAGCGCGAACAGGTAGGACGGCTTCGGGAAGGGGTCGTGCCACTCGGCGAAATGCCGGCCTTCGGGAAGCTCGCCCGCGGCCTGAAGATTGCCGTTTGACAGGAGCACCGGGCAGCCCGCCCGCTCCGCCTCGATGCGCACCGTGTAGACCGACAGGATGTCGGGCCGGTCGAGGAAATAGGTGATGCGGCGGAAGCCCTCGGCCTCGCATTGCGTGCAGAAGACGCCATTGGAGAGGTAGAGGCCCATCAGCGCCTCGTTGGCCGCGGGCTTGAGCCGCGTCGTGATCTCGACCGTGAAGCGGCGGTCGCGCGGCGGTCTCAGGAGACGCAGCCCGTCCGGTGTCGTCTCGATGTCACAGTCGTCCGGCGCCTTGCCGTTGATCGAAATCGCCATCGGCTCGAGGCCGTCGCCGTCGAGCTGCAGCACGCTGTCCAGCGCGGCGCCCTTGCGCCGCTCGATGGTCAGCGTCGCGCTGACCTCGGTCGTCTCGGGTGAAAGCCTGAATACCAGCCCGGTCTGCGGGATCACATAGTCGCTGGGGCGGTAGTCTTCGAGCTTGACCACCTGGCCGGTATCCGAACGCATTCTCAGTCAACCCGCGTTGAATTTGGGGGATCGTCGATCCGGCCTTGCGATTCTGGATCGGTGGACTAAATCGAGGCGTGGTCTTTACACGAAACAGCCGCTCGACAAAACTGCGGCTCCGGATATCTCCTCAATCGTTTTCATATCATTCCCAAAGGTTCATCCATGAACGTCATGACGCCGAAATTCGGAATGGGCGCTTCCGTTGTCCGTAAGGAAGACGACGCCTTCATCACCGGAAAAGGCCGATACACCGACGACGTCTCGCCCGACGGCGTCCTCCACGGCTATGTGCTGCGCTCGCCGATCTCCAAGGGGACCTTCACCATCGGTTCGACCGAGGCCGCGAAGAACGCGCCGGGCGTGCATCTGGTGCTGACCGGCGACGACATCCGCCATCTCGGCGACCTCAAGTCCGGCGCCATGCAGAAACAGCCGGACGGCACCCGGGCCGAGACCCGCGACGTTCCGATCCTGTGTCGCGATCGCGTCAACTATGTCGGCGACGCCATCGCCTTCGTGGTGGCCGATACGCGCGCGCTTGCCCAGGACGCCGCCGAATTGATCGAAGTCGATTTCGAGGACGAGGAGGCCTGCGCCAGCACCGCCGATGCGCTGGGCCAGGATGCCGCCCTGGTATGGCCCGATCTCGGCTCCAACAAGGCGCTCGAATATCACTTCGGCGACAAGGCAAAGACCGATGCGGCCTTCGCCAAAGCCGGCCATGTCGCCCGCGTCGAATTCTACAACAACCGTCTCGTCTGCAACTTCATGGAGCCGCGCGCCGCCGTCGGCGAATGGCATGCCGACGAGGATCGCTTCGTGCTGACCACGGGGTCGCAGGGCGTGCACTCGATGCGCAACATCATCGCCGGCACGGTATTCAAGATCGATCCCTCGAAGCTGCGCGTGCTGACCCATGACGTGGGCGGCGGTTTCGGCACCAAGACCTTCGTCTACCGCGAATATCCGCTGGTGCTCGAGGCGGCGAAGCGGCTCGGCCGGCCGGTCAAGTGGACCGGCGACCGCACCGAGCACTTCATGACCGACGCCCAGGGCCGCGACAATGTCGTGTCGGCGGAAATGGCGATGGACGACAAGGGCCGTTTCCTCGGCCTGCGGGTCAACATCGTCGCCAATCTTGGCGCCTATATCCACCAGTACGGGCCGTTCATCCCTTGGATCGGCGCCACCATGTCTACGGGCGTCTACGACATCGAGGCACTCGATCTCGGCATCACCGGCGTCTACACCAACACATGTCCGGTCGACGCTTACCGAGGGGCAGGGCGGCCGGAGGCCGCGCTGCTGCTCGAAAAGCTCGTCGACCAGTGCGCCCGCGACATGAAGCTGACACCCGACGAGATCCGCCGCCGCAACTTCATCCGGCCGGAGCAGTTCCCCTATCGTACCGCGACGGGACGCCTCTACGACGTCGGCGAATTCGAGGGCCACATGAACCTCGCGATGGAGCGCGCCGGCTGGAAGGACTTCGACAAGCGTCTCGACCAGTCGAAAAAGGCAGGCAGGATCCGCGGCATCGGCATGGCGACCTACATCGAGGCCTGCGCCTTTGCCGGCTCCGAGCCGGCGAAGGTCGTGCTCGAGAAGGACGGCACGGTGACGCTCGATATCGGCACCCAGTCCAACGGCCAGGGTCATGCCACGGCCTATGCCCAGTTCGTGTCGGAGAAGCTCAACCTCGACATCGCGAAAATCAATGTCCGCCAGGGCGACACCGAACGCCTCGCCAAGGGCGGCGGCACCGGCGGTTCGCGTTCGATCCCGCTCGGCGGCGTCTCGGCGTCTCGCGCCGGCGAGGATCTGGCGACCAAGATCAGGAAGCTGGCCGCGGACGAGCTCGAGGCCTCGCCGGCCGACATCGAGCTTGACGACGGCGTCGCGCGCATCGCCGGCACCGACCGCTCGATGTCGTTTGCCGACGTCGCCAAGGCGGCCAAGGCTCAGGAGGATGTCACCGGCCTCGGTGAGTTCGTTCAGGAGGAGGCGACCTATCCGAACGGCACGCATATCTGCGAGGTCGAGGTCGATCCGGCGACCGGACAGACCGAGATCGTCTCCTACACGATTGTCGACGATTTCGGCGCCACGGTGAATCCGCTTCTGCTCGCCGGCCAGGTCCATGGCGGTGTCGCACAGGGCGTCGGCCAGGCGCTGATGGAGGACACGGTCTACGCCGAGGACGGCCAGCTCATCTCGGCGAGCTTCATGGACTATGCCATGCCGCGCGCCGGCGACATCCCGTCGTTCCATTTCGAGACCCGCAACGTGCCCTCGACCACCAACGCGCTCGGCATCAAGGGTGCGGGGGAGGCGGGCACCATCGGCGCCACGCCGGCCGCGCTCAACGCGGTCACCGACGCGCTGTGGCGCGCCTACGGCATCGCCCATGTCGAGATGCCGGCGACGCCGCTGCGCGTCTGGCGCCTGATCCACGAGGGGGCGGACGCACGGTGACCGGCAGTCCGCCCGGCGGTGAACCGGGCGACCCCTCGGCGGGACTGGCAGGATGATCGCCGGCGGCGACGATGTCGCGCGGCCGTCGCGGCCGCTTGCGGGCATCGCGCTCAAGGTCATCTCCGTCACCATCTTCGTCGTGATGTCGACCTTCATCAAGGCTGCCGGGCAGGTGCCCGCAGGCCAGATCGTCTTCTACCGTTCGCTGCTGGCGATCGTGCCGGTGCTCGTCTTGCTGGCGTTCCGGCGCGAGCTGGCGACGGCGTTCCACACCAAGAGGCCCGGACGGCACATCACGCGCGGCCTCGTCGGCGTCAGTTCCATGGCGCTCGGCTTCTACGGCCTGACGCGGCTGCCGCTGCCGGAGGCGATCACCCTCAACTATGCTCAGCCGCTGATCGTCGTGGTCTTCAGCGCGCTCTTTCTGGGCGAGACGGTACGCATCTTCCGCTGGAGTGCCGTCGTCGTCGGCTTCGTCGGCGTCGTCATCATCGCCTGGCCGAAGCTGACATTGCTCACCTCGGGCGCACCGCTCGGCGACGGCGAGGCAGCGGGCGTGATCGCCATTCTGTGCGCCGCGACGGTATCCGCCGTGGCGATGCTGCAGGTCCGTTCGCTGGTCAAGACCGAGCGCTCCGCGACCATCGTGCTGTGGTTCTCGCTGACCGCGACGGTCGCCGCGCTCTGCACTCTGCCGTTCGGCTGGGCCGAGCTGACGATGACGCAGATGGCGCTGCTTGTCGGTGCGGGCATCTGCGGCGGGGTCGCGCAGATCGTCATGACGGAAAGCTACCGTCACGCCGATGTCTCGACCATCGCGCCGTTCGAATACTCCTCGATGATCCTCGGCATCGTCATCGGCTATTTCGCCTTCGGCGACGTGCCGACGGCCTACACCATCGTCGGCGGTCTGATCGTCGTCGGCGCCGGGCTCTTCATCATCTGGCGCGAGCAGCGCCTCGGCCTCAAGCGCGGTGCGGCCCGCAAGCTCGTCCCACCACAGGGGTGAGAGCGCGGTCCGCCGCAGGCGGATCGGAAGGTCCGGTGGACCTTTCGAAGCGCTCGAACGCCCGGAGCCGTAGCGGAGGGCCGGGGCAGCGGTCCGCCGTCCCGCGCTAGCGGCCGGCGTTCAGGAAGGCCCTCGTCTCCTCGTCGGCGGCGAAGAACGTCTCGATCGCAAGTTCCGAGAGCGTCACGTCGAGCGGCGTCCCGAACACGGTCGTGGTCGAGATGAAGGAGAGCACCGTGCCGCCCGCCCGAAGGCGCATCGGCACGGCGATCTCGTCGCCGCGCAGATTGTGGCGCAGCGGTCCGCCGGGATAGGTCAGAAGCTCGTCCTCGAGCGCCGACAGCACAGGGTCGGCGACGCTGTCGTTCTGCCGCCGCAGGCGTTCGATCAGGTGGCTGCGCCATTCGGCGAGATTGACGATGAACGGCGCCAGCCCGCGCGGATGAAGGCTCATGCGCAGCACGTTGGCGGGCGCGGACAGCAGCGCCTTGTCGGCGATCATCTCGAGAAAGGGCGAGACCGCGCCATTCCCCGATATCAGGTTCCAGTGGCGGTCGACCGCCAGCGCGGGATTGGGTTCGTGCCCCTTCAGGATGAGCTCGACCGTCGCCATCGCCCCCGAAAGCGAAGGGTCGCCGAGGTCGCGCTCGCCATATTCCGGCGAGAAGCCGGCCGTCAGCAGCAGCCGGTTGCGCTGGCGCAGCGGCATGTCCAGCCGCTCGGCGAGCTTGAGCACCATGTCGCGCGACGGCGCCGACCGGCCGCTTTCGATGAAGGAGAGGTGCCGCTGCGACACGTCCGCCTCGAGCGCGAGCTGCAACTGGCTCATCCGCCGCAGCGCGCGCCACTCGCGCAGGAGGTCGCCGATCTGAAGTGTGTCCGTCGTCATGGTGCTTGTCCCGGTCGGTTCGATGCTGGCCGAACCCTATCGAACGAGAAAATCCGTTTCCATTACCTGGCGCGTAATCGCCGCCATTCACGGCGTCTGCCAGTCTCTGCTCACGACGACGGGCGGAATGGCTGCCCGCCGCGAAACACCAGACGGAGAACGACCATGACCATTTCCATCACTCCCATGCTGAAGAAGGTGCTCTATCTCGATGCCGCCATGTCCGGCGCGGCCGGCGTGCTGATGGTTGCCGGCAGCGCGGTGCTGGCGCCGCTTCTGGAGATCCCGGCCGGGCTCCTGTTCTGGGCCGGCCTTGCACTGGCGCCCTTCGTCGCGCTGCTGGTGTTCACGGCGCGCAGCGCGGAGATTTCCCGGCTGATGCTGTTCGACATCGTGCTCGTCAACGCGCTGTGGGTCGTGGCCTCGTTCGCCATCATGCTCGCCGGCTTCGTCGAGCCGAACGTCTTCGGCATCGCCTTCATCTCGATCCAGGCGCTCGCGGTGGCCGGGCTGACGGCGCTGCAGTTCGCGGGCCTGCGTGCCCTGTCCCAGGCACATGCGTAAGGCCGGGGCAGGGGCGATGGACGACGGCGCGCGTGCCTGGATCGAGGGGCTTCTGGCGGGTTCGCCGGTCGCCCGGTCGATCGGGCTGAGGTTCCGGGAGATCGCACCCGATCGCGTCGTCGCCGAACTGCCATTCTCGGCCGGCAACGTCACCGTGGGCGACATCGTCCACGGTGGCGTCATCGCGACGCTGATCGACGTCGCCGGCGCGGCAGCGTCCGCGTCAGGCATTGGAAAGGGCGAGGCCACGGGCGGCGCGACCTCGACGCTCGCGATCTCCTTCCTGGCGCCCGCGTCGGGATGCGATCTCAAGGCCGAGGCTCAGGTGGTCCAGCGCGGCCGCAGCCAGACGGTTTCGGACGTGTCGGTCCGCTCGCCCGATGGCGTGCTGGTCGCCAGGGCCCTGGTCACGAGCCGCATCTTCCGCTCGAAGGGGTGAAGCAGCCGGTCAGCCGCCCTGCGGCGATCTGAACTTCGCCTTGATCTCGAGGAAGTCGCGCCAGGCGAGCCGCTTGTGGGCCGGGTTGCGCAGCAGATAGGCCGGGTGAAGCGTCGGCATCGTGGGAATGTCCGCGCCGGAACGCGTCGCATGGACCTTCCAGTTGCCGCGCAGCCGCATGATGCCCTCGGTCGTGCTGGTCAGCACCTTGGCCGAGGGCGCTCCGAGCGCCACCAGCACCTTCGGGTTCGCCAGCTCGATCTGCCGTTCGATGAACGGCCGGCAGATCTCGGTCTCCAGCGGCGTCGGCGTGCGGTTGCCCGGCGGCCGCCAGGGAATCACGTTGGCGATGTAGGCGTTGCTGCGCTCGATATCGATCGCCGCCAGCATCCGGTCGAGCAGGCGTCCGGAGCGGCCGACGAACGGAACGCCTTCCATGTCCTCGTCACGGCCCGGCGCCTCGCCGACCAGCATTAGCCCGCCTCTTGGGTCGCCGTCGGCGAAGACCAGGTTCTTGGCGGTGAATTTCAGGTTGCAGCCGTCGAAGCCGGCGAGGATGTCGCGCAGCTCATCGAGCGTCGCGGCCTCGCCTGCGAGTTGCCGGGCGCGCGCCGCCTGCGCTTCGTCCGGCACGCTGGCGCGCACCGCGGGCGCGGCGACGGTGCGCTCAGCGCTCGGGGAGGGCTCTTGTGCCAAGGCAGCCGGCGCGGTCGGCTCGCCCGTCGACGCCGGCCGCTGCGACGCCTCGCGGACGGGCTCGGCGAACCGGTTGGTGGGCTCTTCCTCGAGTGCCGCGTCGACGCCCGCCTCGGCGTAGAAGCGCAGCAGCTCCTCGATCCCGTATGATGTCGCGTCGCGTCCCTCTGCCATGTCCCGTCATTCCATGCCGGGCGGCCTCTGCGCAAGGCTGATCTCCCGGCTCACGAGAACGGGATGCGCGGGTCCTGTACCAGATAGAATTCCGTGACCGGGGTGAAATCGGTGATCAGGAAGCCGAAATCGCCGGTCTCCCCCGGATCGATCTTGCCGCCCTGGAACAGCACGCGGTCGGCCGGCTCGAAGTCGCGCACATGGGTCTCGAAGGCGCTCGAGGTGATGTTGCCGGATTCGCTGCGGCGCTGATCGAACGACAGCCCGTCGCCGAAGACGCTCGGTCTGCCCAGTATCTCCTGCAGTTCGAACTCGAATTCGATCCAGCCGATGCCGCTGCCGTTTCGCGTCACCAGTTTGAGGTGGATCCAGCCATTGGCGCTGTCGCCCGGACGTCCATAGGGCTGCAGCGTGCCTGTGGCGCGGATGACCAGCGTAACCGGGCTCGCTGACAACAGGTCCTGCTCGATCACGATCGGATCGTCCCGCGTGCCGCTGCCCCCGAGGTCGGTGATACGGAAGCCGCCCATCTCGTCTGAAAACGAATAGGCGCCGGCATGCCAGCGTCCGTCGTCGGCGGGCCCGGCCATCGCTGGCACGGCAAAGACTGCCATCAACAACGCGAAACGGGACACGGAAGGCCTCCTTCCGCAGGTTTCGATCATCGCATGATCGCCGATCCACAGCACTTTGCACAGCAGAAAACAGCATGATCGGGTCAATTATTGACGTTTACGTCAACGTAATATAGCGATAGCCGTTGCAGCTTGTGCAAGGTCGTGCATCGTCGGCACAGGTTTCGCCCGATACGGCGATGCGCTATAGCCCGGTGACGCAACCGGCGATGCGCCGGATACGCAATGGCGGAGGTATTGATGAGCGACGTTGAACGCGAAAGCATGGAGTTCGATGTGGTCATCGTCGGCGCGGGGCCGGCGGGGCTGTCGGCCGCGATTCGGCTGAAACAGGTCAATCCAGAGCTTTCCGTGGTCGTTCTCGAAAAGGGCGGCGAGGTCGGCGCCCACATTCTGTCCGGCGCGGTGGTGGATCCTGTCGGCATCGATCGGCTGCTGCCGGAATGGCGTACGGAAGACGGCCATCCCTTCCAGACCGAGGTCAAGCAGGATCACTTCCTGATCCTCGGGCCGGCGGGATCGGTCCGCCTGCCGAACGTTCTCATGCCGCCGCTCATGGGCAATCACGGCAACTACATCGTCTCGCTCGGCAATGTCTGCAAATGGCTCGCCGGTCACGCCGAGGCGCTCGGCGTCGAGATCTATCCCGGCTTCGCGGCCGCCGACCTCATCTACGACGACAACGGCGCGGTGAAGGGCGTCGTCACCGGCGACATGGGCGTCGAGCGCGACGGCAGCCACGGCCCGAACTTCGCGCCCGGCATGGCGCTGCTCGGAAAATACACGCTGATCGGCGAAGGCGTGCGCGGCTCGCTGGCCAAGATGCTGATCGCCAGATACGGCCTGTCGGAAGACCGCGAGCCGCCGAAATTCGGCATCGGGCTCAAGGAACTGTGGCAGGTCAAGCCGGACAAGCACAAGCGCGGCCTGGTCCAGCACTCCTTCGGCTGGCCGCTCGACAATGCCACCGGCGGCGGATCGTTCCTCTACCATTTCGACGACGACAAGGTGGCGGTCGGCTTCGTCGTCCACCTGAATTACAAGAACCCGTACATTTCGCCCTTCGAGGAATTCCAGCGCTTCAAGACGCACCCGGCGATCCGCGATACCTTCGAGGGCGGCAAGCGGCTGTCATACGGCGCCCGCGCCATCACCGAGGGCGGCTTCCAGTCGGTGCCGAAGCTCACCTTCCCCGGCGGCGCGCTGATCGGCTGTTCGGCGGGCTTCGTCAACGTGCCGCGCATCAAGGGCTCACACAACGCCGTGCTGTCGGGCATGATGGCGGCCGAGCATGTCGCCGCCGCGATCGCCGAGGGCAGGGCGCAGGACGAGATCGCCGGCTACGAGGCGGACTGGCGGTCGTCCGACATCGGCAAGGACCTGAAGAAGGTCCGCAACGTCAAGCCGTTGTGGTCGCGTTTCGGCCTCTGGCTCGGCGTCGGGCTCGGCGGCTTCGACATGTGGACCAACCAGCTCTTCGGCTTCTCGCTGTTCGGCACCATGAAGCACGGCAAGGGCGACTACGCCGCGCTGGAGCCGGCGGCGAAATACAGCAAGATCGACTATCCGAAGCCGGACGGCGAACTGACTTTCGACCGGCTGTCCTCGGTGTTCCTGTCGAACACCAATCACGAGGAAGACCAGCCGGTGCACCTCAAGGTCAAGGATCCGGACCTGCAGAAGACATCGGAATATGGCGTCTATTCGGGGCCGTCGACGCGCTACTGCCCCGCGGGAGTCTATGAATGGGTCGATGCCGACGGCAATTCGGTGGCCGCGACGCCGGACAATCCCGAGGCGCGCTACGTCATCAACGCGCAGAACTGCGTCCACTGCAAGACCTGCGACATCAAGGATCCGAACCAGAACATCAACTGGGTGCCGCCGCAGGGCGGCGAGGGTCCGGTCTACGTCGACATGTAGGACGCCGGCCGGGCTATCCGGCTTCCGCGACGGCCATCACCGTCTGCCGCTCGGGCTCGCTCGCGGGCTCGGCCGGAGGAAACCGGAACCGGACCAGCACCGGCAGGTGGTCGGAGCCGACCCATTCGCCCCGCTCGGGCGTTTCGATCCTAATGTCGCCCTTCGTCATCACATGGTCGATCGGCAGGCCGATCCAGCGCCGCAGCACGCCCGGCAGGTCGCGGTGCAGCCAGGTCGGGCCGATCCCGCCGGCGATCGTCAGCGATCCCTCGCGCGCGACGCGGCGCACGGTATGGCTCCACGGTGCCGCGTTGAAATCGCCGGCGACCAGAGCGGGCTCTCTCATCGCGGCCAGGATCGGGGCGATCGTGTCGACCTGCCAGCCCTGGCCGAACGGCCATGGCCATCCGAGATGTATGGCGGCGACGTCGAGCATCGTTCCGCCGAAATTGATGGTTGCGGCGGCGAACGCGCCGCGGTCGCGGCATGTCGGCTCCGTTCCGACCTCGGTGGGCCTGCGCGACAGGATCGCCACGCCGCCGATCCGCGTCGGGGCGGGGCAGATGATGCCGTAGGGATAGCGCGCCCTGAGCGCCTCGATGCGCGGCCGCCATGTGGCCGAAACCTCGTTCAGCATGACGACGTCGGGCTGGAAGCGCCCGATCAGAGACAGCACGCGTTCGGGCCGGTCGTTGTTGTAGCGCAGGTTGAGGTGGAGCAGCCGGTATTCCGGCGCCGTGTCGTCGTCGGCGAGCGCTGGCTCGGACGTCCAGGGAAGCGTGCTCAGCGTGGTCGCGAAGGCTCCAATGCCGAGCGCGAGCGCAACGGCGCCGACCGCCCGTTGCCCGCGCATCGCGAGCAGGCAGATCGCGGCCAGCGCCAGCAGCACCGCCAGATGCGCCCGGAAATGAGCCATCGCGTCGAATGCCGGATGCGCCGCGCCGAAGAAGCCCAGCACCAGCGGGATCGAGATGGCGAGCGCCGCCGCCCACAGCAGGATCGCGAAGCGTTTCATGGCTGGAATTCGCCCCTGTCTGCGCTGGCTGCGGGAATGGGTCGAGGCGGACCCTCGCGTCCGCTTGCGGCGAAAAGATGCCGGAGGCTACTGGAACGCCGTCTCCGAAAAGCTTCTCAGCTTGCGCGAATGCAGCCGTTCCGGCGGCATTTCAGCTAGCTTTTCGACAGCGCGTATGCCGATGGTGAGGTGCTGCGCCACCTGCCGCTTGTAGAACTCGGTAGCCATGCCCGGCAGCTTGAGCTCGCCATGCAGCGGCTTGTCCGAGACGCACAGCAGCGTGCCGTAGGGCACCCGGAAGCGGAAGCCGTTGGCCGCGATGGTCGCCGATTCCATGTCGAGCGCGATCGCCCGGCTCTGCGACAGCCGCTGCACCGGGCCGCGCTGCTCGCGCAGCTCCCAGTTGCGGTTGTCGATGGTCGCCACCGTTCCGGTGCGCATGATGCGCTTCAGGTCGTAACCCGAAAGCCCCGTCACCTCGGCCACCGCCTCCTGCACCGCCACCTGGACCTCCGCCAGCGCCGGCACCGGCACCCAGACTGGCAGGTCGTCGTCGAGCACGTGGTCCTCGCGGACATAGGCATGCGCGAGCACGTAGTCGCCCAGCGCCTGCGTGTTGCGCAGGCCGGCGCAGTGGCCGAGCATCAGCCAGGCATGCGGCCTCAGCACCGCGATGTGGTCGGTGATCGTCTTGGCGTTGGACGGGCCGACGCCGATATTGACCATGGTGATGCCGGCATGCCCCTTCTTGACCAGGTGATAGGCCGGCATTTGCGGCATCCGCGGGCCGGGCTGGCCGTCATGGGTTTCGCCGGCCCGGGTGACGATGTTGCCCGGCTCGACGAAGGCTTCGTAATCGCCGCCGCCCTCGGCCATCAGCTTGCGGGCATGGTCGCAGAATTCGTCGATGTAGAACTGGTAGTTTGTGAACAGCACGAAATTCTGGAAATGCGCCGGGCTGGTCGCGGTGTAGTGGGCAAGCCGGTGCAGCGAATAGTCGATCCGCTGCGCGGTGAACGGCGCCAGCGGCATCGGTTCGCCCGGCAGCGGCTCGTAGGTGCCGTTGGCGATGTGGTCGTCGGTGGCGTTGAGGTCGGGCACGTCGAACAGGTCGCGCAGCGGCCGCTTGATGATCTCGGCGACCGAGGCTTCCACATGGGTGCCTTCGAGGAAGGCGAAGTGCAGCGGGATCGGCGTCTCCGATTCCGCGACCGTGATCGGCACGCCGTGATTGCGCATGATCAGCTTCAGCTGCTCGACCAGATAGCTGTCGAACAGGTCCGGCCGCGTGATCGTGGTTGCGTAGTGGCCGGGCGCGGGCACGTGGCCGTACGCCAGGCGCGAGTCGATCTGCGCATAGGAGGTGGTCGAGATGCTGATCTCGGGATAGCAGGCGCGGAAGCGCCTCTGCAGGTCTTCGCCGGCCGCGAGCTTGTCGAAGCTGTCGCGCAGGAAGCTCGTATTGCGGTCGTAGAGCGCCTTCAGCGCCTCCACCGCCTCGCGGGCGTCGGTGAAGCTCCGGCGGGCATAGGGCTCGGGGCTGGAGATCGATTCGATGGGTTGTGGGTAGATT
Organism: Rhizobiaceae bacterium; assembly: GCA_023953775.1. GTDB lineage: Bacteria > Pseudomonadota > Alphaproteobacteria > Rhizobiales > Rhizobiaceae > JAMLJD01. The sequence continues at coordinate 73,496 of JAMLJD010000005.1, read as the reverse complement.
CTTTTTTCCATGACCCATTATAGGGAGTCGCGCGGCCCGTTTCGAGAGGGCCGGCGGCTCGCCTCGCGGCTTTTCGGGCCTACCGCCGCTGCAGGCTCACCAGCAGCACGAAGCCCACGCCGCTGGACATCTTCTGCGTGGTTCCGATCGCCGTCGAGGTTTCCGCGTGCACGGTCTGCGCGATCGCGAAGGGTGCCGCGACCAGGGAAGCGAGCACGAGGCTGCGCATGAGAATGGCGGCGAGGGTGCGCCGTGGGGTCTGTGTCATGGGTGGGGGTCTTTCGGGTATCGTAGGCCTGCGGCTTAGCGGCCGTGCGGGATCGCGCAGGCCCCACCGCTGATGCAGGACATCACCGCGGGGGCCTGCCTCTGGCCCCCCTTATGCTCCATGTCGACGATCAGGCTGGCGAACGCCATGCCGAAGACCATTGCGAACAGACAGACGATCGTGAAACGCCGCGCGAGCATCGGTAACTCCGTTGTTGGCGGCTTTTTACGAAAATCGCTCTGAACCGGTGCTGATGCGCCCGTTCATCGGCCATTCAAACACCTTAACGTGGTGTAAGGACCCCGGCCGGCGCTGGCCGATTGGCGCGGGCCGGCCTTTGTGGTTTGTTCACGCCGGAACCGGAGAACACCATCGATGACGACACAGACCAGGCCGATCCAACTCCACTACTGGCCGACCCCGAACGGCTGGAAGATCTCGATCATGCTCGAGGAGCTCGGCGTCCCCTACGAGGTGAAGTTCGTCAATATCGGCAAGGGCGAGCAGTTCGAGCCGTCCTTCCTCGCGATCGCGCCCAACAACCGCATGCCGGCGATCGTCGACCCCGAGGGGCCGGGCGGCGAGCCGATCTCGGTGTTCGAGTCCGGCGCGATCCTGCAATATCTCGGCCGCAAGTTCGGCCGCTTCTATCCCGCCGACGAGCGCGGCCGCGTCGATGTCGACCAGTGGCTGATGTGGCAGATGGGCGGGCTTGGGCCGATGGCCGGCCAGGCGCATCATTTCCGCCAGTATGCGCCTGAGGAGGTGCCTTACGCGGTCGCGCGCTACACCAATGAGGTCAATCGCCTCTACGGCGTCATGAACAAGCGCCTGACCGACCGCGACTATCTGGCCGGCGAGTATTCGATCGCCGACATCGCCTGCATCGGGTGGGTGCGCCCGCACAGGAACCAGGGCCAGGATCTCGAGGATTTCCCGAACCTCAAGCGCTGGTTCGAGGCGGTGATGGCGCGTCCGGCGGTCGGCCGCGGCCTGGCGGTCGGCCAGGAGTTCAGGCGCAATCTCGGCGACGACAAGGAAGCCCAGAAGGTTCTGTTCAACCAGCGCGCCCGCACCTGACGGACGCGGGCCGTCTCCACGGCGGCCGGACGTGAAGCGACCCGCCGGCGATCCGGCGGGTCGTCTGTTTGTCGATCAGGATTGATGGGGCCGATATTGGCCGCAAGCGTGGTGCTATAGCCTGTTCCAGGTCTGGGTCTTGCACAGCACCGCGAGAACGCAGCCGCGCATCTTCAGAACGTTGCCGTTCAGCGAGCCGGAACCGCTGTAGGTCTTGTCGTCGGCCGGATCGGTGAGCGAGCCCTTGTACTTGCCGCTGCCGTTCGGCGTCATCTTGCCGATCTGCTTGCCCGCATGCTGTCCCGTCGTCAGCTTGACGCAGAACGAGCCGCCACACGGCGAAATCTGTGCAGTCGCGCCCGACTGTGTCTTCCACTTGCCTTCGATCGGGTCGGCCAGCGCGGCGCCGGTCAAGGCGATGGCGGCCAGCGCGGTCATGGCGAACAGCTTCTTCATGCATTCCTCCCTGGGGTTTGGCCCGCCGTCCTTGGCCGTCGGAGCCGGAAAGCTTACGCGAACGTAAGCGTAAACCATGCCGGGCGTTTGCGGAAGCCGTATCGTTGGGGAAGCTCGCCCGCGATGGTGGCAGCCGCAGCCGGTCATATGCGCCGGGAACGGTTTTCCCCGGAATGTCGTTCCCTCACCATGTGAAACACGAGCCGGGAGTCGACATGAGCGACGGTGGGCGCAACGCAACCCTCTACAGGATGGCCACGGAGGATCACCTTTGTCCCTTTGGGCTGAAGTCCCTCGATCTTCTTGAACGCGAGGGATTTGAGGTCGAGGACAACCGGCTGACGACCAAGGTGGAAACCGAGGCGTTCAAGGCCGAACGCGGCGTGAAGACGACCCCCCAGACCTTCATCGATGGCGAACGCGTCGGCGGCTACGAGGCGCTTCGCCGCCACCTCGGCAAGTCGGTGAAAGATCCCGACGCGGTGACCTACCAGCCGGTGATCGCCGTCTTCGGGATGGCCGCATTGATGGCTCTGGCCGCGAGCTGGGCTGCGTTCGGCGAACTTCTGACGCTGCGCGCGGCTGAATGGTTCATCGCGATCTCGATGTGCATCCTCGCCATCCTCAAGCTCCGCGACGTCGAGAGCTGATGTATCTCAACACCTACGCCCTCGATCACGCCACGTTCAGCCAGACGCGCGTCTGGATGGCAGTCCTGATGGGCGCGGTGATGGCCGTCGTCATGCTGGGCTTCATGTGGTCGATGTATGCCAACAAGACCGTCAACGCGGCGATCATGGCCGTGGCTGTCGTCGTCTTCGCCGGCTCGCTGTGGCTCGTTCGCAGCCAGGAAACCGTCGACGACGTGTCCTATATGAGCGCGATGATCCCCCACCACTCGATCGCCATCATGACCAGCCGCCGCGCCCACATACGCGATCCGCGCGTGCGCGAACTCGCCGACGGCATCATCGAGGCCCAGGTCCGCGAGATCGCCGAGATGAAGGAGCTGATTGCCGATCTCGAGGCGAACCCGCTGCCCGACGACGCACCGGACCTGCCGCCCGGACAATAGGCCCCTGACGCGTGGACATGGACCTGTTGGCGGGCGCCGAAGCGCGCTTGCATTCGCGCCGCCTCCGCATTTCGTGGTCAACGAAATCTTTCTCCGTCAGCGGAGGATTCCGTGCATTTTCGGTTAAGCGGCCCGCATTTGCGGCATCTCTATTGTTAATGAAATCCGTAGTTTACTGAAAATTCGAACTTTGTTTTCGGCAAATTAAGCACGCCATTTAGCTGAATTTTCAGAGCCGCCGCGCCATCCTCGAAACCATCAGGCGACGGCAATCAGAAACCGCCGCGCCGCTCTCGGGATCGGGAAACAGGGGATTGAAAAATGGCGCGACTTGAGATGATCGGAGAAGGCTTCGGCGCGGCGGAAATGTCGGCCAAAGCGGATATCCTGTTCGAACTGGGCATGATGTATGCGACCGGCCGCGACTGCGACGTCGACATGATCGCCGCCCACAAATGGTTCAACATCGCGGCGATCAAGGGATCGGAGCGGGCCGCCGAGCTGCGCTCGGAACTCTCGGCCACGATGACCAAGCCGGAGATCGCCCAGGCGCTGCGTGACGCCCGGGAGTGGATGACCACGCACTGAACATCCCTTGAGGGGGACTGCGCGCGCCGGCCGGGGAACGGGGTGTCGGCTCGCGCGAGGCACGGCCGCGGGCGTGGGGACGTTTTGGGGACGGTGCCTGACAGCAAGGCCGCGACCGGCATGACAGAAGCCGGCGCGGCCTTCGCTGTGTCGTTCCGCGCGGCAATCCCGCCACGCCGCGAACCGCGCTACTCCGGCGCGTCGGTATAGCTCGGGTCGATCTCCGGCATGACGATTTCTGACGGGTCGGGGCGCCGCGATTCCGGTTCCGCGGCGGGCTGCTCTTCGCCGTCGCCATCGCGTTCGGCGAAGCGGACCAGCACGGTCCCCTCGTTGACCTGCGTGCCCTCGCTGGCGATCTCCTCGATCTCGCCGTCATGCGGCGCGGCGATCGTGTGCTCCATCTTCATGGCTTCGAGGATCAGCAGCGGCTGACCCTTCGTCACCGTCTCGCCGGCGTTCGCCTTCACCATCTTGACGAGACCGGGCATCGGCGCGCGCAGATTGTCGCCGGCGGCACTGCCGGCCTCGGCCGCCGCGAACGGATCCGGCACCTTGAAGCCGTAGCCGCCCTCGCGGGTAAACAGCGCCAGGCCGTCCGGCAGGCGTCCGATCGCGGCCTCGAGCGCGAAGCCGCCGCGCATCACCGCCCGGCCGCCGTCGAGCCGCGCCGTCACCCGGTGCGAGCGGCCGTGATACGCCACCGCGAAGGCGCCGGGGCCGGTGACCGCGATGGCGACCGTGTGCACGGTCTCGCCCTCGACGACCTTCTGCCGGAAGGGCAGGGGGTTGAAATGCGCGTAGCCCGCGAGCGCGCTCCACGGGTCGCTGCCGGCGCCGCCGTCGCGCAACGCGCCGCTGGCGATCAGCGCCGCCAGCACCACGGCGTCGTCCGGCGTCGCGGCGGTTGCCGTCAGCGCGTCCTGGTTGCGGCCGATCAGCCCGGTGTCGACATTGCCGGAGGCGAAATCCGGGTCGCTGGCCAGCGCCCGAAGGAAGGCGGTGTTGACCACGGAGCCCGCGACATGCGTTTCGCGCAGCGCCTCGTCGAGTGCGGCGAGCGCGGCCTTGCGGCTGCCCGCATGCACCACGACCTTGGCGATCATCGGATCGTAGAAGGGCGAGATCGCGTCGCCGGCGCGCACGCCGGTCTCGATGCGGACTTCGGCGCCGTCGCTCACCGTCGACGGGAACGCCAGATGATGCAGCGTGCCGGTGGCCGGCAGGAATCCCTTCGCGGCGTCCTCGGCATAGAGCCGCGCCTCGAAGGCGTGGCCGTCGAGCGTGATCTCGCTCTGCTTGCGCGGCAGCTTCTCGCCGGCCGCGACCCGCAACTGCCATTCGACGAGGTCGATGCCGGTCACCATCTCGGTCACCGGATGCTCGACCTGCAGCCGCGTGTTCATCTCCATGAACCAGAACCGGTCGGAGCGCAGCCCCTCGGAGGCGTCGGCGATGAATTCGATCGTGCCGGCGCCCGAATAGTGGATCGCCTTGGCGGCCGTCACCGCGGCCTCGGCCATCGCCCAGCGCATCTCCTCGCTCATGCCGGGCGCCGGCGCCTCCTCGATCACCTTCTGGTGGCGGCGCTGCGCCGAGCAGTCGCGCTCGAACAGGTGCACGGCATTGCCATGATTGTCGCCGAACACCTGCACTTCGATGTGGCGCGGCTTCTCGACATATTTCTCGACCAGCACGCGGTCGTCGCCGAAGGCGCTCTTGGCCTCGCGCTTGGCCGCCGCCAGCGCCTCGCCGAAATGGTCGGGGTCGTCGACCTTGCGCATGCCCTTGCCGCCGCCGCCGGCGCGCGCCTTGATCAGCACCGGATAGCCGATCTCGCGCGCCTTGGTGGCCAGCACAACATGCTCCTGCGCCTCGCCGTGATAGCCCGGCACCACCGGCACGCCGGCCTTTTCCATCAGCCGTTTCGCCGCGTCCTTGAGGCCCATCGCGCGGATCGAATCGGCCGAGGGGCCGATGAACACCAGCCCCGCCGCCGTCACCTGGTCGACGAAATCCGGGTTCTCCGACAGGAAGCCGTAGCCGGGATGGATCGCCTCAGCACCGGTGGCGAGGGCCGCCTCGACGATGCGCTTGCCGACGAGATAGCTTTCGGCCGCCGGCGAGGCGCCGATATGCACCGCATGGTCTGCAAGCTGGGTGTGCAGCGCACCGCGGTCGGCGTCGGAATAGACGGCGACGGTGGCGACGCCCATGCGGCGGGCGGTGCGGATGACGCGGCAGGCAATTTCGCCGCGATTTGCGATCAGGATTTTCGTGAATGGCGGTCTCATCCTGCCGGTTTATCGTGCCGGGCGCGCGGAGCAAAGGGTCAATATGCGCCGCCAGGGGCGCCCCTCGCGGCACTTTGCGTCGGCTGTCGCGGGCGGCGGAAAAACCGATTGCAAAGTGCAATCGGATATGAGAGGTAAAACCAGTTGCAAAAAACAACCGGTAAGGAGACGAACATGCGCAGGCTCGTGGTCTGGAACCTGATGTCGCTCGACGGCTTTTTCGAGGGCGCGAAGAGCTGGGAGCTCGATTTCCACATGACGTCGTGGGGTGAGGAGCTCGAGGCCTTCAGCCTCGAACAGGCGAAGGAGATCGGCACGCTTGTGTTCGGCCGCACCACCTATCAGGGCATGGCCGACTACTGGACGAAGGAGACCGGGCCGATCGCCGACTTCATGAACGGCGTCGAGAAGGTCGTCGCCTCGCGCACGCTCGACACCGCCGCGTGGAACAACAGCCGCATCCTCGACGGCGCGGTGCCGGCCGCAGTCGAGGCGCTGAAGCGCGAGCCGGGCGGCGACATCTATGTCTTCGGCAGCGCCGACCTGGTCGACGACCTCTTGCGGCACGAACTCGTCGACGAATACCGGCTCTGCCTCGCCCCCGTCGTGCTGGGCAAGGGCAACCCGCTGTTCAAGCCGGCGGACAAATGGCTAAAGCTGACGCTCACCGGCACCCGCCCGCTCAAGACCGGCGCGGTGATCCTCACCTACCGGCCGCACTATGGCGGGTGACTCATATGCGCGCCGCCCCGCCTCCCCTTGATGGGGAGGTCGGCGAGCATCGCGAGCCGGATGGGGTGATGGCGCGAACGGTGGTGGCGACACCTCAGGCATCGCAATTTTTTGCAGAAAATGAAATAATCCCTGCCAATTGCTTCGATGGTCAGGGCAGAAGGTGAATTCGACAGCGAAGGGCGATAGGCTCGAGAACCAAATATATCAGCTTCTTCTCGATCAAAAGAATCGAGGAGAGCTAATATATGATCTTTATCCCTCAGAATATTGTGAGATTTTTAAGAAGAAATCTTACTATTGCAGTGAGCGAAAGGGTAACATTCAATTCGACGTCGTTGTTGAGGTAAGCCAGAAGGGCCGTAAATCGCCATCTATGTATGTCGTATTCGAATGCAAGAATCACCAAGCATCTATCCAGGAGAGAGACGTTACTGATTTTTCTTCAAAGCTCTTCCGGATTTTCGGGCATGCAGCGAAAGGCGTCTTAGTCACATCCTCCCGTCTACAGTCCGGAGCAGAAAACGTTGCTAGAGGAAGACATATAGCAATTCTGAAGTATGACGTAAACGGGATAGAAATTGTTGCAGATCGTAGAAGTCTTGGCTTTTACGAGAGTCGATTCTTGCAGGCTCAAGTTTTTCAAAATGACCTTGGGGCCAAAGCACTCAAGTTCTCTGCATACTATGATGGAAGGTATTTTGGATCGACTGGCCATCTATTGTCGACTCTAATATCAGAGCTTATGGGCGTAGCTGCACCAGAGATCCCTCGCATGTCAGCTCCATTTCTGTCGGATAGAGAATTAAGAGAGGCAGCTCAAGAAGTTAGAGAACTTATAAGATATAGCGGTGGCGCTGTTGATCTCGGAAAAGTATGTGAGAATCTTGGAATTGAATTGGAATTCAGAAAAGATAAATCCTATGACAACTGTGGAATTGAAGTTTTAGGTTACGCTAATTTTGATAGAAAAATGATCGTAGTAAACCATCATGATAATTACAACAGGAAGAGATTTACCGTTGGCCACGAGATAGGACATTTCCGACTAAATCACGGGATTTATATGCATTCAGAATACACAATTGAAAAAGACCTAATATTCGAAATTAATGGTAAAAACAGTTTTAATTATCGGAGATTGGAGTATCAAGCAAATATGTTTGCGTCTGAATTACTTCTGCCGGATGATTTTTTTATATTTAAGCTGAATGAGATTAAGTCTATCCTTGGTGTAAGGGATAGAGGGTATGGGTTTATTTATGTTGACGATGAACAATGGAATAAGGAGATTTACAGCCAAATATTGCAGCATATGTCAGCATATTTTGATGTATCAAAGGTCGTTGTCGAGAACAAGTTAATGAGACTGAATCTAATCAATGATAATAGGCGTGGCGGAGTGATGTCATTGATCGCAGACCTGCCGAGTGCCCTAAGGGGGTGGCGAGGAACAGAAGAATAGTATTTCAACTGGGCTCTGAGTGGCATGAGACGGAGGAATCTGGTCGATACACCGCGGCCGCCTCCCTAACCCGCCCTCAGTATCTTCTCCATCTTCTTACCTTTCGCCAGTTCGTCGACCAGCTTGTCGAGATAGCGGATCTCGCGCATCAGCGGTTCCTCGACGTCCTCGACGCGGACGCCGCAGATCAGGCCGGTGATCTGATCACGCGCCGGGTTCATGCGCGGCGCCTCGGCGAAGAAGGTCTCGAAGTCGGTCTTGTCGTCGAGGACCCTCGAGAGCCCGTCCGCGTCGTAGCCTGTCAGCCAGTGGATGATCTCGTCGAGCTCGGCCTTGGTGCGCCCCTTCCTCTCCGCCTTGGCGACATAGTGCGGATAGACGCTGGCAAAGCTCATCGAATAGATGCGGTGCCTGGGCATGGGTCCTCCTCGGGGGCGGGGATCGTAACGCCGTCGCGGCGTGAATGCCATCGGCGTCACGGGGCGAGGGGGCTCCTGGCGCCGACCTCCGGGGCTCGGGACAGGCGAGGCCCCTACATCCTGAACACGCCGAACTTCGTGTCCTCGATCTCCGCGTTGAGCGCGGCCGAAAGGCTCAGCGCCAGCACGTCGCGGGTCTTGGCCGGGTCGATGATGCCGTCGTCCCACAGTCGGGCCGAGGAATAGAGCGGCCGGCCCTCATGCTCGAAGCGCTCGCGGATCGGCTCGCGGAATTCGGCCTCCTCGATCGCGTTCCAGGTGCCGCCCTTTCGCTCGATGCCCTCGCGCTTGACGATGGCGAGCACGGTTGCGGCCTGTTCGCCGCCCATCACCGAGATGCGCGCATTGGGCCACATCCACAGGAAACGCGGCGAATAGGCCCGCCCGCACATGCCGTAATTGCCGGCGCCGAACGAGCCGCCGATGATGACTGTCACCTTGGGCACGCGCGCCGTCGCCACCGCCGTCACCAGCTTGGCGCCGTCCTTGGCGATACCGCCGGCCTCGTATTTGCGGCCGACCATGAAGCCGGTGATGTTCTGCAGGAAGACGAGCGGGATCTTGCGCTGGCAGCACAGCTCGATGAAATGCGCGCCCTTCAGCGCACTTTCGGAAAACAGCACGCCATTGTTGGCGATGATGCCGACCGGCTGGCCGTGTATATGCGCGAAGCCGGTGATCAGCGTGGTGCCGTAATTGGCCTTGAACTCGTCGAGCTCGGAGCCGTCGACCACCCGCGCGATCACCTCGCGCACGTCATAGGGCGTGCGCGTGTCGGCCGGCACGATGCCGGCGATCTCGGCCGGGTCGTAGGCGGGCGCGGCCGGCGGCGTCAGCGCCTGGCCGTGGCGCTTGGTCCGGTTGAGGCTTTTCACGATCCGCCGCACGATGGCGAGCGCGTGCTCGTCGTCGACGGCGTAGTGGTCGGCGACGCCGGATTCGCGCGTGTGCACCTCGGCCCCGCCGAGTTCCTCCGCCGTCACGACTTCGCCGATCGCCGCCTTTACCAGCGGCGGTCCGCCGAGGAAGATCGTCGCCTGGTTCTTGACCATGATCGTCTCGTCCGACATCGCCGGCACATAGGCGCCGCCCGCCGTGCACGAGCCCATCACGCAGGCGATCTGCGGAATGCCGGCGGCCGACATGTTGGCCTGGTTGTAGAAGATGCGGCCGAAATGGTCGCGGTCGGGAAACACCTCGTCCTGGTTGGGCAGGTTGGCGCCGCCGGAATCGACCAGGTAGATGCAGGGCAAATTGTTCTGCACCGCGATCTCCTGCGCGCGCAGATGCTTCTTCACCGTCAGCGGATAGTAGGTGCCGCCCTTCACCGTGGCGTCGTTGACCACGATCACGCATTCCGTGCCCTCGATGCGGCCGATGCCGGTGATGATGCCGGCCGACGCGATCTCGCCGCCATACATGTCATGCGCGGCGAACTGGCCGACCTCGAGGAACGGCGCGCCCTTGTCGAGAAGCTGCGACAGCCGCTCGCGCGGCAGAAGCTTGCCGCGCTCGACATGGCGCTGGCGCGCGTCGTCGCTGCCGCCGCGTTCGGTCCTGGCCGCGATCTGGCGCAGCTCGTCGAGCAGGCCCTCCATCACCTCGGAATTGGCGCGGAAGGCATCGGAGGCCGGCGAGACGGCGGACTGGATGACGGGCATCGGCGGTATTCACTCCCAGCGTTCTTGCAATGCATCGGGCCGAGTCGCGCGGACGCGGCGTCTATCGGATCAGTTCTACAGTGCAGGGCAGGCCGATGTCAGCCCATGCGCGATCGGTCGTGACGGCCGTCGCCTCGATGTCGGCGGCAAGCGCGATGCAGGCCCGGTCGGCGAAGGACAGGCGCCGCGCTCCGGCGATCGGGCGCAAGGCTGCGGCGCGCGCGGCCGCCGCCCTGTCGAAAGCGACGATGTCGAGCGCCAGCGCATCGAGCCAGCCGGTGGCCTCCGCGGGATCGAACCCCTTGTCGATCATCTTGGCCGAAGCTTCGGAATAGTTGACGGCCGACACGCTGCACGCCGCCATCCTCGAAATCGCGATATCGGCGCCCGGTTCGTTGAACGCGATGGCAAGCAGGGCCGATGCGTCCAGCACGAAGTCAGCCATTGGCGGCTTCCGCGCGCCGCTCCGCGACCAGCTCGTCCGAAACCAGAGTGCCGGGCTTCACCAGCGCTGCGGCGCGCCGCTGGAGCTGGTGCACCGCGCTCATCGGCGAGATCGCGCGCAATTCGCCGTCGACGACGCTGACCGTCACACGCCCGTCCGCGTCGAGCAGCATCGCGCGGCGCATGTCGGGCGGGAGCACCAGGTGTCCCTCCGGCGAAACGGACAGTGCACGGAAGGGCAGCGAGCCCGGCGCGTCGGGCATCGGCTCGTCGTCCGCGGCCTGTTGCGCGGCAAGCGCTTTCTTCCAGTGCGAATACTGGGTGAAGCCGGTGCCTTCGTTTCCGCCCTCGGCAACATAGAGATCGACGACCTCGCGGCCGGAGGGGACACGGCCCGTTCGTTCGAGGAGTTCGTCGCAGAGCTGCCAGATGCGCGCCTTCTCCGATCCGCTGCGAACCGATCTGTGGAGCATGTTCATGACGGCCTCCATTCATCCTGAAGCCGCAACATAATCGTCAAAAACGTAAAATCAATCGTAAAACAGAAAGTCGTACATAAAATATCGCTACACAGCCGGACATTTGTCGAAATCCGCCACATTCCGGCCATGGATCGCCATTACGCAGCGGCACCCTTGCGCCGGGCCCCGATGGCCCTCGCGCATCCGTTCGAACCTCGAAGGAGAACAGTCAATGCGAATGCAAGCGACGACGACACGTTCCGTGCCGGCGCCCGCATTGCGTCCGGCTGACTGCAATCCAAGGAGGTCGAACCCCCATGGCCCGCTCCATGATCACGCGCCGGCAGGAGGCCGAGCGCCAGCGCCTCGCGGCCTATGACGCGACGCTGAAACGCGTTGCGCGCGCGCCGCGCGCGGCACCCGATTTCGCCGATGCGATGGCCGCCGCCCGCGCCGGGTTCTCCGGCGAGGCGATCCGCGACGCGGATGCCTGGCGTCCGCACATCAAGTCGCGCGATCCCGCGAAGCTGCGGCTTGCCGCGGCGCGTCACCTCTATGCCCGGTTTCCCGTGCCCTCGTCGCTGGAGCGCATCTGGCGCGATACCGGCGGCCTCGCCGCCGACGAGATCCGGCTGCGCAAGCGCTGGTACATCGTCGCGGCGCGCGGCGGCTCGCTCTACAAGGAGGGAGCCGGCCGCTGGCTGACGCGCAAGGAGGTGCATCGCTTTCTCAACCCGCCCGGCGACCTTTCCTTCGACCAGGCGTTCTGGCAGGCGGTCGCCCGCAGCTACACGGACGATGTCGGCGTCGCGCTGCGCATTGCCCACTCGAAGATCGCGCGGACCATGCGTCGACATCTCGCCTTCTGGCGCGAGGTGGCGCAGTTCTTCTGCGCCAATCCCGCGCCGGTCGAGACGATGGACGACCTGCACGACTACCTTGTGGCCTGCCACCGCCGTGACAGCCGTTGCAGCCTCAAGGGCCGCACGCTCGTCTCGCTGGAGCGCCAGATGCGCGAGTGGCACCGCGACCTCGCGGCCATCCATCGCATCGAGGCCGCGCGCCAGCGCGCCCTTGCCGCCCGGGCACGCGCCGAAGGCCGCCATGCCGCACCCGACGGCGGACGGTGGGAGGGCGCCGCGCTCGGCGATTGGTCGTGGAAGCCGAATGCCAGGGATGCCCGCCGGAGCCGCGAGGAATACGCCATTCGCCAGCTTCGCTCGGCCGAGGAGCTCGTCGCCGAAACCCGTGCGATGCGCCACTGCGTGTCGACCTATGCCGCGAAGTGCATCAACGGCCAGGCGTCGATCTGGTCGCTGCGCCGCGTCGGCAACGGCAAGCCGGAACGCCTTCTGACGATCGAGCTCGACCGCCAGAACCGCGCGGTGCAGGTGCGCGGCTTCGCCAACCGTCTGCCGCTGCCCGATGAAGAGCGCATCCTTGTGCGCTGGGCCAAGGCGCGCGGCGTAGTGCTGGCGTGACGGCGAAACGGCGCAGCCGGCTACCGCGGGAATGGGGTCATGACATGGCCCCATTCCTGCGGCTAGTCTCGCCCGGGGTTTGAAAAGAGCGGGTGGTGAGAGCCGATGACGGGTTTCGTTCAGCCGGACCGGCAATCCATGGAATATGCGCGCGCCGCCCGCAGGGTCCCGGCTTTCGCAGCCTGCCTCGTCGGGCTGCTGCTGGCGCTGTTGGCCGTCTCACCGGCCCCTGCTGCGGATCTTCGCGGCGTGGCGCTGATCGTCGGCAATGGCGCCTATGAGGCGCTGCCCGAACTCGCCAATCCGGAGAACGACGCCGACGCCATCGAGGAGCTTCTGTCCGATCTCGGCTTCGATTCGGTGTCGCGCACCGACCGCGATGCCGATCAGTTGAAGCGCGATCTCGAACGCTTCGTCGAGGATGCCGCCGATGCCGATGTCGCCGTGCTCTACTATGCCGGCCACGGCATCGAGGCCGGCGGCGAGAACTGGCTGGTGCCGACCGATGCCGATCTCTCCGCCCTCGACGACGCCGCCGGGCGGCTGGTGCCGCTGTCGGACGTGCTTCGGCGGCTGCGCGAGGTCGTGCCGGTGACGATCCTGTTGCTCGATGCCTGCCGCGACAACCCGTTCCCGCCGGGCGTCAGCCTGAAGAAGACCCCGGATGCCGAGCCGGTTCCGGTCGCCGCCGGCGGTCTGGCCGAGACGCGCGGCGCGGCGAGGGTGACGGTCGAGGCCGCACCGGAAGACAATCTCGGCATGGTGATCGGCTTCGCGGCCGAGCCGGGGCGTCCGGCACTCGACGGCGACGGCGAGCACAGCCCCTATGCGGCGGCGCTGCTGCGCCATCTGGCGGCGATGGCGGGCGAGGAGTTCGGCACGGTGATGCGGATGGTGGCCGAGGAGGTCTATCTGAAGACCGGCGGGCGCCAGCGGCCATGGGTCAACGAGAGCCTGCGCCGGCTTCTGTATTTCGGCGAGGCGCCGGACCCCGTCTCCGGCCCCGAGGGCGACATCCTCGCCGAACGCCGGGGACTGTTGTTGACCATTGCCTCGCTTCCCGACCCCGAACGGCGCCAGGTCGAGAGGGTGGCGAGCGCCGGCGACCTGCCGATGGATGCGGTCTATGCGATGCTCAAGGCGCTCGGCACCGAGGCTCCCGACGATCCGGCGGAGCTTGAGAAGCTGCTGACCTCCCAGGCGGCCGAGATCAGGCGCCTGCGCGCCGATCGCAAGGTGTTGACCTCGAGCGACGCCGAGATCCAGCGTCTGGTTGCCCTTGCCGAGACCGCGATCGAGGAGGGCGCGCTGAATGCGGCGACCGGGCTGTTCGGCAAGGCCAAGGAACGTGTCGCCGAGCTCGACAGGACAGTCGACGAGGCCGAGGCGGACCTCGCCGCCCGGCGGCTCGAATTCGCCGAGGTCTACGCCCGCAGCGGCAAGGCGAACTACATGGCCTTCAACTACCAGCAGTCGGCCGACGACTACGAGCAGGCCTACGAACAGGCGCGCCGCTGGGACGACTGGGCAGCCTGGAGCTATCGTGGCAACCAGGCCGTGGCGTTGCAGTCGCTCGGCTGGCGCGGCGGCCACACCGAGAAGCTGATGGAAGCGCTCGATCTGGCGCGCGACATTGTCCGCATGGCCGAGGACCTGCCGGACCGCAGCGATCTCGCGCTGAGCCAGCTCTTCCTGGGCAACACGCTGATGACTGCCGGGCAGCGGCTCGACGATCTCGACCTGCTCAGGGAATCGATCGACGTCTACGAGGCCGCGATGCCCGTCTTCGACGAGACGGGCATGATCCATTCGTCTTCGCTGCAGGACGTCATGTACAATCTTGCGGGCGCGATGTCGCAACTGGCGAAGCGCCGCAACGACGAGGCGCTGCTGAAGGACGCGGTCGACCGCTTCGCATCGCTCGTCGAGCGGACGTCGCGTACGGAGGAGCCGGCGGTGTGGGCCCGCACCGTGCGCGCGCAGGCGACCGCGATGACGGACCTTGCCGCCATCGACAGGGATGGCGATCTGACGCGCGAGGCGATCCGTCTTCTCGAAGAGAGCCTCGCCGCCTACGGCCGCGAGGACGACCTCGACCAGTGGGTCGACACCATGCAGGCGCTCGGCAACGCCCAGTCGAACCTCGGCATCTTCGAGGGCGACCTCGACGCATACCGTACCGCGGACCGGACCTATACCGAGATCCTCGCGGCCGCCGACAAGGACACGATGCCCACCGACTACGCCGCCGCCCTGTCGTCGCGGGCGCTCAATGCCCATCACGCCGCGGTCAAGGACGAGAACGGCCACTGGTTCGACCAGGCGCTGGCCGACCTCGACGCCGTACTCGAGATCTACACGCGCGAGCGCTTTCCCAATGACTGGCGCGACAGCTGGATTTCCATCGGCGCACTCTACCGTGATGTCGGCTACCGGCGCCGCGACGCCGATCTCGTGCACAAGGGGCTGCAAACCCACCACGCGACACTGGCGAAGCTCGACCGGGCGGCCGACCCCGTGCAGTGGGCGCGCGTCGCCTCGATGGCGGCGGATTCGAAGCGGGTCGAGGGCGAGTTGCGCGAGGATATCGCGATGATTTCCTCGGCCATGGACGATCTCGAACAGGCGGTCGCGGTGATGCCGGCCGATGGCGGGCGGGAGGCGGAACGGGTATTCGAGCGGGTCACCTTCCTGGCGGACACGGTCGCGCGGTTCGCCACCGGCGATGCCGACCGGGCGCCGCTCGTCGCGCTGGCAAGGCGCGCCGAGGCAGTACTCGTCGGCAGGAAAGCGGCCTACCTTCTGGCCAAGACGCGGTCGACGCTGGGCCGCACGCTCTATTCGGCCGCGACCAGTGCGAAGGATGCCGACCTGATGGCCGAGAGCGTCGCGGCCTATCGCGCCGCGCTGGTGCCGGAGGCGCGGGACAACCCGAACCCCATCTGGGCCAATGTCCAGGGCAATCTCGGCCTGGCGCTCGACCAGCTAGCCGCGATGACCGGCGATGCAGCCTTCCGGCTGCAGGCGGTCGACGCATGGCGCGAGGCGCAACCGCTGGAGACCGGCGATGAGACCTGGCTCAAGAACCAGAAGCGGCTCGCCGAGGCGCTGGACAGGATCGGCACGGCCGACAGCCTGCGCGAGGCCGCCGATGCGTGGCGCGCGCGGGCGGGGCGCCTGCCCGGCGACGACAAGGCCGGACGCGGGGCCGACATCGACCGGGCCGGTCGCTCGCTCCACAATCTGTGGGCGCTGAACCTGCCGCAGTCGCCGGCCGCCCGCGACGATGCCGTCGCGGCCTATCGCGAGGCGCTGGACCTTCTTGCCGCCGCCGGCAAGCCCGTCGCACTGACGCAGGAAAATCTCGCGGACCTCGTGTGGTCGATCGGCCGCGCGGCCAACGACCCCGTCCGGCTCGGAGAGGCCGCGGACCTCTACGGCGCGGCTGCCGATGCCGTCGACCCGGATCGTGACGCCGCTATGCTGAAACGCGTCCGCGCCAAACATGCCGGCGCCCTGCTGTCGGGCTATTTCGCCGGCGCCGGCGATGCCGCGCTTGATAACGCCATCGCGGCCTTCCGCCTTGTCTTCGGACCGGATGCGGCCGCGACGGCACTGGAGAACCGGTCGGCCGCCGCGGAGTTCGCCGGTGCGCTGCGCTATGCAGCCCAGATCCGCTCCGACGAGGCGATGGTCCGCGAGGCGGTCGCAATCTTCGATCGGCTGGTCGAAGAACCTGACGCGGCGGCCCGCGAAACCGACATTGCCTGGGCCCAGGTCAACGCCGCCGATGCGCATGCCGCCCTCGGCAACATGACTGGAAATGCGGAGGAATTGCGCACCGCTGTCGGTCTCTATCGCGAGGCGATGCCGGCCTATCTCAACGGCAGCGTCGGCATTGACTGGCGGGCGCCCTATGCATCGCTTGCGGCCAGCCTGCTGTCCCTCGGCAACAAGACCGGCGATGCCGAAACCTTCACGGAGGCCGCCGCGGCCTACGACCGCGTCATCGGCGCGACCGACTTCGACACGGCCCCGCAGCAATGGTCGGATTTCGCCAACGGGTTCGCCTATGCTACGGCACGCCGCGCGCGCGCCGGCGCCGCCGTGATCCCGGATGCGCTCGCCCGTGCCGAGGATATCGTCCGCCGCGCGCTGGGCTACTACGAGGAAAAACTGCCCGACACGGCGCCTTACGCCAGCGACACGCTTTGCGCGGTGCTGATCGAACATGGCCGCGCGACCGGCGATCGCGCGCTGGTGGACGCTGGGCTGGCGAACTGCGAACGCGCGCGCAAGGCCTTCGAGGCCTTCGGCGGTCCATTGCTCGAGGCCACGCTGGCGACCATCGCCCATGGCGAAAAGGTCATGGCCGGTCTTTAGGGGCGTGGCTCGTCGACAGGATTGAAATGGTTTCCGAGATGACCAGAATTCCGAACAATGGTCCGAACGGCACGGCGGCGGTGAGCCTCCTTTCGGCCGTCCTGGCCCTGATCGTAGTCGTCTTTGCCGTGTCCCCCACCCCCGCTGCGGATCTTCGCGGCGTGGCGCTGATCGTCGGCAATGGCGCCTATGAGGCGCTGCCCGAACTCGCCAATCCGGAGAACGACGCCGACGCCATCGAGGAGCTTCTGTCCGATCTCGGCTTCGATTCGGTGTCGCGCACCGACCGCGATGCCGGCCAGTTGAAGCGCGATCTCGAACGCTTCGTCGAGGATGCCGCCGATGCCGATGTCGCCGTGCTCTACTATGCCGGCCACGGCATCGAGGCCGGCGGCGAGAACTGGCTCGTGCCGACCGATGCCGATCTCTCCGCTCTCGACGATGCCGCCGGGCGGCTGGTGCCGCTGTCGGACGTGCTGAGACGCCTGCGCGAAGGTGTCGTGCCGGTGACGATCAACTTCTGCTCGTCCCTGCCGCGACAACCCGTTTCCGCCGGGCGTCAGCCTGGAAGACGCCGGATGCCGAGCCGGTTCGGTTGCCGCCCGTGGTCTGGACGCGCGGCGCGGCGAGGAGGGTGACGATCGACCCGCACCGGAAGACAATCTCGGCATGGTGATCGATTTCGCGGAAGGCCCAAGGCCAGGGCGTCCGGCCCTCGACGGCACAGTGGCGGGCACAGCCCCTATGCGGGCGCGCTGCTGCGCCGTCTGGCGGCGATGGCGGGCGAGGAGTTCGGCACCGGTGATGCGGATGGTGGCCGAGGAGGTCTATCGAAGACCGGCGGGCAGCGGCCATGGGTCAACGAGAGCCTCAGGCGGCTTCTGTATTTCGGCAAGGCGCCGGACCCCGTCTCCGGCCCCGAGGGCGATATCCTCGCCGAGCGCCGGGGGCTGCTGTTGACCATTGCATCGCTTCCCGACCCGGAACGCCGCCAGGTCGAGAGGGTGGCCGCGAGTGGCGGCGTTCCGGTGGATGCGCTTTTCGGCATGCTGAACGCGCTTGGCCAGGACATTCCCGCAGACCCGGACGAGCTGGAAAAGCTGCTCACCGAGCAAGCCGCCCGGCTGCGCCAGATCATGAGCGAAAGGATCACGCTGAAGACAACCGATGCGGACCTCGCGCGCCTGTCCGCGCTCGCCGACAGGGCGGTCGAAGAGGGCGCCTACGAAACCGCCGTGAGGCTGCGCAACGCCGCCAAGGACAGGATCGCCACCCTGTCCGTGGCGGTCGATCAGGCCGAGACGGACCTCCTGGCGAGGCGGCGCGAATTCGCGACCATCTACGCCAAGGCTGCGTCGGACAACATTCTCGCATACGATCTGCCGGCGGCGGCCGAGAATTACGGCCTGGCGTTCGCGCAACTCAAGAAGGTCGATCCTCAATTGGCTGCGTCGTACAGAATCCGGCAGGCTGAAGTCCTGACGGAGTACGGCGAACTTTCCGGAAATGTCTCGGCATTGAAGGAGGCGGTCGGCATCGCCGACAACGCGGTGCTTCTTGCCCGCGCTCATGGCGATGAGATGCTGGCGGCGCGCGCATCGATCAGGCTGGGACTGGCACTGCGGGTCTTGGGTATCGGCGAGGGCGAGACCGCGAGCCTGCGGCGAAGCGCGGAAATCCTGGGCGAGGCGCTCGACTATTTCGAGGTTCACGGGCCGCAACATCGCACCGCGATCGCCCTTGCGGCGCTGGGCACGACGCTGCACCGTCTCGGTCAGAGAGAAACGGGGACCGAAACCCTGGAAAAGGCGCTTGCCGTGTTCGATCGTGCGCTGGCCCTCACAGATAAGACCGCCCAGCCCGGCCTGTGGGCCGGGCGCATGAACGACCGGGGCCTTGTCCTCTATGCGTTGGGATTGCGCCAACCCGGCGTGGCCCAGTTGCAGGAGGCGCTTGATTCATATCGCGCGACACTGGCAATGCGGAACCGCGACACCGACCCCGGTGGCTGGGCGACCACTCTGCTCAACATGGCCAACGCATCGTCGATGATCGCGATTCGCGGTTCCGATGCGGAATCCTTCGCACAGGCAGCCGACGCTTATCGCCGCGCAATGGAGGTATTCGACAAGGGCAGGGCGCCGCGCAAATGGGGCGTTGCCCAGAACAATCTCGGGATCGTGCTCAAGCATATCGGTATCTTGAACCGCGACGCGACCGCGTTCGAAGCCTCGCTCCAAGCGTTCGACGCGGCGCTCGGCGTGCTCGACAGTCACGCACAGACACGCAACTGGGCGCGGACTGTAACGAACCGCAGTTCGGCTCTTTACGAATATGCCCTTCTGACCGGCCGTTCCGAGCCGGTCGACGAGGCGATCGGCGACCTCGAAGCCGTATTGTCGGTGCTGACGCCCGGGCAGTCGCCCCGCGAATGGGCGATCATGCGGTCGAGCCTAGGCCGCGCGCTCCTGTTGAAGGGCAAGCGCGACGCGGATATGTCCGTGGTCGAGGCGGCGCACGACGTCCTTGTCGAGGCGCTCCGGATGCAGTCGGACGGCCCGATGACGGACGACCGCGCGGCGACCCTCGGACGTCTCGGCGAGGCGCTCGTCGAACTGGGCCGGCTGCAATCGGAGCACGCCCTGATCAGGCAGGGCAGGGCGGCCTTGCTCGACGCCGGCCGATTCTTCGAAGAGGCTGGCGTGGCCGCCGACGCGGCCAGGATGGCGGGCCTTGTCGCCGCCGCGGACAGGCTGCTGGGCCTTACGGGTGGCCCTCGCCCGGATATGGCCGAATTTGACGGCAAGAACGCCGAACCGGAGGATGCTGGACGATGAAGACCAATCACCGCAGGGGCTACAAGGCGGACACCCATCGCGACAAGGGTGGCACCCAGTTTGTCAAGCGCAGTCCGATCGCAGGCATCGCCGTGTCGGCATCGGCGGATTTCGAGTTCACCGACGGCAATCGCGGCATGGCGAAATCCGTGCGCGGCGCGAAGAAATACGTCAATTCCCGCACCCGCTTTCACGAGAACGCCGAGACCCGCCGCCTGGCGCGCGAGACCGACGACGAATAGGGTCGCACAATCCGCTCAGGCCGTGTTGCCATAGGCGGGAATGCCGCCCGCCTCTTTCAGCATGCGCGCCATGTGCATCAGGTTGAAGGTCATGAAGATGAGGTTGCGGCGCGTGAAGGCGTTGTCGAAGCCCGCATGGCCGCCATCGTCCAGCGTATCGCCATAGGAGGGGCCGGGGCCGGCCTCGCCGATCCAGCCGCAATCGGCCTGTGGCGGGATCGTGTAGCCGACATGCTGCATGGCATAGAGCGTCGTCATCGAGGTGTGCTTGATGCCGTCCTCATTGCCGGTGATGATCGTGCCGCCGACCTTGCCGTAGAAGACATACTGGCCTCTGTCGTTGCGCTGCGCCGAATGCGCGTAGAGCCGCTCGATGATCATCCTGCACAGCGAGCTTTCCTCGCCCAGCCACAGCGGCGTGCCGATCACCAGGATTTCCGCGGCCTTCACCTTCGGCCAGAAAATCTCCGGCCAGTCGTCGATTTCGGCGCCGTGCTCGCGCATGTCCGGCTGCACGCCGAAGGCGATCCGGTGGTCGGCCGCGCGCAGATAGTCGACCTCGACGCCGCACAACTCCATCAGCTCCATCGAGTCGCGCATCAGCGTCTCGGTGTGCGACGGTCCCTGATGCGAGGCCTTCAGCGTGCAGTTGACGAACAGCGCCTTGAGGCCGGCGAAATCGTGCGGGTTGTCCCTGGCTAGCTTCTTCTGCGTGTCGTTGAGCGGCATCGACGTGTCTCCCTGTGTCCGGCTGGGAGATAGAGCGCCGCCAGGCGATGTCACGTCAGGGCACGCGGACAGTCGGATACGCATTGTTCGGGACGCCGGTCAGCCAATCCCATCTGCGTCATTCCGGGGACGCGTAGCGGAACCCGGAATCCAGCATGCCCCATCACGTCATATCACGCCTGCTCGGCCATGATCTCGCGTCCGATCAGCCAGCGGCGGATCTCCGACGTGCCGGCGCCGATCTCGTAGAGCTTCGCATCGCGCAGAAGCCGGCCCGTCGGCGCTTCGTTGACGTAGCCTGTGCCACCCAGCATCTGGATCGCGTCGAGCGCGGTCTGCGTGCCGCGCTCGGCTGCATAGAGGATGCAGCCGGCCGAATCCTTGCGCGTCGTCTCGCCGCGGTCGCAGGCCGCCGCCACCGCGTAGACATAGGCGCGGCAGGCGTTGAGCTGCGTGTACATGTCCGCGAGCTTGCCCTGCACGAGCTGGAAGTCGCCGATCGCCTGGCCGAATTGCCGCCTCTGCTGGACGTAGGGCACGACCACGTCGAGACAGGCCGCCATTATGCCGACCGGCCCGCCGGCCAGCACCACGCGCTCGTAATCGAGGCCCGACATCAGCACCTCGACGCCCTTGCCTTCCTCATGCAGCACGTTCTCGAACGGCACCTTCACGTCCTCGAAGACGAGTTCGCCGGTGTTGGAGCCGCGCATGCCCAGCTTGTCGAGCTTCTGGGCGATCGAGAAGCCGGCCATCTCCTTCTCGATCAGGAAGGCGGTGATGCCGCGCGAGCCCATGGTCGGCGCGGTCTTGGCGTAGACCACCAGCGTGTTGGCGTCCGGGCCGTTGGTGATCCACATCTTCGTGCCGTTGAGCACGTAGCTATCGTTGCGCTTTTCCGCGCGCAGCTTCATCGAGACGACGTCCGACCCCGAGCCGCTCTCCGACATCGCCAGCGCGCCGACATGCTCGCCCGAGCACAGCTTGGGAAGATACTTCGCCTTTTGCTCCGGCGTGCCCCAGCGGTTGATCTGGTTGACGCAGAGATTGGAATGCGCGCCGTAGGAGAGACCGACCGACGCCGATGCGCGGCTGATCTCCTCGATCGCCACGACCTGGGCGAGATAGCCCATGCCGGTGCCGCCGAAATCCGGGTCGGCGGTCACGCCCAGCACGCCGATTTCGCCGAGCTCCTTCCACAGATGCTCGGGAAACTCGTTGGAACTGTCGATCTCTGCCGCGATCGGGGCGATGCGGTCCTGAGCGAA
This sequence comes from Rhizobiaceae bacterium, assembly GCA_023953775.1. Taxonomy (GTDB): domain Bacteria; phylum Pseudomonadota; class Alphaproteobacteria; order Rhizobiales; family Rhizobiaceae; genus JAMLJD01. Next base: position 51,553 of record JAMLJD010000005.1, on the reverse strand, counting down.
GCGGCGCACCGTGTCGCGCAGCGCCTCGATATCCTCACCAAGCCCGAAATTCATCGATTGCGTGTACACCGGTCTTCTCCCTGGGTTTGTTGTCGGCGCCGACCAGGCGCATGGTCATGGACAGATATTTCTCGGCGACCTCGTCGACCGAAAGGCGTTCGTCGGGCCGGAACCAGACGATGACGCCGGTGATCATCTGGATGATCGCCATCGCCGTCAGCGCCGGGTCGTCGACGATCAGGCTGCCGGTCTCCTGGCCTTCGCGCAGGATCTGCCGCAGCTCCTTCTCGTAGGTCGAGCGAAGCCTGAGCACATGGCTCAGCTTCTCGCGCGACAGGCTCCTGAGCTCCATGTTGTTGACATGGGTGGAATGGCGCCGCTCGACATGGAAGCGGATATGGTGGCGCACGAAGGCCGACAGCCGCTCGGCCGCGTCGCCATCGGCCCCGCGCGTGCGCTCCCACGACGCGATCAGCCCCTCCATGTGCTCGCACATCAGCGCGAAGAGCAGGTCCTCCTTGGTTGGAAAGTAGCGATAGAGCGCCGCCGCCTGGACGCCGACCTCTGCCGCGAGCTGGCGCATGGAGACGGCCTCGTAGCCGTAGCGCGCGATCAGCGACAGCGCCGCCAGCCTGATTGCCGCCTCGGTCTTTCCGCCGTCCGAACCCGTCGTGCGCGCCATGCGTTCCTCCACTCGGCAATAATAAAACGAACGTTCAATTAATTCAAGGGATCATCGCTTGGCTAACCGATCCCCGGGGCGCGTCTCGTGCAGCGCGATCCGCCGCTTGACAGCCGCGCGTGTTCGGTGAAGAGGATGCCGCGTGCGCGCGTCGCCGGCGTTCCGGGCCGGCCGCCGCCCTTCTGGAAAGACCGTCGAATGCAGATCGCCACAGTGCTCGGCCTGGTTGCCGGGCTCCTGACCACAGTCGCCTTTCTCCCCCAGGTCGTGCGCGTCTGGAGGCGGCGCTCTGCCGCCGATCTGTCTTTCCCGATGCTGGCCATCTTCTGCAGTGGCGTCGCGCTGTGGCTCTATTACGGGCTGCTGGTCTCCGATCTGCCGATGATCGCCGCCAACACCGTCACGCTCGTGCTGGCAGGCATGCTCGTCATCATGAAGCTGCGTTTCGGCTGAATTCGGCCTCGTTTCTTTTTTCGCGCCCTGTCCGGCAGGCGACGTCTCGACCGTCACTGGCATGGCGGCGCATGATGCCGCGCAATGATGGGAGATCAGGACATGAAATACATGCTCATGCTTTATGTGCGGGAATCGGGATGGGACGAACTCACGCCCGAGCAGCAGGCCGAAGGCATCGCTGCCTACAAGGCATATGGCGAGGCGTTGGAGAAGGCAGGTGCCTTCGTCGCCACGGACCGGCTGGGGCCGAGCGCCTCGGCGACGACGCTGACCGTGTCGGGCGGCAAGCCGCAGGTCATCGACGGCCCCTTCGCCGACAGCAAGGAGCAGATTGGCGGCTACTATATCATCGACGTTCCGGACCTTGATGCCGCGCTCGAGTGGGCGGGGCGGTGTCCGGCCGCCCATCACGGAAAGATCGAGATCCGCCCCGTCTGGGCGATGTAGCGACATGGCTGGCGACGGGATTGCCGGCGTACGCGAGACCGCCGATCTGTTCGCGCGCCGCAGCTACGGCAAGCTCGTCTCGCTACTGTCGGCGCGCACGCGTGATGTGGCGGCGGCGGAGGACGCGCTGGCGGAAGCCTTTGCCGCCGCGCTTGCCGAATGGCCGAAGAGCGGCTGCCCCGCCAACCCCGAAGGCTGGCTGCTGACGGTCGCGCGGCGCAAGGCGGTCGACGCGCACCGTCGCACGGCCACGGCGGACGCCGCCGGCGGCCATCTGAAGCTGCTCGCGGAGGAGGCCGAAGCGATGCAGGATGATGCAATTCCCGACAGGCGACTGGCGCTGTTGTTCGCCGTGGCGCATCCGGCGATCGATCCGTCGGCGCGGTCGCCGCTGATGCTGCAGGTGGTGCTCGGGCTCGACGCGCCGCGGATCGCCTCGGCGTTCCTGACGTCGCCGTCGGCGATGGAGAAACGGTTGGTGCGGGCCAAGACGCGCATTCGCGATGCCGGCATCGCCTTCGAGGTGCCCGCGCCGGACGAGCTTTCCGGGCGTCTCGGCGCCGTGCTCGATGCGATCTACGCCGCATACGGGCGCGGCTGGTCCGACGCAGGCGCGGCCGACGGGCAACGCAGGGATCTCGGCGGCGAGGCGCTGTTCCTCGCCGATCTCGTGGCGGCGACCTTGCCCGGCGAGGCCGAGGCACTGGGCCTTCTGGCGTTGATGCTGCATACGGCAGCGCGCCAGGAGGCGCGGCGCGACGATCAGGGGCGATACGTGCCGCTGTCGCAACAGGATGCGCACCGCTGGGACACCGCGATGATCGCGCGTGCGGAGGCTGTGCTCGCCGACGCGGCGCGTCTCGGGCGGATCGGCCGCTACCAGCTCGAGGCCGCGATCCAGTCCGCCCACGTCGCCCGGCTGCGTTTAGGCAGCGATACACGCGCCGACATCCTCCGGCTTTACGATGCGCTGGCCGCCGTCGCTCCGTCGCCGGTCGCGGCTGTCAACCGGGCGCTGGCGGTTGCCGACGTCGACGGTGCGGAGGCGGGCCTTGCCGCGCTGCCGGACCCGGCGGCCGACCCGCGCCTTGTCGCCTACCAGCCCTATTGGGCCGCGAAAGCCGAACTGTCGGCACGCAATGGAGACACGGCCGAGGCGGACGAGGCCTACGGGCTGGCGATCGGCCTCGAAACCGACCCGGCAGTGCGGCGCTTCCTCATCGCCCGCCGCGCCGGGCTCTGACGCGCGATCCTGGTCGCACGCCGCTGTCGCAGTAAGCAAAATCCGTGTCGCATGTTGACATAAAGATATCATTATGTGATTGTGCGCCTTCGATTTTTGCCTGAGCGAGTATTGCCATGACCACCCCCGTCGACGCCCTGTTCGGACCCGAAGGGGAGACAGGAGCGAGAGCCGATCGTATCGCGGCGCTGAAGGCGGCTGCCGCAGGGCGCATTCTGGTGCTCGACGGCGCGATGGGCACGGAAATCCAGACGCTGGGCTATGGCGAGGACCATTTCCGCGGTGAGCGCTTCGGCGGCTGCGCCTGCCACCAGCAGGGCAACAACGACCTCCTGATCCTCTCGCAGCCGGCGGCGGTCGAGGAAATCCACTACCGCTACGCGATGGCCGGGGCCGATATCCTCGAGACCAACACCTTCTCCTCCACGCGCATCGCGCAGGCCGATTACGGCATGGAGGAGATGGTCTACGACCTCAACCGCGACGGCGCCCGTCTCGCCCGCCGCGCCGCGCTCCGCGCCGAGAAGGCGGATGGCAGGCCGCGTTTCGTCGCCGGCGCGCTCGGACCGACCAACCGCACCGCGTCGATCTCGCCCGACGTCAACAATCCGGGCTATCGCGCCGTCACCTTCGATGACCTCCGCATCGCCTATGGCGAGCAGTTGCGCGGCCTGATCGACGGCGGCGCCGACCTGATCCTGATCGAGACCATCTTCGACACGCTCAACGCCAAGGCGGCGATCTTCGCCTGCCTCGAGATATTCGAGGAAAAAGGCGTCGAGCTGCCGATCATGATTTCCGGCACCATCACCGACCTGTCGGGCCGCACCCTGTCCGGCCAGACCCCGACCGCCTTCTGGCACTCCGTCCGCCATGCCCGGCCGCTGACGATCGGGCTGAACTGCGCGCTCGGCGCCAATGCGATGCGCCCGCATCTGGCCGAGCTGTCGGCCGTTGCCGACACGCTGGTCTGCGCCTACCCCAATGCCGGCCTGCCCAACGAGATGGGCGAATATGACGAGAGCCCCGAGGCGATGGCGGCCCAGATCGAGGGCTTCGCCCGCGAGGGGCTGGTCAACATCGTCGGCGGCTGCTGCGGCTCGACGCCGGAGCACATCGCGGCCATCGCCGCCGCCGTCGCCAAATACGAGCCGCGCAAGGTCCCCGCGATCGAGCCCCTGATGCGGCTTTCGGGCCTCGAACCCTTCACGCTCACCGACGACATCCCCTTCGTCAATGTCGGCGAGCGCACCAACGTTACCGGCTCGGCCAGGTTCCGCAAGCTGATCACCGCCGGCAATTTCGCCACCGCGCTCGATGTCGCGCGCGACCAGGTCGAGAACGGCGCCCAGATCATCGACGTCAACATGGACGAGGGCCTGATCGATTCGCAAAAGGCGATGGTCGAGTTCCTCAACCTCGTCGCCGCCGAGCCCGACATCGCGCGCGTACCTGTGATGATCGATTCCTCCAAATGGGAGATCATCGAGGCCGGGCTGAAATGCGTGCAGGGCAAGCCGGTCGTCAACTCCATCTCGATGAAGGAGGGCGAGGAAGCGTTCCTGAAGCAGGCGAGGCTCTGCCGCGCCTATGGTGCGGCCGTCGTCGTCATGGCCTTCGACGAGAACGGCCAGGCCGACACCAGGGAGCGCAAGGTCGAGATTTCCCGTCGCGCGTTCAAGCTCCTGACCGAACAGGCCGGGCTCGAGCCGCAGGACATCATCTTCGACCCCAACGTCTTCGCCGTCGCCACCGGCATCGAGGAGCATGACGGTTACGGCCTTGCCTTCATCGAGGCCGCGCGCGAGATCACGTCCCGGATGCCCGGCGTCCACGTCTCGGGCGGCGTGTCGAACCTGTCCTTCTCGTTCCGCGGCAACGAGCCGGTCCGCGAGGCCATGCACGCGGTGTTCCTCTACCACGCCATCCAGGCCGGCATGGACATGGGCATCGTCAATGCTGGCCAGCTCGCCGTCTACGAGACGATCGACCCCGAACTGCGCGAGGCCTGCGAGGACGTGGTGCTCAACCGCCAGCCGAAGGGCGAGGGCACCGCGACGGAGCGCCTGCTCGACCTTGCCGAGCGCTACAGGGGCACCGGCGGCCGCGAGGCGCGCGAGAAGGATCTCGCCTGGCGCGAATGGCCGGTCGAGAAGCGCCTCTCGCATGCGCTGGTCAACGGCATCACCGATTTTATCGACGCCGATGTCGAGGAGGCGCGCCTCGCCGCCGCTCGGCCGCTCGACGTCATCGAGGGGCCTTTGATGGCCGGCATGAACGTCGTCGGCGACCTGTTCGGCGCCGGCAAGATGTTCCTGCCGCAGGTGGTGAAGTCGGCGCGCGTCATGAAGCAGGCCGTCGCCCATCTGCTGCCCTACATGGAGGAGGAGAAGCGCCTCAATGGCGGCTCGGAACGGAGCAGCGCCGGCAAGATCGTCATGGCGACCGTCAAGGGCGACGTCCATGACATCGGCAAGAACATCGTCGGCGTCGTCCTCGCCTGCAACAATTACGAGATCGTCGATCTCGGCGTCATGGTGCCGTGCGAGAAGATCCTCGAGGTCGCGCGCGAGGAAAAGGCCGACATCATCGGCCTGTCCGGCCTCATCACGCCGTCACTCGACGAGATGGTGCACGTCGCCTCCGAGATGGAGCGCGAGGGCTTCGACATCCCCCTGCTGATTGGCGGCGCGACCACCAGCCGGGTCCACACCGCGGTGAAAGTCCACCCGCGCTACGAGCGCAGCCAGGCCGTCCACGTCAACGACGCCAGCCGCGCCGTCGGCGTCGTCTCCAGCCTCCTGTCGCCGGAGGCGAAGCCCGGCTACATCGAGACCGTGCGCGCCGAATACCGCAAGGTTGCCGCCGCCCATGCCCGCTTCGAGGCCGAGAAGAAGCGCCTGCCGCTGGCGCGCGCCCGCGACAACGCCTTCAGGGCCGACTGGTCGGCCTACGAGCCGCCGCGCCCCTCCTTCCTCGGCACCCGCGTCTTCGACAGCTGGGACCTCGCCGACCTCGCCCGCTACATCGACTGGACGCCGTTCTTCCAGACCTGGGAGCTCAAGGGCCGATATCCGAAGATCCTCGAGGACGAGAGCCAGGGACCAGCTGCCCGCGCGCTGTTCGACGACGCGCAGGCGATGCTGGAGAAGATCATCGCGGAAAAATGGTTCGCGCCGAAGGCGGTGGTCGGCTTTTGGCCTGCCAATGCGGTCGGCGACGATGTCAGGCTGTTCTCGGATGACGGCCGCGGGGACGAGCTTGCGACCCTCTTCACCCTGCGCCAGCAATTGTCGAAGCGCGACGGCCGTCCCAACATGGCGCTCGCCGATTTCGTCGCGCCCGCCGACAGCGGAAAGGCTGACTATCTCGGCGGCTTCGTGGTCACGGCGGGCATCGAGGAAGTCGCGATCGCCGAACGCTTCGAGCGCGCCAACGACGATTATTCCTCGATCCTCGTCAAGGCGCTGGCCGATCGCTTCGCGGAAGCCTTCGCCGAGCGCATGCACGAGCGCGTGCGCACCGAATTCTGGGGCTACGCGCCGGACGAGGGGCTGTCGCCCGACGACCTGATCACGGAAACCTATCGCGGCATCCGGCCTGCGCCGGGCTACCCCGCCCAGCCCGACCATACCGAGAAGACGACCTTGTTCCGCCTGCTCGACGCCGAGGAAAAGATCGGCGTGAAGCTCACCGAAAGCTTTGCCATGTGGCCGGGCTCGTCGGTGTCGGGGCTCTATTTCGCCCATCCCGACAGCCATTATTTCGGCGTCGCCAAGGTCGAGCGCGACCAGGTCGAGGACTACGCCGCGCGCAAGGGCATGACGGTCGAGGAGGTCGAGCGCTGGCTCGCGCCGGTGCTCAACTACGTGCCGGGCGGCAAATTCGCCGAGGCCGCTGAGTAGCGCTCAGTTGCCGCGCGCGTCGGCGAGTGCTCCGGGCAGTTCCTGCTCGAACAGATCGATCTCGGCCGCCGGCCCGGCGCTGACCCGGATGCAGCGGTCGAGCCCCGGCGCCATCGGCTTGCGCACGAAGATGTCGCGCGCGATCAGCGCCTGCATCACCTTCAGCGCATAAGGCCCGTCGCCGCCGCAGTCGATCGCGACGAAATTGGTCGCCGAGGGCAGGGCGGAAAGCCCGTTTGCGGTGGCGATGCCCGCGATCCGGTCGCGGCAGGCGGCGATCTCGCCGATCACCTCGCCGAGATAGGCGCGGTCATCCAGCGCGGCGAGCGCTGCGACCTGCGCCATGCGCGTCATGCCGAAATGGTTGCGCACCTTGTCGAAGGCGGTGATGGCGTCGCGCTCGCCGACGGCGTAGCCGCAGCGCATGCCGGCGAGCCCGAACGCCTTCGAAAAGGTCCTGAGCCTCAGCACGTTGGGCCGCCCTGTGTCGAGCGGCGGCAGCGTGCCTGAAGGCGCGGTCTCGCCATAGGCCTCGTCGAGCACCAGCATCGTCGTCGGCGGCAGCGCCCGGATGAAGGCGTCGATCTCCGCCGCATTCCACCACGTCCCCATCGGATTGTCGGGATTGGCCAGATAGACCAGCGGCGCGTTCTCGCGTTTCACGGCCGCCAGCAGCCCGTCGAGGCTCTCGCGGTCGCTTTCGTAGGGAACCGTCACGAGCCGGCCGCCGAAGCCGGCGACGTGATAGTTGAAGGTGGGATAGGCCCCGAGCGAGGTGACGACCGGCTGGCCGGGTTCGACGTGGAGCCGCACGATCAGCCCGAGCAGCCCGTCAATGCCTTCCCCGATGGCGATGTTCGCCGTGTCGACGCCGAGATAGGCGGCAAGCGCTGCCTTCAGGTCGTGGCTTTCCGGATCGCCATATTTCCACATCTCGTGGGCCGCTTCGGCCATCGCCTCGGCAACGCGCGGCGAGGGTCCGAAACCATTCTCGTTGGCGCCGATGCGCGCCCGGAAGGCGCGGCCGCGCGCGCGCTCCTGCGCCTCGGGCCCGACGAAGGGAACGGTCGAGGGAAGCGACGCGGCAAGCGCGGTGAGCTGCGGTTTTTCGGTCATGGCGAGGCCCGGTTTCAGAAGCGGCGGGACCCTATGCCGAAACCGCTCGCCGGCCAAGGAAAAACCCGGCGGAGACCGCCGGGTTTTCGTGGGAGGACGCGCTACGCGGGGGAGGGATTAGCGGTTCATCATGCCCTTGAGGGCGGACCAGGACGAGTCGACCGAAACCATCGCCACGAAGCGGGCCGGCTGGTAGTCGGCGTCGTGATAGCGCAGGTCGAAGGTCAGCGTATCGGCATAGGTGTAGGAGATGCCGGCATTCCAGTCGACGCGGCCGTCGAACCAGGTGCCGACGGCGCCCGATACGGCGAAATCGTAAGGCAGCGACACCTCGGCGTTCACGTCGCCATAGGTCGTGTCGTTCTCGAAGTCGTAATAGATCTCGGCGCCGGCCGAGAATTCCTCGGTGAAGGCGTAGGTTGCCTTGGCATAGGCTTCGCCGCAGCAGTCGCCGGTCGAATTGTAGAGATAGCGGACATAGCCCAGATCGAGCGACAAATTGCCGAATTCGGGCCGGATGCCGGCATAGAGATCGATCTCGACGTCGTCGGGCGCCAGCAGGCTGTCGAGCGAGGAGGCCCACACGCCGGCATAGAAGATGTTGTACGACCCTTCGATGTAGCCTTGGACCGCCGGTCCGTTGGTCTGCGCGACGCCGCGCGAGACGTAGCGGCTGGTCAGCGTGGCGCCGAAGGCGATGTCGAACGCGGACGCGATCTGTTCCTGCGTGACCTCCACCTCGTCGGCGGCAAGGGCGGAAGACGCGAGCACGGCCGATGCCGCGAGCGCCAGCGTGGCGATGCGAAGTGACTTCATTGGTGAACCCCCAGATGAGCGAAGCCGGTCAATAACTGTTTCGAACCGGGCTCTGGGGCATCGCCAGCCAAATCCATGTTCGACCCTCACGAGCCGAGATTTTTCGATTTCCTTTGCCGGCACAAGTCCCGTGGCGATGGTGCGCTGCACCATCCGCGGATATGTTGCGCGAAAGACACGAAAATATGCCTATTATCGAAGCAAACAGGTGAAATGACGTAAAACTAGCCAGGAAATCAGGAGATGCTGATGCATTCATGGGCAGCAAATGGCGTCGCAGCCGGTGCCGACCTGGTGATTCGAGGTCGTTGCGCACGAAAAACGCGGCCATGCTCATGGCCGCGTTGTCGATGCCGGTACCGTCCCGGCGTGAAATGAACCCGGACTTACCGATGCACGACGATGCGGATGTTCTTCAGCCCTTCGCGCTGGGCCATGGAGAACAGCTTCGCCGCGTTGCTCGGATGCAGCCGGATGCAGCCGGCCGATGCCGGGCGGCCGAGGCGGCTGATCTGGTTGGTGCCGTGCACGGCGAAATTGCCGCTGTAGAAGATCGAGTACGGCATCGGCGCGCCATTGTAGCGGCTCGAACGATGGTTCTTCGACAGCCATTTGGCCGTCCACGAGCCCGTTGGCGTGACCTTGCCGCGCCGCGCGGTGGAGACCTTCCACCGGTACATCACCTTGCCGCGACGTGTGACCGTCATGGTCTGCGAAGAAAGATCGACCTTGGCGACAACAGACGCCGCCGATGCCGTGACCGGCTCGAAGACCATCATCGCCGCGACGATGCCGAATGCTGCAAGAAGTCTCTTCATAACCCCAGAATTCCCTTGTTTGCCCGGCCGCAACTTTACGCAGAGGCAGGGCAAAAACAATTCTTTTCGGGCCATTTGGGGCGATATGGGCGGTAAAGCTGTCGTGAGGGTAAACAATTTTGACCGTTGCTTGGGCCGTCGCCGCGACACTGGCGGATCGCCCCGGACCGGTCATCAAGCGTGCCGGCCCGACAACCGGCGGGTCACCGCGCGGTTGTCCGGGCCGGTACCGGAAGATCAGCGCACGGCGTCCTCGAGGGCCGCGATGTCGATCTTCTTCATCGTCATCATCGCGTCCATCGCGCGCTTGGCCTTGGCCTTGTCGGGGCTCGTGGTCAGTTCCATCAGGCGTCGCGGCGTGATCTGCCAGGAAAAGCCCCAGCGGTCCTTGCACCAGCCGCAGGCGCTTTCCGCGCCGCCATTGTCGACGATCGCGTTCCAGTAGCGGTCCGTCTCTTCCTGGTCGTCGGTCAGTACCATGAAGCTGACGGATTCGTTGGGCTTGAAGTTCGGCCCGCCGTTGAGGCCGAGAAACGCACGGCCCAGAACGGTGAACTCGACGGTCAGCTCGTTGCCCTCGGCGCCGCCGGGATAATCCGAGGCGGCCGCATTGGCGCGGCTGACGTGGCTGTCGGGAAATGTCTCGGCATAGAAGGCGGCCGCCTTGGCTGCCTCGCCATGGTCGAACCAGATGCAGTTGATCAGCTTGTCGGTCATGTCGGTATGTCCTTTGGGGTGGGGTGGAAGGGTCTGCGGGTCGCCCGCTCAGGCGCTCGCCTCGAAGACGGTGGCGAAGCCGCCGAAGATCATCCGCTTGCCGTCGAACGGCATGTCGACCTTCTGCCAGCGCTCGTCGCTCTGCATCGAAGCCTCGCACGCGTCGGCGGTCGCCTTGTCGGGCCACAGCACCCAGGCGAAGACCACGGTCTCGCCGTCCTTGAGGTCGACCGCACGGGCGAAGTCGGTCACCTTGCCAACGGGCACCTTGTCGCCCCAGCCTTCGACATGCTGCAGCGCGCCATACTCCTTGAAGAGCGGCCAGGCCTGCTTGGCCGAGGCGACATAGGCATCCTTGTTGGCGTCGGGCACCGGGGTGACGAAGCCGCTGATATAGCTCATGGGTGTTTCCTTTCCTGTTCGACAACGGGGCTGTTGTCTGTCTTCGCGCCGGATCGGACCGGCGGCTCGGAGAAGGAGCAGGTTCGAAGTGGCCCGACGGGCCGGTAGGTGCTCGGCGCTGAGCCGATTGGCAAAATGGATTCGATCGTCCTGATCCGCCGCATGGGACCGCCTTTCCGTTCTCCAGGCAATGACCCAAGGACGGACGGGCGGCGTGCAATGCGACATGCCGGCCAGAATTTTTTTCGAAGGAGAACACGCCGCGTTGCGGCGGCGCGTTCATCGTGCGTGCATTGGCGTTAAGAGCCGCCTCCGCGGGGCTGAACCGAGTTTTCCTTTGGCCGATGGGCTGGACAGTGACAGGGGCATCAACCCGGTCAGAGAATCCCCGCCAGCTCAAACAGCCTGTTGTAAAGCAGCCTGTACTCCGCCGAAAAGCAGGACTGGCGGTCCACCAGGGCTCGCAGCTGGGGAATGACGCCGAAGTCCTTCATGGCGACTTTCCATTTCTCCATGATCGCGGAAGCAAGCGTCGGGTCGAAGTACAGGGTCTTGGTACCCAGTTCCGATTTCACCTGAGACAGGATTGTGCCGTATCTGTCCTTGCGCGTCGTTATCAGAAAGCGTTCCACGTCGAAGGACGTGCGGCCATACGGCCAGCAGGCGGTTGCTGAAGATCCGTAGATCTGGCGCAGGCCTTTGAGCGCCTTCTTGCCGCGCGTCATCGTGGATATCGACATATCTGGAGAGAGTGAAAGCGACACGTTCAGGATCGCGATCAGCGATGCACGCTCCTGCTCGTCGAATTTATCGAAATCGCCTGCAAAAAGAAGAGCGAAAACCGGATTGTAGAGCATCGGGCCATCGGACTTGAACACCTTGTCGGCGCCGAGCGGATCGAATGGGTTGGTGACCGCGAAGTCGGTCGCATGGGCTTCCAGTCTGGTTGCCGCGCCGGGAGACAGGAGAACTTCGAAATAGTCGCCGTCGCGTTCCACCATGGCAAGTGCGCTCTGCCGATGCTGGCAAAGGGTCATGTAGATTTTCCCGATCAGCAGTTCTTCATATCCGCTGACGTGAACCAGCCTGTCGCCGACCTGCAATTCGGCTCTGTTGTCCAGTTCTGAGTGAATCGCGGTGATTGTCGGATCCTTGAGACCGGCGAACTCCAGCCCCAGCCCCTTTCGGACATTGTCCAACAATGCTTCGGGCGAACCGGTCTTGCGGCATAGATACTCGAACTTCTCGGACGGGACGTCGGCGACCCTGGCCGGCGAGGACGTGTTGCCATCCAGGTTCGTCATGAATGCCGCAGCCCAGCTTTGAGCGTGCGCGGCTATGGAATCCGTGTCGAGGATCGAGCGCTTCAAATAATATGTCGTCTGGACCTTGTAGGGGATGGAGACGACATCGCGATCGCCTGAAGCGAGAACGATGTGAATCGTCTCGGGAAAATCGGTGATGCAGTTCGATCTGAAGATCCCGGTCACGATGCCGCTGGCATACTGCGCCACTTCCTCGGGAGAGGTCGCGCTTTCGTTCATGTCCGGCGGAAAGGAGATCCTGACGGTCTCTTCATCCCGGCAGATCGGCGCCTTCAGATATTTGCTCGTCGACACCCCGACCTGCAAACTCCCTCCTGCGTAGGGATAGTCTGAAAAAGCGCCCGCCGCCGCCTGTGCCTCGACAACACTTTCATAGAACTGGCGCACAATGTCGGTAGGGTTCATGTGTTTATACCTACCTTCGTCGTGCTTCCTGAGTTTGCCGAGAATGCAGCGGTGAATCACCGTATCCTCAAAGTCTTCCTTTTTGCCCATGTCGCTCCGGGTCGGGCATCCTATTGCATCTGCGGCGATCACTAGTTTGTCGTGCGGCAATAGCTTGCTGGCAGCAAAAGATTGGCCGGGAACCGTGAACAGGATCAAACAAATTGATATCCAAAGGAATCTCGAAAACGATTGTCTGACTACGTCATTGGCGCCGTTGTTTTCGAGCGAGCCGAAGAATTTCTCGAAATGAAACATCGTAACCTCGTTTATTGATCGAGCGCGCTCGCCGGAATTTGGCGTGGGCCGATACGCGGCGCGGTCAGGGTCAGTTGTGTCGATTTACGCGCTCATGGTGGAGGCTGCGGGCTGCGACGGCCCGTGCGGGAAAACCATGACGCCGCGACAAGCAGCGTCTTCATGCTGCCCGGCGAGCCTGTCCTGGCTGAACTCTAGAAAACCCTCTGTTCCTTCCTGGAGAGGAAGAAGCCGTGGCCGTCCCGGTTGGTGCATTCTAGGCCCTTGGTGGAGGAATGGCAGGTGAAGCCGCCGAACTCTCCCGTCACGCCATACTCCGCTCTGTCGAACCCGCTCCTGTCGGTGCTTGTCCGTGTGCACAGGATCTCGGCCGGTCCTGTTTCGCGCATCGAAAACGTATGTCCCCAATCGGATGCGCAATCGCTCGGTCGCGGCAGCGCGGGCGATCCCGACCGCTCGACGATCGTGCAGGTAATGTCCGACTCGATTCCGGCCTCCTGCCCCACCGAGCACTGGATGTTTTCCGAAGGCGTTTCGAAGGTCCAGACATCCGCTCGAACGGAGTTTGTCGAAAGTCCAAGGACGAGCCCTGCGACAAGAATGCATGCCCTGCCGGATGGCGTTGTGGTCTGAAGATATTTCAACTTGATCGTTCCCCGCTATTTGGATGGAAGCATGCGAGATGCCGGTTGTGATCCCATGCCGTGAAGCCGTTGCCGGACCGGCGATTGCCTTGAGCCCGTCTGGCCCAGGTCCTGCGTTTCATTGGTCGCCGACAAGGAACTCCTCCTCGAATGCCAGATCCGTGCCTCGGATACCCACTGTCCCGATTATCTTTCCGACATAGCCATCGTGATACCTGGTCTCGCCACTTGCGAAGCCCTCCAGCCTGAAGCCGGTTGCGCCTTCGCCGGCCAGGTGGCCGACAAGCTTGTCGATATTCCAGTTCGCGCTTACCCATTCTCCGGGTTCGAAGCCCGCCAATCGCGGATTCTCGATCCGAAACTGCCCTTCGCCTGAGATTGTCCCGTCGGGATGCAATGTCAGGCGCAACTGGCCTGAAGTGACTTTCGCGCCGGCACCGCCTCCATCCGGCTGGAGGAAAGCTCGCGCATCCAGCACACCGCCATTGTTCTCGAAAACGAGCGAAGCCGAATGCAGGGCCAGATCGGAATTGTGGCGGTCATATCCCGCGGCGCCGCTTTCCGGGTCGCTCAATCCCCAGTCAAACCCTGTGAGGAACAGGCGATATGTCTTGCCAGAGACATCTTCGGATAAAGCCTGTTTTTCAAACAGATAACCCATCAGATTGACATCATCCGCTGTGTGCTGGCGAAACTCTGTCGGACGGGTGACATCCGGTTGTGTGGGGTCGAAATACAGGTCGACATGACTGGCCCGGAAATCCGGATGCTCGGGAACCTGGGCATAGCCGCCGGCCGAAATTCTCCCCTTGGATCCCGACCTTCCGATCTTGGTCGCCAGGTCTTCGTACTCGCTGATGCTCGCGTCCTGCCTCACCAGCGTGAAATCCTCAGCCGGCTCCGATGCCCACAGCCTGCCGGTTTCCCGCTGGAAACACATATCGGTCAGTTCGAACTCGTGGGTTGTATGGTACCGCGGCTCATCGTGGCGATGGGTGTAATGTGCGATTGCTATGCCGCGCTCGTAATCGCAGCTTTCCAGCCGATGGTGAACGACGCCGTTTTTCTCGGTGCGGACCGTTTGCGTGTCGGCGATGGCCGGGCCGCCTGGCAACAGAAGCTGCGCCGCGCACGCCGAAAGAACGAACCGGGAGGCCGGGACGCGGCCGGACGGCCATTTTCCCAGGCGGCTTCTGCTCCGGGAAACCGAGATGCTTCGGCAAAGCCGAACGAAATTGATCATGGCGCCTTTCCGCTGCGGGCTGTGTTCATCGGTGTTCGTCGAGCGGCTCAACCCAAGCACAACCGGAAATATGAATCCACACGCACCTCGGATTTTCAGGGAAAGCGCGGGTTGTTTCTGGAAATTTCTCGAAATAATACTATGAAAACAACACTGTATTAACGGGGATGGTTCTGGCGGGTTGACTGGTTTCGCAACACGATTGGCCGAGTTGATCAGGGGCCGTGGCATCAAATCCGACGAGCAGTTGGCCAAGCGCGCGATGGTCTTTCAGGCGCCGGGCACGAGACGGATCAACGTGCATGCCAGAACGATCAACAACTGGCGAAACGGGCGAAGCAGGCCGCGCAATCTTGAGGATCCGCGCCTGCTGCTCGTTCTGAAGGCGCTGGCGCCTTCGCAGGAGGAGATGTCCGCTCTTGCCCGCAGCTTCGAGGATGCGGAGGGCGGCGGCGCGCGCCGTCGGAAATGGCCTGCTTGGGGATGGATGCGTCCGGGACGCCGAACGCTGTCTCTGGCTGTGTTCGCGTTTCTAGCGCTTTCCTGCCTGGTGGTCTTTTCGGCCTACGGGCTTGGGCCGTTCCGGCCGGACTATGTGGATGAGAT
Source organism: Rhizobiaceae bacterium (assembly GCA_023953775.1). GTDB lineage: Bacteria > Pseudomonadota > Alphaproteobacteria > Rhizobiales > Rhizobiaceae > JAMLJD01. The sequence goes on along the minus strand of JAMLJD010000005.1, from coordinate 36,431 downwards.
CCCGCCCGACCAGTTGCGCCTTTCGAAGGAAGGGTTCGTCCTTCCTCATTCCGACGACCGGATCGTCCGTCAGGCCGAACTGGACAAGCTGTCAGGCTGGGAGCTCTATGTCGCGAGGAACGAGATTTTTGCCCGTCACGGGCGGCCGTTTGTGGAAACGTCGTCGGGGTGCCTGCAACGGCATTTCGATCGGTGGGCGAAGTCGGACGACAATCAAGCCGGCTGGTACGTGAAACGGTCGGGGACGCCTCTCGCCACCGATCTGGAATATCAGAATGCTGCCTTCATCCGCGACTTCGAATGCCGGGTGAGAGGCGGCCAATATACATGCAACGGCAGGCTGAACCCGTGCCGGTGACGCATTCGCGGGCATGTCGGTGCCTGGTTCCCCTTCGGCCTGCGTGAAGCTCCCGCAGCGAAGGGATCCGTCGGAGCCGCAAGCGAAGCGAACAGGCGCGAGACAAAAGAACTGGCGGAGAGGATGGGACGAAGTTCGAACTCGACGGCAGGAGCGCGACTGCGCGACCGGCCGAAAGGCCGCCCCCGCGGAGGCGTTGAACGAAGTGAAACTGCCGTGAGCGAAATGATGGCGGAGAGGATGGGATTCGAACCCACGAGGCCCTTTTGGGGCCTACTCCCTTAGCAGGGGAGCGCCTTCGACCACTCGGCCACCTCTCCGGCGACCCCGCAATAGACGGTGATGCCTTGAAATGCAAGGCGTTCAGGCGGTGGTACTCGCGTCCAGTCGGACTCGCTGCCGTGATACCAGACCTGTATCAGACCTCCTCCAGTCGACACCGTTTTGATTGAGTTTTTCGAGATCAGCCGACACCGGCAAAAGAAGCGGTTTCGGTTCCTCGAATTTGGGGCGTCAACGGCGATTCAGGGGGCTTACCCTTTCCATCATGCCGGCGGCGGGCGTTTTGCGCGTTCACGGGGCTCTCTGGCCGAAACTGACATCGTTTGCCCCTTTCCAAACCCACCGATCTCCGAACGCAAGATAAGGCCCCCTCCCGGCCGAAGCCGGAAAGGTAGACGGGATGGGCTATGGCGGCATCGATTAGGATCGACACTCTCGGCGCGACGCGTGACGGCCGCTACACCCTGACGGCATGCTGTAACAATCAGGAGTGCCGGCACCGCGCGCACCTTGTCAGGCTTCACTGCCGCGTGCTGCCCGCCGTAGAAGCCCTTGCCCTCCGGCGTAGGCAGCGAGGCCCATTCCTTGGCCGGGTTGAGCAGCATGGTGTCTTCCGAGAGCCTGCCAGCGAGGCCAAGGCGTGGCTTGCTTTCCCGCCTGGGTTGCGCAAAATGCGCAGACATCTTCTTGGAAAGAGCATTGCGACCGCCGCTATTTATCGTTGGTTCAGGACGATCCGGCACGACTATCTTGTCGCGATCTCTCAGCGGGCGTGAATACGCGTCGCTGCCTATCGAACCTCGCCTGTTCTGCGATACAACTGGCGCAATCCGCAGTCTGCCGATGTTGGAACGCCCCAGCGACCACGACGCTCTGACCGCATATCTGATTTCACGCTATCTATTTACGTCGCGGCACGGCCCCGCCGGCTTTTTTCAGATCATTGATCGGGATCAGTTTGACCGCGCGATATCACGCGTCGGCTCCAGCGATCTATCTCCATGCCAAGTCTTGGCGCGGCTTCACCACGACCTGCTGCAGCGCCCTCTGCGCCAGTCCGAGACATGGATCGACGATACGCCGACAAACGCATTTGTCATGAACGACATCGTCTCCGTTTTTCCTGACGCGAAGTTCATCCATCTGATCCGGGACGGGCGCGACGTCGCGGAATCATTCGTCCGCGCTGGATGGGCTCAAAACAGTCATGACAAGGGTCTTGCCATGTGGGTCTCGCATCTGCGAGCCGCTCGCGCGCACGGCAGTTTAATGCGGCGTGACCAATATTTGGAAGTATCGTTCGACGCTGTAGTCCGCGACACGAGGTGCTTGTCGATCTGCATCGCAGATTTCCTGGACGCCGACGTCGCCGCCGACATTCGCACTGCTATGAAATCGTCACGAGCTGGACGTTTTGTCAAACAGCATTCCCCGAAGATCACACGCTCTCTGCTGCACATAGCGCCGGACCTGTGCTTCGAATTCGGATGGGCCTAGCGTCTGCTTTGCCGGCCTTCCAGTTCGGCAAGCTCATCGCGTAGTTTCTGCACCCTTTCGACGTTTCGCTCTTCCTTCGCCTTGACGGCCTGCGCTTCGTCCAGCACTCCGGCGGCTTCGTGCTTGACCAGTTCAACGAATGCAAATGCATCACGCGGGCTGTATGCCGCGAGCACATCGACGGACGATGGCGTTTCGTCATCGCCGGAGTTTTCCAGAACGATTTCGACGTTGGCACCATTGCGCCGAGCGGAGAGAACGTCGGTCATAGCGTTGCGTTCCCTGTGTTGACCGGCGTGTTCGGCTTCACGAGCCAGCATGGTCATCTCTATCGTGAGATCAGGGCAACCTGCCCCCGGGCCGGCACACCCTATCTCGGTACACACCAGCCCGGGCGGCATAGCTTCGGCACGGAGATGATCGTGCGCCATAAAGGCGTTCGCGGCCTCCCTGACCGGTTGCGCGCACGGCGCGGCCAAGTGCCCGGATCCTGTCGCCCGGCGGCGGGCCTGCCGCGATGAAGCGGGCGAATCGCCGGATTTGCGATTCGCCCGCCTGCGGCAGGCTTTCGGGGCACGCGCGAATGGTATTGCAAGGCTTCCCGTGGCGGTTGGCGGGGCGCCATGGTTAACCAATGCTTTCCGCGCCCGCCCAAATCGTGTCATTTGTGCAACAGCAATGGGGCATACAGCGTGGGGAACCGGCTCGCGCCCCTGATCGTGGTTGATCACCGGAACGTCCTGCGTATTGTCATGCTCGAAGAAGGGGCGTGCAGCGCGTCTTTTTCGTCTTTAGGGGATGGGGCAGGGAACGCTGTCCTTCAGCAAAAGTACCCAGACCCGTTTTTAACTTTGACTGGAGGTCAGAAAATGAAACTCAAGAGCCTTCTGTTCGGCACTGCCGCGGCTCTCGTCGCCACCACCGGCGCCCGCGCCGCTGATGCGATCGTCTATGCCGAACCGGAGCCGATGGAATACGTCCGCATCTGCGACGTGTACGGCGCCGGCTTCTTCTACATCCCGGGCACCGAAACCTGCCTGCAGATCTCGGGTTACGTCTGGTATCAGATCAGCGCCAACTCGAACTGGGACTACTGGGCCAAGTCGGTCCGCGCTCGCGTCAACTTCGACGCTCGCACGGACACCGCATGGGGCCTGCTGCGTTCCTACATCCGCGTTCAGGGTTCGTGGGATCCGGCGAACCAGGTTGCTGACGCTGCTCGCGTCTCGCTCCTGACCACCGACGGCGAAGCCTTCATCGACCAGGCCTTCCTGGAGCTCGGCGGCCTCCGCATGGGTTACACGGAATCGGCATGGGTTGCCTCGCAGAGCGCCGGCGTTGCCCAGTACGGTTCGCACTCCTGGTCGGGCCTGTCCTACGGCTACCAGCAGCGCGCCTTGATCTCGTACACCTTCACCGGTGGCAACGGGTTCGCGGCGACGATCTCGCTGGAAGACGACGGCAACACCAACTACATGCCTGACGTCGTCGTTGCGGCGATGATCAACCAGGGCTGGGGTGGTGCATGGGCCAAGTTCGGCTATGACGAGGACCTCGGTCCGGCACTCGGCGCTCGCGCCGCTGGTCTCTCCGGCGTTGACGGCTGGGGCGCACAGGCTGGTCTGCAGCTCAACGTTCCGAACTCGCCCGGCTCGAGCTTCCGCTTGATCGGTTACTACGCAAGCAACGCCAACGCCTACTCGGTTGGCTCGCGCTGGTCGGTCCTGGCCTCCTACGGCCACCAGATCAACCCGCAGCTGTTCGCTTCGGCTGGCTTCCAGTGGTTCGGCGACACCAACTACGGTGCAGCCGGCAACCCGAACGCTTGGCAGGGCGAGTTGAACGTGGTCTGGACCCCGGTCACCCAGTTCGAGGTTCGCGCCGAGTACAACTACTTCAAGGCCTCGGGCGCTTCCGGCGTCCACAGCGGCTACCTGCGCTTCACGCGCTACTTCTAAGCCGAAAGGCCAGACACTTTGTGTCGAAACCCGGCGGGCAACCGCCGGGTTTTTTCTTGTCCGGACCGCGGGTCGACGTGACGGCGTGCAAGATAGCGACTGCTTCTGCACGCAAATGCCAGCCCCGAACGGCTGAGGCTCGGGGCAAAAAATTCAATGAAGTCAAACGCTGAAGCGTTCCGGGCAAACGGGGAAGTGCGGTCTTAAGCCTTCACGCCTTCGGCCTTGTCCAGAAACGCCGCGATGCGGGCCGGCAGGTCGCCGGTCTCCAGCAGCGGGGCGTGCCCCTGTCCCTCGACCGTGATCGCCTGGAGGCGCGGGTGGCGCTGGGCCATCGCCGTCAGCGTCTGGGCCGAGAGCAGTTTCGAATTGCCGCCGCGAATCGCCAGGACGGACACGTTGCGCAAGCCGTCGAATTGCGGCCACAACTCCGGCAGCGGCGCGTTGAGGTCGATGTCCTTGAGCGGATTGAGAAGCGCGGCGTCGAAATCCGGCACCGGCCGCCCCCCCTCGATGCGATAGACCGCGCCGACCAGCCGCTCCCAGTCGTCGGCCTCGAGCGCGGGAAAGCTTGTGCCGTTTGCCGCGCGCTGGATGGCGATCGCTTCCTCGATGCTGGCCGGCTTCGGCGCGCGCTCGAGATAGGCGCGGATCTGTGCCAGCCCGGCGCCGTCGACCACCGGTCCGATATCGTTGAGCACCACGGCTTTCAGTGCTGTCGGCCGCATCGCCGCCAGCACGAAGATCACCAGCCCGCCGCGCGACGTGCCGATGAATGCGGCATGCTCGATGTTGAGCGCGATCAGCCCCTGATTGACATCGCCCGCTTCGACGATCGGGTCATAGTTCTTCCAGTTGGGATCGCGGTCGGACTGTCCGCGTCCGCGATAGTCGAATGCCACCACCTGGCGGGGTCGCGCCGGGTCGCGCGACAAATGCAGGGCAAGTTCGTGGAAATCGCGCGCATTCCGGGTCAGCCCGGCAAGGCAGACGACCGGCAGGCTATCTTCGGCGGGCTCGCCATAGACGCGGGCGTGAAGCTTCAGCCCGTCACTGGCCGAATAGAAGAAATCTCGAAAGCCGTCGTCGTTCATCCGGGCCCGCCATCCTGTGTGCTCGATCTGCCGGCTGCGAGGATAGCCGCCGGCGCCGCCATGCGGTAGAGGGTGCCGCAGGTCTGTGGACAGTCATCGGCATTGTGCGGGAGCGCCGGCCGAATTGACTCGCGTCATTCCGGGCCGAGGCACCTCCTTGCCTTCCGTCATTTCGGGACCGCGAGGGCGAAACCCGGAATCCAGACCGGACCCATTTGGGCTTGGCTTGGCCGGGAACGGCTTGTGCCGGCCGGGGCCGGACGGCTCGGAAAGACATTAAAATTCAAAAGGATAGGAGCGGCGTCAGTGACGCCCCTCGATGAGGTCGCTGGCGATGTCGGCCCTGCCGGTCAGCCGCATCTTGTAGACCTGATAGTTTTCCATCACGCGTTGAACGTAGCCGCGCGTCTCTGTGAAGGGGATGCGCTCGATCCAGTCGACGACGGTCTCGATGTCCTTGCCGCGCGGGTCGCCATAACGTTCCATCCAGTCCAGTGCCCGCCGCGGCCCGGCATTGTATCCCGCGAAGGTCAGGATATAGGAGCCGTCGAACCGGTCGAGCTGCTCGGACAGGAATGCCGCGCCCAGCGTCGCATTGTAGCCGGCGTCGGTGGTCAGCCGCCCCTTCTCGTAGGAAAGCCCGGCCTTGCGCGCCATCTCCTTGGCCGTGCCCGGCAGGAGCTGCAACAGCCCGAGCGCGCCCGCGCCCGACTTCGCCGAGACGTTGAACTCGCTTTCCTGCCGCGCCACGGCATAGGCAAGCGCTTGTCCGGCGCCCGAAATCCGGGCCTCGAGCGGTATCGCGCCGACCGGATGCGTTAGTGCGCCGATGTCGATGCCGCGCGCCGCGGCGATCTTGCCGATGCGCAGGGCGAGGTAGTGATTCCCGCGCGCTTCAGCCATCGCCGCCAGCAGCGCCAGTTCGCCCGGGCTCGTCAGCTCGGAGGCGAGGTCGCGGTAGAGGATGTCGGCGCGCCAGGTCTGGTCGGCCCTCTCGAGCCGCTCGATGGCGCGCACGGCGACCCGGTTGGTGAAGCTCGCCCTGTCGGCCATGCTCGGCTCCGGGGCCGGCGCCGAGATAGTGCCGCGCCCGAGCTTGGAGGCGGCGAGCTGGCCGTAGAATGCCGTGCCGTATGTCGCGGCCTTTTCGTAGAACGCGACGGCTTCGCCGGGGCCGCCTGCCTCGGCCGCCCGGCCGAGCCAGTAATAGGCACGGGCAAGCGAGATCGGCCCGTCGGCGATGTCTATGATGCGGTTGAAATGCATTGCCGCGGTCTTTGCGTCGCGCAGCCCGCGCAGCGCATACCAGCCGGCATGGAATTCGGCGTCGGCCGCGTCGGTCGGGCTCTCGGCCGAATGCGCCGCGGCGACCTCGTAGGCGCCCCGGGTCTCGCCGATGTCGAGCAGCTCGCGCGACAGCACCCGCCGCTCCACCCACCACGCGTCGGGATCGACCAGCGCGACCGCATCCTTCGGCGCCTTCGCCATTGTCGCGGCCGCCTGCTTGAAGTGGCCCGTGCGGCGCAGGCGCTTGGCCTGTGCGAAGACATAGCCGGCCGAACGCTGGTCCAGCGGCACCGCCTCCAGCAGGCGGTCGGCATCCTTGGCGTTACGGGTCACCGCCTCCCAAGCGTCTGCCAGCTCGGCCGCCTTGGCAAATCCGGAAACCCGTGCCGCCGCGGAAAACCTGTCGGCATGCAGCATGCGCTCCATCCGGAACCGATGATCGCTGACAGGGATCAGCGCGCCGAATTCCTGCAGGATCAGCAGTTCGTCCTTCGCACTCAGCTTCTCGATCCGCCAGAAGGGCGCGACGGCCGCGATCGCGGCGTCGCTGTCGTCCTTGTCCCTATAGGCGCGCGCGAGCGCGATGACGCCCTTGGTCGTCTCAGGCGGATGGCCGGCGAATGCGTCGATCACGGTGTCGGGGTCGGGACGTTCGTCGTAGAGCGCGCGCTCGGTATTGCGCCGCAGCGCGGCCATGCCCGGCCAGCCCGCAAGGAGGGTGGCGGCCCTGTTGATCTCGGCGCTGGAGACGGCGTTGCTGCCCGACAATGCGATCGCCCATTCCAGGATGGTCCGGTCGAGCGCATTGGCCGCAATCCCGTCGCGCACCGCCCGCGCCGCCGGGATATCACCGCGCGAGACGGCCTCCAGCCCGTCGCGCAGCACCGAGATGTCGCCGGACGATGGCGGTCCGATGCGCACCGCGCTGGCGAGTTGCACCGGCACCGAGCCGGTGATCATGCCGTCGAACGGGCTCTCGGCCTCGACGTCGGGGCGGAAAAACGGCAACGGAACGCCCTTCTCGGGCAGCACGACATCCGCCTTCGCGGCTGCCGGCGCGAGAAGCGCACACAGCATCAGCACATTGGCTCGTGAACGAAGCTTGCCTCGCATCGCGTCCCGATGGTCTCCCGTTTGCGAACAAAGATGGTGCAGGCGGCTGCAAATTCTAGCGGCTTGCCGTGAAGCGCCCGTAAACGGCCTTGTCGGCGCGTCCTCCACGCGGCTGCGCCAACTTTTGCCGCGCCTTGGTGTCAAGACTATGGTGCCTGATCGTGCTTTCGGTTAGAAAGCCGCGAATTTGCGGCGATTTGGCCGCTCGCAAGGCCGTCCGGAGTACGAAAGATGTTCAAAGGCTCGATGACAGCGCTCGTCACCCCCTTCCGCAAGGATGGCGGGTTCGACGACAAAGCCTTTGCGGATTTCGTCGAATGGCAGATCGACGAGGGCACCAGCGGTCTGGTTCCCGTCGGAACGACCGGCGAATCGCCGACCCTGTCGCACGAGGAGCACCGGCGGGTGGTCCAGCTCTGCGTCGAGGTGGCGAAGGGCAGGGTGCCCGTTATCGCCGGCGCCGGCTCCAACAACACGGCCGAGGCGATCGCGCTTGCCCAATATGCCGAGAAGGTCGGCGCCGATGCGGTGCTGGTCGTCACGCCCTACTACAACAAGCCGACGCAGCGCGGGCTCTACGCCCATTTCGCGGCGGTGGCGAAGGCGACCAGCCTGCCGATCATCATCTACAACATTCCGCCGCGCTCGGTGATCGACATGACGCCGGAGACGATGGGCCAGCTTGCGGGCGACTTTTCCAACATTGTCGGTGTCAAGGACGCGACCGGCAAGATCGAGCGCGTTTCCGAGCAGCGCATCACCTGCGGCAGGGATTTCGTCCAGCTCTCGGGCGAGGACGCATCCGCGCTCGGCTTCAACGCCCATGGAGGCGTCGGCGCGATCTCGGTGACGGCCAATGTCGCGCCGCGCCTGTGCGCCGAGTTCCAGGACGCCACGCTTTCCGGCGATCGCGACAAGGCGATCGAATTGCAGGACCGTCTGATGCCGCTGCACAAGGCGATCTTCATCGAACCGGGCGTGTCCGGCGCCAAATACGCGCTGTCGCGGCTCGGCCGGGTGGAAAACGTCGTGCGCTCGCCGCTGGTCGAGGTCGAGGCCGCCACCGCGGCCAGGATCGACGCTGCTATGCAGCACGCCGGACTGGTGAACTGACGCGGCCCGCCCGCGTTCTCCAGCCATGGCCAAGGACAAGGACCTCAACAAGCGCACTGTCGCGGAAAACCGCAAGGCGCGCTTCGCCTACGAAATCCTCGACACCATCGAGGCCGGCTTGGTGCTGACCGGCACCGAGGTCAAGGCGCTGCGTCTCGGCCAGGCCAACATCCAGGAGTCCTATGCCTCCTCCGAGGGCGGCGAGATCTGGCTGATCAACGCCTACATTCCCGAATATACCGAGGGCAACCGCTTCAACCATGAGCCGCGCCGCCGGCGCAAGCTGCTGCTCAACAAGCGCGAGATGGCGAAGCTCATGCAGGGCGTCGAGCGCGAGGGCATGACGATGGTGCCGCTCCGGGTCTACTTCAACGACCGCGGCCGCGCCAAGCTGCTGCTCGCCACCGCGCGCGGCAAGAAGCTGCACGACAAGCGCGAGACCGAGAAGCAGCGCGACTGGAACCGCCAGAAGAGCCGCCTCCTGAAGGAGCACGGCTAGGCGGCTTGCCGCCGCCGGCCTGAATCAATCAGGCAAGGTATTCTGCTACGTCCTTGAAAACGCTGACGAACATCTCTTCGGTCAGCCGTCCGGTATTGGTGTTGTAGCGCGAGCAGTGATAGCTGGAGAAGATGCGCACACCGCCGAGCTCCTGCGCCGCCCCGTGCGCGAACGGTGTCGCCGCCACGCGCCCGCCCAGCGCCCTGACGGTCGACTGGTGCGCGATGGTGCCTAGCGTCACGATCGCCTCCAGACTTTCAAAGCGCGCGATCGTCGCCGCGAGGAAACCGCGGCAGGTGGCGATCTCCGCGCCCACCGGCTTGTTCTCCGGCGGCACGCAGCGCACCGCATTGGTGATCGCGGTGCCGACCAGTTCCAGCCCGTCGTCGGGCCGCGCCTCGAACCGGCCGCGTGCGAAGCCGAACCGGCCAAGCGTCGAATAGAGCAGGTCGCCGGCATAGTCGCCGGTGAAGGGACGGCCGGTACGGTTGGCTCCCCGCAGCCCCGGCGCCAGCCCGACGATCAGCAGCCGCACCGTCTCCTCGCCCTGCGGCGGCAGCCAGGAGGGAACCGGCGCGTTGTGCCAGCCGGGCTCGCGTTCCCGCCACAGCGCGATGAAATCATGCAGGCGTGGACACAGCGGGCAGTCGCGCGGCGGCTCCACCGCCCGTTCGGCGGCCGCCATCAAAGGTCGTCTTCGTCGCCGTCGGGTTCTTCCGTGCGCCGTTGCGGCCGCTCGGACGGGTCGCGTCCGACATCCGCCTTCAGCGACACGAGGTCGATGAAGTGGTCGGCCTGACGGCGCAGATCGTCGGAGATCATCGGCGGCTGCGAGGCCATGGTCGAGATCACGCTGACCTTGCGGCCGCGCCGCTGCAGTGCCTCGACCAGCGAGCGGAAATCGCCGTCGCCGGAAAAGATCACATAGTGGTCGACGACGTCGGAAAGCTCCATCGCGTCGATCGCCAGCTCGATGTCCATGTTGCCCTTGATCTTCCGCCGCCCGGAGGCGTCGGTGAACTCCTTGGCCGGCTTGGTGACCACCTTGTAGCCATTGTAGTCGAGCCAGTCGATCAGCGGCCGGATCGAGGAATATTCCTGATCCTCGACCAGCGCGGTGTAGTAGTAGGCGCGCAGGAGATAGCCGCGCTTCTGGAAATGCGCCAGCAGCCGGCGGTAGTCGATGTCGAAGCCGAGCGACCGCGAGGTTGCGTAGAGATTGGCGCCGTCGATGAAAAGGGCGATCTTTTCGCGTGGATCGAACATGGCAATGCTTCCTTTCGGCGTGCAATCGAGGCATCCCGGCGAAATCGGCGGCCGGGTCCATCCTATGAACTAGCGCGCACCGGGTGGGTTTCCAAGCATCCCGGCGCAGGCCGTTGCAGATTTCGCCGGCGACAGCGAAATTGTCGCGGGGCGGAGGGCCGGCCGCCGCCGCGGGCGCATCTCATGATGCTTGTAATCGACCGCCGTTCGCGATATGGACGCCGCTGATTTCCCGGAAAATGAAGAACGAAAGGGGCATTCCATGGCCCGCGTCACCGTTGAAGACTGTATCGACAAGGTCGAGAACCGCTTCGAGCTCGTGCTGCTTGCCGGACACCGTGCACGCATGATCTCGCAGGGTTCGCAGATCACCATCGATCGCGACAACGACAAGAACCCGGTGGTCGCGCTGCGCGAGATCGCCGACGAGACCCTGTCGCCCGGCGACCTCAAGGAAGACCTGATCCATTCGCTGCAGAAGCATGTCGAGGTCGACGAGCCGGAAGCCGCCGACGCGCCGGAGCTGATCGACGCCGCGTCGCCGGATGCGACCGCCGATGCCGACGCGCCCGAGGACAACATCACCTTCGACCGCATGAGCGAGGAAGACCTGCTCGCCGGCATCGAAGGGCTCGTCCCGCCGGAAAAGAGCGACGATTACTGATAGTTGCGGCGATCGGCGACACTTCCGCCGCTGCACTTTCATCATTATTGAGTATCATGCGCCGTGCCTCCCAGCGCGGCGCATTTTATTTTGAACACACGGAAGCCGGGCCATGATGCGTCAATACGAGCTTGTCGAGCGCGTCCAGCGCTACAAGCCCGACGTCAATGAAGCGCTGCTCAACAAGGCCTATGTCTACGCCATGCAGAAGCATGGCCATCAGAAGCGCGCTTCCGGCGATCCCTACTTCTCCCATCCCCTCGAAGTCGCCGCCATCCTCACCGACATGCATATGGACGAGGCGACCATCGCGGTCGCCCTCCTGCACGACACGATCGAGGACACGACCGCCACCCGCCAGGAGATCGACGAGCTGTTCGGGCCCGAGATGGGCAAGCTCGTCGAGGGGCTGACCAAGCTCAAGAAGCTCGACCTCGTCTCCAAGAAGGCCGAGCAGGCCGAGAACCTGCGCAAGCTTCTGCTCGCCATTGCCGAGGACGTGCGCGTCCTTCTGGTCAAGCTCGCCGACCGCCTGCACAACATGCGCACGCTCGACCACGTGCCGGAAGCCAAGCGGCTGCGGATCGCCGAGGAGACGATGGAGATCTATGCGCCGCTCGCCGGCCGCATGGGCATGCAGGACATGCGCGAGGAACTCGAGGAACTCGCTTTCCGCTACATCAATCCCGAGGCCTATCGAACGGTCGTCGAGCGGTTGACCGACATCTTCGAGCGCAACAAGGGCATGGTCGCCGAGATCGAGAACGCGCTGTCGTCGCTGTTCGAGAAATACGGCATCAAGGCCGTGGTGAAGAGCCGGCAGAAGAAGCCCTGGTCGGTGTTCCGCAAGATGGAGACCAAGGGTCTGTCCTTCGAGCAGCTCTCCGACATCTTCGGCTTCCGCGTCGTGGTCGAGAATGTCGAGGACTGCTATCGCGCCCTGTTCGCCATCCACACCACCTGGTCGATGGTTCCCGGCCGCTTCAAGGACTACATCTCGACCCCGAAGCAGAACGACTACCGCTCGATCCACACCACGATCGTCGGCCCGTCGCGCCAGCGCGTCGAACTGCAGATCCGCACCGGCGAGATGAACAGCATCGCCGAATACGGCGTCGCAGCGCACACGATCTACAAGGATTTCGGAGACCGGCCCAACGGTGCCGGCCATCAGATTTCCAAGGACACCAATGCCTATGCTTGGTTGCGGCGGACCATCGAGGCGCTGTCGGAAGGCGACAATCCGGAAGAGTTCCTTGAAAACACCAAGCTCGAGCTCTTCCAGGACCAGGTGTTCTGCTTCACCCCGAAAGGCATGCTGATCGCGCTGCCGCGCGGCGCGACGCCGATCGACTTCGCCTATGCCGTGCATACCGATGTCGGCGACACCTGCGTCGGCGCCAAGGTCAACGGCCGCATCATGCCGCTGATGACCGAGCTCAAGAACGGCGACGAGGTCGAGATCATCCGCTCCAAGGCGCAGGTGCCGCCCGCCGCGTGGGAATCGGTCGTCGTCACCGGCAAGGCGCGCTCGGCCATCCGCCGCGCCACCAAGAACGCCATCCGCAAGCAGTATTCGGGCCTCGGCACGCGCATCCTGGAGCGCGCATTCGAGCGCGCCGGCAAGAAGTTCACGAAAGAGAGCCTGAAGCCGGTGCTGCACCGGCTGGCGCGCAAGGATGTCGAGGATGTCCTCGCTGCCGTCGGCCGCGGCGAGCTGTCGTCGCCCGACGTCGTCAAGGCGGTTCTGCCCGACTACAAGGACGAACGGGTGACCCCGCAGCCCAAGGCACGCGAGGAAGGCTGGTTCAACCTGCGCAACGCAGCCGGCATGCTGTTCCAGTTGCCCGAGCGCGTCGCCCGCCGCCGCGGCAAGGGCAAGGAGGCTGGCGGTGAAAAGGGCGCCTTGCCGATCCGTGGCGTCGGCGGCGATCTTCCCGTTCACTTCGCGCCGGAGGGCGCGGTGCCGGGCGATCGCATCGTCGGCATCCTCCAGCCCGGCTCCGGAATCACCATCTATCCGATCCAGTCGCCGGCGCTCACCGCCTTCGACGACCAGCCCGACCGCTGGATCGACGTCCGCTGGGACATCGACGAGCACATGAAGGAGCGGTTTCCCGCTCGCGTTTCCGTCGTCGCGATCAACGAGCCGGGCTCGCTCGCCAACATCGCCCAGGTGATCGCCCAGAACGACGCCAACATCCACACCCTGTCGATGGTGCGCGCCGCGCCGGACTTCACCGAGATGAATATCGACCTCGAGGTCTGGGACCTGAAGCACCTCAACCGGCTGCTGTCGCAGCTCAAGGAGAATCCGAGCGTCAGCGCGGCGCGGCGCGTGAACGGCTGACCGGGCGGGGAAAAATCGTCGCCGCCGCCGGTCTTGGCCGCTTTCCTGCCAAAGTCGAGTTGTCCGCTGGTGACCCCATGGCTATAGTTTCGCCAAAACACCGGGGCGGAACGCACAACCAACCAAAGCTTAAGAAACAAGCGGATATGATTCCGCTTGTTCGGGCGGTTCGGTTCGCCGAAACTCCGGGTCCAGGTCGGGTAAGGAATGCTGTTTCGTCGGCGTAAGCCTCAACATTTCCTGGAACGTGTGAAGGCGGTTTTCTGGCCGTCCCGTTCGCACCTGCGCTCGGCCCAGTATGTCGCCAAGCGGATCCTGCGCCTGTCGGCCACGCCGCATGCCATAGCCGCCGGCGTCGCGGCGGGCGTTTTCGCCTCTTTCACGCCGTTCCTGGGCTTTCACTTCGTCGTTGCCGCGGCCCTTGCCTGGGTGATCTCAGGCAATCTGCTGGCCTCGGCGCTGGGTACGGCGATCGGCAATCCGATCACCTTTCCTTTCATCTGGGGCGCCACCCTGGCGCTTGGCCGGCTGATCACCGAAGGCCAGCATCCCGGCGACGTGGTTCCCCTCGAGCTCGGCCGCACGCTGATGCATCTCGATTTCGAGACGCTGTGGGAGCCACTGCTGAAGCCGATGACGGTGGGCGCCATCCCGCTCGGCCTTGTTTTCGCGCTCGGGTTCTATTTCGTCACGCGCAGCGCGGTCGCCACCTTCCAGGAACAGCGGCGCAAGCGGCTTGCCGAGCGTGCCCGCCGCCGTGCCGACGCCAGCGCGATCCGCGCGGGCGCGCCGGCAGGCTGATGATCATCGGGCTGGGCAGCGACCTCATCGACATTCGGCGCATCGAACGGACGCTCGAACGCCACGGCGAGCGCTTCACGAACCGCGTCTTCACCGAGATCGAACGTGCAAAATCCGATCGCCGCAAGGAGCGCGCGGCCTCCTACGCCAAGCGCTTCGCCGCCAAGGAGGCATGCGCGAAGGCGCTCGGCACCGGTCTCGCGCGCGGCGTCTTCTGGCGCGACATGGGTGTAGTGAACCTGCCCGGCGGCAAGCCGACGATGAAGCTGACCGGCGGCGCGGCGAGCCGTCTTGCCGCCATGCTGCCGGCGGGCCACACCGCGTCCGTCCATCTCACCATCACCGACGATTTTCCGCTTGCCCAGGCCTTCGTCATCATCGAGGCGCTGCCGTCGACCTGACCGCGCCGCGCTGCTGCCATCTTTGTGCCCCAGTCGGGCAATTTCGTTGCGGCGCGTCATGAGAGCCGTTATGACGAACCCGTTTCCAACCGAGGGCGACATGAGCGTGTCTGAACGATCGCAGAAGAAATCCGGCGGGCTTGGCGAAACCATAAGCGTCATCGTCCAGGCGCTGCTGCTCGCGCTGGTGATTCGCACCTTCCTGTTTCAGCCCTTTTCGATCCCGTCCGGCTCGATGCGTCCGACCCTTCTCGAGGGCGACTATCTGTTCGTCACCAAATGGGCCTATGGCTATTCGCGCAACTCGTTCCCGTTTTCGCCGCCGCTTTTTTCCGGCCGCATATGGGGTGGCGAGCCGGAGCGCGGCGACGTCGTCGTGTTCAAGTTTCCGCCCAATCCCTCGCTCGACTACATCAAGCGGGTGATCGGGCTGCCGGGCGACCGCATCCAGATGCGCCAGGGTCAGCTTTTCATCAACGACGAGCCGGTGCCGCGCGAGAAGGTCGGACAGATCGATGACCCCGACGTCACCGAGGTCGACCGCCCGGTGGATGTCTACCGCGAGACCCTGCCCAACGGCGTCACCTACGACACGCTCGACCTGTCGAGCAATTCGATCGGCGACGACACGCGCGAATTCGTGGTGCCGAACGGCCACTATTTCATGATGGGCGACAACCGTGACAATTCCGCCGACAGCCGGTTCTCGGTGGGCTTCGTGCCCTACGAGAATCTGGTCGGCCGCGCCAACATCATCTTCTTCTCGATCGCCGGCGGCTCGAGTCCGCTGGAAATCTGGAAGTGGCCGACCGGAATGCGCGCCTCGCGCCTGTTCCAGTGGGTCGATTGAGCCCGTTCGTGTCTCGATGGTGACGAGGCCTCCGTCCGGCCAGGCGCTCGCGGACGAGCTGGCGGCGATCACCGGTCATCGCTTTTCCGATCACGCCGTCGTCGAACGGGCGCTCACCCATCCGAGCGCGCCCGGCCGGTCGGGTGCCGACTATCAGCGGCTCGAGTTTCTCGGCGACCGCGTGCTCGGCCTGACCGTGGCCGAGATGCTGTTCGCGGCCTTTCCGGCAGCCAGCGAGGGCGAGCTTTCGGTGCGTCTCAACAGCCTCGTCAATGCCGAGGCACTGGCCTCGATCGCCGACGAGATCGGGCTTGGCCGCTTCGTTCATGCGGGCAGCGACATCCGCGCCCAGTCGGGGCGCAAGCGCGTCAACATCAACGCCGACGTGGTCGAGGCGCTCATTGCGGCGCTCTATCTGGACGGCGGCCTTGAGGCCGCGCGCGGCTTCATCCGCCGCTACTGGCAGGCGAGGGCTCTGACGGTGGAGGCTGTCCGGCGCGACGCCAAGACCGAGCTGCAGGAGTGGGCGCATCAGAGCGTCACGGCTTCGCCGGCCTATCACACGCTGTCGCGCGAGGGGCCGGACCACGAGCCGGTCTTCACCGTCAGCGTCACGGTCGGCCGTCTCGAGCCCGCCATCGCGCGCGGCCGCTCGAAGCGCGAAGCCGAACAGAATGCCGCCGCCGCACTCCTCGAGCGCGAAGGCGTCTGGCAAAGAACGGAAGCCGTCGAATGACTGATCCCGCCGAAACCAAGGCAACGCGCTCCGGCTTCGTCGCGCTGATCGGTGCGCCCAATGCCGGCAAGTCGACACTGCTCAACCGGCTGGTCGGCGCCAAGGTGTCGATCGTCAGCCACAAGGTACAGACCACCCGCGCCATCGTGCGCGGCATCGCCACTCACGGTTCAGCGCAGATCGTTTTCGTCGACACGCCCGGCATCTTCAAGCCGCGGCGCCGCCTCGACGAGGCGATGGTGACGACGGCATGGGGCGGCGCCAGGGATGCCGACATCGTCTGCTTCCTGGTCGACGCCGAACGCGGCATCCGCGGCGACGCCGAGGCGATCCTCGGCAATCTCGCCGGCGTCCGCCAACCGAAGGTCCTGATCCTGAACAAGGTCGACCGGGTGAAGCGCGAGACGCTGCTCGGCCTTGCCGCCGCGGCCAACGACAAGGTCGGCTTCGACCGCACGTTCATGATCTCGGCGCTGGACGGCTCGGGCTGCGACGACCTCCTCGACTATCTCGCCGGCGCGCTGCCCGAGGGGCCGTGGTACTACCCGGAAGACCAGATATCCGATCTGCCGATGCGCCAGCTCGCCGCCGAGATCACCCGCGAGAAGCTGTTCCTCCGGCTGCACCAGGAGCTTCCCTATTCCTCGCATGTCGAGACCGAGAAGTGGGAGGAGCAGAAGAACGGCTCGGTGCGCATCCAGCAGATCATCTATGTCGAGCGCGACAGCCAGAAGAAGATCGTCATCGGCCACAAGGGCGAAACCCTGCGGTCGATCGGCGAGGCCTCGCGCAAGGAGATCGGCGAGATCCTCGATCAGACGGTCCATCTGTTCCTGTTCGTCAAGGTGCGCGAGAACTGGGGCGACGATCCCGAGCGCTACCGCGAAATGGGACTCGAATTTCCGCACTGACCGCCCGATTCTCGTGCAAAACGACCGCCCGTTGGACGGAATTTTGATCATGGGTCCCGGAAAACGCGCAATTTTCGAAGGCTACGGCGCCGTTTCCGATGCATGGATCGAGCGCGGCGAGGCGATTTCGAGCCCGGCGATGTTCGCCCCGGTCATCGATCTTTTGCCGTCGCAACCGGTCCGCGCCATCGACATCGGCGCGGGAAGCGGGCGCGATGCCGCCTGGCTCGCCGGCCTCGGTCACCGGGTCGTCGCGGTAGAGCCCGTCGACCGTTTGCGTAAGGCCGGCATGTCCCGGCACAGCGCTGAAACCATCGACTGGCGCTCCGGCTCACTGCCGGAACTTGGCGCGATCGCCGAGCGCAACGCATTCGACCTCGTTCTCGTGATCGGCGTCTGGCAGCATCTCGAGGCGCCCGACCAGGCACAGGCGATGCGCCGGCTGCGGGAGATCGCGGCGCCGGGCGCGCTCGTCGTCATGGCGCTGCGCCACGGCCCCGGCGCCCCGGCGCGGCCGGTCTGTCCGATCGACGTCGACGCGACGCTGGCCAATGCCCGCGTAGCCGGATTCCGGCTCGAACGGCGGCGCCGTGCCGAGTCCATGCAGGCGGCGAACCGGGCCGCCGGGGTCGAATGGACCTGGCTCGCCCTGCGCAGGGAGTAAGCCTCCGGCACCGTCAGTCCGCCGCCGCGAGGTCCTTCTCGAACCAGAAATTCGCGTAGGGGTTGGCGTTGAAGCGTGGAATCTCGGCGTAGCCGGCCTTGCGGTACATCGCCTGCGCGGCCGTCAGCGCGCGATTGGTGTCGAGCCGCACCCGGCGCATTCCGAACGCCCGCGCCTTGGTCTCGAGAGCCTCGAGAAGCCGGCCGGCGACGCCCAGCCCGCGCGCCTCCCGCGCCACCCACATCCGCTTGATTTCGCCGATGCCCGGTTCCAGCGTATGCAGCGCTCCGCAGCCGACGGCGCGCCCGTCGAGCCGCGCGACGAGGAAACACCCGGCCGGCGGCGTCATCGCCGCGATCTCGGGCGTCGGATTGCCGTTGGCCGGGTCGAAGCCCTCCTCGAACGTTTCGGCGAGCTCGGCGATGTAGGCGGCGACGCAGGCGCGCGCATCGGCACTGTCGGGCGCTTCCATGGCGATCTCGACCGCCGGCCGCGAGAGCAGGGCGCACACCTCGCGCATCGCCGCCAGAAGCCGCTCGCGCTGTCGCCCGGACAGGGGATCGAGCATCGTCGATGCGAGCTGGTCCGAGAGGTCGTCATAGGCTTGCCATTCGGCCAGCCCGGCGGCCGTCAGCGCGGCAAGACGCCTGCGCCCGTCGTCGGGGTCCGGGCGGAGGTCGACAAGGCCCTGCCGCTCCAGGTCGCGCAGCAGCCGGCTTGCATAGCCCGAATCGAGCCCGAGCTTTGCGCGCAGCGATTGAACATCGGCGCCCTGTGGCCCGATCTCGAACAACAGCCGCGCCTGGCCGAGCGGCCGGCCGCGCCCGAGATAGCTGCTATCCGCCGCGCCGGCGCGCAGCGTCACGATCCGGTTGAAGGCGCGGACGGTTTCGATGTCGTGAAGGTCCATTAGCTGACTTTAGTCAGATAAATTGCGGGCCGCAAGGATGCACCCATGTCACTTGATTTCGGCGCCCAACGGGTGTCTGGCTCATCGCATGGAATGGCGCGACGAGGGAATCATCCTGGGCACCCGCCGCCACGGCGAGACGAGCATCATCCTCGAGACGATGACGCGCGCCCATGGCCGCCATCTCGGCCTCGTGCGGGGAGGGCGGTCGCGCCGCATGCAGCCGATCCTCCAGCCCGGCAATCGCGTCGATCTGGTCTGGCGCGCCCGGCTCGACGAGCATCTCGGCACCTTCCAGGTCGAGCCGCTCGAACTCGCCGCCGCGCGCATCCTGTCGAGCGCCGTCGCCGTCAACGGCATCCAGGTGCTGGCGGCGCATCTGCGCCTGCTTCCCGAGCGCGACAGCCACGAGGTGCTGTTTGAGACGCTGCAATTGCTGGTCGGGCATCTCGACGAACCGCCCGCCGCGGCCGAACTCATCGTGCGCTTCGAACTGCTCCTGCTCGACGAACTGGGTTTCGGCCTCGACCTCGCCGAATGCGCGGCGACGGGCAGCCGCGAGGACCTCGTCTACGTCTCGCCCAAATCGGGCCGCGCCGTCTCGCGCACGGCCGGCGCGCCGTGGCATGACAGATTGCTTCCGCTGCCCGCTTTCCTCAAGCGCGGTGCCGGCATACGCGGTGACAGCGCGGCGATCGGGGAGGCGTTCCGCCTGACCGGGTTCTTCTTCCACCGCCACGTCTACGAGCCGCGCGGGATCGGCGAGCCCGAATCCCGGTCCGGCCTCATCAACGCGCTGCGGCGGGCGATGGACGGCGGCCGGCCGGTCGTGTCCGCCGACACAGGAGAGGAAGCCATATGAGTTCGGTCGAACTGTTTGCCGGATATGTCTCGCCGCTCGGCATCGGGGTGATCCCGCACGAGGAGTTTGCGAAATATTCCGGCCTCGAGGTGCTTCAGCGGCTGATCGACGGCAAATATCCCGCGCCCTCGATCGGCGCGCGGATGAATTTCGGTTTGTCGGAGGTTTCCGAGGGGCGCGCGGTCTTTCGCGGCGTTCCGAGCGAGCGCCATCTCAATCCTCTCGGCACCGTCCATGGCGGCTGGGCCGCGACGATGATGGATTCCGCGCTCGGCTGTGCCGTGCATACGACCATGCAGCCCGGCGAGGCCTATACGACGGCCGAGTTCAAGGTGAACCTGATCCGCCCGATCCTGGCGGACACCGGCGAGGTGCGGTGCGAGGGCCTCGTCGTGCATCGCGGCCGCACGACGGCGGTCTCGGAGGCGCGCCTGTTCGATGCGAAGGACCGGTTGCTCGCCTTCGGAACCGAAACATGCTCTATCTTTCCGCTGAATCGCCTCAGCGGCGGCTGAAACCGCGTCAAGCGAGCATTGGATCCGGGTGGGTGCGTTGTTCGAAGGCCTGATCGGCATACTCGTCGTCATTGCCGTGTTCGCGATTCTGCTGCGCCAGAATGCCCGGCTCGGCGCGCTGGAGCGCGAGATCGGGGACCTGCGCCGGCTGCGAACGGACGCGCGGAGCCCTGTCCCCGACGATGAAACGCCGGCACCCGCGTCTGCCGACCGGGCGGCCGCTGCCGAAGCTTCGGCCGAGGTCGCCGCTCAGCCGGTGGCAGTTGTCGCGGAACCGGCCGACATGGAAGCCGCGGAGACGGTCTATTCAACGGCCGCGGACAGCGATGCCGGGCCACCACCTGACGCACCGGGCACCGAACCGGCACCGGCCGCGGTCGCGCCGAAGCTCGACATCGAGACCGCGATTGGTACACGCTGGGCGGTGTGGGTCGGCGGCCTCGCGCTCGCTCTCGGCGCCCTGTTCCTGATCCGCTATTCGATCGAAGCCGGCATATTCGGCCCGGAAGTACGGCTCGTTCTCGCCGGCCTGTTCGGCGTCGTGCTGGTCGGTTCCGGCGAAATCGTCAGGCGCACCGGCTATGTGCTGCCGGTCGGTGGTCTTCCCGGCTCGCACGTCCCCGCGATCCTGACGGCGGCTGGCGCCTTCGCGCTTTTCGGGACGGTCTACGCCGCCCACGGGCTCTACGGCTTCATCGGTCCCGGCCTCGCCTTTCCGCTGCTCGGCCTGATCGCGCTTGCGGCGATCGCCTCGGCGCTGCTGCACGGGCAGGCGCTTGCCGGCATCGGGCTCGTCGGCGCGATGGCGACGCCGGCGCTGATCGCCTCGACCGCGCCCAATCACTGGGCGCTGTTCGTCTATCTCGCGATCGTGCTCGCGGCGGCGGTCGGCATCGCGCGGCTGCGCTACTGGCCGCTTCTCGCCGGCGCGGCCTTTGCCGCCGCCGGCCTGTGGGGTCTGCTCTATCTCGGCGGTCTCCCCGTCGACAACGCGATCGTGCTGTTTCATCACACTGTCCATCTCGGCGTGCTGGGGCTTGTCTGGCTCGGGTCGTGGGGCATGGCGCTGCCGGCGGGTCGGACGAGGCTCGTCGATGTCGTCTCCGTCGTCCCCGCCATTGTCGTCGCGCTGGTCTCGATAGTTCTCTTCGTCGGGGCCGACCAGATGGAATTCGCCGACCCGGCGCGGATCTGGTCGGGCGCGGCCATAGCGGTGGGCGCGCTTGCGCTCGCCCTGTGGCGGCCACGCGCGCTCGCGCTGGTCTACGGCGTCGGCGCGGCTTTGTTCGTGGCCGCACTCAGGCTCGGACTGGCCGGCCGCTTCCTCGTCGACCTGCCCTGGCTGACCTTCGAGTTCGACGGGCTACCGACCCCGCCGATGGCTGCGACCGTGCGCAACGCTGCCGGCGTCGTCGCCGTGGCGCTGATCGTCGGGGCGGCATGGGCCGCCCGCCGCCATGTGGCGCTTTATCCGCTGCGCGCGGCAGCCTGGACGGCGTGGGCGGCGGCAGCGCCGCTGCTCCTGCTTGCCGCCTGCTGGATCGCGTTCGGCAATCTCGACCGCGATTTCGCCTATGCCGGCATCGCGGCCCTGCTGGCGATCGTCCTTGCCGCGAGCAGCGAGGCGACGGCGCGCGCCGAGGTGCCGCCCTTCGCGGGTGGACTCGCCGTGTCGGCCGCCCTGGCCGGGGCATTCGCGGCGGCCGCCCTGATGCTGCACATGGCCTTCGGCCCCGGCATGACGACGGTTCTCGTCGCCGGCCTTGCATCGCTGGCCGCAGCGGCGACGCGCTGGCGCGGCTATGCGGCCCTGGGCTGGATCGCCGTGGCGGTTTTCGTCCTGACCGTGCTGCGGGTCGCGCTCGACCCGACGCTGGTCGGGCAGGAGGCGCTCGGCGCGACGCCTGTGTTCAACTGGCTGCTGCCCGGCTACGGCCTGCCCGCGCTCGCCTGCGCCTATGCGGCCTGGCAACTGGCGCGGACCACGAATGGCCGCCCGCGCCTCGCCATGGAAGCGGCCGCGGCGCTGTTCGCGTTGCTGTGTGCGGCGATGCTCGTGCGGCATGCCATGAATGGTGGGGTGATCGATTCAGGCGCGCCGACGCTCGCCGAGCAGGCGATCTACACGCTGATCGCGCTCGGCGGCGGCGGGCTGCTGGTCGCACTCGACCAGCGCGCGCCGAGCCCGGTCTTCCGCGCCGGCTCGCTGGCGATCGGCGTCTTGAGCGCGCTGTTCGTCGTCGCCCAGCACTTCCTGCTGCTCAATCCGCTTCTGACGGGCGAGGAAACGGGACAGGTGCCGTTCTTCAACCTGCTCCTGCTCGGCTATCTGCTGCCGGCCATCGCCGCGGCGGCCCTTGCGCTTTTCGCGCGACCCCGGCGTCCGAGATGGTTCGTCGCCATGCTGGCGCTGTTGTCGGCGACGCTCGCCTTCGCCTACGCCACGCTGTCGCTGAGGCGTCTGTTCCATGGCGAATCGATCGCCTTGTGGCGGGGCATGGGCCAGATCGAGACCTACAGCTATTCCGCGCTCTGGCTGGCTCTCGGCGTCGCGCTTCTGGTGGCGGGAACATGGCTGAAATCGCAGGTGCTGCGCCTCGGCTCCGGCGTGCTGATCGCCATCGCCGTCGCCAAGGTCTTCCTGTTCGACATGTCCGAGCTGGAAGGCGTTCTCAGGGCACTGTCCTTCATCGGGCTCGGCGCCGTGCTGATCGGCATCGGGCTGTTCTACCAGCGGCTCCTGATGCGGGCGCGGGCCGGCTGAGCCTCCGGTCCGGCCGCTATTCCGCGGCCGCCAGCGCCGGCCGCTCGACCGGGCTCTCCTTGATCGGCCAGTGGACCACCGCGGCGTAGAGGCCGAGCGCGACGCCAAGCCACCACACGGGGTCGTAGCTGCCCATCACGTCGTAGAGATAGCCGCCGAGCCAGACGCCGAGAAACGAGCCGATCTGGTGCGAGAAGAACACGATGCCGCCAAGCATGCCGAGATGGCGCGTGCCGAACATGATCGCCACCAGCGCGTTGGTCGGCGGCACGGTCGACAGCCACAGCAGCCCCATGAGCACGGCAAAGACGAGCACCGTGGCCGGCGTCTGCGGCAGGAGCAGGAACGCCGTCACCAGCACCGAGCGCCCGATATAGATCCAGGCGAGGAAGATCGGCTTCGAGTAGCGCTGGCCGATATAGCCCGACGCCAGCGAGCCGATGATGTTGAAGAAGCCGATCAGCGCCAGCGCCAGCACGGCGTACTGCGCCTCGATCCCGATATCGGCGATGTAGGCGGGAAAATGCGCGGTGATGAACGCGACCTGGAAGCCGCAGACGAAGAAGCCCGAGACCAGCAGGATATAGGAGCGGTGGGCGAGCGCTTCCCGCAATGCCGCGCTGACCGACTGTTCGTAGACGGCCTGCTGCGCGCTGCCGGACGATGAATTGCCGCGCAGGGGCACCGCCAGAACCGGGATGATCAGCATCATCACGCTCATCACGATCAGCGTGTCGTACCAGCCATAGGCGGTGATGAGACCCTGGCTCAGAGGCGCGAAGAGGAACATGCCGGCCGAGCCGGCCGCCGTGCCCAGTCCGAACACGAAGCTGCGCTGTTCCGGCGCGACATTGCGCGCGAACGCCGCGAGCACGATGCCGAACGACCCGGCCGCCACGCCGAGGCCGACCAGCACGCCGCCGCCGATATGCAGCATGGTCGGCGTGGTCGACATCGCCATCAGGACAAGGCCGGCCGCGTACATGATGCCCGACAGCGCCAGCACCCGCCATGTGCCGAACTTGTCCGCAAGCGCCCCGAAGATCGGCGTGCCGATGCCCCACGCGAGGTTCTGGAACGCCATGGCGAGGCCGAAGGTGGTGCGGTCCCAGCCCTTTTCGGCGAGCATCGGCAACTGGAAGAAGCCCATCGCCGAGCGCGGACCGAAGGTCAGCGCGGCAATGGCGCAGCCGCAGATGATGATCAGCCACGGCAGACGTGCCGATTGCCGGGCGGGAATTGTGGTAGCCATGGGGTCCGGTCCTTCGCGAAGCATCGCACAATAGCGAAGGCAATGCTGCAATCAATTGAATTGAACAGGCATGAGCATTCAATTTTCTTGATTGGTCAGCCGGGCATGGGACGAATTCGGCCGGCCGGTCGTTCATGCTGGCAGGACCGCCTGGCGGACCTTGCGCAAAACGGAATTGCGCGCTCAACTGGGCGGCGGAGGGCTCCCAGCCGGCACGATGGACGACAAGCTACAGGCAATCCTGGCGGAAATGCCGCGCCTCAGGCGCTACGCCCGGGCCTTGCTTCGCGACGCCGACACGGCCGACGACCTCGTGCAGGACTGCCTCGAGCGCGCACTGAACAGGCTCGACAACTGGCAGCGCGGCGAAAATCCGCGGCGGTGGCTCTTCACGATCATGCACAACCTCTTCATCGACCAGATGCGCCGCGCCAAGGCGCCGCACGATTCCCTCCACCGGCCAGACGGCAGCGTGGTCGAGATCGCCGAGCCGCCGGCCCAGATGGACAGCCTCAATTCGCGCGACGTGCTCGAAGCCCTGCAGGGCATCCACCCCGACCGGCGCGCCGCACTCGTGCTGGTGGCGGTCGAGGGCATGAGCTACGCCGAGGCCGCGACGGTGCTCGACATCCCCTCCGGAACGCTGATGTCGCGGATCGCACGCGCCCGCGGCGAACTGAAGCGCGTGCTCGATGATACCAGCCGTCGCCGTCGCCTGAGGGTGGTCGAATGACGGCCGGCCGCACCTTCACCGAACGCGACATCCACCTGTTTCTGGACGGGGAGATGCCGGCCGAGGAACAGGCCGACTTCCGCCAGTGGCTCGATGCCTCGCCCGAATTCGCCTCGCTGCTCGAGCGCTTCTCGGCCGACCGGGAGCTCTTGCGCTCGACGCTTGCGCCGGTGCTGGACGAAGCCGTGCCGGGGCGCCTCGCGGCGATGTCGCGGCGTGGCGCCCTGGACCGCCGCATCGCAAGGCCCGCGGTCCGCTGGGCCGCGGCGGCGGCGATATTCGTCGTCGGCGGGGTCGCGGGCTACGCGCTGGCGCTGTCCGGGCTGGCGCGCAATCCGCCGCCGGTGGTCGCCCAGGCGTCGCTGGTCGACCTGGCGATCGACGCGCACCGGATCTATTCGGCCGAGAAGCTGCATGTCGTCGAGGTTGGCGCAGACCAGAAGGACCACATGGTGGGCTGGCTGTCGAAGCGGGTGGGAACGCAGCTCTACGCGCCGGATTTCTATGCCCGCGACTACAGCCTCGTTGGCGGGCGGCTGCTGCCGTCCGGCAAGGGCGTGGCGGCGCAGATCATGTATCAGAACCACGAGGGCGAGCGCATCTCGCTCTATGTCGCGCCCGAAGATGGCGTTCCCGATTCCGGCTTCAAGCTGCAGGAGGAGGGGCCCATCAGGGCCTATTACTGGACCGAAGGCGGCTATGGCTTCGCGGTCGCCGGCGCTGTGCCGGAGACGGTGCTGTCGGATGTCGCCGGCATGGCCTACCGGCAGTTCCTCGGCAAGCCGCAGAGCTGAGGCCGGGCCGGCTCAGCGCAGCGCGTCGACCCGCGGCGAGGGCACCGTCACGATCCCGCGGTTGCCGAACACCGGGCGCTGCGGCGACGGCAGGGCCGGACGCGGCACGGTGACGAGACCGCCATTGCCGAAATCGCGCTGGCCGATGCCCGGATTGGCCTGCTTCAGCGCCTCGGCATTGATGCCGCAGCGCCGCGCGACGCTCTCGACGGTCTCGTTGAGCTGGATCGACGTCCTGCCGCCGCACTCCGCCCGCGCAGCCGTCGCCCCGCAGCCGATCAGGACGGCGGCGGACAGGATGGCGGGCAGCGTCATGCGGCTCATGTCGGCCTCGCGGGTTGTGGCGCGTCAGCTCGCCTGCTTCACCGGGATGTAGTGGACATCCTGCTGCGGGAACGGGATCGAGATGCCCTTCTGATCGAAGGCCTGCTTTGCGGCCTTTGTGAGGTCGATACGGGTTTGCCACCAGTCCGGCGTCGCCGTCCAGTAGCGCAGCGTGATGCCCACGGCGCTGTCGCCGAGCTCGATGACGAAGGTGGCCGGCGCCGGGTCCTCGAGCACCCGCGCGTCTCCCTCCGCGAGCCCGGCCAGCGTCTCCTGCGCGAGGTCGATGTCGTCGTCGTAGCCGATGCCGATCGTCAGGTCGTAGCGGCGCAGTGGATTGCGCGTGTAGTTGGTGACCGGCGTGTTCCACAATTCGCTGTTGGGGGCGAGGATGAACAGCCCGTCGATGCGCTTCACCTGAGTCGCGAACAGGCCGATTTCCTCGATCGTGCCCGCCACGTCGCCGGCCTCGACATATTCGCCGACCCGGAACGGCTTCAGCACCAGGAGCATGATGCCGGCGGCGATGTTCTGGAGCGTTCCCTGCAGCGCCAGCCCGATGGCGAGGCCGGCTGCGCCGAGCGCGGCGATGATGCTGGCGGTCTGGACACCGAACTGCGCCAGCACCGTGATGCCGACGAGGATCAGGACGGCGTAGCGCGCCGCCTTGGAGAAGAACCTGCGCAGCGTTTCGTCGAAGCCGCGGAATTTGCCGAGCCCCGCATAGGCCCATCGCTCCGCGACACCCGCGACGACGTAGCCGGCGATCAGGAGGATGATCGCTCCGACGATCGAGAAGGAGTAGGCGACGGCCAGCTGGCCGGCTTCCACAAGGGCGGCCTCGGCGGTCGTCAGCATTCCCGCGGCATCGATGTTCATGTCTCCACGCACTCCCGTGTTGATTGGCTGGAGGTTGTTCCGGTCGGTTCCGCCACCGGTATACGATCGTTCCCGGACAGCACCAAAAAAAGCAGCCGGCGATCGCTCGTCGCAAAGCCGGCCGTGTCACAATTCAGCCGCAATCGCGGCGCGATAGGCGCGAATTCGCCTATGCACGCCATTTGGGGCGCCATGTCCCGATGTCCAGTGCGGCAGGCGGTGCTTTTTGGGTTGACCTGCGCCACATGCCTGCCGAAATCCGCTCCGCGCGCGCCACCGACATCGACCGGCTCGTCGCCATCGAAAACGCCGTCTTTGAGACCGACCGCATTTCGCGGCGGTCGTTCCGCCAACTCGTCGAACGCGACACGGCCAAGATCCTGGTCGCCGAAGCGGCCGGCGTCGCGGTCGGCTACTGCGTCGTGCTGTTTCGCAAGGGTAGCGGCGTCGCCCGCCTGTATTCGATCGGCGTGCTGCCGGACCGCGCGTCCACGGGCTCGGGCCGCGCACTGCTCGCGGCGGCCGAGGAGGTGGCCTACCGCAACGACCGGCTTCTCCTGAGGCTGGAGGTGCGCGAGAAAAACGTCCGCGCCATCGCGCTCTACGAGAAGAACGGCTACCGCCGCATCGGCCGCGAGGACGACTATTACGAGGACGGCGCGCCGGCGCTGCGCTACGAAAAGCTATTGCGCGGAACCCGCGCCACGGTGACGGCGGTGCCCTATGTGGAACAGTCGGTCGATTTTACCTGCGGCCCGTGCTGCCTGATGATGGCGCTGGCCCACTTCGTCCCCGGCTTCACGCCGGACCGGGTCACCGAAATCAGGCTGTGGCGCGAGGCCACGACGGTTTTCATGATGTCGGGACCGGGCGGCTGCGAACCGTTCGGACTTGCGGTCGCGGCCTATGAGAACGGCATCGATGCCGAGATCATTGTGTCGTTCCACGGCGCGCTGTTCCTTCAATCCGTCCGCAGCGAGGAGAAGCGCACGGTGATGGAACTGGCTCAGGTCGATTTCCGCACCCGGGCCGACCGCTACGGCATTCCGGTCGACTATCGCTCCTTCACGCTCGACGACATTCGCGCCGCCGTCGCCCGGGGAAGCCTCGTGGTGGTGCTGATTTCGGGATATCTGATGTTCGGCAAGAAGGTACCGCACTGGGTGCTGGTCATCGGCGATGATGGCGACCATCTGATCATCCACGATCCCTGGGTCGAGGACGAGCGCGGCGAGACCAAGGTGGACGCCGCGGCGATCCCGATACCCTACGAGATATTCCTCGGCATGGCGCAGTTCGGCCGCAGGTTGCGCGCCGCCGTCATCCTGAACAGGCGAGACGACCAATGAGCTGGGTGATACTGACGGGCCGGCAGAGCGATCTCGACCAGGTCTCCACGCCGCACAAGATCATCACCAACCGCGATTACCTCGCCCATCCGGCGCTCTTCCGCGGCCAACGGCCCAAGGTCATCAATCTTTCGAACAGCTACGCCTACCAGAGCCGCGGCTACTACGCCTCGCTGCTGGCCTCCTCGCGCGGCCACCGGGTGATCCCGACCGTCGAGACGATGATCGACCTGTCGGAAAAGAAGCTCTACGAAAGCGCGCTGCCCGAACTCGAGCAGGCGCTCAACAAGAGCCGCAAGGACCTCGGCGGCGCGTTTCCCGCGACAGTCGGCATCTTCTTCGGCGTCGGCCCGACAAAGGCATGGGACCGCTTCGCCCGGCTGCTGTTCGACTGGTTCCGGGCGCCGGCTCTGGAGGTGTCGATCAAGGACGGCGAGTGGGCGTCGATCCGCAGGATCGGCTTCCTGCCGCTCGCCCGCATGAGCGCGGACGACAAGGCCCGGTTCCTCGATTGCCTGGAACTCTACACCGGCCGCGAATGGCGCGACCAGAAAACCCGCACGCCGGCGCGCTATTCCTTCGCCACGCTGATCGACCCGAACGAACAGCTTCCGCCGTCATCCGTTTCGTCGCTGAAGCACTGGTCGCGCGTCGCCGAGAAGATGGGCGTCGAGGTCGAGCCGATCACCAGGAAGGATCTCGCCAGGCTCGCCAACTACGACGCGCTGTTCATCCGCGAGACGACGGCGATCTCCAACCACACCTACCGCTTCGCCCGCCGCGCCCAGCAGGAAGGCATGCCGGTCATCGACGATCCGCTGTCGATGATCCGCTGCACCAACAAGGTCTATCTCAACGAGTTGATGGCCTTCAACAAGGTGCCCGTGCCGCCGACCGTGATGATCGCCGGCGTGGCCGACCTGGAGCTCGCGGCGCAGACACTCGGCTTTCCGATGGTGCTCAAGATCCCCGACAGCGCGTTCTCGCGCGGCGTCAAGAAGGCTTCGAGCTTCGAGGAACTGAAGGCGCTCGCCGCGAAATGGCTGGAGGATTCCGACCTTCTGATCGCGCAGAAATTCCTGCCGACCGAATTCGACTGGCGCGTCGGCGTGCTCGGCGGCCAGCCGCTTTTCGCCGTCCACTACCTGATGGCCAAGAAGCACTGGCAGATCGTCAATCATGACCGCCGCGGCAAGCCGGACGAGGGCGGTTTCCGGACCTTCACGCTCAGGGAGACCCCGGCCGAGGTGATCGACATCGCCGTGCGCGCGGCACGCTGCATCGGCGACGGGCTCTATGGCGTCGACATCAAGGAGACGGAGGAGGGCATCTTCGTCATCGAGGTCAACGACAACCCCAATCTCGACCATGGCTGCGAGGATACGGGCGAGAAGGACGAGGTCTGGGTAAAGCTGACCCAGTGGTTCGTCGACCGGCTGGAGCGCACGGGCAGGTAGCGGCCCGGGTCTGGGCCAAGTCCCCCGAAAGGCTGTCGGTCCGACCGGCATGACCTGCGAGGTTGATCTACTCGCTGCCTACGGTGGCAATGCGGACTCCCGAGCCTGCGCGCCCAAGGTCTCCTCTCGAATTGCCAGCCGGTAGAGGATCGTGTTCTTCTCCATTGAATTGAGAGGGGATTTCATGACCTACGCAGCGTTTAGAGATGGCGAACGTGACGGATGGTCAAGACGGGCCGGTCTGTACGGAGACGCCACCGCGCGCGCAACCCTTCAGACAATTCCGAAACTTCTGGACCATGCTAGACTTTTCCCGGGCGCAAAGGTGTTGGACGCGGGCTGTGGTCCCGGCTTTGTTGCAGCGATCGCAAAACTTCTCGGCGCAGCGGTCGAAGGCATCGACTTCTCGGAGGGGATGATCCAGCAGGCGAAAGACCAGTTTCCAGATATAGATTTCGCTGTCGCTGACGTTGAGAATTTGCCGGCACAAGACGAAACGTATGACGCGGTACTGAGCAATATCGTTCTGTTCCATGTCACAGACCCGGAAAAGGCGATGTCAGAGGCGCGCCGTGTTCTCAAGCCGAATGGAAGGTTTGTGTTTAGCCAGTGGCTTGGGCCTGATCGCTCGGAGTGCTATCGGCTTTTGTTCGATGTTTTGGGTCGGCACGCTGACATGTCGCGTGCCGATCCTGCGCCAAATGCATACGTTTTGTCTGATGAAGCTAACGTCTCTCGCATGATGCGTCTCGCCGGCTTCACCGACATCAAGGCCGAGGTGGTCGAGAATGTGTTACATGCGCCCGGTCCCAGCTTTTTTGAGTTCTTCATGAAATTCGGCGTTCGCGTGCCGCTCATTCTGGAACGCCAAGAACCGAGTGTTCAGAATACAATTCGAAATGAGATCGATGAATTGACTGCACCGTATCTCGTGGATGGAGTTTATAAGATTCCGATGCCGAGCGTCGTTTTTTCAGGCGTTGCGAGCTAGGGCTTTTCTCTCGTGGCAGCCATTCGCGCGAGGCGCAGCCCAGTCACTCCGGGCTCCAGACCGCCGGTCGACCTGACGGACCAGGCTCCAGTGTCCCGGGGCAAGGCAGACCTAGGCCCAGCACATCCTACGCGGCGATGCGCTCGAGGCTCCCGAGCGAACGCGCGAGGGCATCGAAGCATCGCGCGTCGAGCCTGGCGCCGACATCGCGGCGCATGATTGCCAGCGCTTCCGCCGTCGACATGGCCGGCCGGTACGGCCGCTCCGCCGTCAGCGCATCGAAGATGTCGGCGACGGTGACGATGCGTGTCTCGAGGTTCAGGTCGCGGGCGTCAAGCCCGAGCGGATAGCCGCTGCCGTCGAGCTTCTCGTGGTGATTGGCCGCCACTTCGGCCGCCCCGCGGAACGCGTCGATCCGGGACAGGATCCCGGCGCCCAGTTCGGGATGGCGCTGGATCGCGCGCCACTCGCTCTCGTCCAGCCGGCCGGGCTTGTCGAGTATGCGGGTCGACACGCCAAGCTTGCCGATGTCGTGCAGCAGCGCGGAGCGCACGAGCGCCCGCGTGCGGGCGGGCGACATGTCCATCTCCGTGGCAATGAGTTCGGTGACGAGCGCGACGCGCTTGCTGTGGCCACTCGTGAACGGACTCTTGGCGTCGATGACCTGCGCGAAACCGTCGGCGATGTCGTCGAGAAGCGCTTCGTCGACGGGCTGCACCTTCGAACGCGGTTCGAGCTCGAACACCTGCCGTTCGAGGTCCGGCGCGGCCAGCGCCGACCAGAAATCCGGGGCTTCGGCCACCCGGCAGAAGGCAGCGACGAGCCGCGGATCGAACCATTTGCCTGAACGGCGCCGCACTTCGGTGATCGCGGCGGCGCTTCCCGTCGTCGTGTTGAACACGTCCACCACCTGGGCGAGAAGCGCGATGCGGGCGTGGATGGAGATCGCTTCGCCGCGCCGGCCGAGCGGCTGGCCGCGTCCGTCCCAATGTTCGTCGAGATCGAGAATGCCGCGCGCCACGGCCTCCGGAAACCGCATCCGCCGGGCGATCACCGCGCCGCGTTCGCAGCGCGTCTGGATCAGGTCGTGATCAATGCTGCCGCCCTGCATGGCCACCTTGACCAGCGTGCGCAGCCGCTCGCCGAGACCGGAGCTGACGGCGGTGTTGGCGGCGATGAAGTTCATCAACTGCGGCAGGCTGTTGTCGACCAGCTTGACGTTGCGCTTGAACGCATGGTCGTCGGTGACGAACAGCTTGCAGATGCGCGCCGCGTTGCTCGAGCAGCCGAGATCCTTGAGAAGCAGTGTGTAGAAGAGGTCCGACATCGCCGTTTCGGGCAGTCCGATCGCGGCGCCGACATGCATGCCGATGAAGCAGCAGCGCACGCTGTGTCCCGCCGGCTGTCCGTCAGTCAGGTCAAGCGCGTGGCTGAGCGCGCCGACGATCTCCGCCAGGCGGAGCTTCTCGCTCGTCACGCGCTGCTTGCGCTCTTGCGTCATGGAAACCGGCCCCTCCGCAGGCCGGAACGCATCTCACCCGACAAACCCTAAGAGAGCGTTACGGCCAGGGATGGCCGCGAGACCTAGCCGGCGGCGATCGCCTCGAAACGGTCGAGGAATGCCGCCTGCACCGCAGCAGTCGGCATCGGATCGATCGGCAGCATCTCTGCGGTGACGCCGCGCGGCCTGCCGAAGAACTTCGCCGCCTCCGCCTGGCCGAAACCGGCGAGCTTCGTCGCCTCGAAAAAGGCCGCGATCCGGTCGGCCTGCTTGATCTGCCGCGTGAGGCCGGGCGGCAGCACCGCAGGCAGCGAGAAGCGCAGATGGATCGCCTGCTGCAGCCGGTTCTCGACCTTCTTGTAGTCGCCGCCCATCACCGCCTTGAACGGGCTGATCATGTCGCCGATCACATATTCGGGCGCGTCGTGCAGCAGGGCCGCGAGCCGCCAGGCAGCGCTTGCCGTCGGCTGCAGCGCGCCGAAGATCGTTTCCACCGCGAGGCTGTGCTGGGCGACCGAGAAGGCATGATCGCCGCTCGTCTGCCCGTTCCAGCGCGCCACGCGCGCAAGCCCGTGCGCGATGTCGCCGATCTCGACGTCGAGAGGCGAGGGGTCGAGCAGGTCCAGCCGGCGGCCCGACAGCATGCGCTGCCAGGCGCGCGGCGGCGCCTCCGGCCGGTCGGCCATCACCCGTTCTCCGCTTCGGAACCGCTTTCGGGAAAGCCGAAACTCGCCCAGCCGGGGATCGCAAGGCGCAGCGCGACGCCGCCGGCCTCGATCGCCGTGCCGGCATCGAGCGCGTCCTTGACCCTGTCGATGCGCACCAGCGCCAGCCCCGTCCGGCCCGCGACGCCGCCAAGCGTGCCGATCGCCCGGTCGCCGGCCGTGACCGGCGTGCCCGGGGCGGGCAGGGGGCGGTCCGCCTCCGCCTTGAGGATACGCCGCCGCGCGGTGCCGCGATGATGCATGCGCGACACCACCTCCTGCCCGACATAGCAGCCCTTGCGGAAGCCGACGCCGCCGGTCTGGTCGAGCAGAACGTCGTGCGGGAAGGCCTCGCCGAGTGCGTAGTCGTCGCCGCTTTCGGCAATCCCGGCGGCGATGCGGAACCGGTGCCACGCGTCGGCATCGGCGCTCGCTGCGGCATCGCCGTAGCCGCGCCACGCCGGCGTCGAATCGGGAAAGCGCCGGTCGCGCAGCGCGGCCGACGCTGTTGAATCAGTATGGGAAGCGCTTGAATCATCCTGCCACTGGGCGGTGACAACCATCTGGTCCGAAAGGGAAATGTCGACCTTGGCCCGGAGCTTGTAGAGCATCAGCCGGCGCATGAAATCCTCCGCCGCGCCGGCGGGGCAGTCGAGCAGGAAGCCGCCTTCGCCGTCGCGCGAGACAAGAAAGTCGAACAGGATCTTGCCCTGCGGCGTCAGCAGCGCCCCGGGTCTGGCCTCGCCTTGTGCGAGCCCGTCGAGATCCGTGGTGATCAGGTTCTGGAGAAAGTGCTCCGCGTCCGCGCCGCTGATCCGGATGACGGCGCGATCGGTGAGGATGGCAATCGGCATGGCGCTCGGTTCGGCTGAGGGGTCCTGACCCTAACTATGCAGGCGCGGGCGGCGCGGCAAGGGCCTGCTGTCAGGATGGTCGGCCGGGCGTGTCAGCTTCCCGCGACGAACATCACCCATTGCCCGTCGGGGGTGATCCCGGCGCGATAGAAATTATAGGCGCCGAGCTGTTTCATGTCTTCGTAGTCCCCCGCCGTCACCAGCGTGAACAGTTCGACCCGCTGCCGGGCATCGAGCGAATCGAGCGGCACGGCGAAGAAATAGGGCCACAGATAGAGTTCCTCGTCCGTGCCGGCGTCGAGATGCACGTAGCCGGCCTCGAACACCTCTAAGAGGATGGCGAGGATTTCCTGCCCTTCCGCGTCGCCGGAGATTTCCCGGAGGTGGTCGATCGGATCGCCCTCGATGCCGCTGAGCGACAGCTGGGTCGGATTGTCGCCGGCGACGAGCAGCGGGCGCAGCGCCTCGACGTTGCCGCCGAGACAGGCCTCGACGATCTGCTCGCGCTTCAGACGCACCGGCTCGGGCAGCATGCTGAGGTCGTACTGGATCTCGGGCATCGGGCCGTGCGCGGCGGCACCCGGCACCTCTTCCGCGGGAACGGCCTCCGGCGCGGTGGTCGGATCCTGCGGGGCCGCGTCGGGCAGGGGTTCCAGCGGCGCCTTGATGACGCCGTCTTCGGCATCGGGGTCGGGCAGGGGAAAGCCTGTCCCTTCCTCCGCCGGCGGCACGGTCTCGCGCTGTATCTCGCTCAGCGCCAGCATCGTGGCGGCCGGCGCGGCATGGGGAAGGGCCGGGACCGCCAGGGTGACGAGCCCCGCAAGCAGCATCGCATGGCGGCACGTGCCGATCCTGCGCTGCCGCGCATTCTTCTTGAATCGAGGTGTGGCGTCTCGCGGTGTCATTGCCGGCGAGTATAGAGCAGATTCGTTTCCGGCTGTACCGGTCAGTGGTGCGTCAGATTGGGATCGAATTCGCCGGCCTCGACGCGTTCACGCATGCGCTCCAGAAGCGCCATCGCGGCATCCTCGCCTTCGGTGCGCAGAAGTTCGGCGAATGCGGTGGAAAGGGCCGCCTCGGCGATGATGTCCGGCTCGATGCCGGCCGAAATCCCTTCCGCCCAGGCCTCGTTCTGGCTTTCGATCGCCGTCAGCCTCTTTTCTTCCCTGATCAGCGCTTCGATGTCGCGCGCGCCATGTTCCATCTGCCAAATCCACCCGGTTCCGGCGCACCCGATCATTCGAATGCGCGGCTTCCCTTTAATGTCCCGTTAAGCGTTGTAACACAGCTATGTGTCACCGCGCGGCCACAATTGTTGAAAAGTTAACGGTCGACTAATTGCCGAATTGCGAGACGATTTCGCGGGTCAGCTTCTCGCCCTCGCGCATGTAACGGTCGATGGCCGAGATCGCGGAATCCGTGCAATTGCCGTAGGCGCCGCCAAAGGCGCGGTAGCCGTGGTTGAAGCTGGCGACGAGCCGCGCCCGCCGCTCCGGGTCGGGGTTCTCGGTCTCCAGCAGGGTTTCCATCTGGCGTCGCCAGTCGCCGCCCTTTTCGCCGCACAGATTGCGCAGATAGTGCAGCGAGCCCAGCACTTCGGCCAGCCGGACCAGCCGGCTCTCATAGGGCGAATCGACGGCGCGCGCCGGGCCGACGAAGACCGTCGAAGCCGCGACCGAGGCGATGAGGACCATGCGGACGAACTGCATGGCGCATCTTCTCGCCAAAGATTCTGGCGTCCGCAAGGCAATTCGCGCGGATGGGTTACCGGCGGCCGTCCAGCATCTCCTCGGCGGCGGCAAGCGTCGAGGCGGTGATCGGCAGGTCGCGCATCTCCTCGATGGTGAACCAGCCGAGCGCGGCGGCGTCGTCTCCGGCCTGCGCGGTGCCGCCGTCATAGTCGGCGACGTGGACGGTCAGGTGATAGGTCTCGACGGAATCGTCCTCGCGATCGAGCGTCACCTCGGCGAAGACACGCATGTTGCGCGCACGCAGCCCCGTTTCCTCCATCAGTTCGCGCGCCGCCGCATCCGTCACGGTTTCCCCCGGCTCGATCCGGCCGCCCGGAAACGCATAGAGCCCGGCCGACGGCGCGCGACCGCGTTTCACGAGGAGAAGCCGGTTCCCGTCCCGGACGGCGACGGACACTGCGTGGATCGCCTGGCTGTGGGTTTCCATAGTCATTTCAAGTCGGCGGGTTGCGTGGACAATGTCGGCTCGCCAGTATGCCGCCCGCAACATGGGGGTGCAAAGTACAATGGCGTTTTCAACCGTCCGTTTCGTGTTTCCGATCGTCGCCGTGGTGGCGCCGCTCTTCCTGACGTCCTGCGCGACGCTCAACGAGGAAGAGTGCATCACCACCAACTGGCGCGACCTCGGCACGACCGACGGTCAGGCTGGGCGGCCGCAGACCTATGTGAAGCTGCATCGGGACGCCTGCGGCAAGCATGGCCTCTCTGTCGACGAGCAGAGCTGGAGGGATGGCTGGGAGGTCGGCATCAGGTCGTACTGCACACCGCAGACCGGTCTCAGGGAAGGGCGCGAGGGCCGCTCCTATTCCAACTCCTGCCCGCCGGACGTCGCGCCTGGCTTCGAGAACGCCTATGAGGTCGGCAGGCGCGTCCACGACGCGCGCGCCGAACGCGACCGCATCCAGCGCGAGATCGACAGCCTGCTCGCCAATATCGGCAAGACCGAA
>JAMLJD010000049.1 GCA_023953775.1 Rhizobiaceae bacterium | reverse complement strand
CGCCATCGGGCTCGGCCTGCGGATGGCGATGATCTCGCCGGTGCGCGGGTCGACATAGACCTCGCGGCCCTGGCGATCGATATACATCTCGACCTCACGGCTCTGGACCAGCTGGAGATGATCCGGCCGATATGCAGGTGCTGCCACGATGTCGTCGGAAGACGTGACCGCCGTGGCGGTCGCATTCGCCGAACCCAGCATGAGGAGCGCCGCGCCCGCATACAAAAACTGTCGTGTGGTGTTCCCACGCAATGGCCGCATTGCGACTGCTCCCGTTCTATCGCCCCCGCGAGTCCAAACTGCAGGATTCAATATGAACCGGGCATGAAGATGGCCGCCTAGGGTGCCGCAAGTCCGAGTTCCGTCCTCGCCTTGCGCGTCAGCTTGGCCGCGACGAGACGATGTGATTCGGTCAGATAGTCGCGCAGCGCATCATCGTCGACGGCTTCGTCCGTGCGCCGCTGGATCCAGCTCATGCCCCGCGAGGCGAGATAGGGCGCCGGGATGCAACCCGGCTGCTCCTTCAGGATGTCGAATGCGAGCGGCGACACCTTGAACGTGACGAAGACCGCGCCGCCGGCGTCCCGTGTTCCGATGGCGAAGACCTTGCCGCCGACTTTCCAGACATGCGACCCACCCCACTGGATGACGCTGGATGTCGCCGGCAATGCCGCGCAACAGGTGTTGAATTCATTGAGGTCCATGAGCCGAACCGAACCGAAAACACAGCCAGCGTCAAGGCAGGGGCATCTCGCAACCGACCGCCGATCCACGCATCGCAGATACAAAACCGGGCGCCGAAGCGCCCGGTCTTCCAGTTCCGATTCGTTGCCGCCTTACGCAGCCTTCTCGGCCGATTCGCTGGCCGTTTTGAACAGAAGCCGGTCGGATCCTGCCTCGACGTTCACCGTCGAGCCGTCCAGAATGTCGCCCATCAACAGCTTTTCGGCGAGCGGATCCTGCAGCTCCTTCTGGATCACTCGCTTCAGCGGTCGCGCGCCATAGGCGGGATCGTAGCCCTTGTCGGCCAGCCACGCG
This sequence comes from Rhizobiaceae bacterium, assembly GCA_023953775.1. Taxonomy (GTDB): domain Bacteria; phylum Pseudomonadota; class Alphaproteobacteria; order Rhizobiales; family Rhizobiaceae; genus JAMLJD01. The sequence goes on along the minus strand of JAMLJD010000049.1, from coordinate 32,115 downwards.
ACGGCCGCATCGCTGAGCGCCAGCGTGATCTTGCGGTCCGACAGCAGCCGCTCCAGATGCCGGAGCTGGATCGCCACGATCCGCCCCATATCCTCGCGCCGCAGGCGGTGGAATAGGATGATCTCGTCGACGCGGTTGAGGAATTCCGGCCGGAACGACGCCTTGACCACGGTCATCACGTCGTCGCGCACCTTGTCGACATCCTCGCCTTCGCCGAGATTGACGAGATACTCCGAGCCCAGGTTCGAGGTCATCACGATCAGCGTGTTGCGGAAATCGACCGTACGGCCCTGGCCGTCGGTCAACCGGCCATCGTCGAGCACCTGCAAGAGCACGTTGAAGACGTCCGGATGCGCCTTCTCGATCTCGTCGAACAGGATCACCTGGTACGGCCGGCGCCGCACAGCCTCGGTCAGCGCGCCGCCTTCCTCGTAGCCGACATAGCCGGGAGGCGCCCCGATCAGCCGGGCCACGGAATGCTTCTCCATGAACTCCGACATGTCGATGCGGACCATCGCGGTCTCGTCGTCGAACAGGAAGTCGGCGAGCGCCTTGGTCAGTTCGGTCTTGCCGACGCCGGTCGGGCCGAGGAACATGAACGAGCCGATCGGCCGGTTCGGATCCTGCAGGCCGGCGCGGGCACGCCGCACCGCCTTCGACACCGCCTGCACGGCTTCGCCCTGACCGACGACGCGCTTCGCGATCTCGTCTTCCATCCGCAGCAGCTTGTCGCGCTCTCCTTCGAGCATCTTGTCGACCGGAATACCGGTCCAGCGCGAGACGATATGAGCGACGTGGTCGGGCGTAACGGTCTCCTCGACCATCGAGCCCTTGCCGACTTCCTGCGCTTCCGCGGCGGTCAGCTTCTTCTCCAGTTCGGGGATGCGGCCATACGCAAGCTCGCCCGCCTTCTGGAACTCGCCGCTGCGCTGGGCGATAGCCAGTTCGTTGCGCGCCTCGTCGAGCTGCTTCTTCAGGTCCGCCGCCAGGCCGAGCTTGTCCTTTTCGGCCGCCCAGGCCGCGGTCATCGCGGACGACTCTTCTTCCAGCCCCGCCAGCTCTTTCTCGAGCCGCGCAAGGCGGTCCTTCGACGCATCGTCCTTCTCGGCCTTCAGCGCCTCGCGCTCGATCTTGAGCTGCATGATGCGGCGGTCGATCTCGTCGAGCGCCTCCGGCTTCGAATCGACCTGCATCCTCAGCCGCGACGCCGCCTCGTCGACAAGGTCGATGGCCTTGTCGGGCAGGAACCGGTCGGTGATGTAGCGGTTCGACAGGGTCGCGGCCGAAACCAGCGCCGAATCGGAGATGCGCACCTTGTGGTGCTGCTCGTACTTCTCCTTCAGCCCGCGCAGGATCGACACCGTGTCCTCGACGGTCGGCTCGTCGATGAATACCGGCTGGAAGCGTCGCGCCAGGGCGGCATCCTTTTCTACGTGCTTGCGGTATTCGTCGAGCGTGGTCGCGCCGACGCAGTGCAGTTCGCCGCGCGCCAAAGCCGGCTTCAGCAGGTTGGACGCATCCATTGCGCCATCCGCCTTGCCGGCACCCACCAGCGTGTGCATCTCGTCGATGAACAGGATGATGTTGCCGTCGGCCGCCGTCACTTCGGACAGGACGGATTTGAGCCGCTCCTCGAACTCGCCGCGATATTTGGCGCCAGCGATCAGCGCGCCCATGTCGAGCGCCATCAGCTGCTTGTCCTTGAGCGATTCCGGCACGTCGCCATTGACGATCCTGAGCGCCAGCCCTTCGGCGATCGCCGTCTTGCCGACGCCGGGCTCGCCAATCAGCACCGGATTGTTCTTGGTCCTGCGCGACAGCACCTGGATGGTGCGGCGGATCTCGTCGTCGCGACCAATCACAGGATCGAGCTTGCCGGCACGTGCTTCCGCCGTCAGATCGCGCGCATATTTCTTCAGCGCGTCATAGCCCTGCTCGGCGCCGGCGCTGTCGGCCGTCCGGCCCTTGCGGATATCGTTGATGACCTGATTAAGCGCCGTCGGGGTCACGCCGGCCTTCGACAGGATGTCGGCTGTCTTGGCCGACTTCTCGACCGCCATCGCAGTCAGGAGCCGCTCGACGGTGACGAAGCTGTCGCCGGCCTTCTTGGCCATCTCCTCGGCCGTCGCGAACACCTTGGCGAGCGGCTGCGCGAGGTAGAGCTGGCCGTTGCCGCCCTCGACCTTGGGCAACGCCTCGAGCGCGGATTCGACACCGAGGCGGGCGTCCTTGACACGTCCGCCGGCCCGTTCGATCAGCGAGGCGGCAAAACCCTCCTCGTCGTCGATCAGCACCTTGAGCAGATGTTCCGGCGTGAACTGCTGGTGGTTGCGCGACAGCGCCGTGGTCTGTGCGGATTGAATGAAGCCCCGAACCCGCTCGGAGTATTTTTCAACGTTCATCGTTGTCTCCCTTCCCTCCCCGGCCCTCTTCAAGGCACCGGATCAGATTGTGGTGACGGACCCCCTGTGGAACCATGATCGACAACACGTCGTCCTGCTTCGCCGGCGGCGGGTCCTGTTGATCAGGATATGGGTATCGGCACGCGGCATCACAAGCGGCGTCACGCCTGACATCGGTGCCGTGCGGACCCAATTGAAAAAGGGCGGCTGGTTGCCCAGCCGCCCTTCTTGCATTCGTTCAACGATCGAAGCCGCGCCGTCAGTCCTGGACGGCGGCTTCCTTCTTTTCCTCCGCGCTGGCGGAAGCCGCGACCGTCGTCTCCTTCGCCTCGTCGCCACCCGACTGTTCAGCGTTGCGCGGGCGGCGCGGACGGCGCGCGCGGCGTGGCGCCGGCTCTTCGCCCTCGCCGGAATGCGCCCCGTTCGCTTCGTTCTCCTTGGCGTTGGCGCCCGAACCGTTGCCATTGTGGTGCTGGTTGAGCGCCACCTCGGCCGGCATTCCGTCGATCACCGGCTGCGGGCCGGTGCCGTCATTGGCCGACCTGGTTTCGTCGCGGGACTGGTCGCGGCGATTGTCGTCGCCATTGCGCCTGGAATCACGGTTGCGGCCCTGGTCGTCGCGATCGCGGCTCTGGCCGGCATCGTTAGCGGCAACTGCGTCATTTTCGTCGCGATCGTCGTCATCGTCATTGTCGTCGCGGTTGTCGCGCTGCTGCTGTTGCTGAAGGCCAAGCTGCGCCTGCGCCGCGGCGATGATGCGGTTGTAGTGCTCGGCGTGCTGAAGGTAGTTCTCCGCCATCACGCGATCGCCGGCGCTTTGCGCGTCCCGTGCGAGGGTGGCGTACTTCTCGGCGATCTGCTGCGCGGATCCCCGGATCTTCACGTCGGGACCGTTGCTCTCGTAGCTGCGCGTGAGCGGATTGGGACCCTTGCGGTTGTTGTTGTTATTGTTGTTGCCGCGCCCGCGCATGCGCCTGTTCTGCTGTTGTGGCCTCATCCCATTCTCTTTTGTTGAGACAAAAAACTATCTGCGGCGCTCCGGTTCCATCGAACCTGCCGCGATCTCCGATGGCGTTCAGCGGCTGGTCGCGCGCTCGCCTGCTCAATCCCGTTTACGTGTCAATACACTTGCCGGACGATCCCCGCGCGAAGCCTTGGGCGTCACCTCTTCCAGACGGCAGCTTGTCTCAACGGGAACCGAATCGAAAACAGCACTGCCTGCTTCGTCTCATCCGGTAGCCGGAAACTAAACACATTCGCGTGCATTGCCAAGTTCTTTTTCGCACCTGCGTTCATATGGCTCCGAGCCTGAAAGCCAGCGCCCGGTCGCGCCCTGCAAGGTCGCTTCGCGACCCTTCCAGCCTGTAGCCGGCCTCGGCGAAAATCCGCACCACATCGGCCTTCTGGCTGCTTCCGGTCTCAACTGCGACGACGCTGTCCGCAAACAGAAACCGCGCCGCCTGAGCGGCAATCCCTCGGTAGGGATCGAGGCCGTCCGCACCGCCATCCAGCGCTGCCACCGGGTCGTGATCCCGAACCTCGACCTGCAGCCCTGCGATCTCGACTGAGGGAATATAGGGCGGGTTCGAGACGATAATGTGAAATCGCTCCGTCACATTCGAAAACCAGTCCGAATGCCTGGTATCGAAGCGTCCCTTCAAGCCGTTGATATCGGCATTGGAGGCGGCGGTCGCAAGGGCGTCGTCCGAAATATCGATCCCGAGCGCCGTCGCTTGCGGCACGGCGGCGAGCAGCGCCAGGGCGATCGCCCCGCTACCTGTGCCGAGATCGAGGATGCGGCATGCTGCATGCCGTTCGGCCATGGCGCGGGCGAACGGAATCGCCAGGTCGACCAGCGCCTCGGTGTCCGGCCGCGGCTCCAGCGTTCCTGGAGAAAGGCTAAGCTGCAACCCGTGGAATTCGCGCCATCCGATGATGCGGTGGACCGGCTCGCCGGCCCGGCGACGGCGCAGCGCGTCGATCACCGCGGCATGGTCGTCGGACATGACGATGTGGTCGGGATCGCTGATTGCCTGCACGCGCGTGGTTCCGGTGAAATGCTCGACCAGCAGCCGCGCCTCCAGCGCCGGATCGTCGATGTCACAGTCTGACAGCGCGCGGCGCGCCAAGCGCACGAGATCGCCCAGCGCAATCGCACCGGCGGTCCCCGTCGCTGGCGCGTCAGCCATGATCCTCCATCTCGGCGAGCAGCCTGGACTGATGGTCGGCGATCAGCGCGTCGATGATCTCGTCGAGATCGCCCTCCATCACCCGGTCGAGCTTGTAGAGCGTCAGGTTGATGCGGTGGTCGGTCACCCGGCCTTGCGGAAAATTGTAGGTGCGGATGCGCTCGGAGCGGTCGCCCGATCCGACCTGCAGCTTGCGTGCTTCGGAGCGTTCCTCGGCGGCCTTCGTGCGCTCCATGTCGAACAGCCGCGCACGCAGAATCTGCATCGCCCGCGCCCGGTTCTGGTGCTGCGACTTTTCCGCCGAGACCACCATGATGCCGGTCGGCAGATGTGTGATGCGCACCGCCGAATCGGTCGTGTTGACATGTTGGCCGCCGGCGCCCGACGCGCGCATCGTGTCGATGCGGATGTCCTCGTTGCGGATCTCGATGTCGACATCCTCGGCCTCCGGCAGCACCGCGACCGTCGCGGCGGAGGTGTGGATGCGCCCGCCCGCCTCCGTCTCCGGCACACGCTGGACACGATGCACGCCGGACTCGAACTTCAGTTTCGAGAACACGCCCCGACCGGACACCGTCGCAATGATCTCCTTGTACCCGCCGACCTCGCCCTCGCTGGCCGAAATGAGTTCGATCTTCCATCCCTGCGCGGCGGCGAAGCGCTCATACATGCGAAACAAATCGCCGGCGAAAAGCGCTGCCTCGTCGCCGCCCGTCCCGGCGCGGATCTCCAGGATGGCATTCTTTTCGTCGGCCGCATCCTTTGGCAGGAGCATGATCTGGATGTCGCCGCGCAGTGCCTCGATCTTTTCCTCCACAGAGGAAAGATCGGCTTCGGCGAGCTCGCGCATTTCGGCGTCGGTCGCCTTGTCGGCGATCATCGCCTCGAGGTCGTCGCGTTCCTTCTCGGCCGCCTGCAGCGCGCGGATGCTGCCGACCATGCCTTCGATCTCCGCATATTCGGACGCCATGCGGACATATTCGTCCGGCGCCGGCCCGGCCGACATGCGCGCCTCGAGCATCTCGAAGCGCTTGATGAGCTGGTCCATCCGGTCTTTTGGCAATTCGATCAAGGCGGCAGACTTCGATTAGAGGGGAATGTTGTTTTCTTCGGCGAAGGCATGGAGCCGGGCCCGGAGATCGATCTCCGCGCCGCCATCCCTCAGGGCATCGTCCATGACGGCCTGCAGCTTTGCGAGATCAAGTTCCGTCATCATCGCCTTCACCGGACCGATCGCGGCCGGCGGCATTGAGATCGAGCGGTAGCCGATCGCCAGGAGCGCCATCGCGCTGATCGGCCTGCCGGCGAGTTCGCCGCACAGCGTAACCGGCGTTTCGGAGGCTCGGCCGGCATCCGCGATGGACTTCAGGACGCGCATGAACGGCACAGAGATCGGATCGAAGCGATCGCCGATCCGCGAATTGCCGCGGTCGGCCGCCATGACGAACTGGAACAGGTCGTTCGAGCCTACCGAGACGAAATCCACCGCCTTCATCAACTCGCCGAGCTGCCACAGCAGCGCCGGCACCTCGACCATCGCGCCAATCTTCAGTCGGGTCGGAAGATGATGCGCGAAGCGCGACAGGTGCCGCACCTCGCGGTCGATGATGTCGCGGGCCTGGCGTATCTCGCCGATCTCGGTGACCATCGGCAGCATCAGCCTGAGTTCGCGCCCGCCCGCCGCCTTCAGCAGTGCGCGTATCTGGGTGCGCAGCAGGCCCGGGCGGTCGAGCGTCAGGCGGATCGCGCGCCAGCCCAGCGCCGGGTTCTCCTCCTGGACCGCGCCACGGAAATAGGGCAGCACCTTGTCGCCGCCGATGTCGATCGTACGGAAGGTCACCGGCTTGTCGCGCGCCGCGTCGAGCACGTCGCGGTAGAGCTGTTCCTGCGCCTCGGCCCGCGGGAACGTCGCCGCCACCATGAACTGCAGCTCGGTGCGGAACAGGCCGATCCCGGCGGCGCCCGCTTCGGCAAGCTGCGGCAGGTCGACCGCCAGCCCGGCATTCATCAGCAGATCGATCGCGACGCCGTCAGCCGTCCGCGAGGGCTTGTCGCGCAGTTCGCGGTAGAGCTCCTGCCGCCGCGCACGGAAGCGCACCTTCTCGACATAGGCGGCCTCTACGTCCGATTGCGGCCTGAGATGGATGCGCCCCTCGTCGCCATCGACGATGATCGCGTCGCCGTTCTCCGACATGGAGACGGCGCCCTTCATCTGCCCTGCCACAGGCAGGCCGATCGCTCGGGCGACGATCACCACGTGGCTCGTCACCGATCCTTCCTCGAGCACCAGGCCGCGCAGCCGGTCACGCGGATAGTCGAGCAGTTCCGCCGCGCCCATCGAACGCGCGACGATGATCGCGTCCTTGGGCAGCGATTCGGCGATCGATTCGGGACCGCGCCCCATCAGCTGCCGCAGCAGGCGGTTGGCGAGATCGTCGAAATCGCTCATTCGCTCGCGCAGATAAGGGTCGGTCATGTGCATCATGCGCGCCCGCATGTCGCTCTGGACCTTCTCCACCGCGGCCTCTGCCGTCAGGCCGTTGCGGACGGCCTCTTCGAGCCGGCGCACCCAGCCGCGATCGTTGGCGAACATGCGGTAGGCTTCGAGGACGGCGCGGTGTTCGCCCTCCGCGGCCACGTCGCGGCGCGACAGCATGTCGTCGATCGACAGCCGCAGGAAGCCCAGCGCATCCTCGAGCCGCGCGAGTTCCTGGTCGCTGTCCTCGTTGAACAGGTTGGTGACGACGATGCGCGGCTCGTGCAGCACCACGTGGCCGAGCCCGACGCCGTCGTTGAACGGCAGTCCGCCGAAACTGACCGGCCGCCTCAGGTCGAGTTCGAGCCCCGGCCTGGTCAGCCTCTGCAGGTCGCCCGTGGCGATCATCTCGGCGATCACCATCGCCGTGGTTTCCAGCGCCTCGACCTCGTCGTCGCGATAGTGGCGCATGGTGCGGTTCTGCACCACGAGCACGCCGAGCGTGCGGCCGGCCCTCAGGACCGGAACGCCAAGGAAGGAGTGGTAGATTTCCTCGCCGGTCTCCGGAAGGTAGGCGAAGGCGGGATGCTTCTGCGCGTCGGACAGGTTCAGGGCGCGCGCGCTTGCCGCGATCGAACCGACGAGACCCTGGCCGAGCCGCAGCTGCGCCAGGTGCACGGCGCCGGGGTTGAGGCCTTCAGTCGCGTACAGCTCGAGCATCGAATCGGCCCGCAGCACATAGAGCGAACACACTTCCGCGACCATGTTCTGCGCGATCTCGCGCACGATCCGGTCGAGCCTCTCCTGGGGCTCCAGCGCCTCGGCCATTAGCTCGCGCAGACGCTTCAGGAGCACGCGCGGGCCGGCTGTCATGGTTCGCATCGGGTCATCGCTCCAACGGTCTGCCACGGCACCGCTTGCGCGACGCCGTTTCGGCCGGGGGTGAATGAGTTCAGGTCTACTGCTTATCCAGACCGTAGACGGAATGCAAAGTCCGAACCGCGAGTTCGGTATAGGGACCATCGATCAGGATCGAGATCTTGATCTCGGACGTCGTGATCGCGCGGATGTTGATGCCGCGTTCGGCGAGCGCCTTGAAGGCCGTCGCCGCGACGCCGGCATGGCTGCGCATGCCGATGCCGATCACCGAGACCTTCGACATGCCCGCTTCCGACTGCACGACGTCGAAACCGATCGTCTCGCGGATCTTGTCGAGCACGGCCAGCGCCTTGTCGAGATCGCCCGACGGCACGGTGAAGGTCATGTCGGTGCGCGAACCGTCCTCCGAGATGTTCTGGACGATCATGTCGACATTGATGTTGGCCTCCGCCAGCGGCCCGAAAATTCCGCCGGCCACGCCGGGACGGTCGGCGACGCGACGCAACGAAATCTGCGCCTCGTCCTTGGCATAGGCGATACCGGTGACGACCTGCTGTTCCACGATCTCATCCTCGTCGCAAATGAGTGTACCGGGCGGATTGTCGAAATCCCCCATTCCCGGCGCGTCCGGATCCTCGAACGAGGATCGCACGAATGTCCTCACGCGGTGCACCATGGCGAGCTCCACCGAGCGCACTTGCAGCACCTTGGCCCCCAGCGAGGCCATTTCGAGCATTTCCTCGAACGAAATCTTGGCGAGCCGGCGGGCTTTCGGCTCGATCCGCGGGTCGGTCGTGTAGACGCCGTCGACATCGGTGTAGATGTCGCAGCGATCCGCCTTCACAGCGGCCGCGATGGCCACCGCGCTGGTGTCCGATCCGCCGCGCCCCAGCGTCGCGATCCGGTGGTCGGGCGCGATGCCCTGGAACCCCGCGATCACCGCCACCTGCCCCTCGCCGAAGCGCTTGATCAGGAAACTGCCGTCGATGTCGCTGATGCGCGCGGCGCCGTGGGCGTTGTCGGTCCTGATCGGGATCTGCCAGCCCTGCCAGGACCGCGCGTGGACGCCCATCGACTGCAGCGCGATCGCCAGGAGGCCGCTGCTCACCTGCTCGCCGGACGCCACGACCGCGTCGTACTCGCGGGCATCGAAGAACGGGGCGTTGGAGCCTGCGACCTTGGGCATGTTCTGCACCCAGCCGACCAGCTCGTTGGTCTTGCCGGCCATCGCCGACACGACCACCGCAACTTCGTGGCCGGCATCGACCTCGCGTTTGACGTGACGCGCCACATTGTGGATGCGGTCAAGATCGGCGACGGACGTCCCGCCGAATTTCATCACGATGCGCGCCATGAGCTGGGAATGTCCCGAAAGCGGATGCAGCCTGCGGAGGCTTCGACGGATTGAAAAAATGATGTCCCGCCCCGGAGCGGGCGAAACCGCGGCTTCCTTAGCCAAAGCGTGGCGTTTCCGCAAGCTAGCGGGGGCGTTTGCCTCCGGTTCGGCTCCCCTTCCCGGCTTGACAATCTTGCCGTGCCACCCGACTTGATGGGCCTGCGAGAGGAGACCACCGACATGCCCGAAGCCCGACGAACGACCATCGACGATCGCGAAATCGAGCACTTCTCCGCCCTGGCGGCCGAATGGTGGAATCCGAACGGCAAGTTCCGGCCGCTGCACAAGTTCAATCCGGTCCGCCTGGCCTATATCCGCGACAAGGTCGCCGAGCATTTCGGGCGCGATCCGCGAGCTGCGAAGCCGTTCGAAAAGCTGCGGATTCTCGATATCGGCTGCGGCGGCGGCCTGTTGTGTGAGCCGATGGCGCGGCTGGGAGCCACGATCGTCGGCGCCGATGCCTCTGAGACCAATATCGAAGTCGCCCGGCTTCATGCGGCTGAAAGCGGCGTCAGGATCGACTATCGCGCCACCACGGCCGAGGACCTTGCCGACCAGGGCGAGAAATTCGACGTCATTCTCAACATGGAGGTGATCGAGCACGTCGCCGACGTCGACCTCTTGATCGCAAAATGCGCCGAAATGCTGAAGCCCGGCGGGCTGATCTTCGTCGCCACCATCAACCGGACGCTGAAAGCGCTCTGCCTGGCCATCATCGGCGCCGAATACGTGCTGCGCTGGCTGCCGCGCGGAACCCACCAGTTCAACAAGCTGGTGCGGCCGGACGAGCTCGAGAAATCGCTCGGCGCTGCCGGCCTGTCGATCGTCGACCGTACCGGCGTGATCTACAATCCGCTCGCCGACCGCTGGCAGAAATCGCGCGACATGGATGTCAATTACATGGTGCTGGCAACGAACGGTACGCCGGACGGCTGATCCGGCCGCTCAGTTCTGCTCGTCGGGAATGTTGGGCAACGGCAGGAATTCCACGCCGTCCTCGTGCAGGCTCCGGGCCTCGTCCACGGTGGCCTCGCCATAGATGCCCCGCGCTTCGGTTTCGCCGAAATGGATCTTGCGCGCCTCGTCGGCGAACTTGTCGCCGACATAATCCGCGCCCTGCTTCAGCTTCTCGGTCAGCTCCTTGAGCTTAGCCATCGCCTTGCGCTGTTCGGTGCCGATCGCCAGCGCCATCTTCTCCTTGCGGCGCCCTGTCGACACGGCAGGCGCCATCAGCGCTTTCTCGACCTTGGTCGACCCGCAGGCCGGGCAGGCGATCAGCTTGCGCCTTCTCTGCGCGTCGAAATCGTCGCCGTTGCGAAACCACGCCTCGAAATCATGGTCGTTCTCGCAGACGATCGAGAAGCTGATCATGATGCCTTCCGGCGGCCGTCTCCGGCGCTGGCGTCGGCAAGCCGGAGGCCGAACTCCCGCGCGTTCCTGAGATTCGGCACCTTGCCGCGCGCCGCCGCGGAGGCCGCCAGATCGATCTCCGCAACCACCACACCGGGCTCGTCGTGGTCGGCCTCGGCGACGACCGCGCCCCATGGATCGGCGATCAGCGAGTGGCCGTAGGTTTCACGGCCGTCCTCGTGCTTTCCGCCCTGCGCGGCGGCAACGACGAAGGCGCCGTTCTCGATCGCCCGCGCACGCAGGAGAACGTGCCAATGCGCTTCTCCGGTCTGGCGCGTGAACGCAGCCGGCACCGTCAGCATCTCGCCGCCGGCCAGCGCTTCCTCGCGGAAGAGCTGCGGAAACCGCAGGTCGTAGCAGACGGCGAGACCCATCCGGCCGAATGGCAGGTTGGCGACGACCGCCTCCCGGCCCGGCTCGTAGGTCGCGGATTCCCGCCAGCTCTCGCCATTGTCGAGGTCGACGTCGAACATGTGAATCTTGTCGTAGGTCGCGATAAGCCCGCCATCGGGACCGAACACGAAGGCGCGATTGGCCACCTTGCCGTCGGGTCGGGCGATCGCCGTCGAGCCGATATGGAGATGGATACCGAGCTCTGCGGCAAGTGCCGCCGCGCGGGCGACCAGCGGATCGCTCTCTGCGGGTTTGATCAGTTGCATCAGCAGTTTGCGGTCGCGCACCAGGGCGCCGGTCATTTCCGGCGACTGGATGTAGCGCGCGCCCTTGCCGGCCGCCTGGCGCACCAGCGCCTCGAAATCGCGCAGATTGCGCGCCGGATCCATGGTCGAGCGCATCTGCACGGCGGCAACGGTGATACGGCTCATGACGCGCCTCCTTCAAGCAGGGCGTCCAGCCTGCCGTCCGATTCGAGCTGATGCAGCTCGTCCGAGCCGCCGACATGGGTCTGCCCGATGAAGATCTGCGGAAACGTCGATCGCCCGTTTGCGCGCTGGATCATCTCCTGCCGCAGTTCGGGCGAAAAGCTGGCGTCGTGCTCGGTGTAGCTGACGCCCTTGCGGTCAAGCAGCCGCTTCGCGGCCGCGCAATAGCCGCACATCATGCGTGTGTAGATCGTGACATCAACCATATCGCCACCGGAAAGCTGGAGCTGCCTATATAGGCATGCCGGGCTCGCGCTGGAAGTCCCCCGGCATGACGCGTGCGAAGGTCAGCACGTCGACCCGGGCCGCGCCACGGCGTTTCAAGGCCCGCGTCACCGCCGAAACCGTGGCGCCGGAAGTGTAGACGTCGTCGACGAGCAGCACGCTGCGCCCGCGCACGATGATATCGGCCTCTTCCGGCACGGTGAAGGCTCCACGGACGTTCGCCGCGCGCTCCGATGCGCCCAGTCCCACCTGCTGTCGCGTCGGGCGGGACCGCACCACCGCGCCCGGCTCGAAAGCGATGTTGGCCTTGCGCGCGACTGCCCGGGCAAGTTCCGCCGACTGGTTGAAACTGCGGCGCAGGAACCGGACGCGGTGCAGCGGCACCGGCACCACGACGTCCGCGGTCGCAATGAGTTCAGCGCCGGCCCTGAGCATCCAGCGCGCCATCCAGGGGCCAAGGTCCGTGCGATCGCGATATTTCAGGTTCTGTACCATGCGCCGCGCCACCCCAGTATAGGCGACGGCCGAGCGCAGCCGGTCGAAGGGCGGCGGGTTGGCGATCGCCTCGGCGGACAGAAAGCCGTCACCCATCTCATGCGAGAATGGCGTCCCGAGGACCGCGCACCATGGCTGTTCCAGAAAGCGAACCTCGCCCCAGCACGACGCGCACAATGTGCCCGGTTCGCTGACGAGCCTGCGGCAGCCGGCGCATATGCTCGGCAGAAGCAGGCCCAACGGCCAGCGTGCCGCCTCGTGCAGAATTCGCTTGAACTCGCCCATCCGATCGGCCACCAACACCCCGGACGCAAGCTTAGCATCAAAAACCGGTCCCTGTACGCCGGGCTTTTAGCCATGAATCCGACTTTCGACACGGTACTCCTGACGGAAAGGCGCCGCCGCGCGCTCGCGCAGGGCGTTCATGGCGCCGACTTTCTCATGAACCGTGCCGCCGACGATCTCGGCGAGCGGATGGCGACCGTCGAGCGCCGCTTTCCCACTGCCGCGACGGTCTTCTGCACGACCAATGCCGCGGCCAGGATGCTGCGCGCGTCGGGCAAGGTCGATCACGTCATCCGCGTAGAAGCCGACGCCGCATTCCTGGGCGATGACGATACGGTCGTCGCGGAGCCCGAGACCGTGCCGCTCGAGCCCGCAAGCCTCGACCTCGCCGTGTCCCTCCTCGCCCTCCAGGATGTGAATGACGTGCCGGGCCTGCTGATCCAGATCCGTCGCGCACTCCGGCCCGACGGCCTGTTTCTTGGCGCCCTTGCTGGCCAGGGCACGCTTTCCGAGCTGCGTGACAGCCTCCTGGCGGCCGAGACGGAGATCTATGGCGGCGCCAGCCCCCGCGTCAGCCCGTTCGTGGATGTACGCGATGCCGGGGCACTCCTCCAGCGCGCCGGGTTCGCCTTGCCCGTCGCCGACGTCGAGACCGTGACGGTGCGCTACGACGACATGTTTGCGCTGCTGCGCGACCTGCGCGCCATGGGTGCGACGAACATCCTCACCGACCGCGCGCGGCGGCCGGTGTCGAAACGATTCTTCCTGCGCGCGGCCGAGATCTATGCCGGGCGATACGCCGATCCGGACGGCCGTATCCGCGCGACATTCGCGTTCGTGTGGTTGTCGGGTTGGGCGCCGCACGCATCGCAGCAGAAGCCGCTCAAGCCGGGAAGTGCTGCAATGTCACTGGCCGAAATTCTCGGCCGGACGGAAGACTGACTGCGGGCGGCGCCCTACTCTCGCGCCGACTCGATCGTGTTCGCGGTTCCGCCGAGCAGGTTCTCGAAGCTGTTCGATACGTTGTTGAAGCTTGCCATGACGACGAGGGAGAGGACGGCGACGATCAGGCCGTATTCCACTGCCGTGGCTCCTCGCCTGTCCCTCAGAAACGTCTTGAACATGTGGATCTCATACCGTTTGCCGCTTCAACATAACGCGGCGGATTTAACAAAGATTAACGTGCCTGCGGGACCGCTCAGCAGTCGCCGCTGTGACCGCCGTCGCTTCGGATGATGCACACAGCATCCGGCATATCCTGCAATACGCTGCGTCGAACCGTATAGCTGCCACCCTGCCGGGTGATTGAACCGGTCGACATCGTGTCGACATTTGCCGGCAGGACCGGTCGCGCCAGGCGCAGGTCTGCCTCGCGCTCCGCCAGCGGCGCCAGGAACAGTGCAAGGGCGGCCGCCGCGGAGCCGAACAGCAGCGTCAGCCGCAGGATCCCCGACCCGGTCGCCCCGAAAAGCACGGAGAGGAGGCCGCTCTCCACCTCGCTGTCGTCGTCGAATGCCATGTCCACACCCGCCAGGATCGTTGTTTGTGACGCCGGCCACACCTGCGCCGTCGATTCAATCTTGCACGATCGGCTGAAGGTTTTGTTAACGACGTTTGGCCGTCGTCGGACACTGCTCAGAGGAGGTCGATCAGGAATGGGATCAGCGGTTCGTCGGCCGGCGGCATGGGATAGCCGCGCATGTCGCGCGGCCGCACCCATTTGAGAGCTTGGCCCTCGCGCGGCTCGGGCGTGCCCCAGAACCGGCGGCACACGAAGAGCGGCATCAGGAGATGGAAGTCGTCATAGGCGTGGCTGGCGAAGGTCAGCGGCGCGAGGCAGGCGACCTTGGTCTCGATGCCGAGTTCCTCGCCGAGCTCGCGCACTACTGTCTCTTCGGGCACCTCGCCCTTCTCGACCTTGCCGCCGGGAAACTCCCACAGCCCTTCGAGCTGCTTGCCCTTCGGCCGCTGTGACAGGAGAACGCGACCGTCGGCGTCGACCAGCGCGCAGGCGGCGACGAGCAGCAGCCGCTTGGAAGGCCCGGTCATCAATCAGCCTTCCGGCGGCCGGCGGAAGACATAGCGATAGACTTCCTGGAAGCCGAGGGATTTGTAGAGCCCGATCGCCTTGGCATTGTCGGCCTCGACCTGGAGCCATGCCTGGCGGGCGCCCCTCAGATGCGCCCATTTGAGGGCTGAAAGCACGACCCGCCGCCCGAAACCCTGGCCGCGCATCGCATCGTCGGTGGCGATCTCGAACAGCCCGGCGAGATCGCCGTCATGGACGCAGACCGCCGTCGACACCGGCTTGTCCTCGTGCTCCAGCACGAACAACCCCGCGGCGGCCCGGATCGACCCGATCACTTCCGACAGACCCGCCTTCAGCCCCGGATCGAGCTGGTGGACGGCCATGGTCGCATTGACGAAACGGGCAAGGTCGCGCAGCGGGATCTGGTCCATCGCGCCGGCCACGATCTCTTCCGACAGCGGCATGCGCATGACGATCGACTCGGAAAAGCGCGACCACCCTTCCGCGTCGAGATGATCCGCGATCTGCGCCCCCGACAGCGGCGAAATCCGCAACGTCACCGGCCGTCCATACGCCTCGAACCGGCGTGCCGCCCGCGCGATCCGGTCCTCGATGTTCGCCACGTCGCCGGGATCGAGCGGGTTGACGGAGTTCAGCCGTTTCGAGGGATGCCCCGCGGTCAGCCGGACAACCCAGGCACCGTCATAGTGGACCGCCGTTGCCGGCCAGGCTCGAAATCCTGCCGCTTCGAACCGGCGCACGAGCGCGAGTTGCTGCGGTTTGGCCGCCCCGTTGCCGTCGCCCACGCCCTCAGCTCCGGTAGTCGCCGTTGATGGCGACATATTCCTTCGTCAGGTCGCAGGTCCAGACCGTGGCCTTTCCCCGGCCAAGGCCGATATCCACGGTAATGGCGATCTCGTCCCGCTCCATGTAGGCGGACGTGGAATTCTCGGAATAGGCCGGGTCGCGCTCGCCCTCATGGGCGACGCGAATGTCGCCGAACCATATTGCGAGCCTGTCGCGATCGGCCGGCTCGCCGGCCTTTCCGACCGCCATCACGACGCGCCCCCAATTGGCGTCTTCGCCGGCGACCGCGGTCTTCACCAGCGGCGAGTTGGCGATCGACAGCGCGATCCGCTTGGCCGAGCGCGCCGACCTGGCGCCCTTGACCGTCACGGCGATCTCCTTGCGGGCGCCCTCGCCGTCGCGGGCGACCTGCCGGGCGAGCTGCTTGAGCAGATTTTCGAGCGCGCGGCGGAATGCCGCGAGCCTGCGGTCCCTGGCGTCGGTGATGTGTGGCGCGCCGCGCCTGGCGGCCGCCCCGGTGGCGAACAGCATAAGCGTGTCGCTGGTCGACATGTCGCTGTCAACCGTGACGGAATTGAACGTCCCGCCGACCGCCTTCGACAACAGCGCCTGCAAGACGTCGGCCGTGATCGCGGCATCGGTCGCCACAAAGGAGAGCATCGTCGCCATGTCCGGCGCGATCATGCCGGCGCCCTTGGCGATGCCGTTCAGTGTCACCTCGGTATCGCCGATCCGGGCCCGCGCCGTCACATATTTGGGATAGGTGTCGGTCGTCATGATCGCCCGGCCGGCGTCCGCCCAGCGGTCCGGCCTGGCCGTCGCGGCCATGTCTTCGAGCAGGCCGGTGAACCGGCCTGCCTCGAGCGGCTCTCCGATCACGCCGGTCGAGGCAAGAAAGACCTCGTTCTGCCCGCATCCGGCTGCCTGCGCTGCGGCCTTGGCCGTCATTGCGGTGGTCTCGCGGCCGCGCTTTCCCGTAAACGCGTTGGCGTTGCCGGAATTTACGACAAGCGCCCGAGCCGTGCCGTGCGCAAGGTTCTCGCGGCAGAAATCGACCGGCGCCGACGGGCATTTCGATCGCGTGAACACACCCGCGGCCGTGGTGCCCTCGGCGAAGGTCATCAACAGGAGATCGGTCCGGCCCTTGTACTTGATCCCCGCCTGCGCGGTCTCGATGTTCACCCCGTCGACGGGCGGCATCTCGGGGTAGGTCTTCGGCGCAAGCGGAGAGATGGTGTCGGACATCGGCGTCTGGTGGTGTCGGTTGCGTCAGCGGGTTGCGGCTATCTCGATCACTGCTTTTCGGCAGCCTCCAGCGCCTCTTTCAGCGCCGGATCAGAAATCTCGATCTCCGCGCCTTCGCGAAGCTTGCTGACCGCCTCGAAATAGAGTTCACGGAAAAGCAGCGAGCGAACCTGGTCCTTCACCTGCTCGAATGCCGGCGGCTGCTGGACCCGTTTGTCGGTCACCATGATGACGTGATAGCCGAACTGCGTCTGCACCGGCTCCTTGGAATAGGCACCGACCTCGAGCGCGAAGGCCGCCTTCTCGAATTCGGGCACCATCCGGCCGGGGCCGAAGAAGCCGAGATCGCCGCCATTGGCGGCAGCGCCGTCGGTCGACTTTTCCTTGGCGAGCTCGGCGAAATCGGCGCCCTCGTCCAACGCCTTGATGATCGCGCGCGCCTCTTCCTCGGTCTTGACCAGAATGTGGCTCGCCTTGATCTCGTTGACGGGCGGCGTGTTGGCGATCTCCTTGTCGTAGCGGGCGCGAACGGCCTCGTCCGTCACCTGGCTCGCGACATGGTTCTCGACATAGGCGCTGTGCAGCGCGCGCTGGGTCAGGAACTCGATGCGCTTCTTGAAGTCCGCGTCGTCGGCAACGCCTTCCTTGCGCGATTCGCCGGCGAGCAGCCGGATCTCGATCAGCGCCGAAAGTGCGGCCGTGCGCCGCTGGTCGGCGGGAAGCTTGTCGAACTGCGGATCGAGATCGTTCTCGGCGAGCGCGATGTCGGCCTCGGTAACGGGTTCACCATTGATCGTCGCCACGACCGTGTCGTCCTGCGCCATTGCCGGCGACAGCGTCAGGGCGGCGGTCAGGAAGGCGCCGCTGACAAACGCCAGGGAAATACGGCGGACGTGATCGAACATGGGGAACTCTCCGTTAGAGTGTCTGGAACCCACTCCAAACAAGGCTAAATGTGGCGGATTTTTGCGCCTTTGCGGGTCGCGTGGCAGCGTTGACATCACCGGGAGCCCCTCTTATCTGTCCTTCGACCTTGCGTCCAGAACACAATTTCCGGGCGCTTTTGTAGGTTGATCCGCCCCGGATTGCCGCATGAATGACTCGGTTCGGCTCTACCGCCGTCATTTTTCAAACTGAAAGGCCCGACTGATGGTCAGTTTTGGCGGTCTTGCCCGCTCGATTTTCGGCTCATCCAACGACAGACGCGTCAAGGGGATGCGCCCGCGGGTGGATGCGATCAACGCGCTGGAAGCCGAGGTTTCCGCACTCTCCGACGACGCGTTGCGCGCCCGCACCGACGAATTCCGCAAGCAGCTTGCCGACGGCGCGAAGCTGCAGGACCTGCTGGTTCCGGCATTCGCCACCGTCCGCGAAGCGGCAAAGCGGGTGCTCGGCATGCGCCCCTTCGACGTCCAGCTCATCGGCGGCATGGTGCTCGACGAGGGCGGCATCGCCGAGATGAAGACCGGCGAAGGCAAGACGCTGGTCGCCACGCTTCCCGTCTACCTCAACGCGCTCGGCGGCAAGGGCGTCCACGTCGTCACCGTCAACGACTACCTGGCGACGCGCGATTCCGAGTGGATGGGCCGCATCTACGGCTTCCTCGGCCTGACCACCGGCGTCATCGTGCACGGTATGTCGGACGAGGAGCGCCGCGAGGCCTATGCATGCGACGTCACCTACGCCACCAACAACGAACTCGGCTTCGACTATCTGCGCGACAACATGAAATACGACCGCGCCCAGATGGTCCAGCGCGGTCATAATTTCGCGATCGTCGACGAGGTCGACTCGATCCTCATCGACGAGGCGCGCACGCCGCTGATCATCTCCGGTCCGCTGGAGGATCGTTCGGAACTCTACAACACCATCGACACCTTCATCCCGAAACTGGTCGAGAGCGACTACGAGGTCGACGAGAAGCAGCGCACGGCAACCTTCACCGAGGAAGGCACGGAGAAGCTGGAAAACATGCTGCGCGAGGCCGGCCTCCTGAAGGGCGCCTCGCTCTACGACGTCGAGAACGTCGCCATCGTTCACCACGTCAACAATGCGCTGAAGGCGCACCGGCTGTTCCAGAAGGACAAGGACTACATTGTCCGCGACGACGAGATCGTCATCATCGACGAGTTCACCGGCCGCATGATGCCCGGCCGCCGCTATTCGGAAGGGCTTCACCAGGCTCTCGAAGCCAAGGAACATGTCCGCATCCAGCCCGAGAACCAGACGCTGGCTTCAGTGACGTTCCAGAACTATTTCCGCATGTACGACAAGCTCGCCGGCATGACGGGCACCGCCTCCACCGAGGCCGAGGAATTCGGCAACATCTACGGCCTTGAAGTCGTGGAAGTGCCCACCAACCTGCCGATCCAGCGTCTCGACGAGGACGACGAGGTCTACCGCACGGCCGAGGAGAAGTACCGGGCCATCGTCCGCGAGATCAAGGCGGCGGCCGAGAAGGGCCAGCCGACCCTGGTCGGCACGACCTCGATCGAGAAGTCGGAATTCCTCGCCGGCCTGCTGCGCCAGGAAGGCGTCAAGGAGTTCGAGGTTCTGAACGCCCGCCATCACGAGCGCGAGGCCCAGATCGTCGCCCAGGCCGGCAAGCCGGGCGCCATCACCATCGCCACCAACATGGCCGGCCGCGGCACCGACATCCAGCTCGGCGGCAATCCCGAGATGCGCATCGCCGCCGAACTCGGCGACATGCCGGCCGGACCGGAGCGCGAGGCGCAGGAACAGGCGATCCGCGACGATGTCCGCAAGCTGAAGGAAAAGGCCATCGCCGCCGGCGGCCTCTACGTGCTCGCCACCGAACGCCACGAGAGCCGCCGCATCGACAACCAGCTGCGCGGCCGCTCCGGCCGTCAGGGCGATCCCGGACGCTCGAAGTTCTACCTGTCGCTGCAGGACGACCTGATGCGCATCTTCGGCTCCGACCGCATGGACGGCATGCTGCAGAAGCTCGGCCTCAAGGAGGACGAGGCGATCGTCCATCCCTGGATCAACAAGGCGCTTGAAAAAGCCCAGAAGAAGGTCGAGGCGCGCAACTTCGACATCCGCAAGAACCTGCTGAAATACGACGACGTCATGAACGACCAGCGCAAGGTCGTGTTCGAGCAGCGCATCGAACTTATGGACGGCGAAGACATCGGCGAGACCACGGCCGACATGCGCCAGGACGTGATCGACGACCTCGTGGCGCGGCACATTCCCGAAAAGGCCTATGCCGAGCAGTGGGATGCCGCCGGCCTGAAGGAGGGTGTTTCCACCTATCTCAACCTCGATCTGCCGATCGAGGCGTGGGTGCAGGAAGAGGGCATCGCCGAGGACGATATCCGCGAGCGCATCACCGCCGAGGCCGACAAGGCCGCGGCCGATCGCGCCGAGCGCTTCGGGCCGGACATCATGGCCTATGTCCAGAAGTCGGTGGTCCTCCAGACGCTCGACCATCTGTGGCGCGAGCATCTGGTCAATCTCGACCATCTGCGTTCGGTCGTCGGCTTCCGCGGTTATGCCCAGCGCGACCCGCTCAACGAGTACAAGTCGGAGGCATTCGAGCTCTTCCAGGCCATGCTCGGCAATCTTCGCCAGGCGGTCACGGCCCAGCTCATGCGCGTCGAGCTCGTTCGCGAGGCGGCCGAGGCGCCGCCGCCCGAGACGCCGGAAATGCATGGCCACCATCTCGACGGCACGACCGGCGAGGATGATTTCGGCGATACCGCGCTGGCGGTCCGGCCGGAGGTGAGCGGGGCGGTCAGGCCCGAGAACCGCGACGCCAACGACCCCGCGACTTGGGGCAAGGTCGGTCGCAATGAGCCCTGCCCCTGCGGCTCCGGCAAGAAGTACAAGCACTGCCACGGCGTGCTGGCCTGAGAAAGGCGCCGGCTGGAATAGTCAGCGCGACGACCGCGCGAGCGGGACCAGCCTTGCAAGCGCCAGCGTGCTGAGCACGGCCACTGCGGCGATCATCGCGATCGTCCAGTGCGCGCCCGCGCGGTCGAACAGCGCGGCGGCCAGAAACGGCGCGGCGGCGGAAACGAACAGCCGCACCGCATTGATCTTTCCCGTCAGCGCGCCATATCCCGCCGTCCCGAACAGTGCCAGGGGCAGCACGCCGCGCACGATATAGGCGAGGCCCTGGCCTATGCCGAACAAAACGGCGAAGGCCAGCGCGAAGGCCAGCACCGGCGCCCCGACGCCAAGCAGGACCAGCGCCAGCGGCAGTGCCGCCGCCGACAGGATCGCCACCGCGAAAACGCTGAACCGGTCTCCCGCGACGAACTCGACCAGCCGGCCCGCCACCTGCGAAGGACCGATGAACGCGCCGATCAGCGCCGCCGATCCGCCGAGGCCGAGCCCGCCGAGCAGGCCGATCAGGTGCAAATGCACCGCCGAGATCACGAAGGCGTTCGCCGCGAACCCGACCAGCAGCAGCATGAACGCCTTTCTCCGCAGATACGGATCGCGAAGCCGCCCCGCCGTCCTGTCGTCCACATCGTCGGCTGACGCCTCATGCGCCTCGGCCGGCCGGTAGCGCATCAGGAAAAGGTGCAGCGGAATGCAGACCAGCGCATTGAGGCCGGCATAGGCGAGGTAGACCCCGCGCCACGAGGAATACGCGGCGAGCGCGCTCGTCAGCGGCCAGAAGATCGTCGAGGCGAAACCGGCGATCAGCGTAATCCCGGTGATCGTCCGCCGCGCATTTGCCGGGCAAAGCCGCGCCGCCGCGACGAAGGCGGCCTCGTAGAGAACCAGCACGGAGACGACCCCGACCGCGACGCTCAGCACCGCGAAGGCGGCCTTGCCCGGAACGGCGGCCCACAACGCCAGGACCAGTGCGGCGGCCAGCGAGCCGCCTGCCATCGCCAGGCCGGGATGATGCCGGTCGAGCAGCCGCCCCGCATAGGGCGCGGCCGCACCGCCGGTCAGCAGGGACAGCGAGAACAGGCCGAAGACGGTGGTCAGCGAATAGCCCGTGTCGGCCGCCATCTCCGCGGCCAGGACCCCGAAGGCGTAGTAGAGCGAGCCGTAGCCGATGGTCTGCGTGACGCCGAGGACGGTGGCGACCGTCGCGCTCGTGCGGCGGCTTCCGGCATCGGCCGGCGCAAGAATGCGGTTCAGCATGTGGCGCGGATCCCTGTCACGCCATGCTCCGCGGCCCAAAGGCAAATGCCGTTTTTCGGGCTGCGCCGCTGCATCGCATCTCCGACAAGGGACGCGAACCGGCGCCCTCCGAACCGTTTCTTAAAGAGTTTCGCCTAAGGAATTCGGCTGGATACGGTAATGGGAGAGTAGTGCGTGCGCTTTTCCGCTGCAACGACAGCAGAGAAGATTCTCCCCGGGCGCGTTGCTGCCCGGGCGCGGCCGCTGCTCGACCAGCTCGACACGATCCTGTTTGCCCGCGACGAGCGCGGCGTCGCGGGACGCATGTCGTTCATCGCGTTTTCGATCCGCATTTTCTCGGCGGCGATCGCCTTCGTCAGCCAGGTGCTGCTGGCGCGCTGGATGGGCAGCTTCGAATACGGCATCTTCGTCCTCGTCTGGGTGACGATGATCATCGCCGGCAACCTGTCGTGCCTCGGCTTTCACACCTCGGTCATCCGCTTCGTGCCCGAGTACCGGGAAAAGGGCCGCTTCGCCGAGCTCCGAGGCATCCTCCTGACCAGCCGCCTGTTCGTTCTCGTCGCCTCCTCGATCTTCACCCTGATCGGTCTCGCCGGGCTGGCGTTGGCCGCCCCGGCCATGGAAAGCTACTACGTCGCGCCGTTCTTCCTCGGCATCGTATGCCTGCCGATGATCGCGCTGTCCGACGTGCTGCAGGGCATCGCGCGCGCCAACTCCTGGGCGCTGTGGGCGCTGTCGCCCACCTACATCGTCCGTCCCGTCCTGATCCTCGTCTTCATGGCCGGCGCGCTCCTCGCGGGCTACGAGCCTTGCGCCGAGACCGCCGTCATCGCGGCGATCCTCGCAACCTACGCGACCACGATCTTCCAGCTGGTCAGCGTCACCACGCTCGTCGACCGCAAGGTCGCTCCCGGGCCTCGAACCATCCATTTCGGCTTCTGGCTCGCCGTGTCCTTCCCGATCTTCCTGGTCGAGAGCTTCTTCTTCCTCTTGACCAACGCCGACGTGCTGATGGTCGGCATATACATGGACCCGCACGACGTCGCGATCTACTACGCGACCGTGAAGACGCTGGCGCTGGTCCACTTCGTCTACTTCGCCGTCAAGGCGGGCGTCGCGCAGCGCTACGCCCAGTTCACCCACAGCGATCCCGCCCGCCTCGCCGCGTTCGCGCGCGAAACGGTGTCGTGGACGTTCTGGCCCTCCGTCCTGATGGGGCTGATCGTGCTGGCGCTGGGCAAGCCGATGCTGATGCTGTTCGGCCCCGGATTCGACGCCGGCTATCCGTTCCTCTTCGTCCTCGTCGCCGGCGTTCTGGCGCGCGCCGCCGTCGGCCCGGCGGAAAGCCTGCTGACGATGAGCGGCAACCAGAACATCTGCGCCCTGGTCTATGCGGCGACGCTGGCGATCAACGTGGTGCTCAACATGGTTCTGATCCCCATGCTGGGGCTGTGGGGCGCCGCTGTCGCCACGGCCATCGCCATGGTCTTCGAGGCCGCCGCCCTGTCGTTCACCGTCTGGCGCAAGCTCGGCATCGTCATGGCGGTGTTCGCACCGGCACCCGCTTCAAGGAAGGCGCTCTAATGGCAGCCATACCTATTCTCGAGGAACTCAACGCCAGCGCGTCAGGTCCGATGATCGGCCAGATCGCCGGCCTGCCGCAGCGTCCATCGGCCGACGAGGCCTTCACCGAATATCACGCCAGTTCGCGTCCGCTGCGCAAGCTGGCGATCTATCCCGCGTCCGCCGGGTTCGATCTGGTCGACGAGCTCGATTATCTGTGCGCCCGCTCCGTCGAGCCGAACATCTTCTTCAACCCGAATTTCCTCGCGCCCGCCATGCCGCGGCTCGAGGACCGCGAGGTACGCCTGGCGGTGATCCGCGACGGCGACGAATTCCGCAGCCGTCTGCGCCTCATCGTGCCCTTTTCCGTCGAAAAGCCGCCGATACCGCTCGGCGTCTCGGTCATGCGCACCTGGTCGAGCCCGTTCGGCCCGCTCGGCACGCCATTGCTCGATCGCGACGATCCCGCCGGCGTGATGGAGGATTTCTTCGGCATTCTCGGCCGCCCGCATCTGAGGCTGCCGCGGGTCTTCGTGCTGCCCGAGGTGCGCCTGGACGGCCCCTTCGCGAGCCTGCTGCGCGGTCTCGCCGCCGACCGCAACCTGCCGCTCGTCACTACCAACGTTGTGGAGCGGCCCGTGCTGGAAAGCCAGCTCGACGGCGATGCCTATCTGCGCAACGCGCTGAGGGCCCACCACTTCCGCGAATTCCGGCGCCAGAAGCGCCGCCTCGCCGATGCCGGCAAGCTCGAATATCACGTCGCCCGCAGCGTCGACGAGATCCGTCAGGGGGTCGAAGCCTTCCTCACGCTCGAAGCCGCCGGCTGGAAAGGCCGCGAGCGCACGGCGATGGCGATCGACCGTTTTCGCGCCGCCTTCGCCCGCGAAGCCGTCCACCGGCTTTCCGAGCAGGACCTCTGCCGCGTCCACTCGCTGACGCTCGACGGCCGCGTCATCGCGTGCCTGATCGTCTTTGTCGAGCAGGGCGTCGCCTACACCTGGAAGACCGCATACGACGAAAACTACGCCGCCTACTCGCCCGGCACGCTGCTGATGATCGAGGTCACGCGGACCCATCTCGACGATCCCAACATTCAGGTGACCGATTCCTGCGCCATGCCGGACCATCCCGTCATGAGCCGTATCTGGACCGAGCGCCGCCCGGTTGGCACGATGGTCGTCGGGTTGTCCGCCGAAGCGGATCGTGCGACCCGTCAGGCCGCCGCCCAGCTTCATCTCTACCGCGAGACGCGCAATGTCGCCCGTATCGTCCGCAACCGTGTCCGGCGCTTGATCGGGCGCGCCTAGGCCCGGCCTTAAAGGCCGGCCTCCTCCTTCGCCCGGTCGCGGAAGATACGGCGGATAACCTTGCCGGTCGTCGTCAGCGGCATCGATTCCACGAACTCGACCTCACGCGGATATTCATGCGCCGACAGGCGCTGTCGCACCCAGCCGCTGATCTCTTCAGCGAGTTCAGGGGTCGGCGCGCGACCTTCCTTCAACACCACATAGGCCTTGACGATCTCGGTGCGCACCGGATCCGGTTTGCCCACGGCGGCCGCCAGCGCCACGTCGGGATGGCCCGTGATGCAGTCCTCGATCTCGGTCGGCCCGATCCGGTAGCCGGCGGACGTGATGACGTCGTCGTCGCGGCCGAAGAAATGGATGTAGCCATCCTCGTCGGTTATGCCCTGGTCGCCGGTCAGCATCCAGTCGTCGATGAACTTCTTCGCCGTCGCTTCCGGGTTCTGCCAGTATTCGAGGAACATCACCGGATCCGGCCGGCGCACCGCGATCTGGCCTGCCTGTCCCGCCTCCAGCACCCGGCCGCCATCGTCGATGATCGCGACGTCGTGCCCCGGAACCGGCTTGCCGATCGCCCCACCGCGGCTCACCCCGATCGCCGCGCAGGACGACAGGACGAGATTGCATTCCGTCTGGCCGTAGAATTCGTTGATCGTGACGCCGAGTTCCTCGCGCGCCCAGTCATAGGTTTCGCGCCCGAGCGCCTCGCCGCCGGAACCGATCGTCCGGATCGCCAGGTCGAAGCGGCCGCGAATGTCGCTCGATCCCTTCAGCATGCGCAGCGCGGTCGGCGGGATGAAGGCGTTGCGTATCGCCATCCGCTCCATCAGCGTCAGGGCGGCTTCCGGCTCGAACCGCTCAAAACGTCCCGCGACTACCGGCAGGCCGAAATAGAGCCCCGGCAAGAGCACGTTCAGCAGGCCGCCGGCCCACGCCCAGTCGGCCGGCGTCCACAGCCTGTCGCCCGGCTGCGGCAGGAATTCGTGCGGCATCTGGACACCGGGCAGGTGCCCCAGAAGCACCCGGTGGCCGTGCAGCGCGCCCTTGGGCGGACCTGTCGTCCCCGAGGTGAAGATCATCATCGCCGGGTCGTCGGGGCCGGTATCCTCGGCTGTGAAGTCCGGCCCATGGTCGCGGGTCAGCCGAGCGAAGCCGGCCGCCGGACCGTCGTCGCCATCGGTCGACACGATCGTCTGGAGCATGGGCAGGCGCGAAAGGATCGGCTTCAGCTTGGCGAGCCCCGAGGCGTTGGTCACCACCGCCTTCACGCCGGCTGTCTGGAAACGATATTCCAGCGCCTCGACGCCGAACAGCAGCGCCAGCGGCACCGCGATCGCGCCCAGCTTGTAGGTCGCGACATGGGCGATCGCCGTCTCGAAGCATTGCGGCATCAGCATCGCCACCCGGTCGCCACGGCCAACCCCCGCGGCGCGCAACCCGTTGGCGAGCGCGTTCGATTGCTGCGCGAGCGCGCCATAGGTCAGATGACCCGACGTCCCGTCGGGCTGATAATCGAGAAGCGCGACGCGGTCGGGCTCGCGCGTCGCCCAGGCATCCGACACAGCGACGCCGATGTTGAAGCGCGCCGGGATCTGCCAGCGGAAATCGTCGTAAAGCGCCCGGTATGTATCGCGTGGCTCAAGCATGTGTGTCGTGCGACCGCATCATTCCTCAACCTCGCGGGCCCTGCGCGGGCGTGCCACGCATGGCCTCGAAAGCGATGCGTGGTGCCCCTGGCCGGGATCGAACCAGCACTCCTTGCGGAACGCGATTTTGAGTCGCGCGCGTCTACCAATTCCGCCACAGGGGCCGTCACGCTCGAGGCGGACCGGAAGCGGACTATACGGGCGGCCCCCATGCCGTCAACCGCCATTTGCCGCAGGCGGGAGCCGGCCATTGCGCGACCGCGCATTTCTTTCTAGACAGACGCGCCACAATCGGAACCTGACCATGCTCCGCAGATTGTACGACTGGACGATGTCGCTTGCCCGCACGCGCCATGCCGAAAAGGCGCTGGCCGGCGTGTCCTTCGTCGAAAGCTCGTTCTTTCCGATTCCGCCCGACGTGCTGCTCATCCCGATGGTCCTGGCGGACCGGATGAAGTGGATCCGCTACGCCTTCATCTGCACCGTCGCCTCGGTCGTCGGCGCGCTGCTGGGCTACATGATCGGCGCGTTCCTCTACGACATCATCGGCAAGTACATCCTGTCGGCCTACAATGCCGAGGACGCGTTCGCACGCGTCCAGCAATGGTACGACGCCTGGGGCGGCTGGGGTGTCCTGTTCGCCGCCGTGACGCCGTTCCCCTACAAGGTGCTGACGATCTTCTCAGGCTTCACCGGGCTCAACCTCTTCATCTTCATCACCGTCTCGATCATCGGTCGCGGGCTCCGCTTCTTCATCGTGTCATGGCTTCTCTACAAATTCGGCGAGCCGATCCGCCTGTTCATCGAGAAGAATCTCGGCCTCCTTTTTACCCTTTTCATGGTGTTGCTGATCGGCGGCTTCGTCGCTGTGCGCTACATATTCTGAGGTCGTCATGCAGTCCCTGCGCCTGTCGGAAAACACCCCTGCCCTCACGGCCGCCGCCGCCGCGGTCGGCATGGCGGTCACGGTCGGAACCGCGATCGGCTTCGAGGTCCTGGGCGGCTACATTCCCTGCAAGCTCTGCCTTGAGGAGCGCATCCCTTATTATGTCGGCATACCGGTCATGCTGGTGGCGCTCGCCAGCGCCGCGTTTCGCGGCCCTGCCTGGCTGACCCGGGGGCTGCTCGTCGTCGGCGGTCTGCTGATGGTCTACGGCGCCTATCTCGGCGTGTTCCATTCCGGCGTCGAATGGGGCTGGTGGGAAGGTCCCGCCGATTGCGGCGCCGTCGTGCCAGGAACCGGCGGCGGCGGTGCCGGCGTCCTCGACCAGCTCGACGCCGTCGTGCCACCGTCCTGCGACGAGGCCGCGGGCCGCTTCCTCGGCCTGTCCTTTGCCGGCTGGAACGTGATCGCGAGCCTTGTGCTGGCCGCCATCGCCTTCCGGGGTGCCCTCGCGCGGAAGTAGTCCGGCACGCCTGGGCTTACGGCTCCAGTTCGACGTCCCAGTAGAGGTAGTCCATCCAGCTTTCGTGCAGGTAGTTGGGCGGAAACAGCCGGCCATTGTTGTGGAGATCGTGCACCGAGGGCTGGAACGGCGTCTGCCGCGGCCACATCTTGGCCTCGACCGGCATGTGGCCGCCCTTCTTGAGGTTGCAGCTCGAGCATGCCGCGACGACGTTTTCCCAGGTCGTCGCGCCACCGCACCGGCGCGGCACCACATGATCGAAGGTCAGGTCCTCGCCGGTGCCGCAATACTGGCACTGGAAGCGGTCGCGCAGGAACACGTTGAACCGCGTGAAGGCCGGATGGCGCGACGGCTTGATGTAGCTCTTGAGGCTGACGACGCTTGGAACCCGCATCGAGAAGGATGGCGAGGACACCGCGTGGTCGTATTCCGCGACGATGTTCACCCGGTCGAGGAACACGGCCTTGATGGCGTCCTGCCACGACCACAGCGACAAGGGATAATAGCTCAGCGGCCTGTAGTCCGCGTTCAGCACCAGCGCGGGGAGACCGTCCGGCGAGACAGCGATCGTCACCTACTCACCTCCTTGGGCTGATGCTCCGATCGGCGCGGATACTGTAAGCAGGAGATGACACCAATGTGAAGCGCGAAAAGCGTGCCGGTGGCCGGCAAATTATCGCGTTTTTCGATGTTTTCCGGGGGTTTACGCCGCAGGTGCCGCCTCCCGGCCGCGCATCTCGCGATAATAGGCCCAGAAAAGGCGCGCCGCGACGCTCCGCCAGGGGCTCCATGATTCGGCCAGCAGGCGCAGCGTTCGGGCATCCGGACGCCCGATCCCGAGGCCGTGGCCGACCGCAGCCTGCAGCGCGATGTCGCCGGCCGGGAACATGTCGGGATGGCCGGCCGATGTGAGCAGGTAGACTTCCGCCGTCCATGGCCCGATCCCCTTGACCAGCACCATGCGCGCGATCGCCTCCTCCCCGTCGAGCTCGCACAGCCCGTCGAGATCGAGCACGCCGCCGCGCACCGCTTCGGCCACCGCCAGCAATGCCGCCTGCTTCGGCCGCGAAAGCCCGGCGGCGCGGAACACCTCGTCGCCGCAGCCGAGCAGCGCGGCCGGCGCCAGCGGATCGACGAGCTTCACCAGCCGCCCCATGATCGCGTCGGCGCTCGCCCGCGAAACCTGCTGCGACACGATGATCGACGCCAGGCTGGCGAAGCCGGGCGCGGTCCGCCTCAGCGGCACATCGCCCGCCGCGGCGCGCACCGCCTCCAGCCGCGGATCGATCCCGCACAGCGCGTCGAGCCCGCGGGCGATATGGGATGTCGTGTCGATCCGCTGCATCGCTGTCCTTGTGATATCGGCTGCAAGACCGTAGCAATCGCGCGATGACTGCGACAACCCGGTTTCCCGCCATCTCATGACGGCTCCTGTCTTCCGCTTCGCGCCGAGCCCCAATGGCCTGCTGCATCTCGGCCACGCGCATTCCGCGCTGCTCAATCACGACCTGGCGCGCGAGGCCAACGGCAGGTTCCTGCTGCGCATCGAGGACATCGACACCGAGCGATGCACGCCCGAGTTCGAGGATGCGATCTATCACGATCTCGCCTGGCTCGGCCTCGACTGGGAGCAGCCGGTCCGCCGCCAGTCCGATCACTTCGCCGATTATGCGGAAGCCCTTGACCGGCTCGTCGATGCCGGCCTCGCCTACCCCGCCTTCATGAGCCGAGGCGAGATCCGCGCCTGGATCGCCGATCGCGAGGCCGAAGGCGTGGCATGGCGGCGCGACCCCGACGGCGTGCCGCTCTACCCGGCGGTCGAGCGCGGCTGGTCGGCGCGCAGGCGACAGGCGGCGATCGCATCCGGAGCCCCCTTCGCCTGGCGGCTCGACGTCGCCGGCGCCCTGCGCCATGCAGGCCGCGGCCTCGGGTGGCGGGAAACCGGCTTCGGTCCCGGCGGCGAGACCGGCGCGGTCGCGTCGGATCCCTCGCTGTGGGGCGACGTCGTCATCGCCCGCCGCGACATCCCGACCAGCTATCATCTCGCGGTGGTCGTCGACGACGCCCTCCAGGGCATCACCCATGTCGTGCGCGGGCGCGACCTGTTCTTCGCGACGTCGGTCCAGAGGCTGCTGCAGGAACTGCTCGGCTTTTCGGCGCCGGAATACCACCACCACGACCTCGTGCTGGGGGACAACGGTCGCAAGCTTTCGAAAAGCCGGGGCGATACGGGACTGGCCGCACTGCGCGGCGCCGGCCTCACGCCTTCGGATATCCGCCGGATGGCGGGTCTCGGCTGAAAGGCCTCAGAGCCTAAGGAGCGCGGCCTTGAGGATCGCCATGGTACCGAGCGCCACGAACGCGCCCGCCAGGCCAACCGCCGTCGCCACCTGCAGATCCGATAGACGGGTTCCGTAGAGGTTGAAGCCGAGGATCGCCATGAAGAACCCGCCGACGATGATCGCCGTGTTGCCCCATGCGCCGAACCCGTCGTCTCCCATGACCTTGTCGAGGGCGATGGACAGGATGAAGGAGATCGCGCCGACCGTGAAGACGGTCATGAACAGCCAGATCGAGTTCAGATTCCACAGCATGGCGGGCTTGCCCTTTCGAAGCCGAAACGTTCCGACCCCCGTGCCAAGCCCAGCCCCCGCCCAGCCCCGCTGACGATAGGGTTCAATTCTTTCACTTTGCTTGCCCGAATGATTGGCATTAGACCGATCTCGTTCGATCAGCATGCCCAACCGAGAAGTTCCCCCCGACATGTTCTCCCCCGCGCGTACAGTTCCCGCCCTCTTCGTCATGCTGTGGGCGACCGGTTTCATCGGCGCGCGCTACGCCATGCCGTGGGCGGAGCCGTTCACCTTCCTCTCGGCCCGCTTCGTGCTCACCATGCTGATCCTCGTGCCGCTCGCGCTCCTGTGGAAATCGAAGGCGATGGACAGGCGCCAGGCCGCCCACGCCATGGTGGCCGGCGCCCTGATGCACGGCGTCTATCTCGGCGGCGTCTTCTGGGCGATCGATCACGGCATGCCGGCCGGCCTGTCCGCCCTCATCATCGGTCTGCAGCCATTGATCACCGCGCTGATGGCGGGCTGGTTCCTCGGCGAGGCCATGCTGCCGCGCCACTGGGCCGGCCTCGCGGTTGGCTTCGCGGGCGTAATGATGGTTCTGTGGCCGAAGCTCGGCGCGATGCACGACGCCGTTTCGCCGGCCGCGCTGGCCGCCTGCGTGATCGCAGTGCTCGGCATGAGCGCCGGCACGGTCTGGCAGAAGCGCTACGTATCCGGCGGCGACCTCGTCACCGGCACCATCTGGCAGTATGTCGGCGGCACGCTCCTGTCCCTGCCGCTTGCGCTCCTGCTCGAGACCGGACGCTTCGAGATCACCGGCGAGCTCGTCTTCGCGATGGTCTGGCTCGTGCTCGTGCTCTCGGTGGGAGCGATCTTCCTCTTGATGTATCTGATCCGCGAGGGCGAGATCGCCCGCGTGGCGTCCCTGTTTTACCTCGTTCCCGCAATGACCGCGGTCTTCGCCTACGTGCTGTTCGGCGAGAGCCTGAACCTGTTCCAGATCTTCGGCATGGCCGTCACGACGGCCGGCGTGGCAATGGCGACGGTCAGGCGCCGACCCGCGCCCGTGCTTCCCTGAAGCGCTTGATCGCCGCATTGAGCTCGCCGCCGAGAATGAAGATCAGCGACACGATGTAGAGGAACACCACGGCGATCATGATGGAGGCCAGCCCGGCATACATCGTCACATAGGTGCCCCAGCGGTCGAGATAGGCGGCGAACGCCGTCGAACCGGCGAGCCAGGCGACGAGCGTGAAGAAGATGCCGGGCACGATGTCCTTGAACCGCCGCTTGCCCGCGGGAAGCCAGAAGTGGACCGCCGTCAGCGCCAGAACGATCACGGTCGAGGCGATGACGAAGCGCCACACGGTGATGGTCCCGACATAGGGCGTGATCCACGGCATCCGCGCCTCGGCAAGGCGTACGATGAGCGGCGCCAGCACCAGGAGCAGCGAGATCACCAGGAAGCCGACTGTGGCGATCAGCACGAACGCCATGCTCTGCAGCCGCAGATAGAAGATCGAGCGCGTCTCGATGACCCTGTAGGCGCGGTTGAGCGAATTGCGCAGCGCCTCGATGCCGTTCGATGCGAAGAAGGCCGCGGCCACCACGCCAAGCGTCAGGAAGTCGCCGCGTTGCACCGTCAGCACGTTGGTGACCTCGTTGGCGATCGGTTGCGCGATCTGCTCCGGCCAGGTGTCGAACACCAGATGCACCGCCGTCTCGGCGAAAGCCTTGGCGCCGAGGAAGCTCGCCAGCGACGTCGCGAAGATCAGGA
>JAMLJD010000048.1 GCA_023953775.1 Rhizobiaceae bacterium | reverse complement strand
GGCGTCACCGACGGGCAGACGGGCAGGCCCCAGACCTATGTGAAGCTGCATCGCGATGCCTGCGGCAAGCATGGCCTCCCTGTCGACGAGCAGAGCTGGAGGGACGGCTGGGAGGTCGGCATCAGATCGTACTGCACGCCGCAGACCGGCCTCAGGGAAGGGCGCGAGGGCCGCTCCTATTCGCAATCCTGCCCGCCGGACGTCGCGCCGGGCTTCGAGAACGCCTATGAGGTCGGCAGGCGCGTCCACGATGCGCGCGCCGAACGCGATCGCATCCAGCGCGAGATCGACAGCCTGCTCGCCAATATCGGGAAGACCGAATCGAAGGACGAGCGCCGGGCGCTGCGCACCCGGATATCGTCGCTTGAGACGCAGCTCTATATCGCCGAAGGCCGCATCCGCGAGGCGGAACTGGCCTATGACCGGTACGTCTCGTTCAACGGGCTCGCGGGGTGACGCAATGTGCGGCCGGTATGCGCTGACGGCGACGCCGGAGGAGATCGAGGCGATCTTCGCCCTGCTCGAATTGCAGGTCTTCCCGCCGCGCTACAACATCGCGCCGACCCAGCCCGTATTGATGATCGCCGCCGGTCCGCCAGGCCCCGAAGGCTCGAACCTGCCTGACCGGCACGCCGTCCTCGTTCGCTGGGGGTTCATCCCTTCATGGGCGAGGAACCCGAAGGATTTGCCGTTGATGATCAACGCGCGCTCCGAGACGGCGGCCGAGAAGAACTCGTTCCGGGCCGCCATGCGCCACCGGCGCACGCTGGTGCCGGCATCCGGCTTCTATGAGTGGAAGCGCGACGGCAAGAAGAAGGCGCAACCCTACTGGGTGCGGCCGAAAGGCGGCGGCGTGGTCGCCTTCGCCGGACTGATGGAAACCTGGCTCGAGCCGGGAGGCTCCGAGATCGACACCGGGGCGATCCTGACGACGAGCGCCAACGCCGCGATCCGCCATATCCACGACCGCATGCCGGTGGTCATACATCCCGGCGACTTCGCCCGCTGGCTCGACTGCCGCGATCGCGAGCCGCGCGACGTGGCCGACCTGCTGCAGCCGGCCAATGACGATTATTTTGAGGCGATCCCGGTCTCCGACCTCGTCAACAAGGTCGCCAATACCGGCCCCGAAATCCAGCAGCCGGTCGCGCTGCCAGAGGCCGATGATACCCCGCCACGCACCGATCCCGAGCCTCCCGAGCGGCAGATGAAGCTTCTTTGACGGCCTGCGGCTGGCCGCGTGGCGGGCGCCGTCTGCCCCATTGCGCCGCCGTCGGCTGATCCGTTTCCTTGGCCCGATGGATTCGAATCTCTCGATCTTTCTCGCCGGTTTCCTGCTCGGCGGCTCGCTGATCGTCGCGATCGGCGCGCAGAACGCGTTCATCCTGCGGCAGGGGCTTCTCGACCGGCATGTCTTCGTCCTGTGCCTGATATGTGCGCTGTCGGACGCGGTGCTGATCGCGGCGGGCGTCGGTGGCCTCGGCGCCATCGTGGCGTCGTCGCCGGGCGCCGTTCGCATCGTTTCGGTCGCCGGCGCGGTCTTTCTCGCCGCATATTCCCTGCTCGCCTTTCGTCGCGCGTTGCGTCCCGGCGCGCTCGAGGCGGCCACGCGCGGCGAAACCGCATTGTGGCCGGCAATCCTTGCCTGCCTGGCCTTCACCTTCCTCAATCCGCACGTCTATCTCGATACCGTGCTCTTGGTCGGCGGGCTGTCCGGCCAGTATTCCGGCACCGGCCGGCTCGTATTCGCACTCGGCGCGATGGCGGCGTCCTTCGTCTGGTTCTTCGGTCTCGGCTACGGCGCGCGTCTGCTGCAGCCGATCTTCGCCCGCCCACGCTCGTGGCAGGTGCTCGACGTCCTGATCGGCCTGGTGATGGCCGGCCTCGCCCTGTCGCTCGCCCTGTCGGTTTGACGAGGCGTCCGCCGCGCTTGCGCCGGATTTGCCGGGAATGGATGCATCTTGCCTTACCGGAGAGCCAAATGACCCGACCGTCTGCCCGCCGCCCCTCAATCCTCGCTTGCGTCCTGCTTGCCGTCACCCTGTCGGGCGCCCAGGCGCGCGAGTGCTGCGATCCCGAAAGCCCGTTCCGGGAGGGCGAGGGCTATGCCGACACGCCGGCCACCTGCGCGACCGCGCCGCGATGGATCGACGAGGCTCCCGACGAGGACGGGCGCATCAGCTTCGTCATCACCGGCGAAGTTGTCTCGATCGACTGGGATGGCGCGCTGGCCTATCTGGTGATGTGTCCGGAAGACGGCGTGCAGGTGATGTGCGTCACCTACAGCAAGGAAGGCCGCGAGGTTGGCGAGACGGTGTTGTTCGCGGGCGGCTACAGCCGCGTCGGGGAGCGCCGGATCATGCTCGACCCGTGTCTCGCCGACCCGGCGGAGTGAGGTGCGCGAGGTCCGTCCGGGATTGAGCCGCCCCCATATCGGCGGGGCGGCCTCGCCTCATCTGAAAGCCGGCTTATGCCGGCTTGGCTGCGTTCTGCGCCTGGCGGATCCGCTTGCGGGTCGCGCACAGCACGGCAGCCATGACCGCAGCCGGCCCGATCGCGCGATACTGGCTCACAAGGCCGGCATTCGTCGCGTTTTCGCGCTTGGCTTCGGTGGTTTTGCGGGGCATCGGTCTGGTTCCTGTTTCTGTGTTTCGGTTGCTGGCGCAGGTGGTGGTCGATTGAGACAAATTCGTGGCCGTTCGCGCCGGTTCTCGCCTCCCCGTCGATAAAGTTGCGCCCGTATGGCTAACGTATCGTTTACGATAGGGTTTCGTGGCGGGGGCGATGCATTTATGCAACGCCTCGAGGCGCCGGCTGGTTCAGTTTCCGGCTTGACGCTGCTTGGCCTCGGGGCGATAAAGCCGGCCATGAAAACGCCTTTCGCCATTACCGGCATTTGCATTATCGGCTAGCGCACCCGCTGGTCCGGACGTTTTCGCTCACCTGACAGTCACGAAAAACGCCCCGGCCAGCAGGCCAGGGGACATGTATCGATGACGGACGGATCCAACCCTTTGCGGATCTACAACACGCTGACGCGGACGAAGGAGGTCTTCGACCCGATCGACGCGGACCATGTGCGCATGTATGTCTGCGGGCCGACGGTCTACGACTACGCCCATATCGGCAATGCCCGCCCGGCGATCGTGTTCGACGTGCTCTACCGGCTGCTGCGTCACCTCTACGGCGAAGACCGCGTCACCTATGTCCGCAACATCACCGACGTGGACGACAAGATCAACGCGCGGGCGCTGCGCGACTATGGCGCGGAGATCGAGGTCGGCCGGCTTTCGCTGAACGAGGCGATCCGCAAGGTCACCGAGCCGACCTACGACCAGTACCAGAAGGATGTCGCCGCGCTCGGCTGCCTGCCGCCGACGCACCAGCCGCGCGCGACCGAATATGTGCTGCCGCGCGCCGATGGCCGCGCCGACATGGTGAGCCTGATTCAATCTCTCATCGACCGCGGTCACGCCTATGCGGCGAAAGGCGAAATCCTGTTCGACACCGCATCGATGCCCGACTACGGCCAGCTCTCGAAGCGCAATCTCGACGAGCAGCAGGCGGGCGCGCGGGTAGCCGTCGACGCGCACAAGAAGAACCCCGGCGACTTCGTGCTGTGGAAGGAATCCTCCGACGCCGAGCCCGGCTGGGACGCGACGTTCACCGTCGACGGCAAGCCGCTTGCGATCCGCGGCCGCCCCGGCTGGCACATCGAGTGCTCGGCGATGAGCGACGCGCTTTTGTGGGATGAGTTGAAGAACCGGCTGTCGGCCGAGGCGCAGGCGCTGCCGCACCGCTTCGACATTCATGGCGGCGGGCTCGATCTGATCTTCCCGCACCACGAGAACGAGATCGCCCAGTCGCGCTGCGGCCACGGCACGGCGGCCATGGCCAACTACTGGATGCACAACGGCTTCCTGCAGGTCGAGGGCCGCAAGATGTCGAAAAGCGAAGGCAACTTCGTCACCATCCACGAGCTGCTGGAAACCGAAAAGTTCGGTGGCCGGAAGTGGCCGGGCGAGGTGCTGCGGCTGGCCATGCTGATGACAAACTACAAGGAGCCGATCGACTTTTCCGCTGACCGCCTCAGAACTGTCAGCCAAAAATTGGATGAACTATCAGATCTGATAGTCGAGATGGATCGACAATCCCGGCCTCTGGAGACGTTCCCATACCGGGGGCCGTCTGAAGACTTGATCTTTATGCTCACCGACGATCTGCGGACAGATGGTCTTGAAGGGCATATCGAACGGCTCACGCAGCAGATACGAGGAAAATTCGGCGGTTTCTGGTCGGCTAGAGCGGTGATCCAGTTAGCCGATGATTTGGACTTTCTCGGCTTTGACCTTCGAAATTGGCGCGAGCGACAAGTCGAAAGTAGAGTTTCTCAGCAAGTTGTCGCAGGCATATCTGAAAAGATCGACGAACGCCTCGCCTTCATCCGGGAAAAGAACTGGGCCGAGGCCGACCGCATCCGCGACGAATTGCTCGAACAGGGCATCCAGTTGAAGGACGGCAAGGACCCCGAGACCGGCGACCGCATCACCACCTGGGAGGTGAAGCGGTGAGGGTGGTGACGGCGAGATCCCTCCCCCTTGAGGGGAGGGTGGCCGCGAAGCGGCCGGGTGGGGTCGTTTCGGCCGCGTGCATCGCCATGCACCTCGCCCGCCAGTCCGCCGTCTACCCGGAAAAGAGCAAACAGCCATGACGAAGACGCGCATCAGACCGGAAATGCGCGAGAAGGCGCGTGACCTGAGAAAGCATCTCACGAAAGGCGAAGTGCTTCTTTGGCTTGAGCTGCGCGCGCTGAAGATCGACGGTATCCGTTTCCGCAAGCAGGCGCCGATAGGTCCCTACATCGTCGACTTTGTGTGCCTGGCGTCGAAGCTGATCGTGGAGGTCGATGGCGACCGGCATGAGTCCGCTGATGGCAAACGCCACGATGCGAACCGGGACGAATATCTTCGCAAGCTTGGTTATGAAGTCATGCGGGTCGATGAACCAGACGTTTTGTCCAACGCTTGGCACGTGGCCAGGGAAGTCGGGGTTGTGGCTGCCCGCAGAGACCCCACCCGGCCGCTTCGCGGCCACCCTCCCCTCGAGGGGGAGGGATCACGCCCCCCCAACCCTTCACCGGAGAACCATCCGCGATGATCGACCACACAGGCATACCGGTGAAGGATTTCGACAAGTCCCGGGCCTTCTACGACCCGGCGATGGCGGCGATCGGCGCCAGCCTTCTGATGATGGTGCCGCCGGAGCATACGGGCGGCGCCAAGGTCGGCGGCTACGGGCGCCGCAAGCCGGAATTCTGGCTCCATGAGGCACCCGAGACCGGCCCGGGCCGCCATTACGCCTTCATCGTCGACAGCCGCGCCGAGGTCGATGCCTTCCATGAGGCGGCACTGAAGGCCGGTGGCCGCGACAACGGCGCGCCGGGCCTGCGTCCGCACTACCACCCCGACTATTACGGCGCCTTTGTCATCGATCCCGACGGCAACAATGTCGAAGCCGTCTGCCACAGGCCGGAGTGAGCGATGAGCCTCGACAACAGGCCGGTCTATACGGGCGGCTGCCAGTGCGGCGCGGTGCGCTTCCGCGTCGAGGGCGCGCTGAAGAACGTCTCGATCTGCCATTGCCGCATGTGCCAGAAGGCGTTCGGCAATTTCTACGCGCCGCTGGCGACCGCGCCCGCGGGCGGGCTGGCCTGGACGCGCGGCGCGCCGAAAAAATTCCGCTCGTCGAGCCATGTGCTGCGCGGCTTCTGCGAGAATTGCGGCACGCCGCTGACCTTCGAGGCGCCGGACGGGATCGCACTGGCGATCGGCGCATTCGACGCTGCCGAGGAACTCGCCCCGACGATCCAGTGGGGCATCGAGGCCAAGCTGCCCTATGTCGACACGCTCTCCAGACTGCCGGGCGAGCCGACCGAGGCCGACGCCGAGGCGTCCTATCTCGCCGACCTGATCAACTACCAGCATCCTGACCACGACACCGACAACTGGCCACCGGAGGGCAGGCGATGAGCACACTGCGCGGGCTCTACCCCGAGATCGAACCCTTCGAGACCGGCACGATGGATGTCGGCGACGGCCACACCATCTACTGGGAGCGCGTCGGGACGAAGGGCGCCAAGCCGGCCGTGTTCCTGCATGGCGGGCCGGGCGGGGGCATCGCGCCGGCGCAGCGGCGGCTGTTCGACCCCGCGCTCTACGACGTCATCCTGTTCGACCAGCGCGGCTGCGGCCGCTCGACGCCGCATGCCGAGCTCGAGGCGAACACGACCTGGCATCTGGTCGCCGACATCGAACGCCTGCGCGAGATGGCCGGTTTCGAGCGATGGCAGGTCTTCGGCGGCTCGTGGGGCTCGACGCTGGCGCTCGCCTATGCCGAGAAACATCCCGAACGCGTCAGCGAGCTGATCGTGCGCGGCATCTATGCACTCACCAAGGCCGAGCTCGACTGGTTCTATCAGTTCGGCGTCTCCGAGATGTTTCCCGACAAATGGGAGCGTTTCATCGCGCCGATCCCCGAGGCCGAGCGCGGCGACATGATGCGCGCCTATCACCGCCGGCTGACCGGCGACGACCGGGCGGTGCAAATTGCCTGCGCCAAGGCGTGGAGCATCTTCGAGGGCGAGACGATCACGCTGCTGCCCGAGCCGGCGACCAGCGACCCGTTTCGCGACGACGACTATGCGCTGGCCTTCGCGCGCATCGAGAACCACTTCTTCGTCAACGGCGGCTGGATGGAGGACGGCCAGCTGATCCGCGATGCGCACCGGCTGGCCGATATCCCCGGCGTCATCGTCCACGGCCGCTACGACATGCCGTGTCCCTTGAGGACCGCGTGGACCCTGCACAAGGCCTGGCCGCGCGCCGAGTTCCACATCGTCGAGGGCGCCGGCCACGCCTATTCCGAACCGGGCATCCTCGACCGGCTCGTCCGCGCAACCGATCAGTTCGCGGGGAAGGCATGAAAAAACAGCGCATCTACCTCTTCGACACCACGCTCCGCGACGGCCAGCAGACGCCGGGCATCGACTTCTCGGTCGAGGACAAGACCGTGATCGCCCGCATGCTCGACGAGTTCGGCATCGACTATGTCGAGGGCGGTTATCCGGGCGCCAACCCGACCGACACCGCCTTCTTCGGGGCAAAGCGCACGCGCAGCGCCGCCTTCGTCGCCTTCGGCATGACCAAACGGGCAGGCGTCTCTGCCTCGAACGACCCGGGTATCGCGGCGCTCCTGCAGTCGAGCGCGGACGCGATCTGCTACGTCGCCAAGAGCTGGGACTACCATGTCCGGGTCGCGCTCGGCTGCAGCAATGAGGAGAATCTGGAGTCGATCTCGGCCTCCGTCGAGGCGGCGCTGGGCGCCGGCAAGGAGGCGATGGTCGACTGCGAGCATTTCTTCGACGGCTACAAGGCGAACCCGGACTACGCGCTCGCCTGCGCCAGGACGGCCTGCGAGGCCGGTGCGCGCTGGGTGGTGCTGTGCGACACCAATGGCGGCACCCAGCCGCGCGAGGTCCGCGAGATCGTCGAGGCCGTCATCGCCGCCGGCATTCCGGGCGACAGGCTCGGCATCCACGCCCATGACGACACCGGCCAGGCAGTCGCCAACTCGCTTGCCGCGATAGAGGCCGGCGTGCGCCAGGTGCAGGGAACGTTGAACGGCATCGGCGAACGATGCGGCAACGCCAATCTGATCACGATCATCCCGACGCTGATGCTGAAGTCGGCCTATGCCGAGCGCTTCGAGACCGGCATCACAACCGAGGCGCTCGCCGGCATCTCGAGGCTCAGCCGTGCCTTCGACGAGTTGCTCAACCGCGCGCCGGAGCCGCAGGCGCCCTATGTCGGCTCGTCGGCCTTCGCCACCAAGGCCGGCATCCATGCCTCGGCGCTGATCAAGGAGCCCGAGACCTACGAGCACGTGCCGCCCCGCAGCGTTGGCAACAAGCGCCGCGTCATGGTGTCCGACCAGGGCGGCAAGGCCAATTTCGTCGCCGAGCTGAAACGACGCGGCATTCCGGTCGACAAGGCAGACCGCCGCCTCGACACGCTGATCGCGCTGGTCAAGGAACGCGAGGCGCAGGGCTATGCCTATGAGGGCGCCGACGCGAGCTTCGACCTCCTGGCGCGCCGCACGCTCGGCAAGGTGCCGGAATTCTTTCGCGTCACCAGCTTCCGCTGCATGGTCGAGCGACGTTTCGACGCCAACGGGGCGCTCAAGACGGTGTCGGAGGCGATCGTCAAGGTGATCGTCGATGGCGAGGAGCGCATGTCGGTCGCCGAGGGCCACGGCCCGGTCAACGCGCTCGACATCGCGCTGCGCAAGGATCTCGGCAAGTTCCAGTCCGAGATCGAGGACCTCGAACTCGCCGACTACAAGGTGCGTATCCTCAATGGCGGCACCGAGGCGATCACCCGGGTGCTGATCGAAAGCCACGACGCCTCCGGCGCGCGCTGGTGGACGGTCGGCGTCTCCGACAACATCATCGATGCATCCTTCCAGGCGCTGATGGATTCGATCGTCTACAAGCTGGTGAAGAACCGCGATGACGCGACCTCGGTGGCGGCGGCGCAGTAAGCCCGCCACCGATCAATGCCGTACAGGCAATGATCATTATTTTTGTCTGGTCCCGGCCGGCTTCTCCCCATAGACCGGTTGCGTGAAAACCGCCGCCTCGATGACCCAGCCCTCCACGCCGACCACCTCCGCCGACGCCACGCGCGGCTTCTATCACGCGCTGATGGCGTATGGATTCTGGGGCTTTCTGCCGCTCTACATGAAGGCGGTCGCGCATATCTCTCCGCTCGAGGTCGTCGCCCACCGCATCCTGTGGTCGGTCCCCGTCGCCGGGCTCATCCTCCTAGCAATGCGGCGCACCGCCGACATCCGCGCCGCCTTCGCCCAGCCGCGGACGCTGCTGATGGCGGCGCTGACGGCGAGCGTCATCACGCTCAACTGGACGATCTATGTCTGGGCGATCGGCGCCGAACGGACGGTCGAGACGGCGCTCGGCTACTATTTCAATCCGCTGGTTTCAATGGCCCTCGGCGCGATCCTGCTCGGCGAGCGGTTCAACCGCTACCAGCTCGTCGCGATCGCCCTCGCGGTCGTGGCCGTGGCGGTGCTGACCATCGCCTCGGGCGGGTTGCCCTGGGTGTCGCTGGTGCTTGCCTTCTCGTTCGCGGCCTATGGCTATCTGCGCAAGACGCTGCCCGTCGGGCCGAGCCAGGGCTTCTTCCTCGAGGTGCTGATCCTGTCCGTGCCGTCGCTCGGCTATCTCGTCTGGCTGTGGATGCAGGGCGACAACAGCTTCGCTCTCGACCAGCCGCTCGACGATCTGCTTCTGATCCTGGCGGGACCGGTCACCGCGATACCGCTGATCCTCTACGCGTCGGGCGCCAAGCTCTTGCGCCTGTCGACCATCGGCATCATGCAGTACATCGCGCCGACCATCATCGCGATCATCGGCGTGGCGGTGTTCGGCGAGCCGTTCGGTCCCGCGCGGATCGCAGCCTTCGTGCTGATCTGGATCGCGCTGGCGCTCTACACCTGGTCGATGTTCTACGCCCGGCCGCCCGCTACAGACGCTCGATAATCCTGGCTTCTCCGTCCGCGTCCGCGGCGGTTTCGGCCCAGGCCGTCTCGATGGCCGGGACGATGTCTTCCGCCCTGTCGACGACCAGCGGCCGCACCTTGTTGGCGGTGTGGATGAAGCCCTCGGCGCTCATGTGATCGATCAGCGCCAGCATCGGTGCCCAGAACCCGGCAATGTTGGCGAACACGATCGGCTTGCGGTGGCGGCCGAGCTGTGCCCAGGTCATGATCTCGACGATCTCCTCGACTGTCCCGATGCCGCCCGGCAGCGCCACAAAGGCGTCCGATTTCTCGAACATCGTGTGCTTGCGGGTGTGCATGTCCTCGGTCACCACGGTCTCGTCGAGCGTATGGAGAGCGGCTTCGGTCGCTTCCTTGCTGACGAGGAACCGCGGGATGATCCCGGTCACCTTGCCGCCGGCCTCGAGCGCAGCCAGGGAGACCGCGCCCATGATGCCTTTCGAGCCGCCGCCATAGACGAGCCTGATGCCGGCTTGGGCCATGGCGCTGCCCAGCGCGCGGCCGGCCGCCATGTAGGTTTCGTCGCGGCCTGGCGAGGAGCCGCAATAGACGCAGATGGAACGAGTCGCGGACATGAAACCCATAGGTGCTGATGCCCGTAACTGCGGTCAAGAGGCGACCCGGCTTTTTCTTGTCGCTCAACTGAAAACCGGATAGACCCGGCTAAAAGGAACCGGAATCATGGCATTGACCCCCTTGAAGGTGCTTCTGTTTCTGTTTGGCGTCGTCGCTGCCGGTGCCGGTACCGCCTATGTGACCGGGGCGCTCGATCCGTATCTTCCGTCGCGGCCGGCCGAAGTGGCGTCGCGGCCTGCTGACCCGGCGCCCGACGCCGCGAAGCCGGACGCGGAAGCGAAGCCCGAAGCGGCGGTTCCCGACCCGGCGAAGCCGGAGGCCGCGCCTGAAGACGCCAAGCCTGAAGCCGGCGCCGCGACGCCGGAAATCGTGGTTCCCTCCTTCGATCTGGTGCGCGTCGAGCCCGACGGCTCGATCGTCATCGCAGGCAAGGCAGCGGCGGGCTCGGTAGTCGAGATCGTCACCGGCGCCTCCGTTCTCGGCCGCACCGAAGTCGGACCCTCGGGCGACTTCGTGGTCGCGCTCGACGACCGGTTGAAGCCCGGCGACTACCAGATCGTGCTGCGGTCGACCGCGCCTGACAATGTCGTCGCCACCTCGACGGAGACGGCGATCGTATCGGTGCCCGACAGCGAAGCCGGGCAGGTCCTGGCGCTGGTCGAGCAGCCGGGCGCGCCCAGCAAGCTGATCACGGTTCCGGACGCCGAACCGGCCGCGGAGAAGGTCGAAGAGACCAAGCCGGCGACCGCCCCGGAAGACGTGGCCGCAACGGACGAGCCGGCAACCGCCCCGGCGGACGAAAAGACAGCCGAACAGGCCGCCGAGACGCCGGTGGAACCCGGGACACCGGTGGAGCCGAAGACCGAAACCGCGATGGCGGAGCCGGAAAAGCCGGCTGACGAGCAGCCCGCCGCACCGGCGACGGTCGAGGGTGGCACGCCGAAGACCGACAGGGCTCAGGCCGGGGAAAAACCCGCCGAGGAAATGCCGGCCGCCGAAGAGCCCGCAGCCGAAACGCCTGCTGCGGGGGAAGACGTCGCCGCGGCGCCCGAAGAGCCCGCTACCGCGGAAGAGGCGCCGGCCGTGGCCGAGGACAAGACCGCCGAGCCGGAAGAGAAGGCGGACGAACAGGTCGCGATGGCCGAGCCCGAGAAGCCTGCGGTGAAGCCCGCGACGCCGCCGCCTGCCGCGCGCATCGCGGTCGAAGCGGTCGAGATCGAAGGCCGCAATGTCTTCGTTGCGGGCGTCGCCGAAGTCGGAAGCATGGTCCGAGTCTACGCGAACGACATCCTGCTCGGGCAGACCCTCGTGTCGGAGGGCGGGCGCTTCCTCGTCGAGGCCGTGCGCGACCTGCCGGTCGGCGACTATATCGTGCGCGCCGACCTTCTTGGCCGGGATGGCGCGAAGGTTCTTGCGCGGGCGGCCGTTCCGTTCGAGCGCGAGCCGGGCGAGGCCATCGCGGCGGTAGCCCCGAAGGCCCCGGCACAGGAAGCGCCGCAGCCGGAAGAAAAGACGATGGTCGAGGCGGCTGAGGACGCTCCTGCCGCGGCGGATGCCGAACCGGCCGAGCCGGCGCAGGAGACGGTCGTCGCGGAGGAAACCGCCAAGGACGACCAGGTGGCCGCTGAAGCGCCGGTGTCCGAACCCGTCGTGGAAGAGAATGCAATGCCTGCGGAGCCCGGGGCCAAGGACCAGCAGATGGCTGCCGCCGAAGCGCCCGCGACCCCGGATGCAGGCAAGGCGGGCCGTGTCACGACGGAAGC
The DNA here is from genome assembly GCA_023953775.1 of Rhizobiaceae bacterium. Classification (GTDB taxonomy): domain Bacteria; phylum Pseudomonadota; class Alphaproteobacteria; order Rhizobiales; family Rhizobiaceae; genus JAMLJD01. Next base: position 21,370 of record JAMLJD010000048.1, on the reverse strand, counting down.
TCCCGCCGACGCGGCCGAGGAAACGAACGAAGGCGGCGCGACGGCCGAGACGCCCGCCGCCGAGACGCCGACCGAGGAGATGGCGGCGGATGAGCCTGCCGCCGCTCAGCCCGAAGCCATGAAGCCCGAGGAAACGGTGGCCATGGCCGAAAAGCCGGAGGCTGTCGACGAGGAGCCGGCGTCGGCCGAGCAGCCCGCGGCAGACGCGCCGGGTGATGCCGCTCCCGGCCCGACGGAAGTCGAGGATGCCGCGACGCCCTCGGAACCCGACGAGCAGACGGCGATGGCCGAGCCCGAGACGGTTCCCGAGGTGCTTGCACCGAAGCTCGAAAGCGCCGAGGGCGCGGTCATCATCCGCCGGGGCGACACGCTGTGGCGCATCTCGCGCCGCGTCTACGGCCGTGGCGTGCGCTACACGACGATCTATCTCGCCAACCAGCAGCAGATCCGCGACCCCGACCGTATCTGGCCGGGTCAGGTCTTCGACGTCCCCGACAAGACGGGCGAGGGCGAGGCTGCCGACTTGACCACCATGGGTGACCAGGTCGTTCGTTAGGGTCAGGTCCTGACCTGAGGGTCGATCGTATTTATAGCCGAGCGCTTCAACCATAGACGCGCCGCAGGTCGCGATGCGTCGATTGGCAGTCCGGTACTTGCGCGAAGCGTCTTCATCGTTTATCGACGATGAACGATGAATACACTCCAGCCTGCTTCCGTCTCTGACGACGGCGCCGTATCCGCCAAGATCGCGGCGCTCGCCCATCCGGCCCGTCTGCGGATCCTGCGCTATCTCGCCTGTCGCGACTCCTGCTTCTGCAAGGACGTCGTGGGCGAGTTCGACCTGGCGCAATCCACCGTGTCGCAGCATCTCAAGGTGCTCGTCGCCGCCGGGCTCGTGCGCATGCGCGCCGAGCATTCGAAGTCGCGCTATGAAATCGACCGGGAGGCGATGGCGTCGCTGTCCCGGACCCTGACCCAGCTCATCGGCTCCTGCTGCGCCCCGGCGCCGCGCCCGTAACGCAAGGCATATCGTTTTGGCATCAAAGACCGTTTCCGCCGATTCCGGCTCCATGTTCACCACGCTCGGCAATCTGTGGCCCTATATGTGGCCGGCCGATCGGCCCGACCTGAAGCGCCGCGTCGTGTGGGCGACCTTCTTCCTGGTCGTCGCCAAGCTGGTGCTGATGCTGGTGCCCTACTTCTTCAAATGGGCGACGGACGCGCTCGACGGCGGCCTCGATGCGCCGGCGGCGATCCCGGCGCTCCTGGTCGCGCCGGTGATGCTGGTCGTCGGCTACAATGTCGTCCGCATCGTCCAGCTCGGCTTCAACCAGCTTCGCGACGCGCTGTTCGCCCGCGTCGGCCAGCACGCGGTCCGCCAGCTCGCCTTCAAGACCTTCGTCCACATGCACGAACTGTCGCTGCGCTTCCATCTCGAGCGCCGCACCGGCGGGCTGTCGCGCATCATCGAGCGCGGCGTGAAGGGCATCGAGACGATCGTGCGCTTCACCATCCTCAACACCGCGCCGACGGTGCTCGAATTCGCGCTGACCGCGATCATCTTCGCCGTCGCCTATGGCTGGACCTATGTCGCCATCATCGCGGTGACGGTCGCGCTCTATACCTGGTTCACGGTGCGCGCGAGCGACTGGCGCATCGCCATCCGCCGCGACATGAACAACTCCGACACCGACGCCAACACCAAGGCGGTGGACTCGCTGCTCAACTACGAGACGGTGAAATATTTCAACAACGAGGCGATGGAGGCCGAACGCTTCGACCGCTCGATGGCGCGCTACGAAAGCGCGGCGACGAGGACCTGGACCTCGCTCGGCTGGCTGAACTTCGGACAGGGCGTGATCTTCGGCGCCGGCATGGCGGCGGCCATGGGCCTCTCGGCATGGGAGGTGACCCGCGGCACCCAGACGCTGGGCGACTTCGTCTTCATCAACGCCATGCTGATGCAACTTTCGATCCCGCTGAACTTCATCGGCTTCATCTATCGCGAGATCCGCCAGGGCCTGACGGACATCGAACAGATGTTCGACCTGCTCGACGTGCCGCAGGAGGTCACCGACAGGCCCGGCGCCCGGCCGCTCGACGTCGAGAAGGGCACGGTGCGCTTCGAGGACGTGCGCTTCGCCTACGATCCCAACAGGCCGATCCTCAAGGGCATCAGCTTCGAGGTGCCGGCCGGCAGGACGGTCGCCATCGTCGGCCCGTCCGGCGCCGGCAAGTCGACCATCTCGCGGCTCCTGTTCCGCTTCTACGACATCCAGCACGGCCGCATCACAATTGACGGGCAGGACATCCGCGACGTGACCCAGGCCAGCCTGCGCGCCCGGATCGGCATGGTTCCGCAGGATACGGTGCTGTTCAACGACACCATCGCCTACAACATCCGCTACGGGCGCACCGGGGCGAGCGACGAGGAGGTGCATGAGGCCGCCCGCATGGCCCAGATCGCCGACTTCATCGCCATGCTTCCGGACGGCTACCAGTCGATGGTCGGCGAGCGCGGGCTCAAGCTTTCCGGCGGCGAGAAGCAGCGCGTGGCGATCGCCCGCACCATCCTGAAGGCGCCGCCCATCCTCATGCTCGACGAGGCGACCTCTGCGCTCGACACCCAGACCGAGCAGGAGATCCAGGCCGCACTGGACGTGGTCAGCCGCGGCCGCACGACGCTGGTCATCGCACACCGCCTGTCGACGGTCATCGCCGCCGACGAGATCATCGTGCTGCGGCAGGGCGAGATCGCCGAGCGCGGCACGCATCGCGAGCTTCTCGACGCCGGCGGCCTCTATGCCGAGATGTGGAACCGCCAGCGCGAGGCAACGGAGGCGGAGGAACGGCTGCGCCGGGCGCGCGAAGAGGACGAAATGGGCGTCGTCGTGCGCCGCCGCACCGCGGAGGTCGAGCCGGGCGAATAGACGCTGGGGAACCTGTGCGCTTCCCGACAGTTCGTTGCAGGGAAGGGTCCTTTCCGATATGGAGGCCCGACCCGAGCGCAGGAAGCACAGGCCACGATGAGCATCGCAGACTCGATCCGCAACACGCTGGTTCCGATCCACAAGGAAGGCTATCCCTTCATCGCCGCCTTCGGCGGCGCGGCGATCGTGCTCGGCCTCCTGTGGCAGCCGCTGTTCTGGATCGGCCTGGCGCTGACGGCATGGTGCGCCTACTTCTTCCGCGACCCCGAGCGCGTGACGCCGGTCGACGACCGGCTGGTCATCAGCCCCGCCGACGGCATCGTCTCCTCGGTCGGACCCGCCGTTCCGCCGCGCGAGCTCGGCCTCGGCACCGACGAGATGCTGCGCATCTCGGTCTTCATGAACGTATTTTCCTGCCATGTGAACCGCGCCCCGGTGCGTGGCCGCGTCACCCGCGTCGAGCACCGGCCCGGAAAGTTCCTCAACGCTGAACTCGACAAGGCGAGCAGCGAGAACGAGCGCAACGGCATCGTCATCGACAGCCCGCAGGGCAAGGTCGCGGCAGTCCAGATCGCCGGGCTGGTGGCGCGGCGTATCCTGTGCTGGGTCGAGCCGAACGAGGACGTCTCGGTCGGCGACCGTGTCGGCCTGATCCGCTTCGGCTCGCGCGTCGACGTCTACCTGCCAGACGGCGCGGTCGCACGTGTCGCCATCGGCCAGACGGCAGTGGCCGGAGAGACGGTGATCGCCGACTATGGCGGCTGGCCGGCCGCGCCGCTGGTGCGGGCGAGCTAGGCCGTCCAGTGGCGGGACCCTTTCCCCCCTTCGAGCCGCACGGCCGCGGCGGCCCCCGCATCCGGGAAATTCCGCTGCGCATGGTGCTGCCGAACCTGATCACCGTGCTTGCGATTTGCGCCGGGCTTTCGGGCATCCGGCTCGCCTTCGAGCATCGCGTCGAGACCGCGGTGCTGATGGTGCTGATCGCCGCCTTCCTCGATGGCGTCGACGGCCGCGTCGCGCGCATGCTCAAGGCGAGCTCCAAATTCGGCGCGCAGATGGATTCGCTGGCCGATATCGTCAATTTCGGCGTCGCGCCGGCGCTTGTGCTCTACGCCTATCTGCTCGACCGCGCCGGCGCGCTGGGCTGGATCGCGGCACTTCTGTTCGCGATCGCATGCGGCCTGCGCCTCGCCCGCTTCAACGTGCTGTCGGACGATGACGACCGGCCGGCCTGGCAGGCGGAATATTTCGTCGGCGTTCCCGCACCGGCCGGCGCCGTGCTGGTCATGCTGCCGGTCTATCTCGGCTTCCTTGGCGTATCGCCCGGCTACGGCTTCGCGCTCGCCTCCAGCGCCTTCACCGTTCTGGTCGCCTTCCTGCTGGTCAGCCGCTATCCGGTCTATTCCGGCAAGTCGGTCGGCGCCCGCATCCGCCGCGACATGGTCATGCCGCTGATCCTGGGCATCGTCGCCTATGTGCTGCTGCTGGCCAGCTACACATGGCTGACGCTGACCGCCACGGCGCTCGCCTACCTGGTCTTCCTGCCGCTGTCGATGCTGGCCTATACGCGCCGCTCGGAGCGCGAGGAGATCGCCGAAGCGGAACGGGCTGCAATGAAGGGCGGCGACGAGGCCTGACGGCTACGCCGTACCGTTCGCGGTTCCGCGGCAGGCCTGCATCAGGCGCTCGTAGAGCGCGGTTCCGATGCCGGCCTGTCCGCCGGCGCGTTCGACCAGCTGCTCCACCGACATCGGCGCCAGTGCCCTCACGACGACCGGCGAAAGCGCGCCGCGTTCATACGGCGGCTCGCCCTGCGGGTCGCCGCGGCTGTCCGCGACCGCGATCGCCACGATCCGCGCTTCGGCGCGCGTCGCGATCTTCGCCACGGCGCGGAACAGGCGGAACTGCTTGGTGTCGCGCCGGATCGAGGCCGGAAAATAGACCGCGATCCGCCCGTTCCCGCGCAGCCGCCGCACCAGCCGCCGGCTGACGAAGACGTGCCGGGCATTGAAGACGATGGTCCGGGAAATGTCCCGCCACGGCTCGAGCCACATCGAGCGCGCGGCGGTCTCGTCGAGGATGTGCAGCGTATCGCCGGGCAGCAGCGACAGCATCAGCGTCGGATCCAGCAGGGAACTGTGCGAAACGGCATAGATGACCGGGGCCTCCGCGCTGCGCGCCACCTCGACGCTGCCGTCGTCGATTCGCCGGACGAGCTTCAGCGGCGCATAGAGAATCGCCTGCTGCGGTGCCAGACCGAGGCGCCAGCCGGCATAGGCCGCCGTCAGGGCCCACAGAACGGCAATCAGCACTGCGGCCGCCACCGCGATCATCATGCCGCATCTCCTTGCCTCTTTCCGACGCATGGCGAGCCTATCGGAGAATGGCCTGAGGTCAATCGCCGGCCGACACAAACGGACCTCACGATGGAGCGTCGCTCCACTTCCGGCGCGGCCCGCGCGCCTGTAGGATCGGCGGCGGGAGAAACGCAGGCAAGGGATCGATCACATGGATGCCGCCGGACTGAAGCAGGTTCAGACACCGATCAAGGAACGCTACCGCGACGATGCCTCGAGCGCGCTGATCACGCTGCGGGCCAAGGGCGCCATCGACGATGCGGCCATCGCCTGCAAGGTCGAGACCGGCCGCGCGATCGCCGTCGCCGGGCTGCACCCCGCCACCGGCGGCTCCGGCGCCGAACTGTGCTCGGGCGACATGCTTCTGGAAGCGCTGGTCGCCTGTGCCGGCGTGACGTTGAAGGCGGTCGCGACCGCGCTCGAGTTCAGGCTGGGCCGGGCCGTGGTCGAGGCGGAAGGCGATCTCGACTTCCGTGGCACGCTGGGCGTGGCAAAGGACGCGCCGGTGGGATTTCGTGCCATCCGGCTCTCCTTCGATCTCGACACCGACGAGCCGCAGGAACGCATCGACACGCTGATCAGGCTGACCGAGCGCTATTGTGTGGTCTTCCAGACCATCAACACCAGGCCGGAACTGACGGTGACCGCCGGCTGACGGGTGCGGCCGGGCGAGGGGCTGTCCCGCCCGGCCTGAAAGGCTTCAGCGGCTCAGTTTGACGCGAAGCAGTAGAACAGGCCGTCGCCGCCCGTGCCCTGCAGCGCTTCCTGGCCGCAGCCGCGGGTCGGATGCGACGAGTTCCACGACTTGGACGGTGCGTCGTCGCGCAGGCCCATGCGGTCGTGATGGCCGACGATGGCGCTGCCTTCGCCGCTCGCCGTCCAGTCTTCGCAGGTCTGCTCCGCCGCCGTGCCGTCGGGATTGGAGCCGGTCAGGATGTCGTGGCGGTTGGGCTGGTCGCCACGGCCGTTGACCATGTTGCCCGTCTCGTCCAGCGCGGTCGCCTTGGTAATGCCGTTGGCGTCCGAATGCAGCGAGGCGACGTCGTCCGCGATCTTCTCGCCCTTCTGGTTGTGCCAGGGGCCGCTGCCGATCCTGTCCCGCGCGTTCACGCCGCTTGCCGAGAGATAGGCGTGCCAGGTCTTTTCACCGGCGCCCGCCGCCTCGGCCAGCGACTGGCAATGCGCGTCGGCGCCCTCCAGCCCGCCGAGATCGGCACCGTTGCCCGGCCCGGCGCTGGTGACGAAGAAGCTCATCGCCTGGTCCTGCGCCGATGCGGGAAGACCAGCCAAAGGGGCGAAAAGAAGCACTGCGGCAAATGTCGGAATGGCTCGTTTCATCATTGTCTCCTCCATGGTGGAACGCCCGACCCGTCGGGTTAACGCCGCGCCGGCCCGGCATCGTCCCGCGCTTCACGCAAACGTGTGCGGCCATGGCCCACGGGGCATGGACCAGATGGGCGATTGTGCTGCGCGCGATCGCCTATATGCCTTGCATGATACCGCTATCCGTCCTCGACCTCGCCCCCGTCCCCGAAGGCAGCGACGTCTCCGCCGCCCTTGCCAACACGCTCGACCTCGCGCGCCACGCCGAGAATTGGGGCTACAGCCGCTACTGGCTCGCCGAACATCACAACATGCCCGGCATCGCCAGTGCCGCCACCTCCGTGGTCATGGCCCATGTCGCGGCCGGCACGAAGACGATCCGCGTCGGGGCCGGCGGCGTCATGCTGCCCAACCACGCGCCGCTGGTGATCGCCGAGCAGTTCGGCACGCTCGCCGCGCTGCATCCGGGCCGCATCGACCTCGGCCTCGGCCGCGCGCCGGGCACCGACCTTCCGGCGGCACGCGCGCTGCGCCGCAATCTCGACAACGAGGCCAACGGCTTCCCGCGCGACGTGATGGAGCTGATCCGCTATTTCGGGCCGGTGGAGCCCGGCCAGCAGGTGCAGGCGGTGCCGGGCGCCGGCCTCGACGTGCCGGTGTGGATCCTCGGCTCGAGCCTCTACGGCGCGCAGCTTGCCGCGGCCCTCGGCCTGCCCTTCGCCTTCGCCTCGCATTTCGCGCCGATGGCCATGGAGCAGGCGCTGGAGATCTATCGCGCCCGCTTCGAGCCGTCCGGCCGGCTCGACAGGCCGCATGCGATGCTCGGCCTCAACGTCATCGCCGCGCCGACAGCCGACGAGGCACGGCTCCTGTTCACCTCGCTGCAGCAGGCCTTCGTCAACCTGCGCTCGGGCCGCCCGGGCAAGCTGCCGCCCCCGGTCGAGGGCTTTCTCGACACGATCGAGCCCGCCGCGCGGGCGATGCTCGACCAGGCGCTGTCCTGCGCGGTGGTCGGCGACCCCGGAGAGGTGCGCCGGGGGATCGAGGCATTTGCCGCCGATACCGGGGCCGACGAGCTGATCGTCGCGGGCCAGATCCATGATCACTCGAAGCGCCTGCGCTCCTACGGTCTTCTCGCCGAAGCCGTCGGCCTGAACGCCGCGTCCGCTCAGGCCCCGGCAGTTGCCTGACGCGGCTCAGGTCGCCGTGTATTGCGGGGCCGAGGCGAGATAGCGCGCATAGGCATCGGCGTTCGGCGGCGTCAGATTCTCCGCCACCGGGTTCCGCGACCGGACCTTGGCACCCATGTCGGCGATCAGCTCGTCGAAATGCCGGAAGTGAAACGGCGCCACGCACAGCCCGCCATAGACACCGGCCGCCGGCCGCTCCTTCCGCTTCCAGTGCAGCATCGTCTCGATATTGTCGCGCATATCCTTCACGCTCGGCTGGCGGGCGAGCTGCCCGTCGGCATAGCGCACCAGCCAGTTTGCCGCGAGTTCGGCGGACAGGACGGTGCAGAACGAGGAGTTGAAGCCGACGAAGCCCATATCCGGCAGGTCCGGGTTGGCGATGATGCGGTAGAGCCGGTACTGCCCGTCCGGATCGACCAGCTTCTTGCGATATTCCTCCGGCAGGAACGGCACGCCGAGCTTCCATCCGACCGCCAGCACGGCGATGTCGGCTGAAATGCGCTCGCCACCCGTCAGTTCGACGGTGCCCGGCTCGTAGCGCGAGAACGTGCCCTGGACGGCCTTGATGCGGCCGTCCGCGACCATGTCGAAAAAGCCGGGCGTGACGATCGGCACCGAACAGTTGATGCCCGTCTCGATCGGCTGCTTCGGCCTCAAGCCGGTCTTCCGGAGCTTGAGCTGGATTGTCAGCAGGCTTTCCAGACCACGCCAGTGCGCCCACACGAAGGGCTTGGCGATCATGTGGTTGAAGCGCGAGATGGCGGAGCGGCCCCAGCCGGGGAACATGTTTTCCTGTGCCCGGATGTAGAGGATGCGCTTGAAGTTGATCAGGCCGCCGACGAAATAGGGGACGCGCCACACCGATTCGAGATAGACGATCGTGACGGCCGCCGCGCCCGACTTGACGGCGTTCACCGCGATGTCGGTCGCCGACTTCGAGAAGCCGAGAACCACCACCTTCTTGCCCTTGACCATCGACGGATCGGTGTATTCGGACGAATGGATGGCGGTGCCGCCGGCTTCGGTGAATTCATCCTGGCCCGGATGTGTCAGGATGTTCTTGTCGGAGAACTGCCCCGTGCATATGGCGACGAAATCGAAATCCTCGCTGCGTGCGCCGTCGGCGTCTTCGAAGTCGAGCGACCAGCCCTTCTTGCCGTTGGCGCGACGCGCCATGCCCGACACGGCGGTGTTGAAGCGGATCAGCGGAACGACGCCGTTCTCCTCGGCATAGGCCTTGAGATAGGCATGCACCTGCGGGCCCTTCGGCCATTCCGGATAGGCCTCGGGCATCGCCTTGCCGGTGTAGCGGTAGAGGTCCTTCGGGCTCTGCGTCTGGACGTCGGGATAGGAGCGCGACGGCTCCCACACGCCGCCGAGCTCGTGGCTGCGCTCCACGACGGTGACGTCGTGGCCACGCTCCTTGAAGCATTTTGCTGCCGCGAGTCCACTCACGCCTGCGCCGACGACGCAGACCTTCTTCTTTTCAACCATGATCGTCATTCCCTCTCGGAAGAAAGGGCCGGGCGAGCGAAGGCCGTCGCCGCGCATGCGCGGACGCGCTCGGGACCGAACGCCCGGTGCCCCTTTGCTAGTCGGGATGCTCAGTCGTTGGCTTCGGGCGGCAGGAAGTCCACCTCGTGCGCGGCCGAGATCTTCACCACTTCCTCCGGATCGGAGAGGGTGTCGAGCTTGCGGAACAGCTCTTCCAGCTTGCGCGCCGGCGAGACCCAGAAGAGTGCGCGCGCCGGCTTGTCCGACTTGTTGAAATAGCCGTGCGGGATGCCGCGCGGCATGCGCACCAGATCGCCGGCCTTGGCCTTGACCCATTGCCCGTCGAGCTTCAGATCGAGTTCGCCCTCCTGGACGAGAATGAACTCGTCCTGCGTCGGGTGGACGTGCACCGGCACGAACTGTCCCGGCTCGCTGTTGGTCTCGAAAGCGAAGGTGCTGTCGCAGACCGCCTTCGGAAAATAGACCTGGCCGAGAATGTTCCAGGTGGTTCCGGCGTAGCCGTCGCCGTCGCGGGTAATGCCTTTTTCGAGCTCTGCGCCCATGATCTTGCTCCCATTCTTGCCGTCGGGCCATCCTGTCTTGCGCAGGCTATGGCCCCGGATGAAGCGACGATAGGGGCCGCATACGGCATCCATCTATCCGGAATGCGTGCCGACTATCCATATTGCGCAAAAAACGGCCGGCCGGCGCACAAAATCGCCTGCCGCGCTTTGCGCCAGGTCAACTCGTGCTACTGTTTTTGCCATGCATGGCGAAGCGGGTCATCCGGCCACGGTTCCGCTGTCGAGGTACGCCCTGTTCGAGACGGGCGACCTTGATTGTGCGCGCGATCGCGTGGCGCAGAAGTTCTGCAGGCACCGGCTCGAGATCGCCGGCGACCGGGGCGCATTTCGCGCGGTCCACAACCATCTGCCCGGCGATATGATCTCGCTGAACTACATCAGCTACGGCGCCGACGTGATGATCGACCCGGGTGAGTTGGGCGATTTCTACCTGATCCAGATGCCGATCGCCGGCCATGCGACGATCCGCAACGGCGGCGAGGAATTCCTGACCGACATCGCCACGGCGTCGGTGCTGAACCCCGACCTTGCCACGCGCATGCACTGGTGGCGGGGCTGCGCGCAGATCCTGATCCAGGTCCGCAAGGAGCCGTTCCGCGCCTTCGCCGAGCGCGTCGCCGACCGCAGCCTTCCAGGTCCGCTGCGTTTCGACCCCCAGGTCGACTTCACGCGGCCGCAGATGCTTGCCTGGCGCCGCCTGGCCGAGACGCTGTTCCTGGCTGCCGAGGCGGCCCCGGAAAATCGATATGGCCTTGGCGCCCGGTTCAACGAACAGCGCCTGCTGGAGATATTCCTCCGCTGCCAGCCGAGCAACATGTCGCTGTTCTTCGATCGCCGGCCCGCCGGCGCGCCGCCGCGCTATCTTCGCCGGGCGGAGGAATTCCTGCGCGAGCATTGCGACCGCGACATCACGCTGCTCGACATCGCGACCGCCGCCGGCGTCGCGCCGCGGACCCTGCAGCTTGCCTACCGCAACGCCTTCGGCGAGACGCCGATCGGTGCGCTTCAGCGCGAGAGGCTGAGACGCGTCCGCTTCGATCTCGGGGCAGGGGAGGGCGAGGCGACCGTGGCCGAAACCGCCATGCGCTGGGGCTTCACCCATCTCGGCCGTTTTGCCGCGCAGTACCGCAACGAATTCGGCGAACGGCCGAGCGAGACCGTCCGCCGCGCGCGGGGCTGACGCACCGCGCCGGTGCTCAGTCCGGCATCCGGTAGCGCTTGAAGCGGTTTTCCGGCACGTCGAGGATCGCGCCGGTTTCGGTCAGGTCGGGGCTGGCCAGCGCCACGATCTTCTTCGCCACCTCCGAGGGATGCGGCAGCGTCATCGGGTCTTCGCCGGGCATCGCCTGCGCGCGCATGGCCGTGCGCGTCGCGCCGGGATTGACCGAGTTGACCCGCAGCGCGGTGTTCTTCGTCTCATCGGCCCAGGACCGCGCGAGCGCTTCCAGCGCCGCCTTGGACGCGGCGTAGGGCCCCCAGAAAGCGCGCGCCGAATGCGCCGCGCCCGACGACATCAGGATCGCGCGTCCGGCGTCGGACAGCCTCAGCAGCGGGTCGGTGGTCCGCATCAGCCGCCATACGGCATTGACGTTGAGCAGCATCACCTTGTCGAACACCTTGGCCTCGATATGCCCGATCGGGCCGAGCACGCCGAGAACGCCGGCATTGGCCACCATGACGTCGAGCTTGCCCCAGCGCTCGTGGATCGCACCGCCGAGACGGTCGATGCCGGCCATGTCGGCAAGGTCGAGCGGCACGAGCGTCGTCTGTCCGCCGGCATGCTTCACCTCGTCGTCGAGCTCCTCCAGGCCGCCGACTGTGCGCGCGACGGCAATGACGTGCGCGCCGGCCGCCGCCAGTTCCTTGGCAATGAAATAGCCGATGCCGCGCGAAGCGCCGGTGACGAGGGCGACGCGGCCGGAAAGGTCGAGTTCTGAGGTCATGGACGGATCCCGTTCGATATGCGGCACCCTGATAGGACGAAACGGTCCGCGGCGAAACCCGCCTGCGCCGGTTCGCAGTGCGCTCCGGTCGCGCCAATTGTCGCTCGCCCTGTCGGAATCCGCCGCCGTCATGCGTCCTTGGGACGACAGAACCAATCGTGAAGGAAATCATCCCATGAAAACCGCTGCTATTCTCATCGCCCGGCTGATCTTTGCCGGCCTGTTCGCCATGGCTGCGACGTTCAAGTTCGCGGGGATGCAGGGCACTGCCGATTACATCGCGGCTGCCGGCTTCCCGTTTCCGCTCCTGCTCGCCTGGCTGGCGGCGTTCTTCGAGGTCGCTCTGGTGCTTGCATTCCTCACCGGCGCCTTCTTCTCCGAGGCGGCTCTTCTCGCCGGCGCCTATGTGATCTTTCTCGCCTTCGCCTTCCACGGGCCGTCGCACTGGGAAGGCAACGAGTCGGAGTTCGGCTTCTTCGTCGACCACTTCACTTTTCTCGCCGGCCTGCTCTTCGCGGCCGTCCACGGCCCGGGCGAGAGGCTGACGATCCGCGCCGGGTTGCTGAGGCCTGACGCGGCGGGCTTGAACCGGCAGAGCGCCGGTCCCATATAGGCGGCGGCAGGGACGACCCTGCTTCTCACCGACAATTTCGCGAGGACGACCTCGTCACCAGATGGAGACGACGATGTCGTGGATCGTGCTTTTCGCCGCCGGCCTGTTCGAGATCGGATGGGCTGTCGGCCTCAAATTCACCGACGGATTCACCAGGCTCTGGCCGAGCCTCGCAACCGTTGCATCGATGGTGGTCAGTCTCGGCCTCCTGGCGATGGCGCTGCGCACTCTGCCGCTCGGCACCGCCTATGCGGTCTGGACCGGGATCGGCGCGGTCGGCACCGTCATTTTCGGCATCGCCGTTCTCGGCGAGACGGCAAGCCCCGCCCGGCTGGCCTTTCTCGCCATGATCGTCGCCGGCATCGCCGGGCTGAAGATGACCTCGTAGTGGCCGTCAGCGGCTACTGCCCGCCCGCCGCCAGCAGCGACAGGGTGCGGACATTGTCCGCGCCCTCGTGGTCGAGCAGCCGGGTCGGATAGTCGCCGGTGAAGCAGGCGTCGCAGAATTGCGGCTGCTCAGCGTTCCGACCGGCCTCGCCGACGGCCCGGTAGAGGCCCTCGATGGTCAGGAAACCCAGCGAATCGACGCGGATGAACTCCGCCATTTCCTCGATCGACATCCGCGATGCGAGCAGCTTGGCCGTCTCCGGCGTGTCGACGCCGTAGAAGCAGGAGGCCCGCGTCGGCGGCGACGCGATGCGCATGTGCACTTCGGCGGCACCCGCGTCGCGGACCATCTGGACGATCTTCTGGCTCGTCGTGCCGCGCACGATGGAATCGTCGACCAGTACCACGCGCTTGCCCTCGATCATGCGGCGGTTGGCGTTGTGCTTCAGCTTCACGCCCATGTGGCGGATCGAATCCGTCGGCTGGATGAAGGTGCGGCCGACATAATGGTTGCGGATGATGCCGAGCTCGAAGGGCAGGTTGGCCTGTTGCGCGTAGCCGATCGCGGCCGGCGTTCCCGAATCGGGAACCGGCACCACGATGTCGGCCCCGACAGGCTTCTCGATCGCCAGTTCGGCGCCGATCCGCTTGCGCACGTCATAGACGTTGCGGCCTTCGACGGACGAATCCGGCCGTGCGAAATAGACATACTCGAAGATGCAGAAGCGCGGCTTCTCCTGCTTGAAGGGAAAGCTGCTCTCGATCCCGTCGAGCGTCACGACGATCATCTCGCCCGGCTCGACGTCGCGGATATAGTCGGCGCCGATGATGTCGAGCGCGCAGGTTTCGGACGCCAGGATGTGGGCGCCCTCGAGTTTGCCCAGCACCAGCGGACGGATGCCGAGCGGATCGCGGCAGCCGATCATCTTCTTCGACGACAGCGCAACCAGCGAATAGGCGCCCTCGAGCTGGCGTACCGCCTGGATGAAACGCGAATTGAAGTCGCGCTCGCGGCTGGTCGCCACCAGATGCAGGATCGTCTCGGTGTCGGAGGTGGAGGAAAAGATCGCACCGGCCTTCTGGAGCTGGCGCTGCAGCGTCATGGCGTTGGTGATGTTGCCGTTATGCGCCACCGCGATCCCGCCATCGGCGAGTTCGGCGAACAGCGGCTGGACGTTGCGCAGGCCGCTGCCGCCGGTCGTGGAATAGCGCGCATGGCCGATCGCCCGGTTGCCTTTCAGCCGGTCGATGACCGACTGCTTGGTGAAGGTGTCGCCGATCAGGCCGATATGGCGCTCGACGTGGAACTGCCGCCCGTCATAGGAGACGATGCCGGCCGCCTCCTGGCCGCGATGCTGCAGCGCGTGCAGGCCGAGCGTGGTGATGGCGGCGGCATCCTGGCGCCCGAAAATGCCGAACACGCCGCATTCGTCGTGGAAATGATCGTCGGCCTCGCCGGAAACGAATTGCACTGCGTCTGCCATGAGGCTCCGCCTTTCCGTCCTGTCCTGCGAAAAAGAACGCGATCCGCCCTGCGGCGGATCTACTGGTTGTCCTGCTGCCCGTCGGCGGGTTCGCCATCCGCGTTCGGCGGGTTCAGCCGGTCGAAAATCGAGTTCTCCGGATCATCCGGAAGCAGCGCCTGCAGCCGCGCGCCGATCTCTTCGAGCAGCGGCCGCGACTTGGCCTCGGTGATCCACGCCGGCGGGTTCGATCCCACCAGCCAGTTGAAGAACATCAGGCCCACGGCCACGACGAGCACGCCGCGCGCCGCGCCGTAGAGGAAACCGAGCGTGCGGTCGAGCGCGCCGACGCGGCTGTCGATGATGAAATCGGCGATCTTCATGGTGATCACCGTGATCACGATCAGCGCGACGAAGAACACCGCAGCCGCGGCGATCGCCAGGGCGAGCTGCGCGTTGTCCACGTAGGGCGTCACATAGGGCAGCACGATAGGGTGCAGGTAGTAGGCCGCCACGGCCGCGCCGACCCATGATGCGATCGACAGGACTTCGCGCGAAAATCCGCGCACCATGGCCAGCATTGCCGAAACGAGCGTAAAGCCGATGAGAATTCCATCAAGCAGCGTAATCGGCATGTGGCCCAGTGCTCCCGCGGGGCGCCATCCGGCCGCCCGTCGAATTCCGTCCCCGGTCAGTCATCGCCGCCGCGCGACGCCGAACCGGCGATGCGTACGACGAGGTCGGCCAGCATTTCCGGTTGGAAGCTGCGGCTGCCCGCGGCAGTCGCCATGTCGTCGCTTCCAGCCGGCATAACGGCTGCTCCGAACCCCAGCTTTTCGGCTTCCTTCAGGCGCTGCGGCGCATGCGCGACGGCCCTGATCGCCCCCGAAAGGCTGATTTCGCCGAAATAGACGCAATCGGCCGGAAGGGCAAGACCGGTGAGGGAGGAAACCAGTGCGGCTGCGACCGCGAGGTCCGCCGCCGGCTCGCTGATGCGATAGCCGCCGGCGACGTTGAGATAGACGTCGTGCTGCGCGAACCGGACCCCGCAATGCGCCTCGAGCACGGCGAGCACCATCGACAGCCGCGCCGAATCCCAGCCGACGACGGCGCGACGCGGCGTGCCGAGCGGCGAGGGCGCCACCAGCGCCTGGATTTCGACCAGCACGGGCCGCGTGCCTTCCATGCCGGCAAAGACCGCCGCGCCCGGCGCCTTGGCGCTGCGCTCGCCGAGAAATAGCTCCGACGGGTTGGCGACCTCGCGCAGCCCCTTGTCGGACATCTCGAACACGCCGATCTCGTCGGTTGGCCCGAAGCGGTTCTTGACCGTTCTGAGGATGCGGTAGTGATGGCCGCCTTCGCCCTCGAAATAGAGCACCGCGTCGACCATGTGCTCGACCACGCGCGGCCCCGCGATCTGCCCTTCCTTGGTGACATGGCCGACCAGCACGATCGCCGCGCCCGTCGACTTGGCGTAACGGATCATCGCCTGGGCCGCCCCGCGCACCTGGGTGACGGTACCCGGCGCCGAATCGGCGAGGTCGGTCCACAGCGTCTGGATCGAATCGAGGATGACGAGGTCGGGCCGCTTGCCCTCGGCGATCGTCGCCAGGATGTCCTCGACATTGGTTTCGGCCGCCAGCTCGACGGGCGCGTTCGCCGCGCCGAGCCGCTGGGCCCGCAGCCGCACCTGTGCCACCGCTTCCTCGCCCGAGACATAGACGACGCGGTGTCCGCCGCGCGCCAGCGCCGCCGCCGCCTGCATCAACAGCGTCGATTTTCCGATGCCCGGATCGCCGCCGACCAGCAGCGCCGAACCGCGCACGAACCCGCCGCCGGTGGCGCGGTCGAGTTCGCCGATGCCGGTCGCGATGCGTGGCGCATCCTCGATCTCGCCCGACAGCGTCGTGAGCGCGACCGCGCGTCCCTTGCGGGCGCTCTTCATCGATTGCGGTCCGGCGCCGATGCCGCCCGACGTGCCTTCCTCGACCAGCGTGTTCCACTCGCCGCAGGCGTCGCATTTTCCGGCCCAGCGCGAATGCACCGACCCGCAATTCTGGCAGATGAACTGGATGCGCGACTTAGCCATGTGGACTATCGTGATTTGACAATCGCATGAGCATTTCCAATATGGATGTTACGGGCTGGTCACTGCGTAGCGGGGGCTGGCCCATTTCATTTGGGAAGGACAATCAGGCCGTGCCCCTCGATATTCCCGTCACGGCCACGGCGGAGCTTCGTCTTGACGATGTGCCAGTCTTCCTTGGCGCGTTTGCCGAGAATCATCCGTCCTATCGGCGAGACCACCAGATCCGCCAGTTGAAGCCCGGCGATGTTGTCGGATTTCCGTCGGAGATTGAGAGCATCGATCCGGCTCTCTACAACCTTCGCCTGAACGGAACTGGTTCCCTGAATCTTGAGATTGAGCCATGCGAGCTCCAGTTCTCGATCAAGCGTGGGGTCGCGGCGTTCAGCGATGATGATACCGCCGCCCTCTGCCTCTCCAATCTCGAAGCAGAATTGCTCCACCACAATATCGAGACTTAGGAGATAAGGGTCCAGCGCGGCGAGGCCGTATCTGCTTAAGTGATCCGATTTTTGGATGACACACGCGATTGCCGAATAATCGAGTCGGCGCATCAGCGAATTGATTTCCTGGTAGAAATACTGCCTGAACTCACGGTCGCGAAGACCTTCGAAGCCGTTCCTGTTGCGTGCAATGTCGGCCGTATGGAGGATGATATCGGTCGTCCCGAACACTTTTTGCTTAAATTGATCGAGAGCGTCGGAAAGTTCACTCTCCGCATAAGCCTGCTCGACGATTACTCCACCGAGAACGAAGAGGGGATACTGTGCATCGATCACCGAAAGATTGTGATCGCCGGATTCGTCGAGGAAGAGCAACTTCACGTTGTGCCCCCCAGATACACCCGGTGACTGCGCCGCCCCAGGCTGGTCAGCATCTCGTAGGCGATCGTCCCCGCCGCGGCAGCCGCTTCGTCGAGCGGAATGTTGGGACCGAACAATTCGACATGGTCGCCGGCCGAAACCTCGTCCGCATCGATCGCCGAAACGTCGAACATCGTCAGATCCATCGTCACGCGGCCGATGACGGGCACACGCCTGCCATGCAGAAACCCCTGTGCGCCTTGCGAGGCTGCGCGCCGGAGCGGCACGCCGGATCCCGACCCCGCGCGATGATAACCGTCCGCGTAGCCGGCCGAGACCACGGCGATGCGCGTGTCCCGCTCGGCTGTCACCGTCGCGCCATAGCTCACGGTCTCGCCGGCGCGCACGGTCCTGAGCTGCACGATCCGGGCTTCGGCGGTGACGACGGTGCGCATCGGATTGTCGACGCCCGACAGTGGCGCGCCGCCATAGAGCGCGATGCCCGGGCGCACCAGCTCGGCGTGATAGGCGCGCCCGAGAAGGACCCCGGCGGAATTTGCCAGGCTTGAATCGATGCCTTCGAAAAACCGCCTGACCGATTGAAATGATTCGAGTTGCCGGCGGTTCATCGGGTGGCCGCTCTCGTCGCCGCACGCCAGATGGCTCATCACCAGAACGGGGGCGACGGCGCGCGTCAGCGCATTGTCCTCGGCGAACACCCGGGCCTCGTCGAGGGTCAGGCCGAGCCGGTTCATGCCGGTGTCGACATGGATCGCGCAGGCAAGCGGCTGGTCCTCGCGCCAGCCATGGCTCTCCCACAGCGCGATGTCCTGCCGCGAATTGAGCACCGGCGTCAGCCCGGCCTCGACGCAGGCTTCGGCCGCCGTCTCGCCGAACAGTCCGCCGAGCACGAAGATCCGCGCTTGCGGCGCGATGGCGCGGACAGCCACGCCTTCCTCGGGGAGCGCCACGAAGAAGTGGTCGCAGCCGGCTTCGACAAGGGCGGCGACCACATGCGCCGCGCCGAGCCCGTAGGCATCGGCCTTGACGACCGCGGCCGTCGCGGCAGGCCGCGCAAGGGAGGAAAGCGCGCGGTAGTTTTCGACCAGCGCATCGAGATCGATCGTCACGCGGCAGCCTGCCAGCGCGCTCGTCGCACCCTGGGTCGCGACGTTTCGGAGCGTCTCGCTCAACGGCCTACTCGAACCGCTCGGGCAGGTGGCTGTCCTCGGCCAGATCGAAGAAGCGCGTGAACTCGCCCTGGAAGCCGAGAGACACCGTTCCCGTCGGGCCGTGGCGCTGCTTGGCGACGATCACCTCCGCCTTGCCGCGCACCTCGTTCATCTCGGTTTCCCACTTGATGTACTCCTCGGTGCCGGGCTTCGGCTCGCGGTTCTTGAGGTAGTACTCCTCGCGATAGACGAACAGCACCACGTCGGCGTCCTGCTCGATCGATCCCGACTCACGCAGGTCGGAAAGCTGCGGCCGCTTGTCGTCGCGGCTCTCGACCTGGCGCGAGAGCTGCGACAGGGCGATGATCGGCACGCCGAGTTCCTTGGCCAGCGCCTTCAGCCCGGTGGTGATCTCGGTGATTTCCTGGACGCGGTTCTGTGCCGCGCGCTGCGAGGTGCCCTGCATCAGCTGGATGTAGTCGATCACGATCACGTCGAGGCCGCGCTGCCGCTTCAGCCGCCGGGCGCGCGCCGCGAGCTGGGCGATCGAGATGCCGCCGGTCTGGTCGATGTAGAGCGGAATCTTCTGCATCGTCTGCGAGCAGGCGACCAGCTTCTCGAAGTCGGTCTCCGAGATCTCGCCGCGGCGGATCTTGGAAGAGGGGATCTCCGTCTGCTCCGAGATGATGCGGGTGGCGAGCTGTTCGGACGACATTTCCAGCGAGAAGAAGCCGATCACCCCGCCATTGGCGGCAGTGAAGCTGCCGTCCGCCTGCTGCACGGGCTGGTAGGCCTCGGCGATGTTGAAGGCGATGTTGGTCGCGAGCGAGGTCTTGCCCATGCCGGGACGCCCGGCGAGCACGATCAGGTCCGAAGGCTGCAGGCCGCCCATGCGCCGGTCGAGGTCGCGCATGCCAGTTGCGATTCCCGACAAGCCGCCGTCGCGCATATAGGCGGCGTTCGCCATGTCGACGGCGATCTTGACCGCGTCGGTAAAGCTCTCGAAGCCGCCGTCGTAGCGGCCCGTCTCGGCGAGCTCGAACAGGCGCCGTTCCGCGTCCTCGATCTGCTCCTGCGGCGACATGTCGACCGGCGCGTCATAGGCGATGTTGACCATGTCCTCGCCGACCGTGATCAGCGCCCGGCGCGTGGCGAGGTCGTAGATCGCCCGCCCGTAGTCGGCGGCGTTGATGATCGTGACCGCCTCGGCCGCCAGCCGCGCGAGATAATGCGCCACCGTCATGTCGCCGACCTTCTCGTCGGCCGGCAGGAAGGTCTTGATCGTCACCGGATTGGCCATCTTGCCCATCCGGATCAGCTCGCCCGACACCTCGTAGATCTTGCGGTGCAACGGCTCGTGGAAATGGCCGGCCTTGAGGAAGTCCGAGACGCGGTAGAACGCGTCATTGTTGACGAGGATCGCGCCGAGCAGCGCCTGCTCGGCCTCGATATTGTTGGGCGCCTCGCGGTAAAGGGAGGGTTCCGCCGCATTGAGCTTGCGGGCTGCGTCAGCCATGCCGTTTTCCACTTGTCCTGTTCGCCGGTAGAAGGAACACGACCCGGCTGTCACCAGCTTCCTGATAGACCGCGAAAGCCCCGGCCTGAAGAGCCATCATTGTCTATTCCGGGGAACAAAGGTTTTTTGCCCCTCGCGTCGCCCGCTGTTCACACACATCCACAGCCGCTACGCGGCCTCCGCGGAATCAGGTTGACGCGGCGGCGGCGATCAGCATAGCGCGTCCGCCTTTGGAACAAAACAGGAATAGTCAGCCGGCGCGCGGAGCGAACAGGATCACCATTGCGCCGGCGATGCATATCATGCCGCCGGCAACGTCATAGCGGTCGGGGCGGCTTCCCTCCACCACCCACATCCAGCTCAGAGAAGCGGCGATATAGATGCCGCCATAGGCGGCGAAGGCTCGGCCCGCATGGGCGGCGTCCGTAAGGCCCAGCAACCAGCCGAACATCGCCAGCGAGGCCAGGCCAGGCAACAGCCACAACGGCGAAGCGCCAAGCCGCCACCATGCCCAGAAGGCGAAGCATCCTGTGATTTCTGCCAGTGCGGCGGGGACGAAGAGTACGAGTGCCATGCGCGACTGTTGACGCACGCCGGCGCGATTGCAAGCAGGGAACCCGACGCGAGCGGCTTACTTGCCTGGCGTCGAATGTTTCCTGCCGTGCCTGCCAGTTACGGATCGTGCACTGGTCCTCCTATGGCCGATCTCGTGCATGGCGATCGCCTTTTCGGCCTTGCCAATGTAGTCGCGCGTCGTGGGCAGGGAATCGTTACGCCGCGCCAGCTGCATCTGGAACACCACGAGGTCGCCGTAGCGGAACGAGGCTTCGGAGCCAGCGAGGTAGAATTCCCACATGCGGGCGAAGCGCTCGTCATAAATCTCGACCGCTTTCTGGCGGTTGGCCATGAACCGCTCGCGCCAGTGCTTCAGCGTTTCGGCGTAGTGAAGGCGCAGGATCTCGACATCGGTCACGATCAGGCCAGACTTCTCGATCGCCGGCAGCATGTCGGACATCGAGGGTATGTAGCCGCCGGGGAAGATGTACTTGCGGATGAAAGGCGTGGTCGCCGCCGGCTCGCCCGAGCGGCCGATCGTGTGCAGCACCATCACGCCGTCCGGCTTCATCAGCCTGGCACACTTGTTGAAGTAGGTCTGGTAGTGATTGAGCCCGACATGCTCGAACATGCCCACCGAGACGACGCGGTCGAACCGCTCCGAGATGTCGCGATAGTCGCGCAGTTCGAAATGGACATGGGAGTCCAGCCCCTCGTTCTGCGCGCGCTCGACCGATACGGCGTGCTGCTCGGTCGACAGGGTGACGCCGACGACGTCTGCCTCGAAGCGCCGCGCCAGATAAAGCCCGAGCCCGCCCCATCCCGAGCCGATGTCGAGCACGGTATTGCCAGGCTTCAGGTTGAGCTTGGCCGCCAGGTGGCGTTTCTTGGCGCGCTGCGCGTCTTCGAGCGACATGTCGGGCCGCTCGAAATAGGCGCAGGAATACTGCATGT
>JAMLJD010000047.1 GCA_023953775.1 Rhizobiaceae bacterium | reverse complement strand
GAAGACCTGCAGCGAAAGCTCATAGGTGAAGTACCAGCCGGCGACGACGGTCAAGCCGACCACCGCCCCGCCGAGGACGAGCAGCGGCGACACGCTTGCGCGCAGCGACACGCCAAGGGCCGCAAGCACAAGCACGATGCCGACCGCAACGCCGTAACCCTGGGCGAGCCCGAAATGTGCCAGGAGATCGTTGCCGCCTATCTCGGCGCTGCTCCAGCCCGAGCCGATCACGTCGCGCAGCGGCACGAGGAAGCCCGAATAGGTCGCCAGGCCGACGGCGGCGACGATGGCGAGGGAATAGATCGCGCGCAGGTTGCCCGACGATCCGAGGACCACGAGCCGCGAGACGCAACCGCGGGCGAGGACCATGCCCGCGCCGAACAGCAGGCCGCCGACAATCGCGCCGGACAGGCTCTGTGCTGTCGAGAAGAACCGCGTCTCCTGAACCGACAGCATGTCCTGCTGCAGAAGGAGTTGCACGCCGAGTATCGTCACGGCAAAGCCCGACAGCCAGACCGCCAGTGCCGAGAAATTTCTGCCGCGCACGACGTCGAGAAGCGCCGAGCGGGTGCAGAAACCGGTCCGCTGCGCAAAGAAGCCGAAGACGATGCCGATAACGGCTCCACCGGCAATCGCCGCGCCGTTTTCGCCGAGTTGGTCGATGAGCGGTACCAGGTCCATGACGTAGACTCCAAGAGGAGCGTGGACTCTAGATCACGAGGCCCGACGACGCGTGGTCCGGGCTTCGGCGGCCAGTGCGCGGAATGAAAAATCTTTCTCTCAAATCGTGGAAACGCGCAATTTGAGCCCACGTGTCCATACCGGCACAGACACCACGCGCAAGCTTGTTCCCCGGACGCGTCCGCGCGGCTATTCCGCCGCCTGCCGGTGCGCCGGCTTCCGCGACCCGCGTTTCGAATGCTGCGCCGCGATGGGCGACACCTCCTGCATCGGAAACGCATCGACGCGAATGACGGCCTCGGTCGCGATCCTCGCATCCTCGAGCCTGTCCAGCTCCTCGCGGCTGATGATCCCCTCGGCGAGAGCCGCTTCGGGGTCAGCGATGCCGGCTTCCCGCAGCTTCCTGCGGACCGTTTCGGCGGCGACCACCTTCACGAAGGCGTCTTCAAGGTCGGCCATGGGATGGTCGGCGCGGCCTTCTCCAAGATACAGTCCCGGCGCAAGCCGGTCGCGCTGAACGCCGGGTTTCAGGAGAATCTCGGCGACCTCGTTCGTCGCCTCGTCGGGAGGCGTACCGCGGGGAACGCCAAGCGGGAATGCGATCGCCCGGATCTTCCAGGCGGCGATGCGCATCGGAAGATTGTCGAGCACGCCGTCGAACGCCTCACCGAGCCGGCCGATGCCCTGATGCATGATATAGTCGACGATGGGCCTGTCTTCTTCCAATCCGCCCTCGTCCTCCCACCGTTTGAGGACCGCGCCGAGAAGATAAAGCTCCGCCAGAATGTCGCCCAGCCGCGCGGAGAGCATTTCCCGACGCTTGAGCTCGCCGCCGAGCGTCAGCAGCGCGACGTCTGCAAGCAGCGCGAAGGCGGCGTCGTAGCGCGACAACTGGCGCCAGTGATGCGCCATCTTCGTGTTGTCCGGGGCGGGCGCGAAGCCGCCGCCGGTCCAGCCGCGGCCCCATGCCCGGAAGCCGTTGCCGATCGCATGGCCGACATGCTTCCAGAACGTCTTGTCGAACGCGTCGAGACCGCGCTCGCGGTCGTCATCCGACAGGGCGAGGAGTTCGTCGAGCATGTAGGGATGCGAGCGGATCGCGCCCTGGCCGAAGATCATCAGATTGCGGGTGAGGATGTTCGCGCCCTCGACCGTGATGCCGATCGGCACCGAGCGGTAGTGGCCGCCGAGATAGTTGCGCGGGCCGTCGATGATCCCCTTGCCGCCGTGAATGTCCATCGCCTTCTCGACGGAGTCACGCATGCGCTCGGTGGCGTGGTATTTCATGATCGCGGAAACGACCGACGGCTTGTGGCCTTCATCGAGCGCGGCGACGGTCAGCCGGCGCGCGGCGTCGATCAGATAGGCATTGGCGGCAAGGTCGGCGAGATGCTTGCGGATGCCCTCGAACATGCCGATCGGGATGCCGAACTGCGATCGTATGCGGGCGTAGGCTCCGGTCGCGCGGGCGCAGAAGGCGGCCGAGGCCGCGGATTGCGACGGCAGCGAGATGCCGCGGCCCGCGGCCAGCGCTGTCATCAGCATCTTCCAGCCCTGTCCGATCATCGCCTCGCCGCCGAGGATGTGATCCAGCGGCACGAAGACGTCCTTGCCGTAGAGCGGCCCGTTCTGGAAATGCGTGAATTGCGGCACATGGCGCTCGCCATGCGCGATGCCGGGCAGGTCGGTCGGCAGCAGCGCGACCGTGATACCGAGTTCCTCGCCCTTGCCGAGATGGTTTTCGGGGTCGTGCATCTTGAACGCCAGGCCCATCACGGTGGCGACGGGTCCGAGCGTGATGTAGCGCTTGTGGAAATTGAGGCGCATGCCGAGAACGCGCTCACCGTCGAAGGTGCCATATTCGACGATGCCCGTGTCCGTCATCGCCGCGGCGTCTGACCCTGCGTCCTCAGACGTCAGCCCGAAGCAGGGGATCTCGCGGCCATCTGCGAGGCGCGGCAGCCAGTAGTCGCGCTGTTCGTCCGTGCCGAAGTGCATCAGCAGCTCGCCCGGACCGAGCGAATTCGGCACCATCACGGTGACGCCGGCGACGACGCTCGCCGACGATACCGTGCGGACGATCTCGGAATGGGCGGTGTTGGAGAAGCCGAGACCGCCGTGCTCTTTCGGGATGATCATGCCGAAGAATTTGTTCTCGCGCATGAAGGCCCAGACCTCGGGCGGCAGGTCGCGGTCCTCCCAGACGATCTTCCACTCGTCGATCATCGCGCAGAGCTCGCGCACCGGGCCGTCCATGAAGGCCTGCTCCTCGGCTGAGAGCGAGGCGGGCGGCATCGCCAGAAGGCGATCCCAGTCCGGCGAGCCGGTGAAGAGCTCTCCGTCCCACCACACCGTCCCGGCATCGATCGCTTCGCGCTCGGTTTCGGAGATGGGCGGCATGATCTTCGATGCCCAGTCGAAGATCGGCTTTGTGATCCGGTTCCGGCGTATCGACATGACTGGCTCCCGTATCGGCGATCATACAGTAACCTGTGTCGCCAGGGAAAAGCGTCAAGCCTCGCTGCTTACTTGCTTGCCTCCGAGAGCACGCGGCCGCGCCGCGCCCTAAAGGCTAGGAGCCTTGTGTCTTTCGGATTTTCGCAGTCAGTGCCCGAAAGCTCTCTATCCGGCGCAGCTTGTTCCGCTCCGTCCCGAACGTCATCTTCAATCGGCCTGCCTCAATCTCTTTCAGCGCGGCGGTCAGTTCCACCCGGTTGCCGACGTCGGCTGCGCCGAACGCCGCGTAGTTCTGCTTCAAGGCACCATGATGGGCCGCATATTCCTTGCGCGCGTTGAAGAAGTTGATCGAGGGTATGTCCATCAGCATCGTGTTGAAGATGCCACCGGTAAGGAAGCTGACCGAAAATGCGGCACCCTTCGACAAAAGCATGGGATTCTCGCTGCTGATCTCGGCATTCTCCCACTGATGGGTGTTCATGAAGCTCCGCAACTGGCGGGTGTCCTGGTTCGGATGCGGTTTCACGACGATGCTGATATCGGGAAAGACATCCCGGATCGCCTGGTACGTATCGCGGTGAAGCATGCGCCACTTGCGCAGCGGCAAGACGTCGTCGCGCGGATAGTAGCTGAAGATGAGCGCGAATTTCGGTCGATCGTCGCCGAGCGTCTCCAGGAAATCGAGCCATTTGGGCGTCGTGCAATGATACCCGAGGGGGATTACCGTCTCGAACCCGACCCGCTCGTAGTGCTGGCTGGTACGGCGGTCCCAGACGAGGATTCGTTCACCGCGGTTGCCGCGCTGGCGAACGTCCTGCTTTTGCGCCCTGTTGACGTTGTAGAGGGCCGGTCCGCTGGTGTGCGGAAACCGCACGATGATCGGATGCGTCATCCCGCGGCCCCGCATGAGGCGGTCGATGTAGCCGCCACCGATCTGCACAAAGAGGTAGTCCGTGCGTTCCAGGAGGCGGGTGATGCGGCGCTTGAACTGGCGCACCTGTTCGCGGATTTCCGGGTTGTCGCCTTCGCCATCTTCGGGAAGGTGGTCCGAGAAGCAGCGGACGATGACGGCGCCGATCTCATCGATCGCGCGGGTCAGCACGCGGTCGCGCCTGAACTGGCGGTAGACATCCTCGCGGGTGAAGACCAGGCAGATCTTCTCGTCGGGTCTGTATTTGGCGCAATAGAGGAACGGCACCAGGAAATACAGCTCGCCGATATGAAACCGGATCTCGAACAGGCCGGCATAACGCTCGGGCTTGGACACACTCTTCTGGGACACGGTACGGACCACTCAAGCAGTTGTTGTCATGCGACCCTGTCGTCGCGGCGGCTAGATATCTGAATGAGCGGCTTCGACGCGACGGCGGAAATCCGTGAAGGACGTTATGCAGACGATCTCACGCTTTATGTCGCCGAAGCCGGTTGTGCAATCCGTATCGCGACAGGACCGAAGCGCGGAGCGAAGGCCTGCCTCGTCTTCGACGTCGGGTATTCCCAGTTCCGCGTATCGCTGCTTGTAGGCGCCACGGCCTCGGACGTAATCCTCACGGGCATTGAAGTAGTTGATCGAGGGGACGTCGAGCAGCATCGTGTTGAAGATGCCGCCGGTGAGGAAGCTGACGGCAAACCGCGCATTCGCGGCCAGGATCGCCGGGTTCTCAACGCTGATGCGGACATTGCTCCAGCCGAACCGGGTGGCGAGCGCCTCCAGCTGCGACGGATCCTGGTTCGGATGTGGCTTGATCGTGATCGGCAGGTCGGGAAACTCCTCACGGATCACGGCATATGTCGAGCGGTGGAGTTCGACCCACTTTTCCATCGGGAGGATCGTGTCGCGGGGACGGTAGCTGAACACAAGGGCGTCGGGTTCGCCCTGCTCGCGGCACTCTTCCACGAGCGACAGCCATTCGTCCCGCAGGCAGTGATAGCCCAGGACGATGGTGTTCTCGACGCCGTAGAGGGCGTAGTAGGAGGCCGCTTCCGGGTCCCAGATAAGCAGCGGATCGCCGGCGCCCTTGTGCTGGATCGGATTCTGCTTGCGCGCCTGGTCGACATCGAACAATGCCGGGGCGCTGGTGTGCGGAAACCGGACAATGCGGGGTTGGCCGGAAGGCCACCGCTGCAGCAGACGTTCCGCGTAGCCACCGGTAATCTGGACCAGGAACAGGTCCGTTCGTTCAAGGACCGCGTTGATGTCGCGCCTCATCCGCGCCGCCGCCTGGCGTGTTTCGGGGGTGTCGGGAGCGCTGGACCCGGTCAGGCCATCGGTAAAGCAGGTGATCACCACGGCGCCGATGCGCTCGGCCGCCAATGACATGAGACGATCGCCGCGGAACTGCTCGAACAGGGCCTTGCGCGTGAACAGCAGGCAAATCGGCGCGTCCGCACTCGGCGCCACGCAATAGAGAAACGGCATCAGGAAATAGAGTTCGCCGAGATGGAAGCGGATTTCGATGACCGCCGAATATCGTGTGTCTGCCGACGCTTGTTCTAGTGTCACCCGGGCCCTCTCTCAGACGTGCGCCGTCAGGCGTAGTCGATTTTGCCGTTCTTGCAAGTGGTGTGTCGAGAGGATATGCGAAGCCTCCGATGTTGTCCGGGCGGTGAAGATGCGCACCCTCAACGTTCTCCATCTGGCATCCTTCGCAGGCAATACCGGCGACGGTGCAATGCATGACGGGGCGTACCGTACGCGCCAGGCCGACATGCTGTTCGAATTCGCCTACGATCGGGTCGAGATGCGCGAATTCGTCCATTGGGGACGGCGCGGGTTCGACGCCGATTTCATCGCGCAGGCGAACCAGGCAGACCTCCTGCTTCTGGGTGGAAACAGCATTTTCCAGATGTGGCGGGACAACACCGCTTCCGGCACCTATTTCGATTTCGCACCGGACTACCTTCTCCAGATCACCAAGCCGATCGTCTTTTACGGGATCGGTTGCGATGCGACGCGTGGCATCAGTTCCGTGGCGATGGAGCGGTTCCGCGCCTTCCTCGACGCCATGCTATCGAGCGATCGCGTGCTGTTTTCGCTGCGCAATGACGGGTCGCGAACATTAGTCGCCGAGGGGGCGGGCGAGCAGTATGCCGCGGCGATGCCCGTCATTCCCGACGGTGGTCTTTTTGCCGAGCCACATGCATCTCCGCGCCGCCTGTCGCCCTACATCGTCGTAAACGTTGCGGGCGACATGCCCGAGGTCCGGTACGGCGAGGACGGATTGACGCGATTTTCGCGGCATGTGGCCGGCCAGATAGATGACCTGCTTTTGCGCCACGCCGACCTCCGGGTCCTGTTCGTTCCGCACGTCTATTCCGACCTTGCCGTCATTGCGGATTGCCTGGCGGCACTCGACGACAGGAACAGACGGACGCGGGTGGAGGTCGCGCCGTATCTGGTGGATGCCGGTTCCTGGGCCGATGTGTTCGCGTTGTATCGTGGCGCCGCCGCGGTGCTTGCGATGCGGTTTCACGCCAGTCTGGTCCCGCTGGGCATCGGTGTTCCCACGGTCGGCCTGTCGACACACCACAAGGTGTCGGGCATGTTCGCGGGTCTTGGGCTCGGTGACCGTTGCATCGATGTCGACGGAACGCATATCGGGCAGGGCGTCGAGAAAGCCTTTCGGCTGCTCGATGCCGATCTGGAGACTGCACTTGGGGCGCGTGCGGTGGAGCGGCAGGCCGCGGCCCGAAACCGTGAACGGCAGAATTTGGCGGCATTCCACCGCGACATGACGGCGTGGCTGCAACGCAGGCTTTGAGGATGGCGAAGATGACTTCACCCGATAGCGGAGAGGCCGGCGCAAACGAGACGGAGGTGCCGGTCATCGACCAGTGCCTCGCGCTGATGGCCGACGGTGGCTATTTCGTCCGGCGCGAGCCGGGCGAGGGCGCGCAGGCCGAATATTGGGACGCCAAAAAAGATCCCGACGGCAAGATCCGCGACATCGAAAGCGAGCGGCCGCAGCGGGTCGAGGATCTGCGCTACATCGCGGAATTCGTGAACGCGCTGCCGGCCGGGCGGGTGCTCGACATCGGCTGCGGGCTCGGCGAGTTGCTGCAGCAGGTCGACATCCGTCACGAGGCCTACGGCCTCGACACCTCGCCGCGCTCGGTCGAAATCTGCCGCGAAAAGACCCGTGCCGAAGTCCTGCTCGGGGTCCTGGAAGGCGCATTCGTCGAAGAAGGCTGGTTCGACGCGGCGGTCGCGCATCACGTCATCGAGCATGTCGACGAGCCGGTGCCGTTCGTGCGCGAGGTGTTCCGGCTCCTGAAGCCGGGCGGCTATTTCATCTGCGGAACGCCGGATTTCTCGAGCGCGGCGGCGCGGCGGTTCGGCGACCGCTTCCGGCTGCTGCACGACCCGACGCATGTCAGCCTGTTCACCGAGGATTCGCTGGTGCGGCTCTTCCGCGATACCGGGTTCGTCGTCGAGCGGATCGAAAAGCCGTTCTTCGACACGCGGTTCGCGACCGAGGAGGCCATGACCCGCATGCTGAGCGGCGAGGGCGACGTATCGCCGGCATTCTACGGTTCGTTCATGACCGTCTTCGCGCGGAAGCCCGGATGATCGCCTGCGACGCGATCCTTCTGGCGCGCGGCGGTTCGAAGGGCCTGCCGGGCAAGAACATCATCG
Source organism: Rhizobiaceae bacterium (assembly GCA_023953775.1). Taxonomy (GTDB): domain Bacteria; phylum Pseudomonadota; class Alphaproteobacteria; order Rhizobiales; family Rhizobiaceae; genus JAMLJD01. The sequence goes on along the minus strand of JAMLJD010000047.1, from coordinate 25,755 downwards.
ATCTCGCCGGCAAGCCGCTCATCGCCTGGACGATCGAGGCGGCGAGGAAGGCCGATTGCGTTCGCGACGTCGTGGTGTCGACGGACAGCCCGGAGATCGCCGAGGTGGCGCGGGCGCATGGCGCCGTCGTGCCGGCCCTGCGGCCTGCCGAACTTGCCGGGGACCTGTCGTCGTCGGAAAGCGCTCTGCTTCACGCGCTGGAGCATATGTGCCGCAAGCCGGCTACGGAGGCTTTCCTGTTTCCCCAGGTCACCTCGCCGCTGCGTGCGGACGGCCTGTTCGACAGCGCAATCGCTGCGTTCGAGGACGGCGGGTATGATTCGATGTTCTCGTCGACGCTGGTTCGCAATTTTCTCTGGCGCGGCCGGCACGACCCGCAACCCCAGTACGACCCGCTTAACCGGCCGATGCGCCAGCAACTGACTGACGAGGAGCTGTTCTTCCGCGAGAACGGCAATTTCTACATCTGCCGCACCGATGGATTCCTGGCCGCGCGGTGCCGGCTGTTCGGCAGGATCGGCATGTTCGAGACGTCGGAGGATGAGGCGCTGGAGATCGACACGCGGGACGATCTGGAGGAGATCGCCGCGGCCCTCACCGCACGGGGAGGGTGAGGGCGAACCGCCCGGCTAGCCCGCGCGCGAGAAATGCCCGTATCGGTAGCCAGGCAGGTCGGCCGCGAAAGCCCTGGCCTCTGGCGTGTCGGTGGGATGAGCGTCCTGCCGGAAGCCTCGTTTCTCGATTTCGTCGGCAAGCCATTTGAACGAAATCTGCTCCTGCTGGCCGCGCGCGCCCTTTTTGTGCCCGTCATGCTTGGAGTTGATGAATATGCGGCTTGAGCGCGGGGCCGCCAGGTCGAGATAATTCTCGACGACCGCAGGCTCCATCTCCTGAAACGAGATCGAATTGTAGAGCAGGTCGAAGTCCAGATCGAGCCTGGGGAGCATCCATGGCGGGATGACCAGGATCGATCCGGCTATGTCTTCAGGCCGGATTGTTGGCATCTCACGGACGGCGCGGTAGTCGATGACACGCCCGGGAAAAACCGATTTCAGATACTGCGTCTGGATATGGACGATCGGGGGAATGTCCAGGGCAACGAAATAGTCGATGTCACCCCGGTCTAGTTTCATCAGGATTTCCGGCATGACGCCGTAGCCGCCGCCGATTTCCAGGATCCGGCGGCGCGGCGCCTGAGGGGCGCATTGCACCATCACCGCGACGGTGGTGATGCGCCGCAGAAGATTCGACGAATATTTCCGCCCGTCGAGGTCGAACAATACGGGATTGCCGACGCTGCTGTCCTCGACACTGTTCAGGATCGGCGCAGCTTGCTCGCCCTCCTTGATGAAGGCATGGAGCAACAGGGCGTGGTAGTAAGCCCATTTGGCCAGGTCGCGGTCATAGGCGCGCGTCTGCTTGCCGTGTCGCCACTCGATCATGCGGAATGGCGGAAGCCTGGATAGCAGCGCGTATGCCTTGCGCGCCCAGTCCGACTGGAATGCCTCGAACCGCTCCCCGACAGGGGTGTTGCCGTAGCCCTTGATCAGGTTCCAGTTGCGCCGGAAGTCCTTGAGGCCGGAACGGCGGATCTCGGCCGTTATGCGGTCGCAATAGTCGAGCCAGTAGGCGGTCGGCTTCCAGATGTCCTGCTGATCGCGCATGTCGCCGAGGAACAGGTCGAGAAGATCGAGATCGTCCTCGATCGCCGCCGGCTTGGGGCGGCGTCCGCCGGCTTTCCGTGCCTTTTCCACTTCAGGGCTTGCCGCAGATTTCGCGCTCGACATGCTCGCAGATGTAGTGGCCGATCAGGATATGGGCTTCCTGGATGCGCGGCGTCACCTTCGACGGCACCGAAATCAGCAGGTCGCAATGCGGGACGGCCGCACCTTCCAGCGCCGATCCCGTCAGCATGATCGTTGCAATCCCCATGGACTTAGCGGTCGCGAAGGCCTGAAGCACGTTCTTCGAGCGGCCACTGGTCGAAATCCCGAGCAGCACGTCTCCGCTGCGGCCGACTCCTTCGAGCTGGCGCGAGAAGACCTCCTCGTAGGAATAATCATTGCCGATCGCGGTGAGGGCGGAGGTGTTGGTGGTCAGCGCCTCGGCGGGCAGCGAGCGGCGGTGAAAATAGAACTTGCCGACGAGTTCCGCCGCAATGTGCTGGCAGTCCGCCGCGGAGCCGCCATTGCCGCACAGGAGCAGCTTGTTGCCTCCGCTGATCGCGCGCTCCGTCAGGCGCGCGGCGTTCTCGATCGAGGCGATCAGGCCGGGGTCCCCGGCAAGCGCGCTGGCGACCGCGATGTGCTCGCCCAGCACGCTGGCGAAGTCGGTGCGGGAGGCGCTCATTCAGGCTGCGCCCTTGGGCGCGCTGCCGACCAGCTTCATGCGGATCGCCATTTCCTCGTCGGTGATGCGCTTGACGCCGTCGCCCATCGCCCGCTCGATGGTGCGGATGTCGGAGACGAGAAGCTCCATCTCGCGCAGCGTCAGCGAGGCGGCCTGGTCGGACCCGTACATGGCGCGGTCGAGCGTGACATGGCGCTCGATCGAGGTCACACCCATGGCCGCGGCAGCCAGCGCAACGACGCGTCCCTGCTCGTGGCCCGAATAGCCGACATCGACGCCGTAGCGATCGCGCAGCGTGTCGATGGTGCGCAGGTTCACCTTGTCCTTCGGAGACGGGTAGGTGCTGTTGGTGTGCATCAGCTCGAACGGGCAGCGGGCGTCCTTGAAGACCTTCACGGCGGCGTCGATCTCGTCGAGCGTGCTCATGCCGGTCGAGACGAAGGTATGCTTCTTCTCTTCCGCGACGAGCTTCAGCACATCCATGTTCGTCAGCAGCGCGGAGGCGATCTTGTTGTGCTTGAGATCGTACTGGCGCAGGAAGATCTGGGAGTCCGGGTCCCATGCGGACGCGAACCAGTCGATGTCGAGCTCGCGGCAGTAGCGGTCGATCTCGTCATAGTCTTCCTGCGTGAACTCGAGACCCATCTTCTGTTCGCGCTGGGTCGTGCCCCACGGGCTCTCGCGCGGCTTGTCCAGGTCTTCCTTGGTGTAGACCTTCTCGACGGTCCGCTTCTGGAACTTGACCGCGTCGCAGCCGCCTTCCTTGGCACCCGCGATCAGCTTGCGTGCGATGTCGAGGTCGCCGTTATGATTGATGCCGATTTCGGCGATGATGTAGATCGGTTGCATGGTCTCTCCGCGGGTCGGCAGCGCTGGCGGAGGTGGCATAGCGGTCGACCGTCGCCATGGCAAGGTGTGCGGCCCGCGAGCAGGCCGAATCGATGCAGGACGGCTGGTTCTTTGCGATCTCGCGTGGAAAAGCGCCCCGGGTGGCGGTGACCCGGCCAGATGGCCGGTCAGCCCTCGATGCCCTGCCTGCCGGTCACCGTCATCATGGTTCCCGTCATGGTGGCGATGAGCTTTGCCGCGCCGTCCTCGTCGATGGCGTAGGCCTGGCCGTCCGCCACGATGATCGTGCGGCCGGGCTTGGTCACCGCGCCGCGAAACAGGAACCGGTCACCCCTGCCGGGCGCCAGCAAGTTGACCTTGAACTCTATGGTCAGCACGGCGGCATCTGCTGGCATGACGGAGTAAGCGGCGTAGCCGCAGGCCGAATCGAGCACGGTCGAGATGACGCCAGCATGCAGGAAGCCGTGCTGCTGTGTGAAGCGCGCGTCATAGGGGAGCTCGATCTCGACGATGCCCGGCGAGACGCGGGTCATCTCGGCGCCCATGGTTTCCATGACCTTCTGACGCGCGAAACTCGACCGCACGCGTGTTTCGTAGTCGCCGTCGGCAACCAGCTTCTTGCCCGACATCCGCACTTTCCTTTTGCCGGTTTATCGCAAAGCGCCGCCGTGACGGCAATCGGGAATTGTGCGGTGCATCATGATCAGTTGAGCAGCCATATCGCTGCGTTGAGCGTGGTGGCGAATGCGACCCAGGCCAGATAGGGGAGAAACAGCAGCGCCGAGAGGCCATCGACCGGCCGGCTTGCGACGATGAAGCCGACGATCGCCGCGGCAAGCAGGACGATGACGACCAGCGCAGCGCCGATCATGTGGGCGGCGAAGAACACCGGCGACCACAGGAAATTGAGCCCGAGCTGCGCCAACCAGAACGCGCGCGCGGTGCTTGCGCCGGCGATGTGCCAGACACGCCAGCCGGCTATGGCGATCAGCACGTAGAGCGTCGTCCAGACCGGCCCGAAGATCCAGTTCGGCGGATTGAAGGACGGCTTCGACAGCGCGGCATACCATTCGCCGGGCGCGGTGGCGATGCCGATCAGCGTGCCGCCGCCGACGACGAGGAGGAGAAACAGGGCAAGCGAGGGCAGATGTCGTGTCATGGCGGGCTCCGGATATCGAGGCCGGAGATAGGGCGATGTTCGCGCGCGGCCAGATCAGCCGCGCGCCATCACCGACACGAAAAAGCCGTCCGTTCCCGACCGTGCCGGCGACAGCGACAGCCCCAGCGGGTCGATCCGAACCTTATCCTGTCGCGACGGGGCGATTTCGGCCCACCGCGCCGCATGGTCTGCCGGCGCGAATTCCGGCCTCGATGCCAGAAAGGCCGCGATCCGGTCGTGGTTCTCGGCGCGGAACACCGAGCAGGTGACGTAGACCAGATGGCCGCCGGGCCTGACGAAGCGCGAGGCGGACTCGAGGATCGCCGTCTGGTCGGCGACACGCGCCTCGAGCTGGTGTTCGGTAAGGCGCCATTTGGCGTCAGGCTTGCGCCGCCAGGTGCCGCTGCCGGTGCAGGGCGCGTCGACGAGCACGAGATCGAACTGGCCGGCATGCGGCTCGAGTGCCTCGCCGTCGGCGATCACCTGGACGTTGCGGCATCCCGCGCGCTTAAGCCGGTCGAAGATCGGCGCCAGACGCAGCCTGTCGGCGTCGTGCGCATGGATCTGGCCTCGGTTCTCCATTGCGGCCGACAGCGCCAGCGTCTTGCCGCCGGCGCCGGCGCAGTAGTCGAGCACCTGCATGCCGGGCGCGGCGCCGGCCAGCGCGGCTGCGAGCTGCGAGCCTTCATCCTGAACCTCGAACCAGCCCTTCTGGAAGGCCGGCTCCGCCTGGACGTTGGGATGCCGGCCGCCGCCCGATACCGGAGCGATGCGCAGCCCCTGCGCCGCGAGCGCGGTTTCGCTGGCGCCAGTCCGCGACAGCTCGCGCAGCACCTTGTCCTTCGACGCCTTCAGCGTGTTGACGCGCAGGTCGAGCGGCGGCCTGGCGCCGAGCGCGCGGCCTTCCTCGATCCAGTCGTCGCCATACGCCGCTTCAAGCAGCGGCTCGCACCAGGCCGGACAGTCGGCGCGGTCGCCGTCCGGCATCGCGGCAGGATCGAAGGCGGCGATGCGGGCCAATTCTGTCTCGGTGAGGGGCTGGGGCGCGAAGCGGTCCCCGTCGAGCGCCTCGTTCAGCGCGGCGGGCGACATCGGCCATTCGGTCAGCAGGCCGCCGATGGCGATCGCGCGGGAGGAGCCGTCGCCCATCATCGACGCGGCAGAGCGCCGGCGGCGCAGCGCGTCGTAGACGATGTTGCCGATCGCGGCCCGGTCGCCCGATCCCGCAAAGCGGTGCGACACGCCCCAGTCCTTCAGCGCTTCGGCCGCCGGGCGATGCCTGTTTTCGATGTCGTCGAGAATTTCGATGGCCGCGGCCAGTCGTCCGCCAAGTCGCATGCTTTTTCCAGTTCGGCTACCCGTCAGGGCGCCTAGCTACAGCATTTTGCAGCCAAGTGAAATCACTTGGCGTCTGCAAAAATGCGTCGATTCAAACTGATAGCGCGCCATGCGTCTTGCGCACGGCTCCAGCGTCGGCGTGGCCCGGATACAAGCCGGGTTGTGACGAAAAAGGGCGCGGAGAGGTCCGCGCCCTTGCCGTTCATTGCGCCAGCCCGCGGTCAGGCGGCGAGATCGAAGCGATCGGCGTTCATCACCTTGTTCCAGGCCTTGACGAAGTCGCGAACGAACTTCTCCTTCGCATCGTCCTGGGCGTAGGTTTCGGCCAGCGCGCGGAGCTGCGAGTTGGAGCCGAAGACGAGATCGACACGGCTTCCCGTCCATTTGACTTGATCGGTCGCGCGGTCGCGGCCTTCATAGACGTGCTCGTCCTCCTCCGACTGCTTCCACGCGGTGCCCATGTCGAGCAGGTTGACGAAGAAGTCGTTGGTGAGCTGGCCGGGCCGGTCGGTGAACACGCCGTGCGGCGCATTGCCGTGATTGGCGCCGAGCACGCGCAGCCCGCCGACCAGCACCGTCATCTCGGGCGCCGACAGCGTCAGCAGCTGGGCGCGGTCGATCAGGAGCTGCTCGGTCGGCACCGTGTACTCGGCGTCGACGTAGTTGCGGAAGCCGTCGGCCTTCGGTTCGAGCGGTTCGAAGGATTCCGCGTCGGTCATTTCGGCCGTCGCATCCGTGCGGCCGGGCGTGACCGGCACGTCGACGCTCGTTCCGGCGTCCTTCGCGGCCTTTTCGACCGCCGCGGCGCCGCCGAGCACGATGAGATCGGCCAGCGAGATCTTCTTGCCGCCGGTCTGGGCGTCGTTGAACGCCTTGCGGATGTCCTCCAGGACGCCGAGCACCTTTTCAAGCTGGGCCGGCTCGTTGACCTCCCAGTCCTTCTGCGGCGCAAGGCGGATGCGTGCGCCGTTGGCGCCGCCGCGCTTGTCCGAGCCGCGGAACGTTGCCGCCGACGACCATGCGGTGTAGACGAGCTCGCGCACGGACAGGCCGGACGCCAGCACCTTGGCCTTGAGCTCCGCGATGTCGGTGCTGTCGACGAGCGTGTGGTCGACCGCCGGCACCGGATCCTGCCAGATCAGGTCTTCGGCCGGCACCTCGGCGCCGAGATAGCGGACCTTGGGGCCCATGTCGCGGTGGGTCAGCTTGAACCAGGCGCGGGCAAAGGCGTCGGCGAAAGCGTCCGGGTTCTCGTAGAAATGGCGCGAGATCTTCTCGTAGGCCGGGTCGAACCTGAGCGACAGGTCGGTCGTCAGCATGTTGGGCGTGCGGCGCTTGCCGGGCTCCTGCGGGTCCTCGACTGTGTCGACGGCCTCGGGGTTCTTCGGCTTCCACTGGTGGGCGCCGGCGGGGCTCCTGGTCAGCTCCCATTCGTACTCGAACAGGTTGCGGAAAAAGCCCATGCCCCACTGGGTCGGCGTCGTGGTCCAGATGACCTCGAGGCCGGAGGTGAACTGGTGCGCGCCCCTGCCGGTCTCGTGGCTGCTGGTCCAGCCGAATCCCTGTTCGGCGATGTCGGCGCCCTCGGGTTCGGCGCCGATCAGGTCGGGGCTGCCGATGCCGTGCGTCTTGCCGAAGGTGTGTCCGCCGGCGATCAGCGCGACCGTCTCCTCGTCGTTCATCGCCATGCGCGCGAAGGTCTCGCGGATGTCCTTGGCGGCGGCGACCGGGTCGGGCGTGCCGTTCGGGCCTTCGGGATTGACGTAGATGAGGCCCATCTGGACGGCGGCGAGCGGATTGGCCAGAGCGCGGCCCTCGCTGTAGCGCTTGTCGCCCAGCCATTCCTCCTCGGTGCCCCAGAAGATGTCCTGCTCGGGCTCGTAGATGTCCTCGCGGCCGCCGCCGAAGCCGAAGGTCTTGAAGCCCATGGTTTCGAGCGCGACGTTGCCCGTCAGGATCATCAGATCGGCCCAGGAGAGGCGGTTGCCGTATTTCTTCTTGACCGGCCAGAGCAGGCGGCGGGCCTTGTCGAGATTGGCGTTGTCCGGCCAGCTGTTGAGCGGGGCGAAGCGCTGCGAGCCGGAGGTCGAGCCGCCGCGGCCGTCGCCGGTGCGGTAGGTGCCGGCGCTGTGCCAGGCCATGCGGATCATGAATGGGCCGTAATTGCCCCAGTCCGCGGGCCACCAGTCCTGGCTGTCAGTCAACACCTTGGCGATGTCGGCCTTGACCTCGTTCAAGTCGAGCTTCTTGAACTCTTCGGCGTAGTTGAACGTCCCTTCCATGGGATTCCCGGCCGGCGGGTTCTGGTGAAGGATGCCCAGATTGAGCTGGTTCGGCCACCAGTCCCTGTTGCTTCGACCTCCGAAACTCGTGTGCATGACGGGGCATTTGCCCGTTTCCTCAACCTTGGCGTCCATTCCGGCCTCCTATCCGCGTTTTGGTATCCTTCGGGGCTTACCGGACATCGATGACCGGCGCGTGGCGGAAATGCCTGAGGCCGTCGCCTGACGAGGAAACGGCCAGCGCCGGGACAGCCCGACAAGGCGTCCCCTTTTTGGAATTGTTCCAGATTAGGCCCTTGCTCCCATAATGACTAATTGCGTTTTCTGCTTGTAGCGATAATCTCATCTAATGATCCGGCTGACATTCAGGCAACTGGAATATTTCGAGGCGCTGGCTGAAACGCTGCATTTCGGCCGCGCCGCAGACCTCGTCGGCGTGACGCAGCCGGCGCTGTCTACGCAGATCGCCGAAATGGAGGAGAAGCTCGCCTGCCGGCTGTTCGAACGCGGGACAAAATCGGTGCGGCTGACGCGCGAGGCGGAGGAATTGCGGCCGCGCGTCGGCAAGATCCTCTCCGAAATCCGCGACATCGAGGCCGGCGCGTCGCGCGGGCGCCCGCTGATGGGTGGCCGGTTCCGGCTCGGCATCATTCCGACCGTCGCGCCATATCTGCTGCCCCGCATCCTGCCGGTGCTGCGCGACCGTTTCCCGGGGCTGCAGGTCGAGTTGCGGGAGGCCGTGACGGCGACGCTGGTCCACGAGACCGGCATCGGCAAGCTCGATGCCTTTGTCGCGGCGCTGCCGATCGAGGCGCCCGGCCTGGTGTGCAATCGCCTGTTCGACGACCGTTTCCTGCTCGCCGTGCCGTCCGGCGACCCGGCTTTCGTGTCGCCGCCCGTGCCGCCGGAAAGCCCCGAACTCGAGCGGCTGATGCTGCTCGAAGAGGGGCACTGCCTTCGCGATCAGGCGCTTGCATTGTGCGGGTCGGTCAAGCCCGCGGCGATGGCGCGCTACGGCGCCACCAGCCTGACAACGCTTTTGCAGATGGTGTCGCACGGCATGGGCATAACGCTGCTGCCCGAGATGGCCACCAAGGCCGGCCTTGAACTGCGCGGGCTGAAGCTGGTGCGGTTCGCCGAGCCGCAGCCGCAGCGCACGATATGCCTTGCATGGCGCAAGACAACGCCGCGGAGCGCCGAGATCGAGATGCTGGCTGACCTGATCAAGGAGGCGGGATCGCCGGAAGCGGCGGAGCCGTCCAGACGGCCTGACGCCGCTCGGGAGCGTGTGATCACGCAGGCGTGAAGGCGCGCGTCGTGACGCGACCTATCTTCAGCATATCGAAGACGACAAACGGACATCGAGGAGGCATCGATGCGCGGACGCATCCTGGCATCACTAGCGGTACTACTGGCGAGCGCGGCCGGCCCGGCCAGCGGACAGACGACAACGGTCGAGAGCGAGGCGGGAGGGCGCCTCGAGGTTCTGCCGGTGGCCGCCTTCGACGAGCCCTGGGCCATGACGTTCCTGCCGGACGGGCGGCTTCTGGTCACCGAAAAGCCCGGCAGGCTGCTTCTCGTTTCACAGGACGGCGCCAAGACGGAGGTCGCGGGTCTCCCCGAGGTGGCCTATGGCGGGCAGGGCGGGCTCGGCGATGTCGTGCTGCATCCCGATTTCTCCGAAAACGCGATGGTCTACATCTCCTACGCCGAGAGCGGCGACGGTGGCCGGGGTGCGGCCGTGGCCCGTGCGCGGCTCACGCTCGATGGCGGGGAGCCGGGCCTCGACGGGCTGGAGGTGGTCTGGCGGCAGACCCCGAAGGTCTCCGGAGGCGGGCATTATTCGCATCGCATCGCCTTCGCGCCGGACGGTATGCTGTTCATCACGTCAGGCGAGCGCCAGAAGCAGACGCCGGCCCAGGACATGGAGCAGGATCTGGGAAAGATCGTCCGCCTGAACGATGACGGCTCGGTTCCCGCCGACAATCCGTTCCAGGACCAGGGCGAACTGGCGAAATCGTTCTGGAGTGTCGGCCACCGCAATATGCTCGGCATGGCCTTCGACGCCGACGGGACGTTGTGGGTCCACGAGATGGGACCGCGCGGCGGAGACGAGCTCAATCTGATCGAGGCTGGCGAGAACTACGGCTGGCCGGTGGTCTCCAACGGACGGAACTACAGCGGCATCGACATTCCCGACCATGAGACGCGGCCCGAGTTCAAGCCGCCGGAAGCGTGGTGGACACCGGTCATCGCGCCGGCCGGGATGGTGATCTATTCCGGCGAGATGTTTGCCGACTGGACCGGCGACGCGCTGATCGGGGGCCTCGCCAGCGAGGCGCTTGTGCGCGTCGAGCTCGGCCAGCAGGCCGACGGCACGATGGCTGCGGAAGCCGAACGGTTCTCGATGGGCGCGCGTATCCGCGAGGTGGAGCAGGGCCCGGACGGTGCGATCTGGGTGCTGGAGGACCGGGCCGGAGGCAGGCTCCTCAAACTCACGCCGCAAGCTGACGGCTGAGCGTCCTCACAGTCCGGATGAAGGGTCCACGCGCCGCTTAGCTTAGCCGATGCCGGCAATGTGCAGTGCCAGCATCAGCCACAGGACGGCGAGGATGAAGTAGCCGAGGATGAAGGCCGGCCGCCGGTGGCGGATGCGGTTCGTCGTCACGTGGATCCACGCGTGCAGATAGCGCGAGACGACGAACAGCCATGCCAGAATGACCGTGACGATGCTGACGCCGTCCGTGACGTAGAGTGCGAGCACGGCCGGGTAGAACAGCATCGGCAGTTCGAACTGGTTCTCGAGATTGTTGCGGATGAACAGGCTCCCCGCGGGCTCGTCACGGTTTTCGCGAAACTGCGACGAGGTGGCGGCGCCGGACTTCACGGCCTTGATTCGCGCCCGCGAGATCAGCGCATAGACGATGTAGACCAGAGCGACATGCGCGATCATCGGCCAGAGGATGGCGGTGGGGTTCATTGCAATCTCCAATTGTCGCCCAAATTCGCAGCCCGTGAGCGGAAGGGAAACCCCCTTTTTCATCTTGACATCGGCCATTGATGTAACTTTATAGGTTACATGAAAACCGATACCCGACTTTCCTCCATGCTTCACCTGCTGCTGCATATGGCGGAAGCGGGCGAAGCCATCACGTCGGAAGGCCTGGCCGGCTATCTCGGCACGAACCCCGTGGTCGTGCGGCGCACACTTGCCGGATTGCGCCAGTCCGGGATCGTCCGGTCCGAGAAGGGCCATGGCGGTGGCTGGCGGCTTGCGCGGCCGCTGGCCGAGATCACGCTCGCCGATGTCCACGGCGCGCTCGGCAGTCCCGCGCTGTTCGCCTTCGGCAACCGCAACGACAACCCGCAATGCCTGGTCGAGCAGGCGGTCAACGAGCGCCTGTCGAACACGATGGACGACGTTCAGGCGATGGTCATGTCGCGGCTCGCCGCCGTTACGCTCGCCGACGTCGATGCCGATTTCCGCCGCCACCTGGCGGCGTCACCCCACCATTCGAAAGGACACCATCATGCATGATGCGATCATCGTCGGCGGCAGCTATTCCGGGCTTTCGGCCGGTCTCCAGCTCGCCCGCGCGCGCAAGCGCATCCTCGTCATCGACGCCGGCCAGCGCCGCAACCGGTTCGCCGGCCATTCACATGGCTTCCTCGGTCAGGACGGACGTCCGCCCGAGCTGATCGCAGCGGACGCCAGGGCACAGCTCCTGGCCTATCCGACCGTCGACTGGATTGAGGGCGAAGCCGTCGACGCGGACGGCGCCAGCGACAATTTCAGGATCACTCTGGCGGATGGACGCTCGGAACGTGCACGCAGGCTGGTGCTTGCAACCGGGGTCGAGGACGTGCTGCCGGCCATTCCGGGGCTCGAAGCGCAGTGGGGCGCGGGGGCGATGACCTGTCCCTACTGCCACGGCTACGAGCTCGACCGGCAGGACATGGCGGTGATCGCGACCGGACCGATGGCGGTGCACCACGCGCTGATCGTCTCCGAATGGGGTCCTGTCACCTTCTTCCCGAACGACGCCCTGACACTCACCGACGACGACCGTGCCATGCTGACGGAGCGCGGCATCGCTGTCGAACCGGTAGCGATCGCCGGCGTCGAAGGCGCGCGCGGCGAACCGGCGCTGCGCATGGCCGACGGCCGGTCGCTTCGCTTCGCCGGCCTGTTCGTAGCGACGACGGTCAGGTTTTCGAGCCCGATCGCGGAGCGGCTCGGCTGCGCGACGGTTGATACGCCGGTCGGCAGCCTGCTGAAGGTCGACGCGGTGCAGGAAACCTCGGTCAGGGGCGTGTTTGCGTGCGGCGACGCGGCTAGCCCGATGGCATCGATCGCCTTGTCGGTCGGCAGCGGCGCCATGGCGGGTGCCGCGACGCATCGTTCGCTGATTTTCCCGCCGGTGGAGGACCGGGAAGCGGCCTGACGCGCCGGCGCGTCAGGCTCCGCCGGGATAGTTCGGGCTTTCGCGGGTGATCGTCACGTCGTGGGCGTGGCTCTCGCGCAGCCCGGCGCCGGAAATCCTCACGAAGGTCGCCTTGTCGCGGAATGCGGCGAGATCGCGGGCGCCGACATAGCCCATCGCCGCCCGCAGGCCGCCCGCGAGCTGATGCAGGACGCCGGCGACCGGTCCCTTGTAGGGAACCTGGCCCTCGATGCCCTCGGGCACCAGTTTCAGCGTGTCGCGCACCTCGGCCTGGAAATAGCGGTCGGCCGAGCCGCGCGCCATCGCGCCGACCGACCCCATGCCGCGGTAGGCCTTGTAGGAGCGGCCCTGGTGCAGATAGACCTCGCCGGGGCTCTCGTCGGTGCCGGCGAGCAGCGAGCCGACCATCGCGGCGGCCGCGCCGCCGGCCAGCGCCTTGGCCAGGTCGCCGGAATATTTGATGCCGCCATCGGCGATGACCGCGACGCCCGAGCGGTCGGCCTGTTCGGCGGCTGCCATCACGGCGGAAAGCTGGGGCATGCCGACGCCGGCGACGATGCGGGTGGTGCAGATGGAACCGGGGCCGATGCCGATCTTGATCGCGTCGGCGCCGGCGTCGATTAGCGCCTGCGTGCCTTCGGCGGTAGCGACGTTGCCGGCGATGATGCGCACCGAATTGGAGAGCTTCTTGGCGGTCGTCACCGCATCCAGCACGCGCTGCGAATGGCCGTGGGCGGTGTCGATCACCAGGATGTCGACGCCGGCGGCGATCAGGCGCTCGGCGCGTTCGAGGCCGTCATCGCCCACCGTCGTGGCCGCGGCGACCCTGAGGCGGCCCTGCGCGTCCTTCGAGGCATGCGGGTTGAGCTGTGATTTCTCGATGTCCTTGACGGTGATCAGGCCGACGCAGCGTCCGTCGCCGTCGATGACGAGCAGCTTTTCGATGCGGTGCTGGTGAAGCAGCCGCTTGGCCTCGTCCTGCTCGACATTCTCGCGCACCGTCACCAGGTCCTGGTGCGTCATCAGCTCGCGCACGGGCTGGTTGGGGTCGGAGGCGAAGCGGACGTCGCGGTTGGTCAGGATGCCGGCAAGCTTGCCCAGCCGGTGGCCGCCGGCGCCGCCGTTCTCGACCACGGGAATGCCCGAGATGCCGTGCGCGCGCATCAGCGCATGCGCGTCGGCCAGCGTCGCGTCGGGGCCGATGGTGACCGGGTTGACCACCATGCCGCTTTCGAACTTCTTGACCTGGCGGACCTCCTCGGCCTGTTCGGCCGGCGTCAGGTTGCGGTGGACGACGCCGATGCCGCCGGCCTGGGCCATGGCGATGGCAAGGCGGGCCTCGGTGACGGTGTCCATGGCGGCCGAGATGATCGGGATGTTGAGCTCGATGCCGTCGGCGATCTTCGTGCGGATGTCGGTCTGGCCGGGCATGACCTCGGAATGACCGGGCTGCAACAGCACGTCGTCGAAGGTGAGCGCATGCGCTCCGGTTACGGTCTCGATGATCTTCGCCATGGCCAATCCTCAGAAAATAGGAGAGCGGAGCAACGGCCCCTTGCGGGCCGTGCCGACTCTCATCTGTCCCTTTCAGGATGGCGCTGGCAGGTACCACGTCGCGAAAGCGAAGGGAAGCGATTCCGAACCGGCTTTGCTTCGGAAGCTGCGGATGGCCTTTGGGGCTGGATTGACGGGGCGCTTTTTCGTATCCAGCCGCGACGGATGAATTGCCCGGACGATTTGATGCAGGACGAAATCACCCTCGACGAAGCCCGGCGCGCCATGAGCGAGAAGGACTGGACCCGCGGCGCGGAGATCTATTCCCGGCTCATCGAAGGCGAGGGAGACGGGGCGCCGGCCGAGGCCTATGACGGCCTGGCGCGCGCCTATCGCCTGTCCGGCCTCACCGATGCGGCCGAACGGACCGCGGCCGAGGGGCTGAAACGGTTTCCCGACAACGCCAACATCGTGCGCGAGATGGCGGAGCTCAACATGGGCCGGCGCGAATGGGACAAGGCGGCGCCGCAGTGGGACCGGGCCCTGTCACTGATGGCCAAGCGCGCGCCGTGGAGCGTCTACGCCAAGCTCGCCCGGGCGCGCCGGCAGACCGGCGAGGTCGATGCCGCTGAAAGTGCGATCGAGCGCGGCATGGCCCATCACGCCGACAATCCGGCGCTGCGCCGCGAGCATGCCGAGAACGCCATGGCGCGCGGCGCGTGGCCGGAGGCGGTGCGGCGCTGGGCCGAGGCCGCCGCTGCCGATGGTGACAAGACGCCTCCGGGGACCTTTGCGCGCTGGGCCGTCTCCCACCGCGAGCAGGCGCAGTTCGACGCGGCCGAGGAGGTGATCGCACAGGGCCTCGCGCTTCACCCGGGCAACGGCCAGCTCGCCAACGAGGCCGACGACCTGAAGATCGCGCGCCGCCGCCACGCGTTCCACCTCGACCATCCGTCAGCCGAAGCGGAAGCCGCCGGCCGGCCGATGAGCATCGAACGCATCTGCCAGTGCTTCTGGGATACCGAGGACCGGCTCGGCCTGCGCGAGTGGGAGGTCCACGGGGTCCATCCCTGGCCGCTGATGCGCATGCAGCTCTATTATTCGATCACCCAGCGGGTGGGTCTGTTCGATCCGCCGCACCCGGCGGTGAAGTGGCGGGTCGAGAAGTCGGCGGAGGAAAAGGCCCGGCAGTTCGATCTCGAGGCGTTCTGGGTCGCCCTGGAAAAGCTGCACGCGGAGGGCCGCGACGCGTCGGAGCTGACCGGCGCGGCGGCGACCATGGTGCGGCCGAAGCCCTATGCGATCATCATGGCGACGCGGAAGCTCAACGGCTCCGAGACCTACAGCGAGGCGCTGCGCGCCGAGATCGCGGACCAGTCGATCCTGTTCGACCGGCCGCTGGAGGGCGGGGCGCTCGACGGCGCGCTGGACTTTGCGGAGCTGGTCGAGCTGTTCCGGCAGCGCTACCGCGAGCCGGACCATGCGCGCTTCCCCTATGAGGCGCGCGAGAAGTGCGAGGACATCCGCGAGGCGTTCTTCGTCAGCCTGGGCCTCGATCTCGGCGACCTGGCGCGTATCTGCCACCGCCGCGTCGTCGACTACCTGCCGATCCACAAGGGCTTCGACATCTTCTTCTCGATGTATCCGGTGAAGACGCTGTTCCTCACCAACGCCTACGGGACCTCGACGGGGGCCGCGCTCAGCGCGGCGCGCAAGAACGGCGCCCATATCGTCGAACTGCAGCACGGGTTCATCTCGCCATACCATCTCGGCTACAGCTGGCCGGGCCATCCCAAAGTGCCGTACAAGCCGGACGAATTGTGGTGCTTCGGCGGCTTCTGGCCGGAATCGACGCCGCTCGCGGCCGGCATGGAGCCGCGGGTCATCGGTGCGCCCTACGTGAAGGCGCTGGCGGCGCAGCACCGGACTGACCATGACGAGCGGCTCGTGGTGTTCACGTCGCAAGGGGTGATCGGCAAGCGGCTGTTCGAGGTCGCGCTCGAATTCGCGCGGCGGCGGCCCGACTACCGGACGATCTTCCGGCTGCATCCGAGCGAGGCGCTGGAGGACTACGAGGCGATGCGCGACGCGGCCGGCACGGTGCCCGGCAATTTCTCGATCTCGCATCGCACGCCCAACATCTTCGCGCTGCTGGCGGGTGCCGGCATCCAGGTCGGGGCGTTCTCGACGACGCTGTTCGAGGGCATGGCGCTCGGCACCAAGACAGTGGTGATCGAGATGCCCGGGTCGGAGTACATGCGTCCGGCAATCGAGCGCGGCGACGTGCTGTTCGTCCGCGACGTCGAGGAGCTGATCGCCAAAATCGACGCCGCGCCCCTTGCTGCCGATCCGGATTACTATTACGCCGAACCCGCCAAACCTCTCGTCTGAACGATCGAAGCACATAGCCAAAAGCGGACTTTCGAACCATGAAGTCGTTTCATCTCAACGGTCAGGAATACGCCTACCTGTCGCCCTACATCATCGCCGAGATCGGCGTGAACCATGAAGGCGACCTGGATCGGGCCAAGCGGATGATCGAAGGCGCGGCCAAGGGCGGCGCCCATGCAGCCAAGTTCCAGACCTACAAGGCCGAGACGCTGGCGGCGCGCGACACCAGCCCCGCCTACTGGGACCGCAAGGAGGAAGCCGCCGACAGCCAGTATGCGCTGTTCAAGCGCTGGGACAATTTCGGCGACGACGAATACCGTGCGCTGGCCGCGCACTGCGTCGAATGCGGTGTCGACTTCATCTCGACGCCGTTCGACCTTGACGCCGTCGACCTGCTCGAGCCGCTGATGCCGGTGTTCAAGATCGCATCGGCCGACATCACCAACATTCCGCTGCTGCGCCGTGTCGGCGCAACGAAGAAACCGGTCGTGATGTCGGTTGGCGCGGCGCGGCACGACGAGACGGCCGTCGCCCTGCAGGAACTCACGCGCGCCGGGGCGACCGACGTGACGCTGCTGCACTGCGTGCTCAACTACCCGACGCCGCCGGCCGATGCGCAGCTTGCGCAGATCCAGGAGCTCGCGCGGATTTTCGGCAGCGAATGCCCGATCGGCTATTCCGACCACGTCAAGCCCGACGCCGATGGCGCGATGCCGGCGCTGGAAATCGCGACGCTGCTCGGTTCCGTGGTGCTCGAGAAGCACTTCACCGACGACAAGACGGCCAAGGGCAACGACCACTACCACGCGATGACGTCGGCCGATCTCGCTGCCTTCAACGAACGGCTCGGCCGGCTGCGCGAGCTCTACGGGTCGCGCGAGCTGGACCTGTCCGGCCAGTCGCTGGCGATCGACAAGGCGCGCCGCCGCATCGTCGCGGCGCGCGACATCGCTTCCGGCGAGAAGATTTCGGCCGACGACCTGATCGCGCTGCGGTCGGATGTCGGCATCGAGATCGCCCATTGGGACCGCGTCGTGGGCCGCCCGGCTGCGCGCGCGGTCGCCTCCGGTGCATCGGTCGTGTGGGCGGACATCCAGTGATCGTCGTCCTGTGCGGCGCCTACCGCAATTCGGGCGACCATCTGATCGGTGACAGGGCGCGGGCGCTTCTGCGCAAGCATGTCGACGCCGACATCGTGACGCTGGACCGCAAGGCGATCGAGCCGCAGCACTACGAGACCTTCAACAAGGCCAGGCGGGTGCTTCTGTGCGGAGGACCGGCCTATCAGCGCGAGATGTATCCGAAGGTCTATCCGCTGGAACGCGAAAAGGTGACGCCGCCGATCGTGCCCTATGGGCTGGGGTGGAAATCGCCGGCGAAGAAGTCTCCGGACACGTTCAAGTTCGCTGCGCCGGCCGAGAAGTTCATCAAGGACATCCATGGAAAGATCGAGCTTTCCAGCGCGCGCGATCCGCTGACCGTCGAGGTTCTCAACCATGCCGGCGTCGACAATGTGCTGATGACCGGATGTCCGGCCTGGTACGATTTGACGACGTTCGAGAACCCGTATGTCTTCAAGGACGAGGTGAAGAACCTCGTGCTGTCCATGCCGGCGGTGATGCAGCCCGGTACGCTCGAACTGATGGAATGGCTGACGCAGCGCTTCCCCAAGGCGCGGCGGACGGCGGCCTTCCATCACGGCATCGTCCCGGCCTGGACGAAGATCGGCCTCGAGCGCGGCTCGAAGTTCGTCCGGTTCTCGGCCTCGGCGCTGCGGCGCGGCTGGCGCGTCACCGGGCTTACGGGCAGCCTGCCGCGCATGGAAGCGCTCTACGGCAATGCCGATCTCCATATCGGCTACCGGGTGCATGCCCATCTCCTGTGCCTGTCGCGACGCATCCCGTCGATCCTGATCAACGAGGACAGCCGTGGGGTCGGCCAGGCGAAGGCGCTCGGCGCGGACAGCCTGATTGTGGAAGGCGACAATATCGAGCCGTTCAAGCAGGCTGTGGAACGGCATTTCGAGACACGCGGCGAGACGGTGGCGGGCAGCGTCGAGACGATGCGCCAGACCTTCCCGACGATGAAGCGGTTTCTCGAGACGCTTTAGGCATTCGGACGGTCAGAAGGGTCTGCCCGGGCGAGACCCGAAAGGGCCCGCACTAGGCCCAGCCGATCCTGCGCATGATCCGGTCGATAATTGCCGTGTTGCTACGTCCGCGCGTCTCGTGCAGGGCGCGGCTGCGCAGTGTCTGGCGCAGTTCCACCGAGCCGAGCAGGCGCTCAATATGGTTGGCGACAGTGTCGACATCGACCAGCGCGCCGAGACCCAGATTGACCACACCGTAGCGCGCCGAGGCGTGGGTGTGGGTGAGTTCCTTTTCGTTCTGGCACAGGCACAGGACCGGCACGCCGAGACTGACCAGTTCCGTCACCGTCCGGCCGCCGCTGGAGATGGCGAGGTCGGCCTGCTGCATCAGGCCGGGCATGTGCTTCACATCCTTGCGGATCTCGCCGTTCAGCCCGAAGCGTTCGAGCGTCACCGACTTGTCCGCCCCGGGACCGAGGACGACGGTCACATGGCCGGCGAACTTTGCCTGTGCCAGCGCCTGCAGGGCCCGTTCGGTGAGCCGCGAGGGATCGGTGCCGCCAAAGACGACCAGCACGTTTTCTGGGTTTTCGCGAAAAGGGGCCGGCTTGAGCGAGGTCTCGAAGCTCGGCGCGAGGATGGCGTTGGAGATGCCGGCGAGCTGCCGGTCGTCGGCCACATCCAGGTTCATGTAGAGATCGGAGACCAGAACGTCGGCCTCGAGCGCACCGGCGCCGAGGTCCTCGAATGTCACGACATTGCCCGCCAGTTGCCTGATCGCCCGGACATAGCCGCGTTCCGTGTCGAGCTGGTCGAGGATGACAAGGTCGGGTTTGTCGGTTTCCAGAAACGCCAGGAAGCCGTCGCTGCCGTCGACCGTGACGACCTCGAACGGATACTCCGAAAACAGCGCCTGTCCGAGCGGCATGGCGCTATCGGTGGCAATCACGATGCGGTGGCGCGCCAGTTCCTGTGCGACGGCGATCGCGCGATAGGCGTGGCCCATGCCCATCGTCTCGCTGGCGTCGGCGCGGATGACGATGCGCCGCCGCGATGCGATGTATTCGGCAACCGCCCAGTCGGAGAAATCGTCGATGTCGAGCGATTCCTGCTTGCCGACCTCGATGAGCCGGATCGGCGCGACGATGCGCGTTCCATGCTGCCTGAGGTCGCGCAGCCGGCAGCCGATGATGGCGCCGGATTCGCGGAACTGCGGCGGCAGCATCTGCCTGTTCACGCGCGCTTCATAGTCCGGTTCGGGATTGCCCTCGGCGTCCATGCGCCAGCCGAGGTGTCGGTCGTCGACCACGGTGATCACGCAGCCCGCACCATCGTCGAAGGCCTGCCGCGCCTCGTCGATCCGCGCGGGGCGCAGGAACGGGCAGGTCGGCTGGATGGTGAGGAATATGTCGTCGGGCGCGGCGCCGAGCTTCTCGATCTCGTCGGCGACCTTGAGGGCGACATCGTCCAGCGTCGCGCGGCCGGTCGTCTTGCCTTCGCGAACGATGCGGACGCCCTCGGCACTCGCAACGGCGTCGATCTCATCGTCGTCGGTGATGACGATGATCTTGTCGGCATCGCAGCCTTCGAGCGCCGCCCGAATGACATGCACGATCAGCGGGAGGCCGCCGAGTAGCCGGACGTTCTTGCGCGGGACGCCGCGCGAACCGCCGCGCGCGGGGATCATGATCCAGGTGCTGCTGTCGCTCATGTCGGCCGTCATCCGTCCCTTGGCTGAAACTGCCCGATGCCTCTAGAGCATTTTTCGGTGGGGTGGAAACACCTGGCGTTGCACAAATGCCCGAAAATGAAGCAGGTAGACCCTATCCCAGTCCGAATGCAGGTATCCGAGGGTCGGGCACATGGTCTGCGTCCCCGTGGCCGGTCGCGTCGGTGAAGCAGGGGGCCGACGAGTGCTGTCAGGCCCGGGGCGAAGGGCCGGTCCAGAGCCCGTCCGCAGGGGCGGGAAAACGCGGATCGGTTCTCATTGCCGCCTGGGCCTCCGGTGTCGTCGCCACCCACTCGCCGGGCGTGCCGAACAGCTCCTCGACCGTCTTTCGGACGGCTTCCGGATCGTAAGGCCCGGCCGAAAGATCGGGGGCGTGATCGACCACGACGGTCACGCGTTCGGCCTTTTCCACCGGGAAGAGATCGATCCTGTGGCGCAGGATGCCGGGTCCGAATATGACGATTTCGCCGGCTTCCACGCGTTCGCCGGGCGCTATGATCCTGATCCGGCCCTCGGCCGCCATCTGGCGCAGCCGGGCGCCGAGCGGCGCGGTGACATCGCTGTCGTAGTCGCGCCAGTTGAAGATCGCCGGGGGATCGCCGGCGCCGGCCATCGCGTCGACCGCCGCGTTGGCGAGAGCGGCGGCCTCGGTAGCGGCGTTGAAGTCTGCGATGATAAGCTTGGGCGCCGAAGTCTGGACCGTCCTGTCGGGAAGGATCGCGCCCGGCGCCGGGAAGCGCCGTTCACCGGTCGTCGTCAAACGCAACTGCCCGTCCGGCGCGGTGGCGTGCCAGTGGTTGGCGGCCTCGTGATATTCGCGCCGGAAGCCGTGGTAGACGGTGCGCCCATGCGTTGCGCCGGTCTTCGTCAGCGAGGTCTCGGTATCGAAACCGAATGCGAGCGGAGCGCTGTCGAGCGCTGAGACGGGGAGGCGATCGGGAAAGCACCGGCGGGTGCGGCGGACGAATTCTGCGTCGGCCGAGATGCGGACGGCATCCCAGGCGCCGACCCTGTCGAGCAATTCGCGACGGAAGAGGAACGACGAGGGGTTCCAGTCGATCAGCTTGTCCTTGCGGCGGAACTTGCCGACGAACATCATGTCGCCATAGACGCGCGCCCAGCACGTATGATTGGCGATCGACTGCTCGTTTTCGAGCAAATGACGGGCCTGAATCTCGATTTTTTGCGGATGCGACCAGTCATTTGCATCATGAATCGTCAGAAAATCGCCAGTTGCGACCTCGATTCCCCGGTTCCTCGCCGAGTAGGAGCCGCGATTACGATCCTGTCGCAGAAGCACTATGCGCGGATCTCGCGCGGCATATTCCTTGGCGATCGCGTAGCTGGCATCGGGGCTGCGGTCCTCGACGATGATCAGTTCGAGATTGCGCCATGTCTGGGCGAGGATGCTGTCGAGCGTGAAGCGCAGCGTCTCCTCGGCACCGTACAGCGGAAGGATGATCGAGACCTTCGCATCATCATCCTTGACCGGTGCGGGATTCTTAGCGACCGTCAGGTTGTCGACGGTCAGGGGTCGTTTAGGGTCGGCCCTGGCGAGAAGCGCCAGTCCCGCATTCCCGTAGAGCCGGTTGATCCATTGCAGGCGCTGGTCGTCGTCCGCTTCGCCACCGGCCGGAGCATAGGTGTTGGCCATCGCCATGCACAGGTTGGGATCTTCGGACTGTTCGGCTGCCAGCGGCTCGAGGACCGCGCGCGCCTCGGCGGCACGTGCCAGACGCACGAGGCAGTAGCTGCGCAGCAAGGTGCGCGGCATCGATTCGGCGCGCTCGCCGCTGTCGTCGCCGACGAGGCTTTCCAGAGCCTTTCCGAACGCATTGTCCGCGGTGTACCAGCACGCCAGCGCCCAGCCCGCATTGGCCGCGTTGCGGCCGTTGCCGGTTGCCCGGATCGCCCCGAGATCGCCCAGTGCCGACTGCGAGAACCCGCCCCACAGGCGATCCTCGATCGCCTTGGCATTGGCCGGCGGCTTGATCTCCACTGGCTGTTTCAGGTCGGGCGCAATGCTATCCGGAACCACGCTCGCGGTTGAAGGGCGTGAAGCCGGTGCTGCCCGTGCACCCTCCGTGAGCCGCCTCGCGGCCGAAACCACGGCACGCAACGGCGCGGTCACCCGCCATGATGTGCTTGCCTCCATCGCACGAATACGCGCCTCCGCAACGGCAAGCGTGCGCTCCAGTTCCGCAACTCGTTCGGGGAGCCCCACGTCAATCGCTCCGGGTACCTGCCGACTTGCGGGACGCTTCCTCTGAGAATCCATCCTTGGCCGTCTACTTGTTCGAGGGTGGACATCTGTTCCGGCGTTCACGCGGGGCAGGTCGCAGGACAAGCCGCGTCGGTCTTCACGCCCGTCACGAAAGGCTTCGGGAATCGAATGCGGGCCGTAGCGACCCGTTTAGTCGCTCTATGGTGGCGATTCAATCCGCAGGCGGCAAGTTGCCACCGTGCCTTGGTGCCTGGCTCGGCTTGTCCGCGCGCGGTGATTGACAAGCAACGGCAAGGCGGCGATGGACCGTCATCGATCCTAAGAGGCGAGCTTGCAGACTTCCACCCGCGCCGACGCAGCGAAGAATCCGCCGCCCGAGACAGCCGTCCCGGGGCGTATGCTTCACCGTGCCTACAGGGTGTCGCCCTGGCTCGCCCGGTTGCTCCTGTCGTTCGACCTCTCGGCGTCGAAGGCGGAGCGAGCCGAGACACTCTTTGCCTGCGCCAAGGCGGCCGGTCGGGATGGCGTCGCCGAGGCTTCAAAGGCGCTGCTGGCGGGAAGTCGGGCTACGGAGGTGCTGCGGACCTGCCTGACAGCGGCACGGGGATCACGCGCCGAGGTCGACCGCATCGTCGAGCTCACCGTACAAAGTTGTCCGGCCGAGCCGGTCCGCGCCTACGAGGATCTGATGACGGCCGCATCGGGTGTCCTTTCCGACCTCGCGGCGGATTTCGGCCGTCATGCCATGGAGCTTGGAAGCCGCCGCGCCGACGTCCTCGCCGCCGTGGTCGAAGACGAGTACAAGACGAACTTCGTGCGGCTATTGGCATTCGAGGGAAAGGCCGGATCGTCGCAACGCATGAAGCGCGCCTTCGCGCATATGCGTTCCGACGCTCAGCTCCTGAACAACGGCTACGAGATGCCGTCCGAGCAGTATCGCGAGCCGATCGCCGACCCGGCTGCCGGGCGGGCACTTTATCTCGCCCATGGATCGTTGCCGTTCGAGGCGAGTGGCTATGCGACGCGGACGCAGGGCCTCGTGCACGGAATGAGGGCGGCCGGCATAGACGTCGACGTCGTGACACGGCTCGGTTTCTCGGAGGGCGTGACAATGGCCGTGTCGACCGGCGAAGCCGCGCCTTCGGATGCCGTCGACGGTGTCGTCTATCACCGGCTGCCGAGCGAGACGAAGGGCATCGGCAAGGTGCCGACCGTCGACTATATTTCCGAGAACCTGAAGGCCCACTATCCGCTGATACGCGCCATGAAGCCGGCGATCGTGCATGCGGCGTCCAACTATATCAACGGCGTCACGGCCAACTTCATCGCCCGCAAGTTCGGCCTGAAGTCGATCTACGAGGTGAGGGGACTGTGGGAGACGACCCGCGCCTCGCTCGATCCCGGATTCGCCGGCAGCGACGCCTGGCGGCTCTACCAGCGCATGGAGACCGAGGCCTGCAACAATGCCGACCGGGTGATCTGCATCACCGACGCGCTGCGCGCCGAGCTGGTTCGCCGTGGCGTCGACGACAACAAGATCGACGTCGTACCCAACGGTGTCGATACAAGGCGTTTCCGACCCGTCGAACCGGACCGGGCGCTGGCTGCCGAACTCGGCTTCGACCTTTCGCGGCCGGTGATCGGCTATGTCGGCTCGCTGGTCGGCTATGAGGGGATGGACGACCTTCTGCATGCCCTGTGCCTGCTGCGGGACGGCGGTGGCCCGCCGCCGCAGGCGCTGATCGTCGGGCAGGGCGAAATGCTCGAGCCGCTGAAGACGTTGGCTCGCGAACTCGGCATGGCGGATATCGTGCGGTTTACAGGTGCTGTCCCGCATCACGAGGTCGAGCGCTATTATTCTCTGGTGTCGATCGCCCCGTTTCCCCGCAAGCCGCTGCCGGTGTGCGAGATGGTATCGCCGCTGAAGCCGTTCGAAGCCATGGCGATGGAAAAATGCGTTGTGGTGTCGAGCGTCGCCGCCCTGGCGGAAATCGTCGAAGCTGGTCGAACCGGGCTGGTGCACGACAAGGGGTCCGTGCAGTCGCTCGCCGCAACGCTCGGCCAGCTCATGAATGACGACGCTACGCGACGCAGGCTTGGCGACGCGGGGCGGCGGTGGGTTGTCGAGAACCGCGACTGGCGGCAGATGGGCGAACGCGTGTCGGATATCTACCAGGGCCTGCTGTCGCGCTAGGCGGGGCGTGTCCGGTCCTTGCACAGGGTTGTCAGACGAGGGGATGGCCGCTACTAACCGCGTCGTCGCTGGCCCGAAGCGCCACCGATCGTTTTCCTGACATTACACCAAGCCTGGACTGGACTGTTGCCTTGAAGATCGCGGTACATGGAAGCGGCTATGTCGGCCTGGTGCAGGCCGCCGTGACGGCCGATGTGGGGCATGACGTCATCTGCGTCGATATCAACGCCAAGCGCGTCGAACAGCTATCGAACGGTATCATCCCGATCTACGAACCGGGTCTCGACGAACTCGTGCGCGAGAACATCGCCGCCGGGCGGCTGCGTTTCACGACGGACGGCGCAGAGGCTGTCGACCACGGCATCCTGCAATTCATCGCGGTCGGCACGCCGTCGGCGGAAGACGGTTCCGCCGATCTCTCCCAGGTGTTCGCGACGGCCGACACGATCGGCGGCACGATGCAGGCGGGCCGCGTGGCGGTGATCAAGTCGACCGTACCGGTCGGAACCGGCGACGCGGTTGCCGATCGCGTCGCGGCGATCCTCAAGTCGCGCGGTGCGGACAATCTCAGCTTCGATGTCGTGTCCAACCCAGAATTCCTCAAGGAAGGATCGGCTGTCTCCGATTGCCAGAAGCCGGACAGGATCATTGTAGGCACGCGCTCGCGCGAATCCGAAGCGCTGCTGCGCGAGCTCTATGCGCCGTTCAACCGGAACCACGAGAAGATCATCGTGATGGACCGGCGCAGCGCCGAACTGACCAAATATGCCGCGAACTGCATGCTTGCCACCAAGATCAGCTTCATGAACGAGATGGCTGGCCTCGCGGAGAAGCTGGGTGCCGACATCGAGCATGTCCGGCATGGTATCGGTTCCGACCCGCGCATCGGCTACCATTTCATCTATCCCGGCATCGGCTTCGGCGGTTCGTGCTTTCCCAAGGACGTCAGCGCGATGATCCACATGGCGCGGCAAAGCGGGGTCGAGCCGCTGGTGCTCGAAGCGGTCGACAACCGCAACGACGCGCAGAAGCGCAGCCTTCTCGACAAGATCGAAGCCGAGTTTGGCGGCGACCTGTCGGGTCGCACCTTCGCTTTCTGGGGCCTTGCCTTCAAGCCGAACACCGATGACATGCGCGAGGCACCGTCGCGGGTGCTGATGGAAGCACTTTGGGAAGTTGGCGCGCGGGTGAGGGCATACGACCCGGTCGCCA
>JAMLJD010000046.1 GCA_023953775.1 Rhizobiaceae bacterium | reverse complement strand
GCGACGAGCGCATCGACGGCGGCCTGCACCACCATATTGCCCTCCCCGTTGCCCTCGCCGATCATCTGGTCGTAGGCCTCGACCGTCTCGCCGCGCTGCTTCAGCGCCGTCATGGCGGCCATCGTGGCGTCAAGCTTCCCGGTGATTTCCTCGGCGACCGCGGCGTCCTTCGCAGCCACGAGATCGGCGATGCCGGGGCCTTCGACCACCGACCCGTCGACACGTTCGTAGCGGCCGCCATAGACGTTCACGATGCCCTGCGCATCGTAATAGTGGCTGTTGAAGGTGTTGTCGGAGAAGCAGTCATGCTCCTCTTCGGGATCATGCAGCATGAGGCCGAGCTTCATGCGCTCGCCGGCAAGTTCGCCATAGGAAAGCGAACCCAGCCCGGTCAGGATCGCCGTGAGGCCGGCATTCGGGTCGCCGTCGACAAGCGCCGCGCGGGCAGCGCCGTCCTCGGCCCAGTTGGCGACCATCTCCTCGAGATCGGACTGCAGGAGATCCGAGGCGGCGGTAAGATACTGGATGCGGCGATCGCAATGACCGCCGGTGCAGTTGGCCGGGTCGAAATCGGTGTGAGGCCGATCGCCCGCTCCCGCACCCGTGCCGTTCAGGTCCTGGCCCCAGAGCAGGAACTCGATCGCATGATAGCCGGTCGCGACGTTGGCCTCGACGCCGCCGACCTCATGAAGCGACCGTATCACCTGTGGCGTGATCTCAGGCGCAGCGATCGTCTCGCCACCGACGCTCACGGTATCGTTGGCTATGATGTTGACCGTGTAGAAGGCGTTGACGTCGGACTCGCTGCCATAGGCGGCATCGACATAGTCGATGAGACCTTCATCGAGCGGCCAGGCGTTGACCCGCCCCTCCCAGTCATCGACAATCGGATTGCCGAACCGGAAGGCCTCGGTCTGCTGGTAGGGTACGCGCGCGGCCCGCCAGGCGGCCCGCGCGACAGCCAGCGTTTCCGCGGACGGCGCGGCGATCAGCGCGTCGATGGCTTCGTCCAGCGTTCTCGCAGTCGCCAGGCTGTCCTCGTAGCCGGCCAGCGCGATATCGGCATAGGTCTTCAGCACCTCGACCGGCTCCGCCGCATGCACGGCAGCCGAGCAGAAGCCCAGCCCCATCGTCGCCGTCAGCACAGTGCCCAGTCGCTTGATCGTCATCGTTCCACCCTCTCATTGGCGTGCGTCGCCGTCCGCAACAGAATGGCGGACTCCATCGCACGTCAATACCTGACTTTCAAGTTCATATTTTAAGGATGGCGGGATCCCACGGCACGGCGACGCTTCAGGGATGGCTCGAATAGACTTCCGTCGAACCGTCGTGCTTGACCAGAAGCACGTCATAGGGCTCGGCGTCCGGTCCGGGCTCGCCCATGCCGGGCGACCCGAACGGCATTCCGGGAACCGCGAGGCCGATCGCGTCGGGCCGCTCGGTGAGCAGCCGCCTGACATCTTCCGCCGGCACGTGGCCCTCGACGACATAGCCATCGACATATGCCGTGTGACAGGATTTGTGCTCCTCCCTGAGGCCGGCCTCGTTCTTCGCCGTGTTGAGCTCGACGAGGGAGACGTTTTTCTCGGAGACGGCGAACCCCTGCTCGCGCATGTGCTCGCCCCAGGCGATGCAACAGCCGCAGGAAGCCGATTTCAACACCTCTACCGTTTCTTCCGCCCAGAGCGGAGAGGCCACAAGCACCGTCGTGGCCAGCGTTGCGGCACGGAGGATGGACTTGAGTTCGTTCATGTTCGTTCCCCTATCGAAAGAAGAGATATTTCACGAGCGCGGCGGCCGCGAGGACGACCAGCAGGACGAGCACCAGCCCCCACAGGCCCATGCCCCACATCATTCCGTCAGACATCATTCCATTCATCGGTCGATCTCCGTTTCAGGCGGAGGCGGACGGAGCACAAGGCTCCGTCCGTCCCGGCCTCGGTCATTTCATCTCGACGACAGTCAGCTTGCCGTTGACGCGGTCGGCCACGAATTCGATCTCCTGGCCTTCCTTCATCTTCTCGAGCATCGCGGGCTCGGCGGTGCGGAAGACCATCGTCATGGCCGGCATGTCGAGGTTGGCCAGTTCCTCGTGGATGATGGTGACCTTGCCCGCCTTGGCGTCGACCTTCTTGACGACGCCCTTGGTGAATTCCGTCGCCATTGCGGCTGCGGAAAGCCCGACGACGAGTACCGCGGAAGCGACCAGTGTGAAGAAACGTGACATGGTGGTTCTCCTGTTCATGAATTCAATCTGTTCGCGCTTCAGTCGTCGGCAACGGTGACATCGCCCTTCATCCCGGATTCGTAGTGGCCAGGTATGAGGCAACCGAATTCGAAGCTGCCGGCATTGGCGAAGGTCCAGATCACCTCTCCCTTCATGCCCGGATCGAGGCGAACCGCATTCGGATCGTCGTGCTCCATCTCGGGCATCTTCATCATCGCCTCCTTGTGCTCCATCATGCGGTCGTGGTCGTCGAGCACGAACTCGTGCTCGAGTTCGCCCCGGTTCTCGACCTTGAAGCGAACCGTCTCGCCCTTCCTCACATCGAGGCGGGCGGGCTCGAAGAGCATCTTGCCGTCGTCGGTTTCGGTCATGCGGATCGTCACCGTGCGCGACACCTCGTCCGCGGTTCCGGGCTCCCCGACCGCCATCATCATGTGGTCGTCACCGTGACCGCCGGCGTGACTGCCGGCGGCGGCCGCGATGCCGGGAGCCAGCACCATGCCGGCCGCGAGAAGCAGGTAGGTTTTCATTCGAGTTCCTTTCGTTCTTCCTCGGATTTGGGCAATGCCCGGTCGTCCCTTCAATCGTTTCCGGCGGGTGCCGGAGGTATCGCGGTGGCCGCGCTGGTGGTCGATACGACCTCCGGCAATTGCCCGGTCCACTCGTAGGCCTGGGTGCCCGGCGGGTTCTCGTACCAGCCGGGATCCGCGTAATCGCCGGCCGAGATGCCTTCCCGCACCTTCACGACCGAGAACATGCCGCCCATCTCGATAGGCCCGTGGGGACCCCATCCCGTCATCATCGGTATCGTGTTGTCGGGAAGCGGCATCTCCATCTCGCCCATGTCGGCCATGCCGTCGGTGCCCATCGGCATGTATTCGGGCTGGAGCGCGCGGATCTTCTTGGTCAGCCGCGACTTGTCGACGCCGATGAAGGTCGGCACGTCGTGCCCCATGGCATTCATCGTGTGGTGCGACTTGTGGCAATGGATCGCCCAGTCGCCCACGTATTTCGCGTCGAACTCGTAGGCCCGCATTGCGCCGACCGGGATGTCGATCGAGACCTCGGGCCATCGCGCCTCGGGCCTGACCCAGCCGCCGTCCGTGCAGGTCACCTCGAAGTCGTAGCCGTGCATGTGAATGGGGTGATTGGTCATCGTCAGATTGCCGACGCGGACGCGCACCCGGTCGTTCTTCGACACGACCAAAGGGGCGATGTCCGGAAAGATCCGGCTGTTCCAGCACCACAGGTTGAAGTCCGTCATCGTCATGATCTTGGGCACGTAGGAGCCCGGATCTATGTCGAAGGCGTTGAGCATTATGAGGAAGTCGCGATCGACCGGCATGAAGGAAGGGTCCTTCGGATGGACGATGAACATGCCCATCATCCCCATGGCCATCTGCACCATCTCGTCGGCGTGCGGGTGGTACATGAAGGTGCCGCTCTTCACGAGATCGAACTCGTAGACATAGGTCTTGCCGGAGGGGATGCCCGGGTGTGAGAGGCCGCTGACCCCATCCATGCCGGAGGGCAGGATCATCCCGTGCCAGTGCACCGAGGTGTGCTCCGGCAGCCGGTTGGTCACGAAGATGCGCACGCGGTCACCTTCGACGGCCTCGATGGTCGGGCCTGTCGACTGGCCGTTATAGCCCCACAGATAGGCCGTCATGCCGTCGGCCATCTCACGCTCGACAGGCTCGGCGACCAGGTGAAACTCCTTGACGCCATTGTTCATCCTGAAGGGCAGCGTCCAGCCGTTGAGCGTGACGCAGGGGCGATAGTCGGGACCGCTGGTCGGGGGAAGCGGCGGCTGGGTCGCGGCCGATTCCATTACGGCCGCCTCCGGCAGGCCCATATTGGTTGTCTTGGCCCAGGCCGTGGTTGATACAAGCGCCGCGCTTGCACCAAGCAGTTGTCGTCGGTTCAGCATCGTCGTCTCCTCGTCAATGACCGCCGCCACCGGTATCGGCGACCATGGTCTCGGTCCTGCCGGCGTCAGCCGCACCGCCGCCGCCGTAAATCGCGGCATCCAGATTGGCATCGGCCAACCAGAAATCGCGCTTTGCGGCGGCAGACAGCAGGATGGTGTTGATCTTGGCCCGTGTGTCTGCGAGCAGCTCGAATGTGTTTGTGATCATGCCGTTGTAGGTGAGGAGCGACTCCTCCTCGATAGCGGTCCTCAGAGGCAGCACGCTGTTGCGGTAGTGGCGCGCGATGTCGTAGGTCGCCCGGTATGCGGTGTAGGCCGACCGCGCCTCGGAACGGATGTTGACCGCCTTCTCGGCGAGCAGGTTCGCGGCGCGCATATAGGCAAGCTCGGCCTTGCGCCGACGCGCCTCACCGGTGTCGAAGATCGGAATCACGAATTCCAGCTCGACCTGCGGCGTGGCGACCGTCCTGCGCTCGCCGTCTTCAATCTCCCGCTCGACTTCGACGCCGGCGATGAGTTCGAGGTCGGTCACGTAGCGCGTCGCATCGGTCAGGCCGTATTGTTGCGCCTGGGCTTCGAGCTCCAGCCGTGCGATCTGCAGGTCGACGCGCCTGAACAGCGCTTCGCGCTCGACGGCGTTGCGGAGCGGAGGCCTGCCGGGCAGTCCGGGAAGCACGTCGGGCACATAGTAGTCGACGTCGGCACCCCAGAGCCCCATCAGCCGGGTCAGCTCTTCCTTGGCCATCCGGGCCGCAAGCCGCGCCTGCGCCTTCTGCCCGGTAAGCTCAGCAAAGAATGCATGCTCGCGGGCCTGGCCCGCCTTGGGCAGAGCCCCGGTTTCACCCAGCTTCCGGGCCAGCTCGGACGCAGCGTCGGCGGCCGTCTGGGCCTGGTTGAGGTAGACCGTCGCCTCGAAGGCCGCGACAGCATTGATCCATGCCCGGCGCGTGGCGGCGGCAAGCCGCAGCGTTTCGAGCGCGGCCGCCAGCTGGGCCATCCGAAACTGCGTGTCGGCGATCGCGACGCGCCGTTTGCGGGTGGCGAGCGCCAGGATGTTGTTGGCGATCATTCCTTCGATCGCCCGGTAGGCGCCGAGCTCGGGACTGGCGATGCCGAGGATGCCGATGGAAACGGTCGGGTTCGGCAGCATCGTCTGCTGCCAGGCCTCGGCGGCACTGATTCCGATTTCCGCATAGGCCGCCTGCAGCCCCTTGTTGTTCAGCAGGGCAACCTGCACCGCCGTATCGGCACCGATGGTCTTGCCGTGTACGATGGCGCGAACCCGTTCCGCCGCGGCGCGAGCCTCGCCGGCACTTTGTATCCACACCGCCTCCTTAGCCGCGGCCTCCGAAACCGTGGCAGAGACCGTCGAAAAGCCGGCATCCCGGGCGCCGTAGGACAGCATCTCGTCGGCCGTGGTGCAGCCTGCGGCGGCAAGGGCCAGCACCACTACGCCGAACACACCAATTTTCCTTTTCATGTCCCGCCTCCCGATCCGGTCTTGCGCCAGGGCTTCGGCTCGACAGGGCTGCGGTGCTCGTAGCCGGTCACTGCTGCGATACGGGGATTGCCGCGAATGCCGAAAGCGGGATCGGCGGCATTGGCAAGCGGCAGGATTTCAGGCGGTGGCGAGGATGCGCAACCAACCACGAGGAGCGACGCGCCAAGCGCCGCGAACGGTTTGAACTTCATGACGAACCTTGAACAGACGTGGAACGGACCCGCCCGCGACCGGCGCAGGCGGAGTTCGGCGCTCGACGAGCGCGTCAGGTCACGTCAGGTTCGAGGGGGACGGGCGAAGTCGCCGTAGGCATTGCCCAACAGCACCGCGACGGCGACGGTGCCATGGCAAGCGCCGGGCGCACGTCCGAACGCGGGACAGTCGACCGGCAATGCCGTCACCGGTGCGCAGTGGATTTCGCAGCTCTTGTCCGAGAACCGCTTCAGATGGGTCTGATCAGTCGAGTGCCTGTCCGTTTCCGTCGAGACATGATGCTTGCGGTGGGCGTCGACGTGATGGCCGGACCCCGCATCGGTCACCAGAACGAGGGCTGCCGTTTCGTGATGCTTGCCGCCGGCGGACACGAAGAGCACCGGCTGGAGCGACGATACGACGACAAGGGCGACCGCAAGCCCCAGGCGGAGGAGAATGGCAGATGCCTTCATATGGCGAAGCAATCCCGTCATCGGCGACCTTTGAACAAGCGATCCCGCGGCGTGTCAAGCAAGGGGCGACGCGGACAGCCTCGACACACCGAAATGTGAAAGGCCGCTGGCGCGGGGCGCAGGAAGAGCGGCATCCTACCAGACCCCCTTTGCCAGACCATTCCACAGATAGGTCCAGACCGGAGGATGGAACCACTGGCGCGACTCCGCGCCTGCCGCGGCCTGCCCGGGATCGCCGTCGAGCACCCTGGTCACAGCATCGACGCACATCGTCCGGGAGAAGGCGGCCATGCGCAGCGGATAGGTCATGATGTTGTCGCCGCTTTGCGGCGCGTCTCGCACCTGCGCCACGATCCGGCCGGTATCGACGCCGGCGTCGACGTAGTGGACGGTGGTTCCGAAATTGCCGGGGTCGCCGGAAGCCAGAGCCCAATAGCCGCCATTCATACCCCGATAGCGCGGCGTTATCCCGGCGTGATAGTTGAGAACCGGCATGTCGAGGCGGGCCAGGATTTCTCCGGAGACCACCCGGCATCCGGCCAGAAGGACGAGATCGGGATTGAGCGCCGCGATCGCCTCCAGGAAGGCCACGGAGTTAACGGATGGGACGCGGGATATCGGCTGCCCGGGACGGGGCGTGGTCTCGAGGCGCTCATGGTCGACGATGAGGCCGATACGGCGGCGCTGGACCACCTTGCCGAGCTTGATGAGCGCCATGGTCGGCAGTTGCGCCGCCACCGACATCCAACCCTGAATCCTGGCACGCCGGGCGAGGAAATGTCCGACCGGCTCGCCCGATTCGACAATAACATGCAGGTCGGGAAAATGGTCCACAAGTGCGTTGACGATCACCCACGGATGCGGTCCTCCGGCGGTCACGACGACGATTTTGCTGTTTGTGCCCGCGTTCATGCCACTCGGCGGTCCTGTATCGATGTCCAACCGCCTAGACCTTCCAGCTACAGGAAGGTCAAGCCGTCCGGCTGACAATCGCGTCGAGGCAGACGTGACGGTGGGGGGCAGAACGCGTCAATCGACCGAACACGGCACTCCGGGTCCCGGCCTCAATAAGGTGACTTCGCGCAGCCGGACTTTCAGCCGTTGGCGGTCGCGACCGAATCCATGCTGTGGATTTCGAGGCGGTGGCCCGCCTTCATCACCTGCCCCGACAGGGTGCGGCCAACCACCGTTTCGATATCACGGGCGACGCCGATCAACCTTGCAAGATCGATCCCCGACCTAACGCCGCATTCATCGAGCAGATAGACCAGATCCTCGGTGCAGATATTGCCGGTCGCCTTCGGAGCGAAGGGACATCCGCCAAGGCCGCCGATGCTCGCCTCGTAACGGGTCACGCCCTCGAGAAGGCCTGCATAGACGCAGGCGAGGCCGACGCCGCGCGTATTGTGGAAGTGAAGCGCGATATCAGCTTCTGGCACCGCGTCGCCTAGCGCACGACACCGCTCCTGCACGAGCGCCGGCGTGGCCATGCCAGTCGTGTCGCCGAGCGACAGCGTGGTAACACCCATGTCGCTGTATGCACGGGCGATATTGACGACATCGGCCACCGGTACATCGCCCTCGAAAGGGCAGCCAAAGGACGTGGCTATGGCGCCGAAGACCGGAATCTTCGCCTCGGAGGTGATCCGCACGATATCGCGGAAGCCCTCGAGCGACCGCGCACGCGTGCAGTTGACGTTTTTCAGATTGTGGCTCTCCGACGCCGACATGAAGACGACGACAGCGTCGACGCCAGCTTCAATCGCACGTTCAGCACCCTTCGCGTTGGGCACCAATGCCGTCAGCACCGCACCCTTCGAGCGGTCGATACCCGCCATGACCTCCGCGGCGTCGCGCATCTGGGGGACGGCGCGCGGCGAGACGAAGGACGTGACCTCGAGATGGCGGATACCAGCATCGATCAGACCGTTGACGAGCGCGATCTTGCGATCGGTCGGCACGAAGACCGGCTCCGACTGCAACCCGTCGCGGGGTCCAACCTCGACGATGCTGACGGCCTCGGGGAAGCCTTCGACTCGATTAACGGTTGCAGCTGTCATTTTTTTGCGTCCGCATGATTGCATCGGTAGACCAGATTGGTATACCGTCTTTCAAGATGCGGTCAATGGCCGTTCTGGAGGGAGTGGCGGTCGTGTGGGGGCGCCCGCACATGGTCCCGCACAGGGCTGCAAGATGGGGAGGAACATCGACACGCATGGCCGAAACCGTCCGGGATATGCTGGAGCAACCGCTCGGAGAACGGGTCCTTTCACAGATCCGCGGCGATGTGCTGTCGCTGAAGCTTGCGCCGGGCGAAATCACTTCCGAGCGCACACTCGAGGCGACGTATGGCGCCTCGCGCACCCCGATCCGGCAGGCGCTGGCTGAGCTCATCCGGGAAGGGCTGGTGATCAAGGTGGAACGGGGCTACGTCGTGGCGCCCTTCGACCTCAAGCAACTGGCGGAGATTTTCGAATTCCGCGAAGTCGTCGAGGACGCGGCGATCCGACTTGCGTGCAAGCGCGCCACGCCGGAAGACCTGGATGCCATCGTCCGGACGGTCGATGACGGGCTGACCGATTTCACACCGGACGACTGGTTCAAGGCGGGGCTGGACGTCCATGTCCAATTGGCGGCGCTCTCAGGCAACCGCTTCCTGCGCGATGCCGTCCAGGACGCCGTCAATCGGACGATTCGCGGACGCTGGCTGGTGGTCCGTTCCCAGGAAGGCCGAATTAGAGCCTACCGCGAACATTCGGAGATCATCGAACTCGTCAGGCAGCGGCGAACCGAAGAGGCGGCCGCCGCCATTCGCAAACACGCCCGGGATGTGCGCGAGCAGATCCTGCAGGCGCTGGAGGATTCGCGTCGCCTGTTCGGGGCACGCGGATTTGTGGAAGGAGGCTGAGGCCGGTCGCCAGCGACCTGTCCCGGATCCGTAACCCGGTATTGTCATGGGAGGACATGATGAGGAACCTATCGAAGCTCTTGGGCGCGGCCGTCGTCTGGACGTCGCTATCGTTTGCCGGCGCGACCGCTGCCGAATGCATTGCCCCGGCCGATCCCGGCGGCGGCTGGGACTTCACCTGCCGCACGATCGGCAAGATGCTGTTTGACCAGAAGCTGGTCGACGCACCCATTCAGGTCACCAACATGCCGGGCGGCGTCGGAGCGGTCGCCTACGCGAAGGTCATGTCATCGCGCGCAGACGATGCCGACCTGATCGTCGCGACATCCACTGTCGGCGTGACGCAGATCGCGCAAGGCAAATACCCGGCCGACACATCCGTGATGCGGTGGCTGGCGATGCTCGGCTCCGACGTCGGCGTGATCCTGGTGCCGAAGGATTCGGAGCTCAAGTCGCTCGACGACCTGATCGGCGTATTGAAGAAGGACCCGAGCGCGCTTGCCGTCGCGGGCTCCACCGCCGCCGGCGGCTGGGACCATATCCGCCTGCTGATGCTGGCGCAGGCGGCAGGTATGTCCGGCGATGCGTACAAGCAGATCCGCTGGGTTCAGTTCGACGGCGGTGGCCCTGCCGTCACCCAAATGATCGGCGGTCAGGTGCAAGTGGTTTCCACCGACCTCGGCGAGATCGCCGGCTTCGTAGAATCGGGCGACGTTCGCATTCTCGCCGCCCTTTCGGACGAGCGCGTGCCGGCTTTCCCGGATTCCCCGACAGCCAAGGAACAGGGCCTCGACGTGACCGGCTACAACTGGCGCGGCTTCTATACCGGCGGCGGAGTGTCCGACGACGCATATGGCGCCTGGGTGGACCGGTTGCAGAAGCTCTATGACACCGACGACTGGAAGAAGACCGCACAGGAGAACGGACTCGTTCCGGTATGGCGCGGCGGCGCCGAGTTCGACGCCTATGTGAAGGACCAGGCCGAGAAGATGAACGCGATCTCGCGCGAGATCGGAGTCGTGAAGTGACAGACAGGATCGTTGGCCTTTTCCTTCTGGCCATCTCGATCTGGTACGGCGTGACCGCGGGAGACTACGAGGCGAGCTTCGGCGACCCTCTTGGCCCCGCGGCCTTTCCCATCATGCTCTCGGTGCCGGCGGCCATGCTCAGCCTGGCCGTCTTTGCCCGCCCGGACGCGAACCCGGCGTGGGTCACGGGAACGCCGATGCTGCGCCAGTTCGCCGCTATCGCGCTGCTGCTTTCCTACGCGGGCTTCCTCGAAGTGCTCGGCTTTCCGTTGGCGACGTTCATCGCGGTTGCCCTGTTGGGCCGGCTCCTCGGCAGCACATGGTTCAAGTCGACGATATCCGCCGCCGTAACCAGCACATTCCTGTTCGTTACCTTCGACAAGCTTCTGGGCCTGCCGCTGCCGCCCTTTCCCAATTTCATGAGCTGATCCAATGGAGATGGTTTCCGCCCTGGCCCAGGGTTTCGCGGTCGCGATAACGCCGACCAACCTGATCCTGGCGCTGTTCGGCTGCTTTGCCGGAACGCTGATCGGCGCATTGCCGGGTCTTGGCCCCGTGAACGGCGTGGCCATTCTCATCCCCCTCGCCTTTTCCCTCGGGCTCGAGCCGACGTCCGCGCTGATCATGCTTTCGTGTATCTACTACGGCTGCATGTATGGCGGCCGGATCTCGTCGATCATGCTCAACATTCCCGGCGACGAGCCCGCGATCATGACGACGCTCGACGGCTATCCCATGGCGAAGGCCGGGCGGGCATCGGAGGCATTGGCGATATCGGCGGTTGCATCGTTCGTCGGAGCGACATTCGGAACGATCGGTCTGACGCTCTTTGCGCCACTGCTGGCCAAGGCGGCAATCTATTTCGGACCGGCCGACTATTTTGCCCTCTATGTGATGGCATTCGCGACCATTGGCGGCGTCACATCGGTCAATCCGTTCAAGACCCTTCTCGCCGCCTTCCTCGGCCTGATGATCGCGACGGTCGGCCTCGACCCGGCCACGGGAACGGCGCGCTACACGCTGGGATCGTTCCATCTCTACGACGGATTCGACCCGATCGTTGCCATTGTAGGTCTGTTCGCCATTTCCGAGGTGCTGGTCTATCTTGAGCGCGTGCACGAAGGGGGAGCCAGAATGGTTCCGCTTGGTCGGGCGATGCCGCGGCTCAAGGATATGATGGCCGGCGGCTGGGCCAACCTTCGCGGCTCTGTGGTCGGCTTCATCTGCGGCATTCTTCCCGGCGCCGGCGCCTCGCTGGGCGCTTTCATGTCCTACATCTTCGAAAAGCGATGGAGCGCCAGGGACGGCCGGTTCGGCAGCGGGGACCCGCGCGGCATAGCCGCGCCGGAGGCGGGGAACAACGCTGCGTCCGGCGGCGCGCTCATTCCCATGCTCACGCTGGGCATACCCGGCAGCGGCACCACGGCG
Source organism: Rhizobiaceae bacterium (assembly GCA_023953775.1). GTDB lineage: Bacteria > Pseudomonadota > Alphaproteobacteria > Rhizobiales > Rhizobiaceae > JAMLJD01. The sequence goes on along the minus strand of JAMLJD010000046.1, from coordinate 22,651 downwards.
GTGATGCTGGCCCTTCTCATTTCCCTCAACGTCCAGCCGGGGCCGCTACTCTTTGCCCGCCAGCCGGACATGGTCTGGGGCCTGATCGCAGCGCTCTACCTCGCCAATATCGCGCTCTTGTTCATGAACATACCGATGATCGGGCTCTTTACCCGCATGCTGTCGCTTCCCCAATGGATCCTGATGCCATTCGTCGTGATGGTCAGCTTCCTCGGCGTCTATTCGATCAGCCACTCCTCCTTCGACCTCTTCGTCATGGTGGGATTCGGCGTTATGGGCTACGTGCTGCGAATGCTCGGAATTGCCCTCGTGCCGGTCGTTCTCGGCCTGCTGCTTGGGGCCGACATGGAAAACAACCTCAGACGGGCGTTGTCCATCTCGACCGGCGATTTCCAGATCCTGGTCTCAAGCCCCATCGCACTGACGCTCTACGCCGTCACCGCAGCGATGCTGGCGCTTGCCTTCGTGCTGTCGCTGCGACCACCGAAGAACGATGCCGCGGTGACGGACTGACCCTGACCGGCATTGGCGGCAGCCAATCCAAAGGGAGACACTGGAACGCATAAAGAGCAACGGAATATAACTTGATAAGCATGCAGCCAAAGTAGACAATCCTTCTGCGGCATTTAATTCTTCTGCAATATTTCTGGAAAACCGCGTGCCAGGAGATCATTAATATGAAGACGGCTAACGTACTTGACGAGACCGACTTAAAAATATTGAGGGTCCTGCAGAAAGAGCCGAACCTCACAATTACCGAGATTGGCGACCGGGTATCTCTCAGCCATACCCCGTGCTGGCGCCGCATAAAAACCATGGAATCCAATAACGTTATTGTTAGAAAGGCTATATTGCTCAATCCAGATCTATTTAATTTAAAAGTTTCAGTCTTTTCTTTTATAAAATTAAAACACCATCACGAAAGCGACCTAATCGATTTCGAGGAAAGCGTCGGCCATATTCCCGAGATCATGCAATGCTACTCAATGACGGGCGAGTATGACTATCTTCTCAGGATCGTCACCAGAAGCGTGGCTCATTACGAGACGATCGTGAAGAAACGCCTGTTGCACCTTCCCTCCGTCGCATTCATCAATTCGAGCTTCGCGCTTTCGGAAATCAAGAACGCGATCGACCTGCCGATCTGACGGTCCGGGCGTTCCGCCACGCGCGAGTGGCGCGCATTACAGCTCCTGGCCGCAATAACGATGGGAGAGAGCCAGCCGATTGGCGGCTGGCTCCACCCGAAGGACCAATCACCCTCCGCGATGTTGAGCGTGGCTCAGGTCCGGCCGGCCAGAACGAGTGCGGACACGCCCAGAATGCAGGCGGCGACCGCAAAGAAGACCGGAAGCGAGATGCCACAGGCGAGGAGCACGAATGCCGCGAGCGTCATTCCGGCGCTCACCAAAGCAAACCACTTTTCGGCACGAGCAATCCTCGCTTGCCGCGCGGCGGGATCGCTCAAATCCGCGGTGATCCTCGGCAGGCAATAAGGCCGTACCAAGCCGGCGGCGAAGAACAGCGGTACGGGTGCGATTGCCACCCACATGCCGGGGATGAGAGCGAGCCCGGCGAGCGAGATCACCGATAGGGCCGCAATCGCCAGCGCCTGCGCCCGGTCGCCGAGCTTGCCCGAGATCGCGCCGTACTTTTTCGCCGACAGATATCCCGTGAACGTGTAAGTCGCGAAAGCCACGCCGATCAACCAGACCGGCATCTGGCGGTCGATGAACAGCAGCAATGGCATGATGCCGACCTGAATGCTGAGCGAGGCCCCGCGATAGAGCCCGTAGACGAAGGTCGCATCGCGCGCCACGGCAGAATACCCCACGGATTCCGTCGGTCTCGGCACGGAAGTGCCGGCGGCCGGCCGCGGCGCTTCCAGGCCGACGAGCCGCAGCGCCACCAGTGCGCCGCAGAAGCTGGCCGCAGCGCCAAGGAAAAAGGGCAGCGGAAAGTTGAACTGGGCGATCGCCGCGCCGGCCAAGCCCGCGACCATGAAAGCGGCAAACATCAGGCTGGCGGCTCGGGCGTCCGCTTCGGACGTGTTAGCCGGAGCGTCGGGCAGCGTGCGCAGCCGGCCGGCCAGCATGCCATCGGGTATTGCGGCCGCCGTGTATCCGATGCCGCCGACAATCTGGCATGCCGCGGCGATCAGCGCGAAAGCGTGCGTTGATATCTCCGGCGCCGCCACCAGACACCCGATGCCAAGCGCGCCGACCGCCTTGCCGATCTCGCCGAGCGCGACTGTACGCGCCAGCCCAAGCCTGCCGACGATCGCCTGCACGAGAGGGCCGGAGAAGCTCGAGGCCAACCCGTAACTGGCGACCAGCACGCCGACCATCACCAAGGGTTGTCCAATCAGCGCCAGCGTCACCAGGGGCACGTGAAATCCAAGCCGAGACACAAATCTGTACGCGTTGAACAACCGGCTCGCCCGGGCATAGCCGAACGTGGCGACAGCCCCGTTGGCCGTTTCCTCAACCGTCGACATGGTTGGCATTCCAGATGCGTTCCACGACCAGATCGCCCTGGCGCAGAACCTTGAAATCGTCGACCAGCGAAACGATCGTCGACGACAGGGTCGTGTCCATGGCGCCGCCATCAAGAATGGCGTCCACGTCGGCTCCGATCTGGCTACGCGCCAGCTTGACGTCGACAAGAACATTGTTGGCCTGTCCCGAGAGATTGGCCGAGGTCATCGCCACGGGATGGCCGAGCGCCTTGATAAGGTTCTGTGGCACCGGATTCGACAGGCAACCGATCGAGATCGTGCTACCACCCATCAATGCGGGACGCGGCGCCTTCTCGCTGGTTCGCACGACGATGTTGAGCGGACCAGGCCAAAATCTCCGGATCAGCGCGTCCACGCGCTCCGGTTCGTCGTGCTCGCCGTAGATCCGCCAGTCCTCCGGATTGCCGATGAAGAGCGTCAGCGGCGAGGTGGCGGGACGACGCTTGACCTCGAAGACGCGTTGCACGGCCCGCTCGTTCCAGGGGTCGATGGTGATGGCAAGGTTGGTGTCGCTGGGACACACGACGAGACCGCCATCACGGATGATCGCCGCCGCCCGGTCGATATTGGCGGGCGATGGATCCCATATCTCTTTTGCGTTGTTCATTGCCGGCTCCGTCATTTCAGCGAGTTGGAAAGGGTTGTGTCGAGAACGATGCTCCGCGGACGCTCGGGACGGCGCAGGCGCTTGGCATTCCACGCCTGAATATCCTTGAGGACGTCGTCTTCGCGTCCGACGCAGTCGTCACGCAGCTGAACCGCGGCAAGCGGTATCTGGCCAAGCGTCAGGTCCGTTCCCGCCCATATCCTGACAGCGACCACGCTTTGATGCTCGAGGAGTACGCGGCGGATCAACCCGAACGATATCTTCTCGCCGCCCGACACGACGATGCTCTTGAGCCGGTCATGGAAGAACAGGCGGCCGTCGGGTGCCTTCAGCACCGCATCGCCGGTTCTCAGCCATTCGCCCTCGAAGTCGATGCGGCTCAAGCCGCCACGTTCCCATAGCCCCAGCATCGCGGTCGAAGTCAGGACATGCAGTTCGCCTGCCTCGTAGCCGGCAGGCGGATCGAACGCCCTGTCAGGCGGCAGCGGGCCGAGACGGGAGGTCACACCAGGCAACGCTTCCCCGAGATCGAAAGGCGCAGTCTCGCCGTGCATGACTTCTCTGGTGAAGACACGAGGCCCTGCTTCGGTGAGCCCGTAGGTCAGAAACATTCGTCCGCCGAACTGCCTGCGAACGCGCTCGACCTCGTGCGGCGGCATGACATCGCCGCCAATGCTGAGGACGCGCAGCGATTCAGGCAGAGGAAGGTCGGAGAGTACACGCCGCAGCATCGCAGGCGTCGCTGAATAGACGGTAGCGCCTGTCTTCTCGACCATCGCGGCAAAGACGGCAGGCGTCATGGCCGGCGGGCTGACGACAATGTCGGCGCCGCTGCAGATACAGCCGAGCACGCAGGCCACGAAGCCGAAGGAAAAGTGCATCGGCAGCGTCATCAGAAAGCAGTCACCTCTCCCCAAACCAATCGACGCAGCGTGCAGGCGCGCGTTCCGCAGTGCGTTCTGGGGCCGGTGAACGACGATCTTCGGGGTGCCCGAGGTTCCCGATGACACCAACCCCAGACAACCGACCGGCGCAGAGAGGCGGGCCGGTTCCGGCGCAGCAAGGAAGGTGAGGCGTCCGCCCGCCAGAGCACGCGCCGGGCCGCTGAAGACGCCCGATGCCGCCTTGGCACGTTCCCGCGCAATGACGATGCCCAATGGCCTCGCACTGGCGACCAGTTCCTCCAGCATCGCACTGGAAGCGAGAGGATCCGCAAGAACCGCCGTTGCGCCAAGGTCGATGGCGGCCGCCACGGTCACGAGCGTATCGAGATGCTGACCGCCCGCGACGAAGACAAGGTCGCCCGGATCGATGCCTATTTCGAACAGGTCGCGCCGTATCTCTCGAAAGGACCGACCAAGTCCGGCAGCATCGAATTCGACGCCGTCGATGGTCGCCTTGCCCTGCCAGGCTTCGATCGCTGAGCAGAAATCGACTGCAAGATCCCGTTCGGCAACCAGATTCTCAGCCGGCATTTGGCGCTTCCATCATCTCTCCGGTGCACGCGGCAAAAAGGCCCCGCCTGCCTGGCCACAGCCAGGGAAACCGGCTGAACGGCCCGGCAGGAGGCCGATCCGTTTCGGCGGGCAGCGCGAAGTCGGCATCGTCGACGATCATCGGAGCCGCTTCGGGATGCTTGATTGCGACGCCCACCGCCAGTGCGTCGGTGCCGTCCGGATGTGACTCCCCGGCGATCACGATCATCGCATCGGCGTCGCCGCGCGCGATGTAGAGCCAGGCGCGCTGAACCGCGAGCCTGAGGCACGCGCCGTGTCCCGCAATGGCCAGCGATGGCCCATGCGCGTCCGCCGCCATTGCGGCGAACCCGGCCGATGCATTGTAGCCCGAGGCCGCGAAGGCGGCCGGCGCGGACGATCCGCGCCGCACACGATCGGCGAAGGTCTTCAGCGCGGCGGCACTGCCGTAGCGCGACGCGATGACGACCCCGAGCCGCTCGGACGCCACGTCGCGAAAAACGGTTTCGCGGAACCGTGTTGAAAGAGCCGCGGAAAGCCCTGACGCCGGATCGATGACCAATGCCCGGCCCTTGAGCCGTTCCGGACGCAGCATAGCCCTTTCACCCGGCAGGCCGGCGACCGCTCCCGCCAGCCCCGCCTGGTCGAAGCCCTGCGGAACGGCGACCGCGACGTCGCAGAGCCCGATGGTAAAACGCCCGGGGATCATGGTCGGCCCTCCGCCGGCTGTTGCGGCTGCAATGGCGCCGGCGCGACGACGACCGTGGTCCGCACAAGGACATTCTCATCAGGGCCGACGAGACTGCAGGTGAATTCGGGCAGCGGTCGCGACCGTACGAGATCGGCAATCAGCCGGGCGCCTGTGCAATCCTCGGCGGGAGCATCGATGATCTCGAGCCCACGGATTGAAGCCGGCAGGTAGCGGCGCCCTTCAAGCGGGACGACCTTCTGCGCGGCGCGACAGGCGATCTGGGCAAAGGCCTCGGCGACGAGATAGGCCGGATAGCCCACTTCTCCGCAAGCACCTTCGGGCAGGCGAACCGCATCGTGACGGAGCGGCGCGGATACCGTCCCCTGCCCGGCCGACACGGGACCGCAGAGATCGAGGAGCATCAGCTTACCTCCTCAGGCACCCTGGCCGGCGTCTCGGCTGCGGCTTCCGCCCAGGTTCCCATGACATGGTAGCCGCCATCGACATGCAGCACCGTTCCCGTCGTCCCGCCCGACAGGTCGCTGAGCAGAAACGCGGCGGTGTTGGCCACGTCGGACTGATCCACGTTCTTGCCGAGCGGCGACTGATGCGCGCGCTTGGCCAGCATCTCCTGGAAGTTCGGAAGGCCGATCGCGGCGCTGGTGCGGATCGGTCCGGACGAGATGGCGTTGACGCGAATGCCATCCGAGCCGAGATCGGCCGCCAGATACCGGCACGTCGCCTCGAGGGCGGCCTTGGCGACGCCCATGATGTTGTATCCCGCGCAGACCCGTTCCGCGCCGAGATAGCTGAGTGTCAGCACCGAGGCACCGGGCCGCAAGTGTGGCCTCGCGGCCTGCACGAGCCCGATCAGCGAGTAGACGCTGATGTCCATGGTGGTGTGAAACCCCTCGCGGCTCGTGCCGACCACCTTTGCCTTCAGGTCCTTCTCGGGCGCGAAAGCGACCGCATGGACAATGAAGTCGACGCCTCCCAGGCTTTCCGCGCAGCTCGAGATCGCCGATGCGAGCTGGCCATCGTCACAAACGTCACACGGTACGATGCAGGGCGCGTCGATGCGCTTTCCGAGCCCTTCCAGTCGGCGCTTCAGGCTGTCGTTCGCGTAGGTCAGCGCAACCCTGGCACCTTCGCGGTGAAGCCGCTCGGCAATCGCCCAGGCGATGGAATGCTGGTTGGCGACACCAACCACGATCCCGGATTTTCCTTGCATCATGGTCATCTTCAACGCTCCACGGGCGATCCAGGCCGGTCCGCCGGCCAGCGGCACAGTTTCATAGCTGCCCCCCGCCTCCGACCGGCAGGACAGCGCCGACCAACATCGGCTTGCGGGACACGAGATAGGCGACGCTTTCGGCGACCTCGTCAGGTTCGGTCAGTCGACGGGACGGAAGCGACGCCCGGATTTCCCGCTCGTTCCCGTCGGACAGCAGCGCGTCGCTGAGTTCGGTCCGGACGAAGCCGGGCGAAATGACGTTGACCGCAACGTTGAAGCGCGCAGCTTCCTGGGCAACGCCCAGCGCGTAGCGCTCGAGCGCCGCCTTGGACGCCCCATAGAGGCAGTTTCCCGACCGGACGTTCCCCGCGGCGAGCGAACTGATCATGACGATGTCGCCGGAACGGCGGCGCATCATCAACGGCAGGACGGCCCCGACATAGTGGACGGCCTGGAACAGATTGGTCCTGAAGACCGCTTCGGCTTCGGTTCCGGTGGCCTTGCTCGCCAGAGCAGCATGGGAGATCCCGGCATTGTTCACGAGAAGGTCGATCTTGCGGTCGCCCAGGCCGGCGACGAAATCCGCGACAGCCCGAGCATCCCCGCCGTCCACGGCCTCGACGGACAGCGCACCGCCGAGCTCGTCCCGCAGCCGGTGCGCGGCGTCAAGGCCGGTCCGGAACGTCGCGATGACCCGAAAGCCGTCGGCGCACAAACGGCGGCTAATGGCGGCACCAATGCCGCGCGTACCGCCTGTCACGATTGCCGTGCGCGCATCGCTCATGATGTGAAACCCGGCAGAATCCGGAACTCGCCGTCACCGATACGAGCTCCACCCGACGTCGCTACGAATGAGTAGCTGCACCCCGTTCCCGCCGTGCGCTTGACGGCGATGCGCAGGTCGTCGCCCGGTCGCGCGCCCCGGCGATAGCTGAGGCGCTCGATGCCGCCAAGCCGCCACGCCCCGGCACCTTCGACAATCGCGGCGGTGGCGAGAGCGGCACGCAGCACAAACGATCCCGGCAAGACAGGCCACTCGGGGAAGTGGAATGCGAAAATCGGATCGTCGGGATCGAGGCAGGTTTCGCTGACGCCGCAGCGACCGACGTCGAGCGTCACCATCCGTCCGGGCAGCGGCCCATGCTGCAGGTCTGACGGACCCGGTGGCCGTATCGCCGCAGGCGCCGTCATGCCGCCAGTTTCCCCTCGAGGTAATGGGAAATGACCCTCGACACCCCGTCGCCGGTCAGGGCCGGCGGCGCGTCGGCCGCTCCGACGGCTTTCGCCAGCGACCCGGTCTGAAACCGGTGGCGCGTGCCCATGAATCGGTTGTTGTCCGCATTCAGCGTATTGAACGCCCGATTTGCGGCATTCTCGCCGTCCCCGAAGGTGATCTTCATCCGGCCACCGACAAGCGCCTCGAAGAGCCGGAAGTGCTCGGCTACCGAGAAGGGGCGTTCGTTGACGAGATTAAAGACCTCGAACGGCGCGCCATTGTCCCGACCCGAAAGCGCCCTGCACGCTCTCGCCAGGTGGTCGACATGGATGACCGGAAAGATGCGATCCGGATCGATGGCAACGGCGAATGCGGGCATTCGGCCGAGATAGCGCTTGAAGGCCTGAAGATAGGAATAGTAGCCGTATCGGGTTCCGTTCGACCATCCGGTCAGGCTGTTGCCGATGATCGATCCCGGCCTCAGTATGGTCAGCGGCTGCCTTCTGCGCATGGCGAGCGAGAACAGCGCCTGCTCGGCAAACTGCTTTGAGATCGTGTAGGGATTGAGCGGTTCGAAAGTATCGACCAGGGCCTCCGGCACGATGGTGCCGCGATCCCGTCCAGGACCGACGATCCCCGTCGTGGAGACATGATAGATCCTGACCGGGGCCGGAACGGCAGCCATGAGGCGCAACGAACCGTTTACATTGAAGTCCACTGTCGCGTTGAGCTGATCGAGTGCGTAGCTCATCCGCGCCGCGACATGCCAGACCTCGTCGACGTCGGAAAAGTCGAGACTGGCCAGAGACACCGGATCGAGCAAGTCCGCCACGACCGGTTCGATGGATCGGGCCAACAGCGGATCGGAGCCAAGCCCGCGCAGCGCAGCGCCCACCGCCGCGCGGGCGGTCTCGCCGGTCTCGTCGTCGGGAGCGAGGGACAGGATACGACAATCGCCCGCCTCGAGAAGCGAGGCCGCGAGCGTGCTTCCAAGGAAGCCGCTTACGCCGGTCATCAGCAGCGTTCGGGCCATCAGTTGCCCCCTAGCTCGAGCACGATCGCGGCGTTGGCCCCGCCGAAGCCGTAGGTAACCGACATCGCGCAGGGTGCATCCGGGCGCATCGCCCGGCCCTTGCCCATGACAAGGTCAAGTCCCGCAGGCTCTTCGGCGGCGCGGGACAAGCCCACCGTCGGCGGGGCGATGCCGCGCCTCAGCGATTCGAGCGCGACAATCGCCTCCATGATCCCGGTGGCGCCAAGCGTGTGGCCGAATGCGGACTTGGTCGAGGACACCAGCGATCCGGCGCCGCCGAAGACCTGCCGGAAGGCCTTCACTTCCATCGCGTCGTTGACCGGGGTGCCGGAGCCATGCGCGTTGACATAGGCGACCTCGGCCGGCCCGCGCCCCGCGCTGGCAAGAGCCTGCAGCAGGACACGGACCGCGCCGACACCGTCGGGATCAGGGCTCGTCGCACCCGCGGTATCGGTCGTGGAGGAAACGCCGGCCAGGCAACCGCGTCGCGGCGCATCGCGACGTTCGGCGGATGCCGCGGCCTCCAGAACCATGGCCGCAGCGCCTTCGCCCAGAATCGTGCCGTTGGCCTCGGCATCGAAAGGCCGGCAGACATCGGGGCTCATGGTCGACAGGCTCGAATGGCCCGCCATCTTGTACCGGTCGATGACGTCGACACCGACAGCGATGACCTGGCTGTCGCAATGGCCGAGTGAAATCAGGTCGTATGCGAGGCCAAGCGCCTCCGTGGAAGACGAACACGCGGCGGACAGGACGATCGGCTCGCGGACGATGCCCAGGTCGCGCAGCGCCTCGGACAGGACCTCGTCCAAGGCGACCGGTCCGTCTTCATTGTGGAACACATTGCCAAAGCTGGTGCCGATGACGATCACACAATCCGGGTCCAGGCTGCCCGAATCGAGCCCGGCATCGCCCAAGGCGTCGGCGACGACCCGAGCCGTCAGGGCCCTGAGCCGGGCGCGCGGCTCGTCGGGGAACGAGAGATCGACCTCGCCGCATCGGTCGTTGCGCAGGCCGGCCGCGTCGACGCGGCGAGATGGCGCGATACCCGTATCTCCATGCACCAGCCGGTCCATCACCGGCTCGATGCCATCGCCCAGCGCGGTGACCCAGGAGCGGCCGGAAATGATCGGGACGAGACGGTCGCCCATGGCCGTCAAGCCGTCGCGGCCATGGGCGCATGAGGCTGCGCGAAGGCGTCGGCTACCTCGGCTGGCGTGGCGGTCAGCCTGCCGGTTGTAGCGTCCACGAAGGCGACCGATATCCTGGCCCGTGACAACAGCCGGCCATCCGTGACCGCCCGCAGCGCGACGATCAGGCCGTTGCGTGTGACGTCCACGCCGACAACTTCGATCGAAACGTCGTCGCCGAGACGCGCGGAAGCTATGTAGGCGATCTGAGCCCGGCCGACCCGGATTTCGACGCGGCCGTCACTGAAGCGACCCGGACCGAGCCCATGGGTCTCGAAAGCCGACATCATCGCACCGGAAAACCAGCGCAGGTAGTTGGAGAAGTGAACGACCTGGAAGCCGTCCACCTCGACCGTCTGAACGCGGTGGCGGATCGATGAGACGGGACGACGAACCGGAAACGTATCCATGTGCCGCAGACCTCTTTCAACCTGGCCGTAGCCGAACCGTCAGGCGGCGATCCGTTTCTGCTCCACCAGTGCAACGATGGCGGAGATCGTCCTGAAGTTCTCCGGCGAGAACTCCTCATCGGTGATCTTCACACCGTGGGAATCCTCCAGAAACGCGACGATCTCGGTAAAGCCGAGGCTGTCGACTCCGAGTTCGGATCCCAGGGGCGCATCGTCGCGGATTTCATCGAGCGGCGTTTCGAGAAAGAGCTGATCGACCAGGAAAGTCTTGAGGGAGGCGGAAAGGCTGATTGCGGGCTGCATGCGTTCAATCCTTCTTCAGATCAATTCACCGAACCTGTCCAACGTCGCAGAGGCGGGCGTCGCTTCACGCCACCCGGGAAAGCCCGGCTTCCGCCACCTGCATGTCGTCGGTGTAGTGGCCGCCGGAGACCCCGATGGCGCCGACCTGCGTCTCGCTGACGACGATCGGATATCCGCCGCCATAAACGACGATGTCGCGAATATGCGGGGCACCGAGCGCCAGCGGGCCGTCTTCCTTGATGAAGTCGTACCAGCCATGTGTCGGCATGCCGAAGCCGATCGCCGTCTTGGCCTTGTTCATGGCGATCTCGGAGGCCATGAGCGGGGCTCCGTCCATCCGATTGAATGCTTTCAGATTGCCCGACTCGTCGCAGACCGCGATGGCCATCGGTTTGCCCAGTTCGGCTGCCTTCGCCATGGCCGCATCGAGAATATCGGCAGCAAGCGCAGTGGAAACACTGCTTTTGGTGATGCATTTCTGCGACATTGCCATCTCCAGTTGCAAGCGGGTCAACAGGTGGCCCGTTCGATGTCCTCGTGGCGCAGAAATTATTGATCGGCCTATGGCTCGCAACTGAGAAAAACGAACCCGCGGATTAGAATATTTGCTTAGGCCTCAAGCAGATTGAATGTTAATCAGCGCCAGTCCTGGTCGACCAACTGCCCAAGACGTAACGAACATTTCGAGTTTTACAGGCCTTCGACGGTCGACACGTTGGAGGATGAGCTTTCCCGTAGCGGCTTGCGGCCGACGCGTGGACCATCCTGTTGGGAGCAGCCAAGCCATCCCGACCGCCGGCGGCGACCGTTCAGTTTCGAAAGTCCGGATCCTGGAAGATACATGACTGTATTGGCGAACACTTCCGGTGCGAGCTACCGCATCGGCATCGACGTGGGCGGCACGTTTACCAAGGCGGTGATGATCGACGGCCTCACACAGAGGATCGTCGCCCGGAGTTCAGTGCACACGACCCATGCCGATGAGCGCGGCGTCGCCAGGGGCGTGATCGAGGTCTTCCAACAGGTGCTGCGGGATTCCAAGGTTCCGCCACAGGAGATCGTCTTTCTGGCGCATAGCACAACGCAGGCCACCAATGCGCTGCTTGAGGGCGATACGGCACGCGTCGGCGTCCTCGGAACCGCCCCGGACCGAATTGCCAAGCTGGCTGAGAAACAGGTCCGGGTCGATCCGATCGAACTCTCCGCTGGAAGGTTCCTTGCCACGAGCAACCGCTTTGTCGTCAGCGAAGCCGTGACGCGAGACGAAATCGCATCAACGGTCCGGTCGCTGGTCGACGAGGGCGTGGAAGTTATCGTGGCTTCGGCGGCGTTCGGGGTGGACGATGCGTCGACAGAGAACCTCATTCGCGAGTCCGCGGCGGAACTGGACGTCGTGGCGACGTGCGGCCACGATATAACGCAGCTCTACGGCCTGTCGATTCGTACGAAAACGGCGGTGGTCAACGCGTCCATCCTGCCGAAGATGATTGCGACAGCGAACATGACGGAGAAGAGCGTTCGCGAAACCGGGATCGAGGCACCCTTGATGATCATGCGCGGCGACGGCGGCGTGATGAATATCGAGGAAATGCGGCGGCGGCCCGCACTGACGATGCTTTCCGGCCCGGCAGCGAGCGTTGCGGGAGCGCTGATGCATGCGGGCATGTCGGATGGAATCTACTTCGAGGTCGGAGGCACGTCGACCAATGTCGGCGTCGTGTCGAACGGCCGGCCATCGGTGGCCTATGCGCGGGTGGGAGGCCACGAAACCTACGTCAACTCGCTCGACATCCGGGTGCTCGGCATCGGAGGCGGCAGTCTTGTCCGCGTCCGCGGCGGCCAAATAGTCGATGTCGGGCCACGCAGCGCCCATATCGCCGGACTGCCCTATGCGGCATTCGCGGATCCCGCGGTATTCGACGGAGCCAGGCTGGTATTGTTCGAACCCGGGACCGGCGAGGGAGAGGAATTCGTCGCGGTGGAAACAGTTTCCGGCGTGCGATACGCCGTCACGACGACCTGCGCGGCCAATGCGCTGGGCGCCACCGACCCCGAAATGCATTCGTTCGCGGATCCCGCTGCAGCGCGAAAGGCGATCGCCATCCTCGGCCGACATCTCGGCGTCGACGCTGATACCGTGGCGACCGCGATACTCGATCGGGCGATTTCCAAGATCGCACCGGTTCTCGATACCCTTGCCGACGAATATGGCCTCGATCCCGATCAGCGGACATTGATTGGCGTCGGCGGCGGTGTCGGCAGCCTCGTGCGGCATCTCGGCAGCAGAACAGGCCACCGTTTCGTCGTGCCGCAGGACGCGGAGGTGATCTCGTCGATCGGCGCCGCGCTGGCCATGGTCCGCGAGGTGGTGGAACGGATCGTTCCAAGTCCCAAGCCGGCCGATTTGCTTGCAGTCAGGAAGGAGGCGCTGGCCGCGGCAATGCGGCTCGGCGCGGACGAGGATACGATCGACGTATCGATCGAGATCGACAGGGCAACCAACAGAATCCGGGCCGTGGCGATCGGCGCCGCCAAGATGAAGGTGAAAGAGCCTGAAACCTTCGTCGATTCGATCGAGGCCAGGCACATCGCGGCAAGCGTCTTCGAGGTCTCACCCGCCGACGTGCATCTGAGGGCGGAAATCCCGGGAATGCGCGTCTTTTCCACGGAACCGGAGGGCTACGCTCCGGTCCGCGTTATCGATCATCATCGCCGCGTGCGGGTGCAACGCAGCGCGGCGCAAGTCAGTCTGTCGACGGCGCGCGACTGTGCCGAGCGGATGACGCAAGCCCATTTGCAGTCAGGCCCGACTGCCCGAGGTCGCGTTGAGTTTCCCGGCGGGTTCGTCCTTTACATGCAACACATTATCGATCTGTGCTCCGTCGACACGATCGAACAGGCAACTTCGCTTGTGCAGGACGAATTGGGCGAAGTAGCGCCAGACACGCCGGTCATCCTCATCTGGCTCCATGCCGAATCGTGAGGGAAGCGCAGCCGGGTGCGCACCTGGGCGACTTTCCGTCGCGAACGGGGAAGACGGTGCAATGACCACAGAAATCGTGGAGAGGACACAATGAAGCCCATCACTCAACTTTCATCGGTCGCGGCGCCGCTGAACATGATCAATGTCGACACGGACATGATCATTCCCAAGGAATATCTGAAGACGATCACGCGGACCGGGCTAGGCAAGGGGCTGTTCGCCGAGTTGCGGTATGACGACCAGGGCCGGGAGAATTCGCTATTCGTGCTCAACCAGCCGCCCTACAGGGGAGCGGAGATCCTGGTGACGGGCGAGAATTTCGGCTGCGGATCGAGCCGGGAACATGCGCCATGGGCGCTTCTGGACTTCGGCTTCCGGTGCATCATCGCGCCATCGTTCGCCGACATCTTCTACAACAACACCTTCAAGAACGGCATCCTGCCGATCACGCTGCCGGAACAGCGGATCGACGAGCTGATGCGCCTGCTGCTAGAACTCGCCGGCGCGGAGATCGCGGTCGATCTCGAAGCACAGACGGTGACCGGACCCGACGAGCAGGTCGACCGTTTCGAGATCGACCCATTCCGGAAATCCTGTCTCATAGAAGGGATCGGCGATATCAGCCTGACGGACAAGAAGAGCGACAAGATCACGGCCTATGAAGAACGCATCAGCGTCGAGAGGCCCTGGGTTGCTGCTGCCGGCGGGCCTGCGTGACATCGGGTCTCACCTGACCGCGGCAGCAGGCCCGCTTGGGCATCCGGCTTGGCATTCGCAAAGGTTACTAGCGTGGCAGATTCGCGGGCGTGACCGCTTCGACGGCGATATGCCGCCCGAGCCGATGTGCGAGCTGGCTCCGATCGACCTCGCCGGCAACGCGGATCGTCAGATTGAGCACGCCCTCGACGGCCGCGAAGTCCAGCCGCACCAGTTCAGCGCCCATTCTCTGCGCATCATTGAGCAGCCGGATTGACGCGTCATATGGATCGAGCGTCCGGCAGGTGAGCGTGAAATCCGCGCCGGGCAATCGGGTGTGCGTCATAACACGCGCTCCAGGACCACCCCCGGCCGGACCGGTAGTCCGAAGCCGCGCGATGGATAGTAAACCTGGAGCCGGGCTTGCGGAGCAACATTCATTGGGCAGCCATGTGCATCTGGCCCTGCGAGGCCCTTACCGCATCGGCGAACCAGTGACGGAATGCCGTTATTTCCCTCCGGTCCGCGCTCGCCTCGGGCGAAACCAGATAGTTTGCCTCGTCGAGGGGCATGCGTAGAGAGCCGAACGGCGCCACCAGCGCGCCCTCCCGCAGGAAGTCGCTGACGATCGATGTCCGACCCATGGCGATGCCGAGCCCATGCAGCGCCGCATCGATGCCGAGTGCCGAGCTTTCGAATATGAGCGATATCTCGGGCATCCGGCCGGTCGCCAATCCTTGATGCACAAACCAATGCGTCCAGTCGTTTGGACGCCGGCGGATGCCGATCAGGCGCTCGTTGCTAATGCCGGTCGGCGTGACCGGCGTTCGCAGCTTCGACATATAGCCCGGAGAACAGACCGGAACGAGAAACTCATCCGAGACCTTCCAGCATTTGCGGTAGGGGATGGGCCCGCGCGACAGGAGGATCGCCAGATCGGCTGGGCTGGCCCCGAAGTCGCCCGGATCTATGCCGGTCGACAGCTCCAGCTTGATGTTCGGATGTTTCTCGTGGAACCCACCGATATGCCGGGTGATCCAGAGCTGGGCGAAACTCGGCTGGGCTGAGATCCGCAGCACTGCTTCCTTCTGGCGAAGGCTTCCGTTCAGGCCGTCGACGATCTGGCCGAACGCTTCGTGGATGCTGTCATAGAGCGCCCGGCCGTCCTCGGTAAGCTTGATACTGTTGCAGTTGCGGATGAAGAGCTGGACGTCAATCTGGCGTTCAAGCGACGCGATCTGATGGGTGACGGCAGGCGCAGTGACGTTGAGTTCGCTCGCGGCGTCCTTAACCGATTCGTACTTGGCGGTCAGGACAAACGCCCGCAACGATTTCAGAGACGGTATGTTTCCCAGGAGATAGTTCTTTTCCATCAGACGTCCCTCAAACAGAGGATTTCCAATCCGTTCGCGCACGACACAATGTCCTCGGGCCGTTCGCCATCAACCCCCGATATCGACCGGCCCGCCATCCGTTCGACGACCGCCGGCTCGAACCCCTTCATACGACCTCCATGCCGCGCAGCCTGGAGATTTCCGCCTCGCTCAAGCCAACCAGTTTTCGGAGGATCGCATCGGTGTCGGCTCCGAGAGCGGGCCCTGGCTGAATGTCGCAGGTGTCCTGGCCCTCGAAACGCGGGACGATACCTGGATGCAGGACCTTCCCACCGAGAGACGGGTCGTCCACCGTCTGGACCATTCCCCGGTCGATAAAATGAGGGTCCGCAGCGCAATCGGCAATCGAGTAGATCCGGCAACATGGAACGTCGGCCCCCTCAAGCTGATCCTCGACCTCGCGAACGGTCCTGCCGCCGACCCACTCGGCAATGATTGCGTCGAGCGCGGCAGCATTGGCCACCCGCGCGTCGTTGGTAACGAAACGGGGATCGGCCGGGATGTCGGGCCGCCCGATCAGCATGGCCAGCCGCGCCAGGATTGGATCGGAGTTGGCTGCGATGCAGATCCAGAAGCGATCGGATGTCAGATAGCTGTTCGAGGGGGCAGCGGTGGGAAGCGCAGAGCCGGACGGCTGGCGGACTTTTCCGAGCAGACCGTATTCAGGCAGCGAACCTTCCATCAGGCTGAAGACCGATTCGTAGAGAGCAACGTCGACGACCTGCGCCGACCGGTTCGCCCGCTTGCCGCGCGAATAGAGACCGGCGAGTACCCCGATCACGCCGTAGAGCCCGGCAAGGCTGTCGCCAAGACTGACACCCGTGCGTATGGGCGGCATGTCGGCGGCGGCGTTGGGATATCCTGTGAGATACCGGATGCCACCCATCGCCTCGCCTATCAAACCGAACGCCGGCTTGTTCCGGTAAGGTCCATTCTGTCCGTAGCCCGATATGCGTACAGTGATACAATCGGGGTTGGCGCGCGCCAACTCTTCGGGGCCGAGGCCCCATCGCTCGAGCTGGCCGGGACGGAAGTTCTCCAGCACGGCGTCGGATTTTTCGGCCAGCTTGAGGAGCAGGTCCCTGCCCTCCGGCTTCTTGAGGTCAAGCGTCATCGACCGCTTGTTGCGCGCATGAACGGACCACCAGATCGAGCGGTTCTCCCACAGAGCGCCCCAGTACCGCGCCGGGTCTCCAACACCGGGGTGCTCGACCTTGACCACCTCAGCTCCCAAGTCGGCAAGGATACGGCCGGCGAAGGGAGCAGCGACATAGTGCCCGATTTCAAGAATACGAAGCCCCGACAGCGGGCCAGTACGGCTTTTCACAAATGCTCTCCAGAATGCTGCGGGATGCGCCGAGGCGCGATGGCGTCACCGAGGTCCGGCTTCTGGTGCGCGAAGCCATCCGGTGTCGCCGGACAGGCGGAATGCGGTCCGGGCCGGCAGCGAGGCAAGGTCGGGCGATCGGGCGGAGACGCCCGTCCGAAACCTCTGCCATCTCGCCCGAACCGCATCCTCGACTTCCGTGTTCAGTTGATCGCGGCCGCCGATTTTTCGACGAACGAACCGTCGAAGGTCTTGGAAAGATCAATGTCCGCGTTGGCAATGTCGTCGTCGAACGACATCAGGCCGAGGGCGGCTTTCTCCCCCTCGGGGGTGACCATGCCGTTGACCGAATAGGTCGGCAGCGAGCTTTTGACGGCGGTCAGATAGAGTTCCTTGTTGCCGAGAAAATACTCCTCCGGAACGGTCGCGGCGACATCCTCGGGCGTTGCCGTCTTGAGCCACTGCAACGACTTGTAAATCGCGTTGACGAGCGCCTGCGTGGTGTTCGGGTTCTCCTTGACGAAGCCTTCCTTCAGATAGAGGACAGCCGCGGGCAGATTGTCGGTTCCGAAGATTTCCCGCGTGCCTTCCTCGGTACGGCTGTCGGCCAGAACGAAGACATCGCCGCCGGCGACGAGCTGAGCAATCGCCGGATCGAGATTTGTGATGGCATCCGCCTCGCCCTGGGTGATCGCAGAAACCGCCGTCAGGCCACCCCCGACGCCGAGGATGGTAACCTCGTCCGGCTTCACGCCCGACTTGCCGAGAACGAAGTTGAGGAAGTTGTGGGTGCCCGAACCCGGTGCCGTGACGCCGATCTTCAGGCCTTTCAGGTCGGCGGCGGTCTTGACCTTGTCCTTGAGGTCGGACTTCACGGCCACCACAATGCCCGGAAGACGGCCCATCTCGACGACCGCGACGATCGGCTGCTTCTTCACCTGCATGCGGATCGTGTGCTCATAGGCTCCGGCGACCACGTCGACGGAGCCACCGACGAGCGCCTGGAGGCTCTTCGAACCGCCCTTGAAATCGTTCACCTTCACATTCAGGCCCTCCTCCGCGAAGTAGCCCTTCTGAACGGCGATCGTCAGCGGGAGATAATAGAGCAGCGACGCGCCGCCCACTCCCAGTTCCACGTCGGTCTTTTCGAGATTCTGGGCGAAGGCGCCGCCCACCGCGACGCTTGCAGCAATTGCCAGGCTGGCAATCCATTTCGTTGCAACGTTCATCTGTTTCTCCTCCTTGAGACGTTGAAATTCGGTTCAGGCCTGTGCGGATGCCGTCTTGGTGTTCACCGGCGGCTTCCAGGCGATCAGCCGTTCCTCGATCAGCGACACCGCAAAATCTATGAGCACCACGAAGACCATGAGGATCAGCATGCCGGAAAAGACCCCGGTCACGTCGAACACGCCCTCGGCCTGGGAAATGCGGTAGCCGAGCCCGGCGGACGAGCCGAGATATTCGCCCACGACAGCACCGACGAGCGCAAAGCCGACCGAGGTGTGCAGGCTGGAAAACACCCATGACAGGGCGGACGGCAGATAGACGTGGCGCAGCAACTGGCGATCGTTCATACCGAGAATGCGCGCATTGGCGAGCACTGTCGGGCTGACTTCCTTGACGCCCTGGTAGACGTTGAAGAAGACCACGAAGAAGACCAGCGTGAAGCCGAGCGCCACCTTCGACCAGATGCCGAGCCCGAACCAGAGCGCGAAAATCGGCGCGAGGACGACGCGCGGCATCGAATTCACCGCCTTCAGGTACGGACCGAAGACGTCGGAGATAATGTCCTGCCGCGCGAACCAGAAGCCGATCACCACGCCGCCGAACGACCCGATGACGAAGGCGAGCACGGTCTCCAGAAGTGTTATGTAGAGGTGCTTCCAGACGGACCCGGAGACAAAGTCGTCGATGGTGCGCTCGATGACGCTTACCGGCGTGGAGAAGAAGAACGGGTCTATGAGCGTCGACCCGTCCTGCCATACCGGGATCGTCGTTCCGAAATGCCAGAATACGTACAGGGCGATGGCGACCAGCACCTGGAGGCCGGTAATCGTCATGCGGCTCATAGCATGTCCTCGTGGCTGTAGGCCTTCATCACCTCGGATTTGAGCTGCCCCCAAACCTCGCGATAGATGTCCGCGAATTCGGTCGTGTGCCGGATCTCGGACGGAATGCGCGGGCGGTCGAGGTCGACACGGTGATCGCCGATGATCGAGGACCCAGGGCCGGCGGACATGATGACTACCCTGTCGGAAAGCGATATCGCCTCTTCGAGATCATGGGTGACGAAGATCACGGCCTTGCGATCCTCCGACCACAGCCGCAGCAGCAGTTCGCCCATGATCTGGCGCGTCTGCTCGTCGAGCGGGCCGAAGGGTTCGTCCATCAACAGCAGCTTGGGATCGTGGATGAGGGTCTGCGCGAGAGCGACGCGTTTGCGTTGCCCCCCAGAAAGCTGGTGCGGATAGCGGTCGATGAAGGCGCGCAGGCCAACCCGTGCCAGCCATTCACGCGCCCGCATACGCGCCTCCTTGCGTGCGACACCGCGGACATCGAGCGCGATGGCGACATTTTCGAGCGCGGTCTTCCACGGCATCAGCGCATCCGCCTGAAACAGGTAGCCCGCATCGGCATTCAGCCCCGTCAGGGGCGAGCCATCGATGAGGCAGGTGCCGGCGCTCGGCGTGAGAAGGCCCGCCGCGACGTTGAGGAGGGTGGACTTGCCGCAGCCGGTCGGGCCGACGACCGCAACGAACTCTCCCTCGTGGATCGACAGATTCGCGGAACTGACGGCGGTGTAGGCGCCGCCGTTCTGATCCTGGAACGTTATCTTTAAGTGCTCGAACCCAACGACGCATTTGGCGCGCGGCCGCTTCGAAATATAGCTTTCAATCTTGCTTTCAGACGGTTCGACCAGTGCCAGATCGGGTGCCAATTAACTCCTCCCAAGCCAGAAAATTTCCGTACGCGCAGACAAAGCGCAGGCTTGACCAACGTGTCATTTTCGTTCGCTCTTTCTGAACGAAAGGAAGCAAGACCTACACGATCAATTTCTGGTACAGGATGCTTCCGATCGATACTCTTTGAAGTATATCTCGGTCCCGAGAGACTATTTTCACTCTTTTCAAAAGCCGGATGCGTGCATGTGCGATGCTGGTTTCATTTCCGGCATTTGAAGAGGACGGCATCCTCATTTTTGAGGAAATGGCGCAAAGCTTGGACTCGCCGATGCGGATTTTTGGTCCGACAGTGCGGACCGGCTGTTCCAGTCGGCCGCGTTGAAATGCGTGTCGAGACCGGTGGACCGCGCCTCCTCGGCATGGGTCCATGTTTGTCGGCGACCGCAAGATGAGCCGTGCACGAAGCGCCGAAAAAACTACACTCGCCGACACGCGGATTGACGACGCAGATCAACCGCTCCGATCGCGGCCAGAACGATGATGTGCGAGGACCGGCCGGAGCCGGTCATTGCAATTCTCGCGAATTTCAGGGGACAGTACACAAGCACCATCCGAACCGGACGGCGCATCGGCAAACCACCGCGGCCGCATTCGGTGCGGCCTCGAAACGAGGACGTGCCCGAACGCATATCGTCATTCAAGATTTTGGGTGATGAAACAGGCTGGTCAACCTGTTTTTGGTGCCCAGGAGAGGACTCGAACCTCCACGCCTCGCGGCACACGGACCTGAACCGTGCGCGTCTACCAATTCCGCCACCTGGGCTAGGTGCGCCGCCGATGTAAGCGGCGAGCGGCTGCGTGTCAACGCCAATTCCGAGCAGCTCGCCGTGGAATTGCGCCGCATCGATGGAAACGGCGGCTCGCCGCCACCAACGGTAGCCGTCAGCTTTCGAGCACCTCCTTCGAGGCGACCGTCGAATCGGCATTGAGCTGGTAAATGATGGGGACGCCCGTGCCGATCTCCATCTTGACGATCTCCTCGCCGGTCAGCCCGTCGAGCGCCATCACCAGCGCGCGCAACGAATTGCCGTGCGCGGCGACCAGCACGGTTTCACCACGCAGCACGTGCGGCAGGATGACATGCAGGAAATAGGGCCAGACACGCGCGCCGGTGTCCTTCAGGCTTTCGCCGCCGGGCGGCGGGGTATCGTAGGAGCGGCGCCAGATATGGACCTGCTCCTCGCCCCATTTGGCGCGGGCATCGTCCTTGTTGAGACCCGAAAGGTCGCCGTAGTCGCGCTCGTTGAGCGCCTGGTCGCGGACCGTCTTCAGGTCCGTCTGACCGAGCTCGGCCAGGATGTGGTCGTTGGTCACCTGGGCGCGCGACAGCACCGATGTAAACGCGATGTCGAACTTCAGGCCCCGCGCCTTCAAAAGCCGTCCGGCCTGTTTCGCCTCCTCATGCCCCTTCTCCGTCAGGCCGGGATCCTTCCAGCCCGTGAAGAGGTTCTTGAGGTTCCATTCGCTCTGGCCATGGCGGACCAGTACCAGCGTTCCCGACATTCAGCGTGCTCCCGGTTTCATGCGGAGGGTGTAATGGCGTCGCCAACGCCCATCGCGTCGGCGATCAGCGCGAAATCGGCGGCGTCGACGCGAAACAGCGACTTGCGGAAATACATGCCCCAATGCTGGCGATCCTTGACGAAGGAGAAGCGATCGAGCAGCGGGTAGATGCCGGCCGGCTCCGCGTCGAGCCAGCGCATGTTGCGGTACCAGCCGGTCAAGCCGGCCATCATCTCGCGCTCGGCGGGGTCGCCGTCGAGCACCGTGCCGATGGCGGTGAAGGCGCGCAGCTCGGCGCCGTCCTTCATGCCCTCGCGGGGTGAATAATACGCGACCCAGTCACCGGGCCGGACCCGCTTCACCGCATCGTGGCGGCCATGCGAGAACATGGCAAACCGGTCCCTGATTGCGATCTCCACATGCATGCCAGCGGCAACGCCGATCCAGCAGGCGCTCATTTGCCGCCAAGCCCCAGCACATCCAGCATCGAATAGAGGCCGGGCTTGCGGCCATTGGCCCACAGCGCGGCCTTCACGGCCCCACGCGCAAAGATCGTTCGATCCTCGGCATGGTGCGAAAGCGTGATACGCTCGCCGGTTCCCGCCAGGATGACCGAATGGTCTCCGACGACGGATCCGCCGCGCAACGTCGCGAAGCCGATCGCTCCCTTGGGCCTGACGCCCGTATGGCCGTCGCGCACCCGAACGCTTTCTGACTCCAGGTCAACGCCGCGCCCTTCGGCGGCTGCCTGGCCGAGCAGCAGCGCCGTGCCCGACGGCGCATCCACCTTGTGGCGGTGATGCATCTCGAGGACCTCAATGTCAAAGTCTTCCGGGCCGAGCGCCCTGGCCGCCTCCCTGACCAGAACGGAGAGAAGGTTTACGCCGAGGCTCATATTGCCTGACTTGACGATCGTCGCGTGCCGCGCGGCCGCCTCGATCCTGGCGTCGTCGTCTGCCGAGCATCCGGTGGTGCCGATGACGTGGACGATCCGCGCCTGCGCCGCATAGCCGGCGAACTCGACCGTCGCGGCGGGCGCGGTGAAATCGAGCACGCCGTCCGCCCTGGCGAAGACCGGCAGCGGATCATCGGAGATCGACACCTTGAT
>JAMLJD010000045.1 GCA_023953775.1 Rhizobiaceae bacterium | reverse complement strand
TCGCCGGGCCTCTGGCCGCACGCCGATCTCGGCCAAGCTCGTTGCCAACCTGATCACCCGCTCCGGCGCCGACCGCGTTCTCACGCTCGACCTCCATGCGGGCCAGATCCAGGGCTTCTTCGACATCCCGACCGACAATCTCTTCGCCGTGCCGGTGATGACCCGCGACGTGAAGGCGCGCTACAAGCTCGCCAATGTCTGCGTCGTGTCGCCGGACGTCGGCGGCGTGGTGAGAGCCCGCGCGCTCGCCAAGCGGCTCGACGCGCAGCTGGCGATCGTCGACAAGCGCCGCGACCGGCCAGGCGAATCCGAAGTCATGAATGTCATCGGCGATATTCACGGCAAGGACTGCCTGCTGATCGACGATATCGTCGATTCAGGCGGCACACTGTGCAACGCCGCCGAGGCTCTGCTCGCCAACGGCGCGACCAGTGTCACGGCCTATATCACCCACGGCGTCCTGTCGGGCGGTGCCGTGGCCCGCATCACCGGATCAAAACTCACCGAACTGGTCATCACCGATTCCATTCAGCCGACGTCGAGCGTCGAAGCCGCCCACAACATACGGGTGATCTCGATCGCCGACCTGATCGGCGAGGCGATCTCGCGCACCGCCACCGAGGAATCGGTTTCCAGCCTGTTCGACTGATCCCGGCTCACGCGAAGCCGGCGCCCACCGTAGCGCCGACAATGGCCGCGCTTGCAAGAACCACGAAAAGATTGGCGTGAAACCGCAGCAGCGCAATTGCTGATGCGGCAGCGATGACGAGCGCTGCGATGTCGATGCTTGCAAGGTAAGGCACCGGATAGGTGAAAGGCCCGACGGCGGCCTCGCCGACCTCGGCGAACAGCACGTGGATCGCGAACCACAGCGCGAGATTTGCGATCACGCCGACGACCGCCGCGGTCACAGCAGCCAGCGCCGACGCCAGCCAGCGCACGCTGCGAACCGTTTCCATGAAGGGCGCGCCGGCGAATATCCACAGAAAGCACGGCACGAAGGTGAACCAGAGCGTCACCACCGCGCCCAGAACGCCACCTGCCAGCATATCGAGGCCCGACAGCCGTGCACCGCCCATGAAGCCGACGAACACCAGCACGAGAATCAGCGGTCCCGGCGTGGTCTCTGCCAACCCGAGCCCTGTCAGCATTTCCTCCGGCCGCAGCCAGCCGTGAACCTCGACAGCCTGCTGCGCAACATAGGCGAGCACTGCGTAGGCGCCACCGAAGGTCACGGCGGCCATGCGCGAGAAGAACGACGCTTCCTGAGCAAACACGTTGCCCTGACCCAGGACTGCGTAGAGCAGCGCGAGAGGCACGAGCCACAGTGCAAGCCAGATTGTCGTCGTCGCTGCGAAGCGCGCCAGGCTGGGCCGCGCCCACTCGGGCAGCGCATCCCTCGCGGCGCTCGTCATATCCGGTCGGGTTGAGTCGCCGGCCCGGCCGCGAACGAGATGGACGAGTGCACCGGCCACGGCAGCGCCCAGGATGATCAGCGGAAACGGTATCTCCAGGAAGGCGATTGCAACGAAGGCCATCACTGCAATAGCCGCCATCAGCGGTCCGACAATTGCACGCCGCGCGACCTTGACGAGCGCCTCGAGAACGATCGCAAGGACTGCCGCCTTGAGGCCGAACAGAAGTCCCGCGACCAGCGGCACATCGCCGAGGAAAATATAAAGCGTCGAAAGCGCAATCAGAACGGCTGCGCCGGGCAGCACGAAAAGCAGTCCTGCTGCAAGTCCCCCCCGGACACCGTGCAGCAACCACCCGGCATAGGTCGCGAGCTGCATTGCTTCGGGTCCTGGCAAAAGCATGCAGTAGTTGAGCGCGTGCAGAAACCTGGCCTCGCCCAGCCAGCGCTTTTCCTCCACGAGCACGCGGTGCATCAGGGCGATCTGGCCCGCCGGTCCTCCGAAGGACAGAACCCCGATGCGGGCGAACGTCTTCACGGTTTCGGCAAATGTCGGCCGGGCAGGCGCGGCGATCCCGGTCATCGGATCGGCTCCACCGGATAGCCTTCGGTACTCCATGCTTCGAAACCACCCTGCAGGCAGGACGCGTCGACACCCTGGTCAGCGAGATGGCGGCACACTGACTGGCTCACCTCGTGACCATGGACGCAAAACACCACGACACGTTTGCCGGCCAGCGAGCGGCACCATGTCTCCACCATGTGCGGATCCCGGAGTATCGCGCTGGTAATCGTCATCCCGCTCGCCGCTTTCGCCGGCTCCTTTCGCACATCGATTGTGACGACGGATGACAGAACACTAAACAGGGATTCAGGAGTGATGAAACGCGGCATGGCTTCCTCCGCAATGCGCTGCGAAGGCGAAACTTGGGCAGCGATGCCTTGAAGCGGGGAGTTTCACCATGCCCCCGTGACCTCCGACGATAGCCGAGGATTGTCGACGCTTCAACGCGTTTCACCAGTTGCAAGACTCGAGACCGTCATGTCTCGCGTAGCCACGCCTTTGGCGGCGCGCCCAGCGTCTTGCGAAACATGGTGATGAAGGCGGCGACGCTTTCATAGCCGAGATCGAGCGCCACGGACGTTACCGCCTCGCCCTCGGCAAGCCGTGGCAATGCGGCAAACAGAATGGCCTGCCGCTGCCATGTCGACAGGCTGACGCCGGCACCGCGCAGAAAAGCACGCGTGAAGCTGCGCCGGCTCATGCCCGCCGAGCGCGCCCACGCATCGATGGTCGAATGGGGACTGGGATTGTCGAGAAAATTCCGACACATCGCAGCAAGTCGGGGATCCGTGGGAAAAGGAAGTGCAAGCGGTCTCTCAGGCAGCCTCGGTATCTCGTGCAGGATGAGCGCCATGACCAGACCGCCGCGATTGTCCGGAGGCGCATCGGGATCCATGGCGGTAGCCTCGACGATCAGGTCATGCATCAGCGGCGTCATGCCGACCACGCGCAACTCGCTGGACAACCCCTCGATGGCCCCGGCTGCCACGTAGACGGACAGCATGGTGACGCTGCCCAGCATCTCGACCGCATGGTCGACGCCGGCCGGCAGCCACATTGCGTGTTCAGGCGGTACCATCCACCGGCCCTGCCCGGTGGTCACCATGACGACGCCTTTGCGCGCGTAGAGAAGCTGCGACCTGCTGTGGCGGTGCGTCTCCACCCGGTAGCCGTCCGGATAGTCGGAGCCGAGCGCGGCGACGGCACCCTCCGCACGCTCGAGCCAGTCGAGCCTGTCGGCGAGCGTGGCGTCGGAGACAATGGAACGAACCGGCATGACAAGCAGGAAGTTGGCCCAAACTCAAAACAATCGGACCAAACCACGAAAGAAGACCAGACGCAACGACGATATAGCCGATACGCCGCAACATCCGCCGGCCAACGGAGCATATTGTGACCGACCAGACAGCAGCCCAGCGGCTGACGACCGGAGAAGGAACCGTCTTCGCGGTGATCCTGGCCGTCAGCTTCTGCCACTTCCTCAACGACGTCATGCAATCGATGCTGTCTTCGATCTATCCGCTGCTGAAGGATGGATATGGCCTGGCGTTCTGGCAGATCGGGCTCCTGACTCTCACCTTCCAGTTCACCGCGTCGCTGCTGCAGCCGCTGGTCGGGCTCTATACCGACAAGCGGCCCCTGCCCTACACCCTGCCCGTCGGCATGGGGTCCACTTTGCTCGGTTTGCTGCTCCTCGCATGGGCCACGCAGTATGTGTTCCTGCTTGCCGGCGCGGCGCTGATCGGCATCGGGTCGGCGATCTTCCACCCGGAGGCCTCGCGCGTCGCGCGCCTCGCCTCGGGCGGACGCTACGGGCTGGCGCAGTCCGTATTCCAGGTGGGCGGCAATTTCGGCACGGCGATCGGGCCGATCCTCGCCGCCTTCATCGTCGTTCCGCGCGGCCAGGGCAGCGTGGCATGGTTCTCAGGCATGGCGTTCGTCGGCATGGTCGTGCTGTGGCAGGTATCGGGCTGGTATGCGCGCTACCGGATCGCCAGCGCCAAGCGTCCCGCAACGCCTTTCGTACCGCCGCTTCCGCGCGGCAAGGTGATGACCGCGATCGCCATCCTGGCCTTCTTGATGTTTGCAAAGCATGCCTACACGGCAAGTTTCAGCAGCTACTACACCTTCTACGTCATCGAACGGTTCGGACTGACGGTGCAGCAATCGCAGCTCATGCTGTTTCTCTACCTCGGCGCGATGGCCGTCGGCACCGTTGTCGGGGGCCCGATCGGCGACCGCATCGGCGCCAAGACGGTGATCTGGTTCTCGATCCTCGGCGTGCTCCCATTCACGCTCGCCCTGCCCTATGCCGACCTTTTCTGGACCGCTGCGCTGTCGATGGTGATCGGCGTGATCCTGGCCTCCGCCTTCCCCGCGATCGTCGTCTTCGCGCAGGAGCTGGTGCCCGGTCGCGTCGGCATGATCGCCGGCGTCTTCTTCGGCCTGGCATTCGGCCTTGGGGGGCTATCGGCTGCCGGCCTCGGCGTCCTGGCGGACATCAAGGGCATCGAATGGGTCTACCATATGTGTTCGTATCTGCCGTTCCTCGGCCTGCTCGCCGTATTCCTGCCCGACGTGCGCAAGCTCAAGCAGTTGCAGGCGGCTCAACCCGCATAGTCGGCGTCGGATACCGGCTCTTCCCATTCGACATGCACGCCGTCCTTGGCCTCGTGCATGGCGATATGGGTCATGCCGGTGGTCGGTGATGCGCCATGCCAGTGCCGTTCGCCCGGCGGAATCCAGACGGTATCACCGGGCCTGAGTTCGATCAGCGGACCGCCCTGGGTCCGCGCCCACCCAAAGCCTGACACGATGTGGAGCGTCTGACCGAGCGGATGCGTGTGCCAGTTGGTCCGCGCTCCCGGCTCGAAATGGACGACGGCCGAGCGCAGACGCGCCGGCGCGGTCGTTTCCACGATCGGGTCCTGCCATACCGTACCGGTAAACCACTCTGCCGGCGCCCTGCGTGTCGGCCTTGCGCCGCTGGGAAAATGTTCCATCCGTCACATCCTGCTGGTTGTCCCTGGAATGGGACCCCGATCGACCGGCGCCGTCAAGCCCCACGGTGTCATGCGGCTCAGACGGCAGCGATTGGTTGCTCGCCGCCTGGCGTGAACGCTTCGCGGACCGCGCGCGCCATCGCGTCGACCGTTCTATCGCGCGAACGCCGGTTGCGATGCATGACAACCTTCGAGGTGTCTATCTCGCCGAATCCATCCTCCAATGTCAGCTCACGGCAACCCGGCGGAATGTTGCTGCGCGAAATCGGAGCGATGGCGAGTCCAGACAGAACGGCCATCTTGAGCCCGCCATTGGTGTCGCTCCTGTAGGCGACACGATAGCGCTTGCCCCGCTGCTCCAGCGAGCGGATGGCGAAATTCGCACACCAGCCGGAATTGTCATAAAGCGCGATGGGAATCGGGTCGCGCAGATGAAGGTCGTGGCTTTCGGAGGTAACCCAGACCGTAGGGTCGGTCATCAGGATCTCGCCTTCCGAAAAATCCTGCCACTCGAAGACGACTGCGAGGTCAAGTTCGTCGGCGACAACGGCTTCGACATGCGCCGTCGAGCAACCGTAGTCCGCGAAAATCTCGATCTCCGGGTGCACACGCGCAAACGCGCCCAGCGCCCGCGCCAACATGCCGTACCCATATTCCTCGGGAATGCCGAGCCGGACCTTTCCGCTCAGCGGCGGAGCGGCGAGAGAGGCCGCTGTCTCGTCGACCAGCGCGACGATCCGGCGGGCATTCGCCAGAAGCTGGTCACCTTTCGGAGTCAGCGACACGCCCCGCGAACCGCGCAGGAACAGCGGCGCGCCGATCATCGCCTCTAGCTTCTTGATCTGCATGCTGACCGCCGACTGGGTGCGGTGAACCCGATCGGCGGCGCGCGTGACACTACGGGTCTCGGCGACTGCGAGGAATGTCCGCAGCAATTCACTGTCGAGTGACGGGATCATGGCTTGCCATTCGATTTTCTGATGGCAGAGATAATTACAATTCACTTCACTGATGTCAAACCCGCGTGCTACGCAAACGGCAGGACAGGAATTCGAGACCGACCATGGCATTTGCATCGACACTGGATACCGCCGTTTCCCATGCGGCCGCCAACCGGACGCCCACTCCCGCCGCTCAGCCATCCGCGGAATGGGAAGACCTCTTGCGCAAGCCGGACGGCAGGCTGATCCGCGACATCGGGCTGACGCGCGAGGAGATCGAGGGTCCGGAAAAGGCTTTCTGGCGCGAGTGGGCGCGTCAAAAGACGATCTGGAACCTGTGATGGCCGGTCGCGCACGCTCAATGGCTTGCCTTTTGCCTGCCCTTCCCCTATAGCACCGCCACCCGCGTAGACACCCTTGGAGGCAACGCGGATGAGGGCCGCCGGAAAGGCGGCTTTCGACGTTTGGGACCGGGTCCTGCCCGCTACCGGACGCTCCAGACATAACGCGAAAGGAAATGCCATGAGCCACGATACGTACGAGCTCAAGGCCGAAGCGCGCGAACGGGTCGGTAAGGGGTCCGCCCGTGAAGTTCGGCGCAACGGTTTGGTGCCCGCCGTAATTTACGGCGAGAAGAAGCCTCCCCTGGCTGTGCAGATGCCTTACAAGGACGTCTTCCTGAAGATCCACGCCGGTGGCTTCAAGACGACGATCGCCACGATTGACGTGGGCGGCGAGAAGATCCGGGTCCTGCCGAAGGACTATCAGCTCGATCCGGTCCGCGACTTCCTCATGCATGTGGACTTCCTGCGCATCGGAAAGAACACCGTCGTTACCGTCAACATTCCGGTTCACTTCATCAATGAAGAGAAGTCGCCCGGCATCAAGCGCGGCGGCGTGCTGAACATCGTGCGTCACGAGGTCGAATTCACCTGCCCGGCGGATTCGATTCCGGAGTTCATCACGATCGACGTGGCCGGCAGCGAGATCGGCGATTCCTTCCACATTTCAGGCGTCGATCTGCCGGAAGGCGTGAAGCCGACGATCACCGATCGCGACTTCACGATTGCGACTGTTGCCAGCTCGTCGGCCATGAAGCCTGACGCCGAGGATCTCGAGGAAACCGAGGCCGAGGACGAAGGGGATACGGAAGCCGAGGGCGAGGACGGCGAAACGGAGGACGGCGCCGAGGAATAGGCGCCGCTTGCGGGAGCTGCCATGCTGCTCATCGCCGGTCTCGGAAATCCAGGACCCAAATACGCCCGGAACCGGCACAATGCCGGTTTCATGGCGGCGGACGCGATTGCCCGCCGCCATTCCTTTTCGCCCTGGTCCAAAAAGTTCAAGGGCGAGATCGCCGAGGGGATGCTCGGCGGCGAAAAGACACTTCTGATCAAGCCGCAGACATTCATGAACCGTTCCGGAGACGCGGTCGGCGAGGCTTTGCGTTTCTACAAGCTGCAGCCTTCAGATCTCGTCGTTCTCTATGACGAGCTCGACCTGGCGCCCGGCAAGGTGCGCGTGAAGACCGGCGGCGGCGCGGGCGGCCATAACGGCATCCGTTCGATCGATGCCCATTGCGGCAAGGACTATCGTCGTGTCCGCATCGGCATCGGCCATCCCGGCATGAAGGAGATGGTCACCGGCCATGTGCTCGGCGATTTCGCGAAGGCCGACCAGGAATGGCTTGAGCCGATGCTCGACGCCATCGCCGATGCCAGCCCGCTGCTCGCCACGGGCGACGAAGCCGGATTCATGAACAAGGTCTCGCTCGCCATGCAGGGCAGGCCGGATACGGCCACACTCCGTCCGGCTGCGAAGGGCGGCCAGAGCCACATTCGCCAGGCGCGCCCCAAGCCGCAGGTCAAGGTACCGGAAAGCGGTCCCATGGCGGCGATGCTGAAGCGGCTGTTCAACAAGGACTGAAGGCCGCAAGCGCCATCCCGGTCACGACCGGCTATCTCCTTGTCGGGCATCACCCCCGGCGTGGTTGGGACGCAACCAAACCACAGCGGCCATCGCCAAGCCGATCAGGGCCAGAGCGACGATCCTCGCCGTCGCGTAGCCGATGCCAAGATCGAACGGGCTGTCCCAGACCTGCCCGATCGTGATCGCGGCAAGCAGGTCGAGCCAATCGACGATCGATCCGGGCGAGACCGGGACGCGGACAATCCCCGCGAGCAACGGCGGAAAGACGAGAACCGCGACGCCGAAAAGTCCCGAGAGAATGGCTGCCATGCGTGCGAGGCGCCGGAAGGCCGCCGAAACGGTGGCGGGACGCATTGCCGCAGCCGGACGACCCTGCCCCGAAAATCCGAAATCGACCGCGCTCATGCCGCCCTCGCATGGTCGCCGAACTGCGTGTCACCGACCTCTGCGAGCGCCTTCCTGTCGATCTTGCCGGTGGCATTCTTCGGCAGCGCTTCGACCACCCGGACATCGCGAATGCGCTTGTAACGGATCACCTGATCGTTGACCGCATCGATGATGACAAAGGGATCCGCAGGCTCTTTCAGGACCAGAAAGGCGACCGGGACTTCGCCGCAATAGGGATTGCCGCGACCCACCACCGCCGCCTCGACGACAGCCGGATGTCCGCAAAGGAGCATCTCGAGTTCGGCAGGCGCGACCTGGGCCGAATTGACCTTGATCATCTCCTTGATACGCCCGGTCAGCGTGAGCTTGCCGGTTTCGTCGAAACGGCCGATGTCACCGGTCCTCATCCAGCCGTCGTCAGTGAACAGGGCCTGCGATTCCGCCTCGTTGCGGAAATAGCCCGAAATGATGTTCGGTCCTCTGGCTTGGACCTCGCCGCTCTCGCCGGCCGCGCAGGGTCGCAGCGTCTCGGGATCGACGATGCGTATCGACAGGTTTGCCACCGGCCGGCCGACGGTTTCCCTCGATATGCCGGCCGGATCGTCGACGCAGATGATCGAGCTTGTCTCGGTCATGCCGTAGACCTGCACGACGGCGCATCCAAAGCGCCTCGTCGCTTCCTCGTGGACTGTCGGCGCCATTGCGGAGCCCCCCGCACCGATGACCCGCAGCCGGCTGAAATCGCGGCCATTGCCCGCTGGGTGGAGGGAAAGCATACGCAGGATCGGGGTAAGCAGCGGCATATGTGTGACGCCGAACCGTTCGATCGCATCGAAGACGAGCTCGGCATCGAGGCGGGGCACCACGATGATAGAGCCCCCTTCCAGCAACGCCGCCGGCAGCAGGCTTGGACCTACGATATGAAACAGCGGAGGAAGGCCGAGAAAGATGCTGCCGCGGCCATATCCCAGCACGGCCGGGATCTGCGTTCCGGCGGCGACCAGGTTTCGGTGGGTGACGATCGCCGCCTTCGGCAGCCCGGACGTCCCGCTTGAGAACGGCATCAGCGCGACATCGTCCTGGGAGATTGCCCGTGGCTCGGGCTCGGGCCCGTCGATCTCCAGGATTGCAGCGACATCGTCGCGTCCGGCGGTCGTCGACAAAACACTCAGTCCGAGCGCTCCTGCCGCCGCTTTGGCGACCTCGATCAGTGGCGGCGCAGCCAGGATTACCTTTGCCGGCAGCTGCGCGAATTGGCGTTGTATCTCACCGGGACTGGCCATCGGATTGATGCCGCTTATCGCGCCGCCAAGCGAGTGCGCGGCAAGCGCAGCGACGTACCACGTCATGTCGTTTGGCATCAGCGTGCACAGGCAGTCACCCTTGCTAAAGCCTAGCGCCGCAAGGCCACGCGCCGCTTTCCTGTAGGCCCTTGCAAGTTCGCCAGCACTCATTGTCGCCCCGGTTACCCCATCGACGAGCACGATGGCGTCGGGTGTTCGCCGAGCAAGCCCGTCGGCGAGAGAAGGAAGGGTTTCATTCGCCGGCATCTCGATGGTCGGGCCGGCCCACATGCAATCGGTCATAGCACTTGTCTCCGCAGCAGACACCGATTACTTTACACGTGTAAAATACCGAGGAGCTTTACACATGTCAAGTGCGCAGCCGATGGAGACGGACGATCTGCCTGAAAGCCACCTCCGGGTTCTGGACTGTGCCTGGGAACTGATCGCCCGCCGCGGCGCCGCAAACGTGACGCTAGCCGAGATCGCAAAGCAGGCAGGCGTGTCGCGGCAGGCCATCTACCTGTTCTTCGGCGGCCGCGGCAGATTGCTGCAGGCGATGACCAGGCGGCAGGATTCGACGTCCGGAATAAGGCAGCGCTTTTCACGTGCGGCGCTTGACACACCCCTGCCGGACGCGCTCGGCACCTGCATCCGTACCTGGTTCGACTACCTGCCCGAGATCAGCCCCGTTGCCACCGCCCTGATGGGCACCGCAGCGGT
Organism: Rhizobiaceae bacterium; assembly: GCA_023953775.1. GTDB lineage: Bacteria > Pseudomonadota > Alphaproteobacteria > Rhizobiales > Rhizobiaceae > JAMLJD01. Next base: position 24,277 of record JAMLJD010000045.1, on the reverse strand, counting down.
CGACAAGGAAGCCGAGGATGCATGGGCCGAGCGCATGGCATCCCTGCGCCAGGTGTTTGCCGCCGTTTGCCGCCGTCTGTGGGCCGAAGGGTATCTCGCCGACGGATGGACGGTGGAGAAGGCGACCGACTTCATCTACGCGCAGGCGCATTTCTCGACCTGGCAGCATCTCGTGATCGAGCGGAACTGGAACCAGGCCGATGCAACCGACGTCGTGGTGCAGGCGATTGAACGCGTCCTCCTTGCCCCGATTGCGCCGGACCGCCTTTGAAAGAACCGGCACAGCTCTGGAGCGCGCTTCCGGCCTTGACGCGGCGTGTCGCATTTCCCATAGCCCTCCTCAACTCCTCGAAAGCTGACGGGACAAACGCATCATGGGTTTCAAATGCGGCATCGTCGGCCTGCCCAATGTCGGCAAGTCGACGCTTTTCAACGCCCTGACAAAGACCGCCGCGGCACAGGCCGCGAACTATCCTTTCTGCACCATCGAGCCGAATACCGGCGAGGTCGCCGTGCCGGACCCGCGTCTGAAGGACATCGCGCGCATCGCCAAGTCGAAAGAGATCGTCCCCACACGCATTTCATTCGTCGATATCGCGGGCCTCGTACGCGGCGCATCGAAAGGCGAAGGCCTCGGCAATCAGTTCCTCGCCAATATCCGCGAGGTCGACGCGATCGTCCATGTGCTGCGCTGCTTCGAGGATGACGACATCACCCATGTCGAAGGCCGCATCGATCCCGTGGCGGATGCCGAGACGGTCGAGACCGAGCTGATGCTGTCGGACCTCGAGAGCCTGGAGCGGCGCATCGTCCAGACGCGCAAGCGCGCCACAGGCAAGGAAAAGGAAGCCATGACCGTGCTTCCCATGATGGAGAAGGCTCTGGCGCTGCTCCAGGACGGCAAGCCGGTCCGGTTGCTCCTCGACGGTATCGCGGCCGAGGATCTGGCGATCCTGCAGGGACTGAACCTGCTGACCTCGAAGCCGGTCCTTTATGTCTGCAACGTCGCCGAGGCCGACGCGGCCAGCGGAAATGATCATTCGCGGGCGGTCTCGAAGATGGCCGAGGCACAGGGCGCCCGCACGGTCGTCATCTCAGCCGCCATCGAGGCCGAGGTAGCCCAGCTTCCCGACGAAGATGCCCGCGAGTTCTTGGATTCGCTCGGCCTCGAAGAGCCTGGCCTCGACCGTCTCATTCGCGCCGGCTACGAACTCCTTGACCTGATTACCTTCTTCACGGCCGGGCCAAAGGAAGCCCGCGCCTGGACCGTCGAGAAAGGGTCGAAGGCACCCCAGGCTGCCGGCGTGATCCACACCGACTTCGAGCGCGGTTTCATCCGCGCCCAGACCATCGCATTCGGGGATTTCGTCGCCCTTGGCGGCGAGGTGGCGGCCAAGGAAGCCGGCAAGGCACGCGATGAAGGCAAGGAATATATCGTCCAGGACGGCGATGTGATGCTGTTCAAGTTCAACACCTGACTACCGGCCCGGACGTGCATATGGCCGTTGCGGCGGCCACGCTCCATGGGCCGTTTCGCCATCGCGGCCCCACCGATGCAAGGATCACGCGCGCTTTGCCGGGCAGGTCGACAGGCCGAGCATAGAGTAGAGCGGGCACCAGCCGACGAGGCCGGTCACGATCGGCACGATGCCGATAAGCGCGAAGTAGCGCCACGATGCGCCGGGATAGAGGAAGAACAGCGCCAGAAGCACCACGCCGACGATGACGCGAAGTGCACGGTCGACAGTTCCTTCGTTGGTCTTGAACATGGTCTCGTTCCTTCTTTGATGTGAGCGAAGCGGCACGACCCGCATCCGCCGATACGCAACCATAGGCGCGTCGAAGATCCGTGTCGGTGACCTTGTCACCGCGGCTGTGACATTTCCCGCATTGCAACCGCCCGCAGACGTTCGCGGCTCGCCAGACGCACCCGTCCGCGGTCGAGATCGACCAGGCCCTTGGTCGCAAACGTCTCGAGCCGCCGCGAGACCACCTCGCGCGCCGACCCGATCAGGGTGGCGATCTGCTGATGCGTCAGGCGGACGACACCGTCATCTCCCGCCCGTTCAAGAAGCACGGCCGCAAGCCGTTCCTCGATGCGCACGAACGCGACCTGCTCCAGCACGCGGGTGACGTCGGCCATCCGGTCGGCGAACGCCCGGAACACGAAACGGCGGAAACCCGCCGACCGCTCCATCAGGTCGAGAAACATGGCGCGCGGGATCACGGTGATCTCGACGGCCGTCTCGGCAATCGCCTCGCCCGTGTAATGCTGCCCGCCGAGAATGCCCAGCGTGGTCTGGATACAGGTCTCGCCCGGCTCCACCGCGTAGAGAAGGATCTCCCGGCCGTTGGGTCCCGTCAGATAGACGGCGATACGGCCTGACCTGACGAGCACGAAGCCCTTCGCCTCGTCTCCGGGCCGAAACAGGACTGACCCCTCGGCCAGATGCATGGACTTGAGTTGCGCGAGACGCTCGCGGCTGTCGGCATCGAGCGGGCCGGCGATGTCGGACAGACGGGAATGCATTGGCTTGATCCGGCTTTGCGCATGGCGTGGGAGCCGCCATTGTCGCGCACGGTTACGCGCATGGAAACAGACTTTGCGCGCAATTCCGACCCTGCCGGTGTCTGCGCCAAGACAGGCAACCGGCAACACTGGCCCGCACACGCGGCAGCCCTGCCGATTGCGACGTCAGGCGATTTGCGCGATCCTCATGGCTAGGCGAGCCGTCCGCCTCCGGATCGGAAAACGTGCGAGGACCGAGCACATGAATACCCAGTCGCATGTTCTTTTGGGCGCCGCCATCTTCACTCGCCGGGCGATGCCGGCGCGCAATATCGCTGCGGTGGTGGGCAGCCTCGTTCCCGACGTCCCCCTTTATCTCTTCTTCCTGTCCATGCGCGTCGCCGGATACTCCAATTCCGAGATATTTCGCGACCTGTACTGGCAGGAGCCGATGCCATCCATCATGGGCGCCAGCCATTCCTTCGTCATCTTCGGGGCTCTCTTTCTGATTGGGCTGGTGCTTTGGCGCAGGCAGGAGGGCGCGACAGCGATTTTCGCCCCGGTTGAAGGCCGTCCCGCCCGCTTCGGCGAAGTCCTGACGATTTTCGCCGCCGCGATTCTGCTCCACGCCGCTGCCGATTTTCTGCTTCACCACGACGACGCCCATTCCCAGTTCTGGCCGGTCTCGGCATGGAAGTTCCGATCGCCGGTCTCCTATTGGGATCCTGCCCACTACGGCTCCTACTGGAGTGCTGTCGAGGCGCTGATGGGTATCGCCTGTGCGGTCATCCTGTGGCGCCGCTTCACCGCCTTCTGGGTCCGTGTCCTGTGCGCGCTTGCGATCATCATGTATGTCGCCGTGCCGGTCTACTTCGTCATGTCGATCGCCGATCACCAGATGTGATGCCCGCTCCAGCTTGCATCCGCGGCGCGTGCACGCCATGGTGACTGTACAAACTTGAACAGGAACCCGGCATGACCGCGAAGACGTGGGCCTACGAGGACTTCGAGGAAGGCGCGACACTGGTTCTGGGAACCAGGACCGTCACCGCAGAGGAGATCATCGAATTCGCGAGCCAGTTCGACCCTCAGCCCATGCATCTCGACGCCGAAGCCGGCGAGGCATCGATGCTGGGCGGGCTGGCCGCCTCCGGCTGGCATACGTGCAGCATCTTCATGCGCATGATGTGCGACGCGTTCGTGCTGGACTCGACGTCGCAGGGCGCGCCCGGCGTCGACTATGCGAAATGGCGAAAGCCGGTGCTGGCCGGCGATACGCTCACCGGACGCACCGTGGTCACCGGCAAGCGGCTGTCTGCCAAACGGCCGACGCTCGGCTTCGTCACGTGTCGGCACGAACTCGTCAACCAGCGCGGCGAGATCGTCCTTGAAATGGCCAATACCGGCATGTTTCTCACCCGCGACGGGGTGGCGGCATGAATCTCGACGCCTATTTCCAGGTCGGCATCACGGTGGATCTGGGATCGCATACGTTTCAGCCGGACGAGATCAAGGCGTTCGCAGCAAAGTACGACCCGCAGCCGTTCCATCTCGACGAGGAGAAGGCCGAGAAGAGTGTGTTCGGCAGGCTTTGCGCATCGGGCTGGCACACTTGCGCGATGTGGATGCGCCACAATCTCGAAACGCGCGAGCGATTGTACTCCGGCCCGTGGGAGGGGCAGGAACCGCGACCGGAATTCGGTCCCTCCGCAGGAATCTCCGATCTCAAATGGCTGCGGCCCGTCTACGCCGGAGAGACGATCCGCTTCTCGCGAATGGCAACATCACACCGACCGCTCGCGTCCCGGCCGGGATGGCACATGCTTTCGGTGAAGTGCGAAGCGTTTGTCGAGGACGGCCCGAAAGTGCTCGAGTTCGACAGCGCTATCCTCGTCAAGGCCGGAATGGCCGCCGCCTGACCGGAGGGCGAATTCCCTCATGTGTCATGGTTTGGCGCCGTAAGCCGCGAGGAATATGCGAACCGCCTCGCGGGAATGCCGATCGATCGCGTGCCCGTCGAGGATCTCCTCATCCCCAAGCAGCATCACCGCATTGACGGGGCCACCCATGACCAGCCAGTTGAAGAACGCGGCCGCCTCCCGGTCGTCGCGCATGCTCAGGTGCCCAGCCTTTCTGTAGCTTGAAAAGGCGCGCGCGAGCTTGTCGATCGACCGCGCCGGCCCCTTTTCGTGAAGCGCCCTGCCGAGTTCCGGAAAGCGCCCCGCCTCGCCGATCGCCAGGCGGCGAAGCCGCATAAGTCGTGGCGTCATCACGATGTGCAGTTGAAGGCGCGCGAATGCGAGCAGGAACTGATCCACGGGTTCACCGCTCGCCGGCTCGCCGAGCTGCTCCTGGAAGCTGTCGCTCGCGGCACCGGTTAGACCGCGGACCATCGCCAGGAACAGGGATTCCTTGTTTTCGAAGTGTGCGTATACGGTCTGCTTCGACACGCTGGCCACGGCCGCGATGTCGTCCATGCTCGCGCCGAGGAAGCCCCGATCGAGAAACTGGTCCGCCGCAGCTGCCAGAATGGCTGAGCGTATCCGCTCGGATCGTGCCATCGAACCCCTTCCCATCATACCGTCGCCTTTTCACCCGCAAATCGCAATCTACGGCAGGTTCGTTGACAATTCAAACTGGACCGTCCAGTCTAGCTCCTCAAGGAGCGCCGATGACACATCGATCAGGAAATATGCGCGTTGCTCGATGCAGCTGTGGCGAATGCCGGCTGTCGCTTGAAGGCGCGCCGATCATGACCGCAATCTGCTATTGCGAGAGCTGCCGGAGCGCCGGCCACGTCTTCGAGCGCCTGCCGGGGGCGCTCCCCGTGCTCGGCGAGGACGGCGGAACGGCATACGTCCTGCAGCGCAAGGATCGCGTCTCTATCGATGCTGGCGTCGAGACGTTGCGCGAACACAGGCTGAAGCCGAAATCATCCACCCGCCGTATCGTTGCGGCCTGTTGCAACAGCCCGATGTTCCTGGAGTTCAATGGCGGGCACTGGCTGAGCGTCTATCGCGATCGTATTCCGCCGGAAGACAGGCCCGCCGTCGAAATGCGCACAATGACCGCCGACCGGCCGGACGGGGTCGAATTCCGGGATACACTGCCGAGCTATCGCAAGCATTCGGGCCGCTTCATGCTGCGGCTGCTGGCCGCCTGGGCGGCGATGGGTTTCCGTGCGCCGAAACTGGAGCAGATTCGAGGGACGCTGGATGTCTGATACCGACGACAGAATAGAAGTCATAAGCATAACCTCACCCGGTCATGTCATGCGTCTCGACCGCGCCAAATTCGAGGCGATGCGCGATGCCCTGCTTTCCGTGCTGCCCGAAAGCGACCCCGGCATCACGGTCGCGGAAGCAAAAAAGCGGCTGCTCAAGCGGCTGCCGCAAGATCAGTTCCCCAACGGGGAGAAGGCCGGATGGTGGCTCAAGGCCGTCCAGCTCGATCAGGAAGCACGCGGCGTCATCAAGCGCGCTACGGGCAGTCCGGTAAGGCTTTACAAGTCCTGAGGGCCGAAGGACAACGCAGCTGTCAGTGACCCTCGAAGGAGATCAGGGTCCGCACGTCGACGTTCAGCGCCTCGAGCTTAGCCCTGCCGCCAAGATCCGGCAGGTCGATCACGAAACACGCGGCAACGATCTCTGCGCCCATCTGCGTCAGAAGCTTCACCGCACCTTCCGCAGTGCCTCCCGTTGCGATCAGGTCGTCGACGAGAATGACCTTGTCGCCCGGCTTCACCGCATCGCGATGCATCTCCATCTCGTCGAGCCCGTATTCGAGGCTGTAGGCCACGCGAACGATTTCGTGCGGTAGCTTGCCCTTCTTGCGGATCGGAACGAAGCCGGCCGAAAGCTGGTGGGCGATGGCACCACCCAGAATGAAGCCTCTCGCCTCGATGCCCGCGATCTTGTCGATTTTCGATCCGGCATAAGGATGCACCAGCTCGTCGACCGTTCGCCGGAACGCCCGCGCATCGCCAAGCAGTGTGGTGATGTCGCGAAACAGGATGCCGGGCTTGGGATAGTCGGGAATCGTGCGGATCGCCGACAGCAAGGTTTCTTCGAGCGTTGTTCTCATCGGCACCGTCCCCTGACGCCATTCATGCACGGTCATGGCCGAAATGAAAAGGGCGCCCGAGAGCGCCCCTGAGGATAGGTCTTGGCAGAGGCGTCAGTGCGCCTCGGTCCAGACCTTGCGCTTGGTGAGGTACATGAGCCCGGCGAACAGGGCGAGGAAGATCATCACCACGAAGCCGGTCCGCTTGCGTGCCTCGAGATGCGGCTCGGCCGCCCACATCATGAACGCTGCAATGTCCTTCGAATACTGGTCGACGGTCTCCGGAGCACCGTCGTCATAGGTGATCTGGCCATCCGAGAGCGGTGGCGGCATGGCAAGCGCCGGACCGGCGATGAAGTGGGGGTTGTAGTATGCGCCTTCGGGAACCGCGACGCCCTCCGGCGCCTCTTCCTCATAGCCGGTCAGCAGCGCATGGATGTAGTCCGGACCGCCTTCGGCATACTGGGTGAAGATGTCGAAGATGAAGGTCGGGAACCCGCGTTCCACGCCCCGCGCCTTGGCGAGCAGCGAGAAGTCCGGCGGGACGGCACCGTTGTTGGACGCGGCCGCCTGCTCGGGATTCGCGAAGGGAGACGGGAAATGATCGGACGGGATGCCGGGCCGCTCGAACATGTCGCCGGCCGCATCCGGGCCGTCCTGGATGGTATACTCGGCAGCGAGAGTCCGGACCTGAGCGTCGGAATATCCAAGGTCTTCCAGGGACCGGAAGGCGACGAGATTCATGGAATGACAGGCCGCGCAGGACTCGCGAAAGACTTTGAGACCGCGCTGTAGCTGGCCCTTGTCGTAGGTGCCGAACGGCCCCTCGAACGACCAGTTGAGCTCTTCAGGCTTGATCAGCGGGTAATGCGGCGTTGCGCCTTCATGACCGCCCTCTTCGGCCGCGAATGCCGCGCCGGAAAGCGAAAGGCCCAGTCCCAGCGCCAGACAAGCCTTGAGGATCTTGTGCATCAAATCGTCCTTTCGAGCCTCGTATGCGCTCACGCTTCTTGCCGGGAAGTGGCCGCGATGGCGGCCGGCTGAGCTGCGCCGCTCTTCCGCTCGAGCACCGCCTCGGTGATCGAGTTCGGCAGGCGTCGCGGCGTCTCGATCAGCCCCAGGACGGGCATGATGACCAGGAAGAAAGCGAAGTAGTAGAGCGTGGCGACCTGCGCCATCGCAACGTAGGTGCCTTCCGCGGGCCGCGAGCCGAGCCAGCCGAGAAAGATCGCGTCGATCACGAACAGCCAGAAAAACAGCTTGTACCAGGGGCGGTAGACCGCCGAGCGGACCCGCGACGTATCGAGCCAGGGCACGACGAACAGCACCGCGATGGCCCCGAACATGGCGAGCACACCGCCGAGCTTGGAGTCGATCGGTCCGATGTTGAAGGTGATGGCGCGCAGGATCGCGTAGAACGGCAGGAAGTACCATTCGGGCACGATATGGGCCGGCGTCTTAAGCGGATTGGCTTCGGTGTAATTGTCCGGATGGCCAAGGAAATTCGGCAGATAGAAGACGAAGTAGGCGAACACCGCCAGGAAGACGATCATCGCGAACGCGTCCTTGATCGTCGCATAGGGCGTGAACGCCACGGTGTCCGTCTTCGACTTCACCTCGATGCCGGTCGGATTGGTCTGCCCGGTCACGTGCAGGGCCCAGACATGCAGCACAACCACGCCGGCGATCATGAACGGCAGCAGGTAGTGCAGCGAGAAGAAGCGGTTGAGCGTCGGATTGTCGACCGCGAAACCGCCGAGCAGCAATTGCTGGATCCACTCGCCGACCAGCGGGATGGCGGTGAAGAAGCCGGTGATGACGGTCGCGCCCCAGAAGCTCATCTGGCCCCAAGGCAGCACGTAGCCCATGAACGCCGTCGCCATCATCAGCAGATAGATGATCACGCCGAGGATCCACAGCAGTTCGCGCGGCGCCTTGTAGGAGCCGTAGTAGAGCCCGCGGAAGATGTGGACGTAGACCGCGATGAAGAAGAACGACGCGCCGTTCGAATGCAGATAGCGCAGCAGCCAGCCGGAATTGACGTCGCGCATGATCTTCTCGACCGAGTTGAACGCGATGCCGGTGTTGGCGCCGTAGTGCATGGCGAGCACGACGCCGGTGACGATCTGCGCCACCAGCATGATCGTGAGGATACCGCCGAACGTGTAGGCGTAGTTCAGGTTGCGCGGCACCGGATAGGCCACGAAGGAATCGTAGACCAGCCGGGGCAAGGGCAACCGGGCGTCGAACCAGCGTCCGATTCCGGTCTTCGGGGAGTAGGTCGAATGTCCACCGCTCATCTTGGGAAGCTCCTCACCCGATCCGGATCGTCGTGTCGGAAATGAATTCGAAGGTCGGGATCGCCAGGTTTTCCGGCGCCGGGCCTTTGCGGATACGGCCCGCGGTATCGTAGTGCGACCCGTGGCAGGGGCAGAACCAGCCACCGAAATCGCCCTGCTGGCCAAGCGGCACGCAGCCCAGATGGGTGCACGAGCCGATCATGACGATCCAGTTTTCCTTGCCCTCGCCCGCCGAGCGGTCGACGTCCGTTGCCGGAGCGTCACCGGCGATATTCGCGTTTCGGGCGACCGGGTCCTTGAGGTCGTCGAGCGGAACCGCCTTGGCTTCCTCGATCTCCTGCTCGGTACGATTGCGGATGAAGATCGGCTTTCCGCGCCACTTCGCCGTGATCGACATGCCGGGCTCGAGCGAGGAGACATCGACGTCGATCGTCGCCAGTGCCAGTGTCGAGGCGTCCGGCCGCATCTGGTCGATGAAGGGCCATGCCACGCCGGCGACGCCTACGACGCCGGCCATGCCGGTCGCGATGTAGAGAAAGTCGCGGCGGGATTCATCAGTCGAGTCGTTGACGCTCACGGGACGAAAATCCTTCTCGTGTCCTGTCCGAAAAGAAAACCCGCGGCCCCGATTGGCCATGGCTGGCCGTTCAACGACGCGCCAGCGCACATTTGCCGACGGTTTTCCCCTTCCGTTTGGCGATGGTTTCTATGCGCACGTGCCGCGCTTGTCCAGACGGCCCCGGCGACGGACGGCAGTTTGTCGCGGATGGTCCGGCAATAGCGGTGGATCGCCGCCAAAGCGCGGCAAAACCGTTTGATTTCCGCACGTCGCGGTCGCCGGGCTGAGGGCTCAGCTCGCCCCCAGCCGGACGAGGACTTCGTCGGGGATTCGGTAGTCGCGGATGGCGTCCTGATGCCGCCTCAGCCCGCACAATTCGCGCTGGATGAAATAGGCATAGACTGCGCGCGCCGCGCTCTTCAATGCCTCGGTCCGGAGCGGGTCGTCGCGCTGGAGCGATTCGAGCCGGCGCAAGGCCTTGTCGGCGTCCTCGCCGGCGCGGCCGAGCGAAGACGCCATCTCGGCCATGATCTCCATGCCGAGGACGTCGTTCCCCGTCTGCTCGCGCAGGCGGTGATGGCTGTCTCGGGGCGGTCTGAGCGCCATACTGGGCCTATTCGGCGGCAAGCCGACTGGGCAGGAACCCGCCGGACTGACGCTTCCAGAGCTGCGCATAGAGGCCGCCATTGGCGATCAGCTCGTCATGCGTTCCCTCTTCGACAATACGACCCTCATCGAGCACGATCAGCCGGTCGAGCGCCGCAATGGTCGACAGCCGATGCGCCACCGCGATCACGGTCTTGCCCTCCATCATGCGGTAGAGATTGTCCTGGATTGCCGCCTCGACCTCCGAATCAAGCGCCGAGGTCGCCTCGTCGAGGATCAGGATCGGCGCATCCTTGAGCATCATGCGTGCGATCGCGATGCGCTGCCGCTGGCCGCCGGACAGCTTCACCCCGCGTTCGCCGACATGCGCCTGATAGCCTTTGCGGCCCTTCATGTCCTCGACTTCCATGATGAAGTCGTGCGCGGCCGCCTTCCTCGCCGCCTCGATCACCTCGGCCTCGGTCGCGCCGGGCCGGCCATAGGCGATGTTGTCGAAGATTGACCGATGCATCAGCATCGGCTCCTGGCTGACCACACCGAACTGTGCCCTGAGCGAGGCCTGCGTCACCGAACGGATGTCGCGGCCGTCCAGCAGGATGCGGCCGCCCTCGATGTCGAACAACCGCAGCGCCAGGTTGACGATCGTCGTCTTGCCGGCGCCCGAGGGGCCGACCAGCGCCACCCGTTCTCCCGGACGAATGTGAAGGTCGAGCCCGTCGATGATGCCGCGGTCTCTGCCGTAGTGGAACGACACGTCATCGAACCGCAGGTCGCCCTTGGCGCGCGGCATGATGTCCGCATCGGCGGCATCTTTGATGGCAGGTTCGACGGAGATCGTACCCGTCGCGTCCTGGACCGTTGCGAAGGACCGGATGAGGCCGTTGATGTTGAACATCATGTAGCCGGACATCTGGTTGAGACGGAAAACCAGTCCCATTGCCGCTGCGATCTCGCCGGCCGTCGCCGCCCCGGTCATCCATTTCTGGATCGCCAGCAGGAAGACGGCGGCCATCATGAAGCCGTTGAGAATGGCCACGGCGGAGCGCACGCGGGTGATCGCCCGCGTCAGCGCGGTCACGGCGCCGAGAAAGCGTTCCATGCCGTCGCGCACAAAGGCATGCTCGCGCCGGCCGCTGTCGAACAGCTTCACCGCCATGATGTTGGTGAAGGCGTCGACCAGCCGCCCGTTGAGGATCGAGCGCTGGTCCGCGGTCCGCCGCCCTGCCGCCCGCAGCGGCGGCAGCAGGGTCCACGCGGCAAGCACGTAGCAGGCGAGCCACACCGCCAGGACCAGCCCCAGAACCGGATCGAGAACGATCAGGATCGTAGCGGCGAGCACCAGAAAGGTCAGGAAGCTCCACAGCGTCTGCAACGACGAAACGATAAAGTCGCCGGTCGCTTCGCCGCCCTGAAGGATCTTGGTCGCGATGCGCCCGGCGAAGTCGTTTTGATAGAAGGTGTAGGGCTGTTCGATGACGCGCCGGAACGCTTGCCAGCGGACCATCTGGTAGAAATGCGGCACGATGACCTGCTGTTCGATCACGGCATTGCCGATCATCACTGCCGCCCGCACCACCAGCACAAGCGCAAGGAAGGCCGCAAGCGCCCACCAGTGCTCGGTGATCAGCGTCTCGGGCGATGCGGTGTCGAGAAGATCGATCAGCCAGCCGAGGGACCAGTAGAGCGCGGCGTCCACCGCGCCCGACAGACCGCCGACGATCAGCAGCAGGATGAACGGACCCTTCGCCTGGCTCGCGAAGAACCAGATGAAGCGCCAGGCGTCACGCGGCAGCACGTCGCGGTCGACGTCGGCGAAGGGCTCGATCACACCCTCAGCCCGTCGCCAGAAGCGCTCCGCGATACCGGGGTCGTTGTCGCTCATTCCGCAGCCTGCTCCTCGGCAATGCCCATTGCGGGTTCCTGGCCGGCAATCTCGTCATGGATGAGGAAACCGCCGGACTGCCTCTGCCATAACTGGGCATACAGCCCACCCTTGGCAATGAGGGCGTCATGCGTCCCCTCCTCGATCACGCGGCCGCGATCCATCACGATCAGGCGATCCATCGCCGCGATCGTAGACAGCCGATGGGCGATCGCGATCACCGTCTTGCCCTCCATCAGCCTGTAGAGGTTCTCCTGAATCGCCGCCTCGACCTCGGAATCGAGCGCCGAGGTCGCCTCGTCGAGGATCAGGATAGGCGCGTCCTTCAGCATGACCCGGGCAATTGCGATGCGCTGGCGCTGGCCGCCGGACAGCTTCACCCCGCGCTCGCCGACATGCGCGTCGAGACCCTTGCGGCCCTCAGGATCGGTGAGCCCCGCGATGAAGTCGAGCGCCTCGGCGCGGCGGGCTGCCTCGACCATCATCTCTTCGCTGGCATCCGGCCGGCCGTACAGGATGTTGTCGCGCACCGAGCGATGAAGCAGCGACGTATCCTGCGTGACGACGCCGATCTGCGCCCTCAGACTGTCCTGCGTCACGGCCGAGATATCCTGACCGTCGATGAGCACGCGGCCGCTCTCCACATCGTAGAAGCGCAGCAGAAGATTGACGAGGGTCGACTTGCCGGCGCCCGATCGGCCGACAACGCCGACCTTCTCGCCCGGGCGCACCGCAAGATCGAGGTTCTCGATCACGCCTTTCTTCTTTCCGTAGTGGAACCGGACGTTTTCGAACCGTATGTCGCCGTGCGTGACGATTATGCTCTTTGCATCCGGTCTGTCCTCGACAAGCCGCGGCAGCGAGATCGAACCGATCCCGTCACGCACCGTCCCGATATTCTCGAACAGGCCCGAGACCTCCCACATGATCCATTGCGACATGCCCCAGAGCCGCACGGCAAGACCTATGACGACGGCGACGGCGCCCACCGTGACCCATGCGTTCAGCCAGAACCAGATCGACAGGCCCGCCACCGACAGCATCAGCAGCGAATTGAGCGCGTAGAGACAACCGTAGAGGCTCGTGACCAGCCGCATCGACCGGTAGACCGTATCCATGAAGCCGGCCATGCCCTCGCGGGCATAGGCGGCCTCGCGCCGTGCGTGGCTGAACAGCTTGACCGTCTGGATGTTCGTGTAGCTGTCGACGACGCGGCCGGTCATCATCGAGCGCGCATCGGCCTGCTCCTCCGCGACACTGCCGAGGCGGGGCACGAAATAGACCAGAAGCCCGACATAGCCGATCAGCCACACGACGAGCGGCAACGCCAGCCGCCAGTCGGCCGTTCCGACGATGAGCAGCGCACCGAGGAAATAGACCAGCACGTAGTTGAGCACGTCGACCAGCTTGATCACGCATTCGCGCACGGCGAGCGCAGTCTGCATCAGCTTGGTCGCGATGCGGCCCGCGAACTCGTCCTGATAGAACGTCATCGACTGCTTCAGCAGATAGCGGTGCACCTGCCAGCGGATTCGCATGGCGTAGTTGCCCATCAGCGTCTGGTGCTGCAGCAGCGAGTGGAACCAGATCGTTCCCGGCAGGATCACCATGACCACGAGCGCCATGGCGCCGAGCTTCCAGCCTTCCGTCTGGAGAAACGTCTCCCGATCCTGCGCCGAAAGCCAATCGACGATCGAACCGAGGAAGCCGAACATCCACACCTCGGTGAATGCGATGATGGCGACCAGCAGCGCATCGAGGGCGATGTATGGCCACGACCCTCTCGTGAAGTGCATACAGAAGCCGAGCAGCGTCTTCGGCGGCTCCACCGGCTCGTCGGCCGGAAACGGATTAAGTCTCTCTTCAAACCAGCGAAACATGATCTGGCTGCTTTCCTGTCTGCGCTACCGGTGCCCCTTGCCGGGTCCGGAGCGAGAAATCGGAGGCGCGACGAGCGCCGTTTCGAAGTGCCCCGACCGGGTCGTTTTCGCCGTATGGTTCGGGTTATGCGAACCATCGCCACGATAGGACTGCTGCGTGCCGGCGCGAAGTGCGGTCGTGAATGCTGCTGACAAGGCGGCGGCATTCTCTGTCGGCCGCAAAGGCGACGTCGGGAGGCAATCTACGGTTTCAGGGACAACCGGGACACGCGGTCCCGTGGGCTTTCTCGCTTGCATGAATCGAATCCTCGGGGATCGGGAGTTGGTACCCGGCGGGATTCGGATCGTGTCTGCGAAATGCGGCGCGATGCGCCGAACCGAAAACCGCCGTCAGGCCGCGCGCCAGTTGCGCAGGCGAAGGACGAATGGAACGCCGATCATGTCCATTTCCGCCTCCAGCGGTTCGGTTTAACGAGCGCCTCCTATATCCGAACTGACTGCGCATGGCCAGCACGTTCGTGCACTGCCCCACCAACTCGCAGGCAACTGGCCCGATCGGGCGGCTTCGGTCATGGCACCGTCTGCCGGTCCGGCGCCGCCCTGGCAACCACCCTGTCGTAGTTGATCCGCATCATGTCGATCACGTCACGAATGTCCCCGTCATCGCTGATGGCGCGCGCGGCCGGACCTATCTTGCGAGGAAACACCGGGTGATAGCCGATCCGGCCCTCGGCTTTGAGGATGAGCCATGTGGCGTGGTCGAAGACGAAATGCGCGACAGCGTCGCCGTGCAGGTGGCCGATCTCCCTGCGTCCGACCTTGAACGCCAGGGCGCCATAAAGGCCCGGACCCGCTTCCACGCCGGGCCATTGCGTCACTTCGTCTGCGATCTGTCGGCTGGGCTGCAATCGGTTCGTCATGAACAAGCTCCTTCGGATATCGAGAGCGCGCAAACTACAAGTTAAAGTTAACTTGAAGTCAAGCAGGCTTTGTGCTTTTGTGCCTCCATGGCCAGCATGATGACGATCCAGCAGGTTTCCCGACGCAGCGGCGTCGCGTCGTCTGCCCTGCGCTATTACGAGGAACGGGGACTGCTGTCCTCTGAACGAGCCGCTTCCGGCCATCGCCGGTACCCCCGCCGCGTACTCAGGCGCATCGCTTTCATCGTCTTTGCGCAGAAGATCGGCCTCACGCTCGACGAGATAGGCCAGGCCCTGGCGCGCCTTCCCGTCGACCACGCGCCGACGCGGCAGGACTGGGCACAGCTTTCCACCTCCTGGAACACGCGCATCGACGAGCGCATCGCGGAACTGCAACGTTTGCGCGAAGGGCTGAACGAATGCATCGGCTGCGGTTGCCTGTCGATCGATCGATGCCGTTTCGCCAATCCGGATGACCGGGCCGGCGACAAGGGCTCCGGCCCGCGATTCTGGATCGGCGACGGGAGGGCGACATGAATGCGCGCGACAAGTTGAGGATTGCGCTCTACCAGCCGGACATCCCCGGCAACACCGGTGCGATCATGCGCCTCGCCGCATGTCTCGGGATCGGCATAGACGTGATCGGCCCGGCGGGATTCGACCTGTCCGACAGGGCGCTGCGACGGGCCGGCATGGACTATGTTGAAATGGCCGCGCTGACGCGGCACGTCTCCTGGGAGAACTTTGAGGCCGAACGTTCATCGCGTGGCGCGCGGCTGGTCGCGCTGACGACGAAAGCAGATCGGGCCTATACCGGTTTCGCCTTCATGCCAGGAGATATCCTGCTCTTCGGTCGCGAATCGTCCGGCCTGCCGGATCACGTCCACGCGGTGGCGGATGCAAGGCTCCTGATTCCGATGCCGGGCGGCGGGCGCAGCCTCAACGTCGCGCTGGCCGCGGCGATGGCTGCCGGTGAGGCTTTGCGGCAGATCGGGTGAACCCTTAGTCGGCGGTAGGTAGCCGCCGGATCGTGAACTCGATCACGTCGTCCGGCCGCTCGTACCAGCTTTCGATCTCGGTCCAGTAGGCCTGTTTCGGCCAGCGGTCGAACCACTCGCGCGCCTTTGCCCGTGCGTCGATGCGCGGCAGGCGGAATGTCTCGCGCAGGAAGCCGTCGCGGGGAAGACGGCGACCTTCGGCCCGCTGCTTCTCGAGCCGCTTCTTCAATCCCGCGAGAGGTGGCCTGGGCGGGCTACGCAACAAAGAACTCCTTGACCGTCCAACGACAAAGATTAGGGATCATCCGCGTTCAAGACGAGTCAAATATGCATGCCGGCCGCGCTGGCGGCCCAACGGGCAGATCGACGGGGCAAGAAAAATGGAAAGACCCGACATTCCGGCGGGACTGCCGGACGATATCGAGGACAGGAAAGAGACTGCGCGGCGCTGGTTCGAGGAACTGCGCGACCGCATCTGCTCGGCCTTCGAGACGATCGAGGACGAGCTGGCTGGTCCGCTCGCGTCATGGGCCCCGGGCCGCTTCGAACGCACGCCCTGGAAGCGTGACGGCGGCGCCGGCGGGGGTGGCGTGATGTCGCTCATGCATGGCCGCGTCTTCGAGAAGGTAGGCGTCCACACCTCGACCGTCCATGGCGAGTTCTCCCCGGAATTCCGCGCCCAGATTCCCGGCGCCGAGGAAGACCCGCGATTCTGGGCAAGCGGGATCTCCCTCATCGCCCATCCGCAGAACCCCAATGTCCCGGCCGTCCACATGAATACCCGCATGGTGGTCACGACGCGTCAGTGGTTCGGCGGTGGCGCCGACCTGACGCCCGTGCTCGACCGCAGGCGCAGGCAGGAAGACGCCGACACCCTTGCCTTCCACAAGGCGATGGAGTTCGTCTGCTCCAAGCATCCGGGCATCGCCGACTACCCGCGATTCAAGAAATGGTGCGACGACTACTTCTACCTGCCGCATCGCCAGGAGCCGCGTGGCATCGGTGGCATCTTCTACGACTGGCTGAAGGCGCCGGAGGAGATTGGTGGCTGGGACGCCGATTTCCGCTTTACCCAGGACGTCGGTCGAACGTTCCTGATCGTCTACCAGCATCTCGTACGCAAGAACTTTAACGTCAACTGGACCGACGCCGACCGCGAGGAGCAGCTGATCCGGCGCGGCCGCTACGTCGAATTCAACCTGCTTTACGACCGCGGCACGATCTTCGGCCTGAAGACAGGCGGCAATGTCGACTCGATCCTGTCCAGCCTGCCGCCCGAGGTGAAATGGCCCTAAGGCCTGCTACCACCGGCGATCGGGTCTGTCGTGGGCCCGGCGCGTCGTTCTGCTTGTCGAGCAACGTCTAGCAGCCGCACCGGGCGCTGCGGCCCAGAGGCAGATCCGCGATCTCGGTGAGCGACATCCGCGCGATGTCCGGATGCGACAATGGATCGTCGCACCAACGCTCCTGCGGCGCCACATCGGTTCTCACCTGCCTGTAGGCCGCGATCCGCCTGCCGATATTCCAGAAAATCTGACTAAGCATCGTACTGATCTCCGTCTTGTGAGGTCCAAAAATGCAGCCCCGGAGGCCAGAAATCCATGGAGATTGCCAACGCGATCGTATAGAAAAACTAAATGAAAGAGTTGAACCGTGTCCACCTCAACGGCCTGCGGGCGCTTGAAGCCGTCGGGCGACTTGGAACAGTTCAGAAAGCCGCGGACGAGCTCGCGGTCTCGCCCGGCGCCGTGAGCCAGCAGGTCCTGAAGACGGAACGGCAGCTCGGACGCCCCGTTTTCCACCGTTCCGGCCGGGCACTCGTGCCCACCGAGACGGGCGCCGTTTTGCTGGCGCGGCTGACCGCGGGTTTTCGGGCGATCGACGAGGCGGTCGCGGCATCCCGTCATCACGACGAACGGGTGCTGACCATCTCGGTGGCCCCCGTATTCGCCTCGAAATGGCTGGTCCCCCGGCTGAGCACCTATTCGCGCCTGCACCCCGACATCAAGGTCCGGCTCGATGCATCGACGACAATGGTCAATCCCGATATTTCCGATATCGACCTGGCGATACGCGTTGGCCGGGGCGACTGGCATGGGGTCCGGGCTGACTTTCTGCTCGATCAGGAAGTATTCCCGGTCTGCACGCCGGAACTGGCGAAGCGTCTACACGAACCGAAGGATGTGCTCGGCGTGGCGGTCGTCGTCGATGCCAATTCGACGATACCGTGGGACACCTGGCTTGAACCGTTGGGCCTGCGTGATCGCGATCTCACGATCGGCAACAGCTTCAACGATTCGTCGCTGGCGCTGGACGCGGCGATCGCCGGCCAGGGCGTGATGCTGGCATGGCAGACGCTGGCGCATGATGCGATGGCGGCCGGCTGCCTTGTCGCCCCGTTCCGCGAACGGGTGATCACGGGATACGGTTATTGGCTGGTCACGTCGGCCACGCGCCGCGAAGAGCCGAAGGTGACCGGGTTCAAGGACTGGATTCGCCGCGAGATCACCGAGACCGCACGCGATTTCGATGCTCTCGGATCCGGGGTCAGGGCCTCAACGTCGCAAGCTTGATCCCGAACCCGATGAAGACGGCGCCTGTCGCCGCCTTCAGCCAGCGCTGGACACGCGGATTGCCGGTCGCCGAGCGCAATCCTGACAGAAAGACGATCATCAGCGTGAACCAGACGATGTTGAGCGCGGCGTGCAGCGACACGAGCAGGAAAGCCCAGCCAACGGCGCTGTCGCCGGCCGGTATGAATTGCGGGAAAGCGGCGAGATAGAACATCGATACCTTGGGGTTGAGCACGTTAGCGAGGAAGCCTTCGAGAAAGGCCTTGCCCAGCGTGCGCCGCCTCTTCGCCGGAACCACCGCAGCCGGCGTCGCGATGCCACGCCAGGCCGACCACAGCGCCTTCAACCCGATCCAGCACAGATAGGCGGCACCAGCGATCTTCACCGCGAGGAAGAGCTGCGCCGACTGCATCAGGATGACCGAAATGCCGAGGATCGACAGCGTTCCGTGGATGTAGAACGCTGCGAAGAACCCGGCAACATTGGCGAAACCCGCCGCTCGCCCCGATGTCGGAACGGTTCTCACAATCAGAACGCCGTTCGGCCCCGGCGACATGATCAGCATTGCAGTCACGGTGCAGAACGCAAGGAGGTCGACAAGTGTCATCTGGGTTTTCCGGATCGAGCAGCCGCCAGAATAGGTCGTTTCCGATGCTGCCCAACATCCAATTTCGATCAAATCTCTATGCCACCTCCAAGACGGTGCAACCCTGCGGCGCGATTCCGTGTTATGCTTTCAGCCCGTGACCAGACGGAAACAACCAAGGAGGAAAGAGCCATGAAGGAATATCATTGCGGTTCGCTCGTTCCGGGATGCGACTGGCACACGCGCCACGAGGACGAGGCTGAAGTCATCCGCCGCGCCGTCGAGCACATGCGCGACACGCATGGCGAGGACACCATCCGCGAGACGATGGTCGAGGCGATCAAGTCCAGGATCGAGAAGGTCCGCGACGCCGCCTAGCCGGAAGTCTCAGCGACAAGCGAAGCGGCGCGCTCGAGGAGCGCGTCGCGTTGCGGTTTGAACCCCGCATCAACCCATTCGGCCTCGAGTTTTCTGAGAATGTCGCCAAGAGATTTTCCCGGCTTCGAACCGAGTGCGATCAGATCGTCGCCGCTGATCGGAAACGCCGGCTTGGTCCACCCGTTCAGGACGCGCGCGAGCCGCACATAGTTTCCGGCTTCCGCGAGGGCGGCATCATCCGTTTCCGCCCTGCCCCGCGCCGACACCCATGCGAGCTTCAGCCGGTCCTCGACGGACTGGCTCTCGCTGTAGTAAAGCGCGCGCCGTAAGGCGTCGTCGGACGTTTCCGGCCTGACGGCTTGCGCCATCGCCCAGCCGATCAACCGCGCCGATTCCGCGTTCGAAAGCTTCAGGCGATCTGCCATTGCCTTCATGCGCGCCGGCTCGGGTGGGACCATTGCCTCCAGCCTCAGGAGAGGATCAGGCGACCACCCGAGATCCCGCTCGGCCGCGATCAGCGCCGGAACGGCGTCGATGCCCCATTTCTCGCTTTCGGGCAGGACTGCGGTCAGCACTCCTGTCTGCCTCATCCACAACAGCGCACGGCCCGGATCGGGCGCTTCAAGCAGCTTCTTAAGCTCTGACCAGACCCGTTCCGCCGACAGTTTCGCGAGACCGTCCTTCAGCCGCGCACAGGCCTTCAGCCCCTGAGCGTCCGGCCGTCCCGATCCATACCAGGCGAAAAACCTGAAAAACCGCAGGATTCGCAGGAAATCCTCCCGAATCCGCTCTTCCGCATCGCCGATAAAGCGCAAGGTGCGGCTTTCCAGATCGGCAATACCGCCGACGAGATCGACGATTGTTCCGTCGGCCAGGCAGTAGAGCGCATTGATGGTGAAGTCGCGCCGCTCTGCGTCGCGGCGCCAATCGCGGCCGAAAACGACCCGGGCATGCCGGCCGTCCGTTTCGATGTCGGCGCGAAGCGTCGTCACCTCATAGGCCTGCCCGCCGGCAATGACGGTCACCGTCCCGTGGTCGTAGCCGGTCGGCACCGTCTTGAAACCGGCAGCCGTCGCGCGTGCGATCGTGTCATCTGGCAGGCAGGTCGTTGCGATGTCGACATCGGCGACAGCCTCGCCCAGCAGCGCGTTGCGCACCGCACCGCCCGCCACGCGCGCTTCTTCGCCGTCCGCCGACAGGGCAGTCAGCAACGCCTGGAGCTCGGCCGCGCCGAGCCAACCCGACCGGGTATCGATTGTCCGCGGGTCGTTCAAACGTAGAGTCTCTCGTACAGCGCATGGATAATGCCGGCCGTGACGCCCCAGATATACCGGTCGCCATAGGGCATCGTGTAAAAGAACCGCTCCTGCTCGTTCCACAAGCGGCTTTCGCGGCGGTGGTTGGCGGGATCCATCAGGAAGCGCAACGGCACCTCGAACGCGGCATCGACCTCGTCCGGATTGATGGTCAGATCGAAACCCGGGCTCACCACGCCGAGCACCGGGGCGATGCGATAGCCGCTGCCGGTAACATAGTCGGGCATCCGCCCGATGATCTCGATCAGAGACGGGTCGAGACCAACCTCCTCTTCCGTCTCGCGCAGTGCTGCGTCTTCCGGCGTCGCGTCTTCGGGGTCGATCCGCCCGCCCGGGAATGCGATCTGGCCGGAATGGTTGCGCAGATGCACGGTGCGCTGGGTCAGGAGCAGCGTCGCGTCGCCCGGATGGTCCACCACGGCGATCATCACCGCCGCGTCGCGCAGCCCGTCGCGTACAATCATGTCGCGTAGCGCCGGGTTCAGCCGGTGGTCACCGTAATCATCGTCGCCCGACGGCTTGCTTTGCCCCCGTGCGCGGCGGCGAAAATCATCGGCGCTGAAGCCGGACGTGGTGAACGCATCCATGATCAGGCACTCAAGGCACGCAGCCGTTCGACCGGCATGATGGGGAAGACCGTTCCCTTCGAGCGCAGCGCGAACATCGCAACGCCGTCGACCTCGATCTCCTCGCCATGATTGACCATATCGTACATCACCGGGCGCGCAACGAGCGCCTCCAGCCTGCCGCGAACATGGACATAGGGCTTGAGCCCGTCAGTATCGTCCTCGTCGACGAAGCGCAGCGGATGGTCCGGTCCCGCTTCGACGACATCCCCGACATTGGTCCGGAAGGTGATGACGCGCTCGTCTCCCTCGCCCGAGACGTTCATCTCGACCGCGACGAACGGCGCGTCGACGACGCGGATGCCGACCTTCTCGACAGGCGTGACCAGATAGGTCCTGCCGTCCTCGTCCTTGCGCAGAACGGTCGAGAAGAGCTGCACCAGTGGCATGCGGCCGATCGGTGTGCCGAGGTAGAACCAGGTGCCGTCGGCCTTGATCTCCATGTCGAGGTCGCCGCAGAACTCCGGATTCCAGCGATCGACCGGGGGAAGGCCCTTGCCGGCGCGCGCCGCGCGACCGATGAGCGCCTCAAGTCCGGCGGTGTCGCCTGCGCCTGCGAGACCACCTTTCTCGGTTTTGGAATCGGGTGCCATGGTCACGAAATAGTCACTGTTGTTCCGCTTGTCAGCCTTGATGCGTGATTTACATTCCTGTTTCGGGTGCCATCGCCTCCGGGTGAGTCGTGCCGCAACGACGGCACGGGGCGCGGCTTCAGAAAAGGGCGACGCGGCATGAGTGTCATCGTGAAGGAAAACAGGCTCTCCGAAAAGGAGATGGTCGCCGAAGCCGAGCTCGCATTGGCCGACATCTCGAAGGTGCGGGCCGGCGTCGGTCGTGTGATCTTCGGCCAGGAGGCCGTTGTCGAGCGTTCGCTGGTCGCCCTTCTGGCCGGCGGCCATGCCCTTCTGGTCGGCGTCCCGGGCCTCGCCAAGACCAAGCTCGTGGAAACGCTGGGCATTGTCCTGGGCCTGCAGACCAACCGCATCCAGTTCACGCCCGACCTGATGCCGTCCGACATACTGGGGTCCGAGGTGATGGAGACGGATGACGGCGGCAAGCGCTCGTTCCGGTTCATTCCGGGGCCGATCTTCGCCCAGCTTCTGATGGCCGACGAGATCAACCGCGCCAGCCCGCGCACGCAGTCGGCGCTTTTGCAGTCGATGCAGGAATATCATGTGACGGTAGCCGGCGCGCGCCACGACCTGCCGGCGCCGTTCCACGTTCTCGCCACCCAGAACCCGCTCGAGCAGGAAGGTACCTATCCTCTGCCCGAGGCGCAGCTCGACCGGTTCCTGATGCAGGTGGATATCCTGTATCCGGAGATCGAGGCGGAGCGTCGCATCCTCATCGAGACGACCGGTATTGAGGATGCCCGCGCCGAAAATGTCCTCCAGCCCTCCCGGCTGAGGGAGATCCAGCAGCTCATTCGCCGCATGCCCGTGCCCGAGAGCATCGTCGAGGCGATCCTCAAGCTGGTCCGATCTGCCCGGCCCGGTCAGGGCAACGCCGAGACCGACAAGCATGTCGCATGGGGCCCCGGCCCCCGCGCCAGCCAGGCGCTGACATTGTGCGCCCGCGCTCGCGCGCTTTACGACGGACGGCTGGCGCCGTCGGTCGACGACGTAGCGGCGCTTGCCGAGCCGGTGCTGCAGCACCGCATGGCGCTGACCTTCGCGGCCAGGGCAGAGGGCATGAGCGTGCGCGACGTGATTGCCGGGCTGGTCAAGGCGTCCGGTTAGATGACCCGCCCCCCGTCGACGAGGTCGTGATGGCGCGCATCGGCGAAGCCACCGTCTCCGTTGCGACGCCCGACGCACTTGCCCGCGCCCGTCTGCGGGCGTCACTGGTACCCGACCTGCTGGTCGATGCCCGGCGCGTCGTCAACACGGTGATCGCCGGATGGCATGGCCGCCGCAAGCGTGGCATCGGCGAGAATTTCTGGCAGTTCCGGCCCTATGTCGAAGGCGAGGCCGTGGCGCGCATCGACTGGCGACGCTCCGCGCGCGACGATCATACCTACATCCGCGACCGCGAATGGGAGGCTGCCCACACGGTCTGGCTGTGGGCGGACCCGTCGCCGTCAATGCTCTACAAATCGGCCGCCGCGACCGTCTCGAAGGAATCGCGCGCGCTGGTCCTGGTGCTGGCGCTGGCTGAACTCCTGTCGCGCAGCGGCGAACGGATCGCCTGGCCCGGCCTGACCGACCCGTTCTCGGCGCGCAACGGCGCCGAGCGTATCGCAGCGCAGCTTTCGCATCTCGCCGAACTGCCTCAGAAACCGGACTTCACCGCCATAAGGCGGTTTTCCGATATCGTCATCGCAGGCGATTTCCTCGATCCGGTCAATGAAACCATGGAATCGCTCGATATCCTCGCCCGGCACGGGGTGCGCGCGCATCTGATCGAGATTGTCGATCCTGCGGAAGAAGCCTTCCCCTACGCTGGTCGTACCGAGTTCCGCGACCCGGAGACAGGGGAAAGGCTTACCGCAGGGCGCGCCGAGACGTTCGCGGACGATTATAGGCGGCTCTATCTCGCCCGCCGCGAGGCATTGTCCGCCTGGTGCAAGCGGCTCGGCTGGAGCTACACCGTCAACCACACCGACCGGCTGGCCTCCGACGCGCTTGTGAAGGTCCATCTCGCCTTGTCGGCCGACGCCGGATACGCGGCCGGAGGGCGCTCATGAGCTGGCTCCCGCTCTCATTTGCGATGCCGATGGTGCTTTGGGGGCTGGTCGCCCTTCCTGTAATCTGGTGGCTGCTCAGGCTGACGCCGCCCAAGCCGCAGACCGAGATCTTTCCGCCGCTGCGAATTCTCGCACGCGTGCTGCGCAAGGAGGAAACACCGCACCAGAGCCCCTGGTGGCTGACCCTGTTGCGCCTCCTCATGGCCGCACTGGTGATCTTCGCGCTCGCCGGTCCGGTCTACAATCCGCGCGAGAAGCTTCCGGCAAGCGGAGCGGCACTCGCGCTGGTCATCGACAACAGCTGGGCCTCCGCGCCCGACTGGGATCGTCGTGCCGCGACTGCCGAGCGGCTGATCGCCGATGCGGCTGACAGCGGCGTCCCTGTCGTGATCGCCT
>JAMLJD010000044.1 GCA_023953775.1 Rhizobiaceae bacterium | reverse complement strand
GGCAGGCGCCGAATGGGTTGTTGAAGGAGAACAGCCGCGGCTCGATCTCGGGGATGGTGAAGCCGGAGACCGGGCAGGCGAATTTTTCGGAGAAGATCAGCCGCTCGTGGGTCTCGTTCTTCGACTTGTTGACCGCGTCCTCGCCGGTCTCCTCCGGCGGCAGGGGGCGGTCGGCGAACTCGGCGACGGCGATGCCGTCGGCCAGCCGCAGCGCCGTCTCCAGCGAATCGGCGAGGCGGGCGGCGAGGTCGGGGCGCACCACGATGCGGTCGACCACGACGTCGATGTCGTGCTTGTACTTCTTGTCGAGCGCCGGCACGTCGGCGATCTCGTAGAAGGCGCCGTCGACCTTGACGCGCTGGAAGCCCTTCTTCTGGAGTTCGGCCAGCTCCTTGCGGTATTCGCCCTTGCGGCCGCGCACGATGGGGGCGAGCAGGAAGAGCCGCGTGCCCTCGTCGAGCGCCAGCACACGGTCGACCATCTGGCTGACGGTCTGGCTCTCGATCGGCAGGCCGGTGGCGGGCGAATAGGGTACGCCGACGCGGGCGAACAGGAGCCGCATGTAGTCGTAGATCTCGGTAACCGTGCCGACGGTGGAGCGCGGGTTGCGCGAGGTCGTCTTCTGCTCGATCGAGATCGCCGGCGACAGCCCGTCGATCTGGTCGACGTCGGGCTTCTGCATCATCTCGAGGAACTGGCGGGCATAGGCCGACAGGCTCTCGACGTAGCGGCGCTGACCCTCGGCATAGATGGTGTCGAAGGCGAGCGACGACTTGCCGGAGCCCGAAAGGCCGGTCATCACGATCAGCTTCTCGCGCGGCAGATCGAGGTCGATGTTCTTGAGGTTGTGCTCGCGCGCACCGCGAATGGAGATCGTCTTGTGGTCGACCATGACCAGCCTGCCGCCTTGCTGATTTTCGTGTTGGCTGTTCCGGCGCGGGGCCGGACAACACATTTAGGTATCCCGCGCCCGAAGTCGAGGACACGCGGCGCAGGAATCCGATCATGGCGGTTTTCACCCGTTTTGGAAGCCGGGGCAAGCGCAACGAACAAAGAATGAACGACTTCCTGACACCCTGCCGTCAGGAGGCGCGGCGTCACGGCGCCGCCGGCATCGACAAAGCGGGCTACCGCTGGTTGGGATCGCGGTACGCCGTACGCCGCACTCGGGCGGCTCCACATCGCGAGCCGCCGGCGCAGGCACCGCGGGCAACCATCCGGACAGGAAGGGTCTTCGACCATGACCAGCGACGTCTCCGCATTCCTCGAAGCACTCGGCTCCGGGGCGCCCCCCGCCGGCCGGGCAAAGGAGATGAGCCTTTACGGTTGGCTGATCGGCAGCTGGGAGATGGATACGCTGCATCATCACCACGACGGCGCGGTCGAAAGGTCGAGCGGCGAAATCCATTTCGGCTGGGTGCTCGAGGGGCGGGCGATCCAGGACGTCTGGATCAGGCCGAAACGCCCCGCGCCGTCGACCATGTATGGCACGACCTGGCGCATCTACGATCCCGGGATCGACGGCTGGCACATCATCTGGGCCGATCCGCTCAACCAGGACTATTCGCGGCAGATCGGGCGCGCGGAAGGCGGCGACATCGTCCAGGTGGGCGAGGATTTGCGCGGCCTGAAGGCACGCTGGCGTTTCACCGAGATCACGGCCGACAGCTTCCACTGGATCGGCGAGGAGCGGGCGTCCGAAGACGACGCCTGGCGGATCACCTACGAGCATTTCGCGCGCCGGACGAACTAGGGTCCGAACCCTGGCCGGGCCTGCTTGACGTCGGGCGATATCAGGCGCAGACTTCGCCGGTCGTCCGCTGCTCGTTTGCGGCCGTCCGGTCCTTGGATGGACAGGGGAGACGCGCAGGCTGGAGCGCGGCAAGGCGACACGGAGCAACAGGATACGGAGGAGGCAATGACCCCACCGGACAGTCCCTACAGGCTCCACCAGCGCGTGGAGCCACGTCCGACCCGATGAGATCGGCCGGCATTGCGTCCGGCAGGATCGTCGAGCGGCCGCCTGACCCTACAATCTGATCACTGTGCCGGATCGACCGGACATTGTCCGGCCATCCGGAAGAGATGCCGAGCCTTCGTGCCGGCAACAAGGCCAACGGCCAAAAAGCCCCGCGCGCCCGGAAACCAGGAGGCGGCGGGGCACCTTCATATTCGCCGATGGAAGAGGGGTTCGCGGCCGGCGTGGCTGGCCCCTCACTGCCTTGAGCGGTTACCCCGCCATAGCCTTGAGCGGGGCGGTCGCGGCCTGCCAGGACGGCCGCTTCTCCATCCGCTCCATCCATGCGTCGATGTTGGCATATCCGTCGAGCGAAATGCTGGCGGGCTTGCGGTAGACCAGCACGCTGGCGATCGCGAAATCCGCGAGGCTGAGCTCGCCGGCAATCCAGTCCTTGCCCTCGAGCGCCGCATCGAGCACCGGCAGCAGCTGTCCGAGTTCCTTGAGCTGGGGTTCGATCGCACTCTCGTCCGGCTCGCCCATGCCGAACATCGGCTTCAGGAGCCGCTCGAAGACCACCCGCTGAATCGTCGGCCCGAAATGGATCGCGCCCCAGTAGGACCACTGGTCGATCGTTGCGCGGGTCTTCGGGTCGTCCGGGTAGAGGCCCTTTTCCGGCTTGAGGCTCGCGAGGTAGGCGTTGATGGCGCGGCTTTCCCACAGCACGAAATCGCCTCCGGGGCCTTCCTCGACCAGCACCGGCACCTTGCCGTTGGGATTGAGCCTGAGGAATTCGGGCGTGCGGTTGCCGCCGCCGCGCAGGTCGACGTCGACGATCTCGACATCGAGGCCGAGTTCGGCGATCGCGGCACGCGCACGCAGCGCATTGGGCGAAAGGTTGGCGTTGTAGAGCTTCATGGCCGTGTCCTGACTGCCTGGGAAACGATTGCTTGTGGCGCGCCGCCCAAAGCTGGCGCGGTGCGAAAGGCGAGGCGCCGACCATAGCCTGCGATACATCGTGCCGCCATCACGATCACTTGCATTTTACCTCGGATTGGTCAAGAACAGATAGGGAACAAAAAGAGTTGTGGACTGATCGAAATTGGCGCGGCGGCGTGGCAGGCGGACGCCTATAGGTAGGGCGGTGTCGCGACGGTGTATCGAGGCAGATAAGCGGCCCCCGAGGGGCCAGGTTCGGATTGGTGGAGAAACGTCATGGCAGGCAGTGTCAACAAGGTCATTCTGGTCGGCAATCTCGGTGCGGATCCCGATATCCGGCGGCTGAATTCGGGCGATCCGGTGGTCAACATCCGGGTGGCGACATCGGAGACGTGGCGCGACAAGTCTTCCGGCGAGCGGCGCGAGCGGACCGAATGGCACAATGTCGTGATCTTCAACGACCAGCTTGCCAAGGTGGCGGAGCAGTATCTGAAGAAGGGCATGAAGGTTTATATCGAAGGCCAGCTCCAGACCCGCAAATGGCAGGACCAGTCCGGCCAGGACCGCTACACGACCGAGGTGGTGTTGCAGAAATTCCGCGGCGAGCTGCAGATGCTCGATTCGCGCGGGCAGGGCGGTGACCAGGGCCAGGTGTCGTATGGCGGGCGCGGCGGCGGCTCCAGCTTCGGTCAGTCCGGTCCCAATGACGACAACCGTTCCAGTGGCGGCGGCGGCAATTTCTCGCGCGATCTCGACGACGAGATCCCGTTCTGAGGCCCGGCACGGGAAGGATGCGCCACGCCGCGCGCGGTGGCCGCAACGCAAGGGTGAAGCGGGCGGTCACGGCCCGGCGCGGAGAGGCAGCGTCGTGACGGCGCGTCATCCGGAGACGGGACGATGAGCCAGCGCCTCGCGCATGTCATGCTGGTCGTGCGCGACTATGACGAGGCGATCGCCTTCTATCGCGATACGCTTGGCTTCGATCTCGTGGAAGACACCTATCAGGCCGAACAGGACAAGCGCTGGGTCGTCGTGTCGCCAAAGGGCGGAGGCACGTCGCTGGTGCTTGGCCGCGCTTCGGACGAGGACCAGCGCGCCGCCATCGGCAACCAGACCGGCGGCCGCGTCTTCCTGTTCCTGCAGACGGACGATTTCCAGCGCGACTATGAGCGCTATCGCGCCAGGGGCGTCGAATTCGTGCGCGAGCCGAAAGTCATGGACTACGGCACGGTCGCCGTGTTCCGCGACCTCCATGGCAATCTCTGGGATCTCGTGCAGTTCGCGCCCGGCCATCCGCTGGCCTCCTGAAGCGAATGTGACTGGCGGGTGAGCGATGCGACGGCCACACTGGCGTGGCACGAGCACAGGAACGCCGCCCATGGTCCGGAACCCCGTCATCGCCCTGATCCTGTCGGCCGCCCTCCATGCCGGGCCGGGCAGCCTGCCGGTTCGCGCCGGCGAGGCCGATGTCGTCGGCGTGCGCGTCGAGGCGGGCGGCAACGGCACCTACACGTTCCATGTCACGGTGCGCCATGACGATGCCGGCTGGGACCATTATGCGGACCGCTGGGACGTGGTGACCACCGATGGCACGGTTGTCGGGACGCGCGTCCTGCTCCATCCGCATGACGACGAGCAGCCATTCACGCGCAGCCTGTCCGGCGTTGCCGTGCCCGAAGGCGTGCGCACCGTTGTCATACGCGCGCACGATCTGGTGCACGGTCTCGGCGGCGCGGAGATGACGGTCGACCTGCCGGGACGATAGGGCCAGCCGACGGTTGGGTTCGATTGCGCGTCAGGCGAGGATCAGGGCCTTGATGCCGTCGGCCACGAACTGGACCGCCAGAGCCGCCAGGATGACGCCGAGCAGGCGCGTCAGGATCGAACGGCCGGTCTCGCCGAGGAAATTGTCGACCCGCTCGGCAAGCACGAAGACCAGATAGGTCAGCACGGTTGTCGCCAGGATGATCAGCACCAGCGCGATGCGCCCGAATGTGGTCGAAAAGCTGCCGGACAGCAGCACCGTCGCGGAGATCGCGCCCGGGCCGGCGATCAGCGGTATGGCCAGCGGGAATGCGGCGATGTTGCGGATCATGTCCTTGGTGATGGCGCGCTGGGCGCTCTTTTCGTGGCGCTCCTGACGGCGCTCGAAGATCATCTCGAAGGCGATCCAGAACAGCAGCACACCGCCGGCGACGCGGAAGGCCGGCAGGGTGATGCCGAACACCGACAGAATGGCCGCCCCGGCGACCGCGAACAGCGCCAGCACCGCGAAGCCGATGACGCTCGCCCGCATCGCCACCTGGCCGCGCTCGGCCCGGTTCATGCCCGCCGTGAGCGCCAGGAACAGCGGCGCGAGCCCCGGCGGGTCGACGGTCACCAGAAGGGTGACGAAGGCGTTGAACATGGCTTCGAAGCCGGGCATCACAGGCTCGCGATCGGTTGAATTCGGCTCGTTTTCGAAGTCGTAACGGAAGCCGCTCGCAAGCGCCAGTGCCGCCCCGGGCGGGCCGCGGAACACATATGCGCCACGAAGCTGCAAAAAAACTTCACGTTTTGCCGCATCGTATTGAAATCGATGGCATAAAAGGCAGCCCGAATCCCGCGCCCGCATTGGAGAATCATGCCGCGCTCCTATATAAAGGACATATGATTCTTCCATCAGCGTCGTGATCCGATTTGACTGACCAGACAACACCGCGCGGCCCGGGCGAGCCGGAAGGCATCGAGCCTATCTCGATCATCGAGGAGATGCAGCGCTCCTATCTCGATTATGCGATGAGCGTGATCGTCAGCCGGGCGCTGCCCGACGTGCGCGACGGGCTGAAGCCGGTCCACCGCCGCATCCTCTATGCCAGCCACGAGAGCGGCTACCACTGGAACCGCAAATATGTGAAGTCGGCGCGGCCCGTCGCCGACGTGATGGGTAAATACCATCCGCATGGCGACGCCTCGATTTACGACGCGCTGGTGCGCATGGCGCAGGACTGGTCGCTGCGCGTGCCGCTGATCGACGGGCAGGGCAATTTCGGCTCGATCGACGGCGATCCGCCGGCGGCGATGCGCTACACCGAAGCGCGGCTCGCCAAGGTCGCGCACGAGCTGCTCGAGGACATCGACAAGGAAACCGTCGAGTTCCAGGACACCTACGATGCCTCCGGCCAGGAGCCGAAGGTGCTGCCGGCGCGGTTCCCGAACCTGCTCGTCAACGGCTCCGGCGGTATCGCGGTCGGCATGGCGACGAACATTCCGCCGCACAATCTGGGCGAGGTGGTCGACGGCTGCATCGCGCTGATCGAGAATCCGGCGATCGAGCTGGCACAGCTCATGGAGATCATACCGGGCCCCGACTTCCCGACCGGCGGCATCGTGCTCGGCCGGTCCGGCATCCATAGCGCCTATTCGACGGGGCGCGGCTCGATCGTGATGCGCGGCAGGGTGACCACGGAGACGATCCGCGGCGACCGCGAGGCGCTGGTGGTCACCGAGATCCCGTATCAGGTCAACAAGGCCTCGATGATCGAGAAGATGGCCGAGCTCGTCCGCGACAAGCGGATCGAGGGCATCTCGGACATCCGCGACGAGAGCGACCGCCAGGGCTACCGCGTGGTGATCGAGCTGAAGCGCGACGCCATGGCCGACGTGGTGCTGAACCAGCTCTACCGGTTCACGCCGCTGCAGACCTCGTTCGGAGCCAACATGGTGGCGCTGAACGGCGGCAAGCCGGAGCAGATGACGCTGCCGGACATGCTGCGCGCCTTCGTCGTGTTCCGCGAGGACGTCGTCACGCGGCGCACGAAGTTCCTGCTGCGCAAGGCGCGCGACCGGGCGCATGTGCTGGTCGGCCTGGCGATCGCGGTCGCCAATATCGACGAGGTCATCCACCTGATCCGCCATGCGCCGGACCCGCAGACGGCGCGCGAGCAGCTGATGGAGCGCCGCTGGCCGGCGTCCGACGTCGAGGCGCTGATCCGGCTGATCGACGATCCGCGCCACCGCATCAACGAGGACGGGACGTACAACCTCTCCGAGGAGCAGGCGCGGGCCATCCTCGAGCTGCGGCTGCAGCGGCTGACGGCGCTCGGCCGTGACGAGATCGCCGACGAATTGAACAAGATCGGCGTCGAGATCGCCGACTATCTCGACATTCTCGGCTCGCGCGCCCGGGTCCAGCAGATCGTCAAGGACGAGCTGATCCTGCTGCGCGACGAATTCAGCACGCCGCGCCGCACCGAGCTCGCCGAGGGCGGGCCGGACATGGACGACGAGGACCTGATCCAGCGCGAGGACATGGTCGTCACCGTCACGCATGAGGGCTACATCAAGCGCGTGCCGCTCTCGATCTACCGGGCGCAGGGCCGCGGCGGCAAGGGCCGCTCCGGCATGTCGACCAAGGACGAGGATTTCGTCACCCGCCTGTTCGTGGCCAACACGCACACGCCGATCCTGTTCTTCTCCTCGCGCGGCATCGTCTACAAGGAAAAGGTCTGGCGCCTGCCGGTCGGCTCGCCGCAGTCGCGCGGCAAGTTCCTGCGCAACATGCTGCCGCTGGAGGAAGGCGAGCGGATCACCACGATCATGCCGCTGCCGGAGGGCGAGGACAGCTGGGGCGAGCTCGACGTGATGTTCGCGACGACGCGCGGCACCGTGCGGCGCAACAAGCTCAGCGATTTCGTCCAGGTCAACCGCAACGGCAAGATCGCGATGAAGCTGGAGGACGAGGGCGACGAGATCCTCGGGGTCTACACCTGTACGGAGAATGACGACGTGCTCCTGACGGCCGCCTCCGGCCAGTGCATCCGCTTCGCGGTCACCGATGTCCGCGTCTTCGCGGGGCGCAATTCGGTCGGCGTGCGGGGCATCGCGCTCGCGGACGGCGACAGCGTCATCTCGATGGCGA
This sequence comes from Rhizobiaceae bacterium, assembly GCA_023953775.1. Taxonomy (GTDB): domain Bacteria; phylum Pseudomonadota; class Alphaproteobacteria; order Rhizobiales; family Rhizobiaceae; genus JAMLJD01. The sequence goes on along the minus strand of JAMLJD010000044.1, from coordinate 26,992 downwards.
TCCTGGGTGGGGTCGACGCGTCGCCGGCGGAGCGGGCCGCCTACCTCAAGCGCGCGGTCGCCGAGCGGCGGCAGGCGGTCGACGAGGTCGACGACATCGCGCTCACCAACGAAGAGGCGGGCGAAGAGACGGATCTGTCGGAAGAGCGCTACGAGTGGATGCGGGAGCGCGAGGAGTTCGTGCTCACCGTCAGCGAATTCGGCTACGGCAAGCGCTCGTCGTCCTACGATTTCCGGGTGACCGGGCGCGGCGGCAAGGGCATCCGCGCGACCGACGTCTCCAAGATTGGCGAGATCGGACCGCTGATCGCGGCCTTCCCGGTCGCCAACGAAGACCAGATCATGCTGGTGACGAATGGCGGCAAGGTGATCCGCGTGCCGGTGGACGGCATCCGCATCGCCAGCCGCGCCACCAAGGGCGTGACGATCTTCAATACGGCCGAAGGCGAGCGAGTGGTGTCCGTCGAGCGGATTTCGGAGCCCCAGGATGATGGTGACGATAACGATGCCGGCGAGAACGGCGGCGACGCGGCGCCGGAACCATCACCGCCCGATCCCGAAGTCTAGGATTTGACGGCCGTTCCGCGGGTCATCAGCTCGGCAAAAGCGACAGCGAGTTAGGGAACCTAGCCTGGTGTGGCGGTCGGATTGTCCGGCGTGAAGCACTATCGCGTCACGACGAATCGGTTCGGCATATCAGGACAGGCGACAGCGTCGCCCGAATGCCGGTGCCAGATCCGTAAACGCGATCTAGGCGCGGTAGCGGAAACGGTTGCGGTCGGCATCGAGCTTGCGGTCGATCTTGACCCGCTGGGCTTCCTCGTAGAGCCCGAACGCGGTGGCGATCAGCATGGTCAGCATCATGGCTGCGGCAAGTGAGAAGATAAGCATGGTCGCGTCTCCTTCGTGTCCCAATAACGCGCCGAACCCCGATTTGGTTTCATCGCGTATTACAGGCACCCTGCCAGCGGCCGTTTGAACCGTCGCTTACCGCTCCATTCACCCTGCATTCAGCATTCCGGACTTGCGGGTTGCCCGCCATCGTGCATTCGATGAGGCAACCGAGGAGCGACCCATGACCGACATCGCCTTTCTGCTGTCCTTCGCCATAGCCTGCTTCGTCATCATCATCGTTCCCGGTCCCACCGTGACGGTGATCATCGCCAATTCGATCCGCCATGGAACGCGGGCAGGGCTCCTCAACGTGCTGGGCACGCAGATCGGCGTTCTCAGCATGATCGCGGTGCTGGCGCTTGGCCTTGCGACCGTCGTCGGACAGCTCGGCCATGTCTTCGAGGTGCTGAGGCTGGTCGGCGCCGCCTATCTGATCTGGCTCGGGATCAAGATGTGGCGTTCGGACGGCACGCTCGGCACGGCTGGGACGCGCGCCCGTCCGATGGGATCGTTCGTGATGCAGGGCTTCATCGTCATCTGGTCGAACCCGAAGGCGCTGCTGTTCTTCGGCGCCTTCATTCCCCAATTCATCGATCCGGCCGGCAATGTCGCGCTCCAGACGATCGGTTACGGCCTGATCTTCGTGGTGACGGCGACCGTGTTCGACAGCCTCTACGCGATTGCGGCGGGGCGTGCGGGGGCATGGCTGTCGCGGGAGCGGATACGGCTCACCGAGAAGATATCGGGGACGTTCCTGATCGGCGGCGGCCTCTGGATCGCGCTCGCGCGGCGATGAACGGAGGAACGGCAATGAACACACGAAAATGGGTGGCGGCGGTCGCGGCGGGCTGCTTGCTCGGGATTGCGGGACCGGCGGCTGCGACCGCACAGATCTCCTGCAGGGCGGTCGATGACGAGGCGTCCGGCTTCGATCTGACGATCGGCAGCGTGCCGGGCTTCGCGCTCGTCAATTTCTACGGTACCGGGTTCGGCAAGAGCTGGGCCATGCATGCGACCGACGATGATATCGAGGTTTCGATCGCCCAGGCCGCGCAGGACGGCGGCTGGATCATCGTCGACATGGTCGATACCAATTTCGAGCAGATCCTGGTGTCGATCCGCCTGCACGAGGCGTCGGAAGCCGACAGTTTCGCCACCGCCGGCACGATGCGGGTGGCGGGCGAGGGTGTTCTCGCCGTCGTCTGCGATGGCTCCTGAGGCGACGTGGCCCCGGGCGGCGACGGCCATGGCGGCTTTCGGGCATTTTTGCGACGCGATATGATTTCACCTCGCCGAAAAATGCTCTAGAAGCGGCGCGATGAAGCAACGTATCGCCATTTACGCCGGGTCCTTCGACCCGCTCACCAACGGGCATCTCGACGTGCTGAAGGCGGCGCTCGCCGTCGCCGACACGATCTACGCCGCAATTGGCATCCAGCCGAGCAAGGCGCCGCTGTTCTCCTTCGACGAACGCGTCGAGCTCATCGACGACGCAATGGCGGCCGAACTCGGCGAGGACGGCAAGCGGATCAAGGTCGTCGCGTTCGACGGGCTGGTGATCAACGCGGCGCGCAAGCACGGCGCATCGATCATGATCCGCGGCCTGCGCGACGGCACCGACCTCGACTACGAGATGCAGATGGCCGGCATGAACGAGACCATGGCGCCGGACCTGCAGACCGTGTTTTTGCCCGCAAGTCCTTCCGTTCGCACCATTACCGCCACACTTGTGCGCCAGATCGCCTCGATGGGCGGCGATATCCGGCCGTTCGTTCCCGACAACGTCGCCCGCGCACTTGCGGCCAAATTCGCCGCCTGACCCAATCGAGGAGTTTGTTCATGCCGATCTCAAGGCTTGCCTGCGCGCTGTCGCTTGCCACCTGTCTCGCCGTCCTTTCCGGTCCCGCAATGGCGGCGGAACCGGAAAACACGATGATCATCGAGCTCAAGGATGGCGAGGTGGTGGTGGCGTTGCGCCCCGATCTCGCGCCGAAGCACGTCGCGCAGATCAAGAAGCTGGTGCGCGACGGCGCTTATGACAACGTCGCCTTCCACCGTGTTATCGAAGGCTTCATGGCGCAGACCGGGGACGTCGAGTTCGGCGACATGGAAGACGGGTTCCGGCCCGACCGTGCCGGCACCGGCGGTTCCGATCTTCCCGACATTCCGGCCGAGTTCTCCGGCGAGCCCTATGTCCGCGGGACGGTGGGCATGGCGCGGGCGCAGAACCCCGATTCGGCGAATTCGCAGTTCTTCATCACCTTCGGCGACGCGGATTTCCTCAACGGCCAGTACACGGTCGTGGGACAGGTCGAGAGCGGAATGGAATTCGTCGATGCGATCAAGCGCGGCGACCCCAACAACAATGGCGCCGTGAGCGACCCAGACCGCATGGTCGACGTCCGCATGGCTGCCGACTGACAAGAATAGATAAGGAAAGGGACACGATATGGCCGAGATCAAGGATCCGGAAAACACGCTCATCCTCGACACGACGAAGGGCAAGGTGGTGATCGAGATGCTGCCCGACCTTGCGCCAGGCCATGTCGGCCGCATCAAGGAACTGGCCCGCGAAGGCGCCTATGACGGCGTCGTCTTCCACCGGGTCATCGACGGCTTCATGGCGCAGACGGGCGACGTCAAGTTCGGCAAGTCGACAGGTTCGTCCTTCGATCCGCGGCGCGCCGGGATGGGCGGTTCGGACAAGCCGGACCTCAAGGCCGAGTTCTCCAACGCGAACCATGGCCGCGGCACCTGCTCGATGGCGCGGGCGCAGAACCCCAACTCGGCCAATTCGCAATTCTTCATCTGCTTCGAGGATGCGGGCTTCCTGAACCGGCAGTACACGGTCTGGGGCCAGGTGATCGAAGGCATGGAGAATGTCGACAGGATCAAGCGCGGCGAGCCGGTGCAGGATCCCGACAAGATCGTATCCATGAAGGTCGCTGCCGACGCCGCATAAGGGCAAGGCGGCGGGCGGCGCAGATGGTCCCGTTCATCCGCAAGAGTTCGCTGCTCTTCGCGCTCGGCGCGTTCGGCGGGCTTGTCACTGCCATCGCGATCTGGCTCTCCGGCCTGGTCGGGCTGACATCGCTGTTCGGCGTCGCGATCGCGCCGCCGCTCAGCCCGGAGATGATCTATCCAAAGGTCGTCTGGGGCGGGATCTGGGGCTGGCTCGGCTTCCTGCCGCTGTCGGTGTCCGGATGGCTGGCGCGCGGCGTGGTCATCTCGCTGTTTCCGGCCGCCGTCGCCTGGCTGGTGTTCCTGCCGATGGACGGCGCGGGCCTGCTTGGCCTGTCGCTCGGCATTCTTACGCCGGTCTTCGTGCTCGGCTTCAACATCGTGTGGGGCCTCGCCACGGAAGGCCTTGCGGAACTGTGCGGTGTCTATCGCGAGCGGCCCGGCGCCGCCGCAGCGACCACCTGACCTGCGACGGGATTGTCTCCGACATGCGCGTCGACCTGTTCGATTTCGAACTCCCCGAAGACCGGATCGCGCTGCGGCCCGCGGAACCGCGCGACGCCGCGCGGCTGCTCGACGTCGGCTCGGACGGGCGCCTGACCGACAGGGCCGTGCGCGACCTGCCGTCGTTGCTCGAACCGGGCGACGCGCTGGTCTTCAACGACACCAAGGTCATTCCCGCCCATCTCGTCGGTACGCGGCGTCGCGGCGACAGTGCGGCGACGGTCGAGGCCACGCTTCACATGCGCGCGGGCGATGACCGCTGGCTGGCGTTCCTGCGGCCGGCCAAGCGGGTGGCCGAGGGCGAGCGCATCAGCTTCGGCCATGCCGGCAATGCCTGCTTCCTGGGGACGCTCGAGGCGACGGTCGCGGAAAAGCGCGACGGCGGCGAGGCGCTGCTGGTCTTCGATGTCTCCGGCGCGTTTCTCGACGAGGCGATCCACGCCGTCGGCCACATGCCGCTACCGCCCTATGTGGCCTCGCGTCGCGCGGAGGACGATCGCGACGCGGCCGACTACCAGACGATCTATGCCCGGGAAGAGGGCGCGGTGGCGGCACCCACCGCCGGGCTGCATTTCACGCCTGACCTGATGGCGGCGCTCGACCAGCGCGGCGTGGAGCGCCATTTCGTGACGCTGCATGTCGGGGCCGGCACGTTCCTTCCCGTCAAGGCCGACGACACGGCAGACCATCGCATGCATTCCGAGATCGGCCATGTCAGCGGCGAGACGGCAGCCGCGCTCAACGCGGTGAAGGCGCGCGGCGGGCGCATCGTGTCGGTCGGCACGACCTCGCTGCGCCTTCTGGAAACGGCGGCTGGCGAGGATGGAACGCTGTCGCCCTGGTCCGGCTCGACCGACATCTTCATCACGCCGGGATACCGCTTCCGTTTCGTCGACATGCTGATGACCAACTTCCACCTGCCGCGCTCGACGCTGTTCATGCTGGTGTCGGCGTTCAGCGGCCGCGAGACGATGATGGCCGCCTACGCCCATGCGATCGGCGCCGGCTACCGGTTCTACTCCTTCGGCGATGCCAGCCTGCTGCGCGGGAGCGCCCGATGAGCGAAAACTTCACCTTCACGCTGCATGCGACCGACGGCAAGGCACGGCTGGGCGAGATATCGATGCCGCGCGGCACCGTGCGCACGCCGGCCTTCATGCCCGTCGGCACCGGCGGCACGGTCAAGGCGATGTATATGGACCAGGTGCGGGCGCTGGGCGCCGACATCATCCTTGGCAACACCTATCACCTGATGCTGCGGCCGGGCGCGGAACGCATGGCGCGGCTCGGCGGCCTGCACGAATTCGCCCGCTGGCCGCATCCGATCCTGACGGATTCGGGCGGCTTCCAGGTGATGTCGCTGGCGCAGCTGCGCAAGCTCGACGAGAAAGGCGTGACGTTCCAGTCGCACATAGACGGCGTGCGCTACGAGATGACGCCGGAGCGCTCGATCGAGATCCAGGGCCTGCTGGGGTCCGACATCCAGATGCAGCTCGACGAATGCGTCGCGCTGCCGGCGGAACGCGACGACATCGAGCGCGCCATGGAAATGTCGCTGCGCTGGGCGGAGCGCTGCAGAACGGCGTTCGGCGACCAGCCCGGCAAGGCGATGTTCGGCATCGTGCAGGGCGGCGACGTGGCCGCGCTGCGTGAGCGCTCGGCATCGGCGCTGAGCGAGCTCGGCCTGAAAGGCTATGCGGTGGGCGGGCTTGCCGTCGGCGAGCCGCAGGACGTCATGCTGGCGATGCTCGACGTGACGTGTCCGCTGCTGCCCGCCTCGAAGCCGCGCTACCTGATGGGGGTGGGAACGCCGGACGACATCCTGAAATCGGTCGGCCGCGGCATCGACATGTTCGACTGCGTCATGCCGACAAGGGCAGGGCGGCATGGACTGGCGTATACCCGGCGCGGCAAGGTCAATCTGAAGAATGCGCGCCACGCGGAAGACACGCGGCCGCTCGACGAGGAGAGCGACTGCCCGGCGGCGCGCGACTACAGCCGCGCCTACCTGCATCACCTCGTGAAGTCGGGCGAGGCGCTGGGCGGCATGCTGCTGACCTGGAACAATCTCGCCTATTACCAGGCGCTGATGGCCGACATCCGCGCCGCGATCGGCGAGGGGCGATTTGCCGACCGGGCGGCCGAAATCAGCGATTTTTGGGCGCGCGGAGATCTGCCGGCGCTTTGAACGCGTAGTGTATCCGGGCAGCCGACTTCCGGGCTGCCGGATTGCGGAGGCGTTCCATGAAACCCGTCTATGCCTATCTCATCGCACTGGCGATCTTCCTTGCGGCAGATTTCCTGTGGCTCGGCGTCATCGCGCGCAGCTTCTACGCCGAGCGCATCGGCAGCCTGCTTCTCGACCAGCCGCGCTGGGGCGTGGCGGTCCTCTTCTATGTGATCTACGTCGTCGGGCTGACCTATTTCGCGGTGATGCCGGGCATCGCGGCGCAGAGCTGGGTTGCCGGCGCGCGCGACGGCGCGCTGTTCGGCTTCTTCGCTTATCTGACCTACAACGCGACCAATCTGTCGGTGATGAAGGGCTACGACGCGCTCGTGGCGGTGGTCGACACCGGCTGGGGCACGCTCGTGGGGGCCGGCGTCGCAGGGGCCACGGTCGCGGTCATGCTGGCGCTCGGGCGCGGGTGATCAGGTGCTGAGCGTCGGCACGCCGCGCAGGCTGACGCCGGTGATCCTGTAGGTGCCGTCGGACTGGAGCTCGAGCGTGTAGACGGCCTCGTAGTTCTTGCCGTCCGGGCCGACGAGGAGCACCTGCTGCATCAGCGACGTCGAGGTCAGTTCCTCGACCTTGCCGAATGTGTAGCTGCGCGGCTGGTAGACAGGTTCATAGCCGCGCGTGACCATGCCCATGAAGGCCTCGACGCTCGGATAGATGCGCTGGATGTTGGGCGCGGCGTAGCCATAGGCCTCGTCGAGCTTGCCGGCCAGGAATGCCTCTATCTGACGCTGGATCGTGGTCTGCGCGGCCTTCACCTCGGCGTCGCCGGCCCGCGACAGGCCTGTGGCGCCGAGCATGATGAGGAGGCCGAGCAGGATGGTTCTCAACATGGCGGTGTCTCCCGGTTGTGCCGGCGGCCGCGGGCCGTTCCGGCCGGTTGTTGCCTATCTTACCATACGGTGCGGGCGCCCGAATGGTTTCACCCGGGCGGGGGTCTGGCGGTTTTGCGTGCAGGGGCTGCATGATGCTGAAACGGCTGCCCATAATTTGGGCAAACAGGTTCGCCGCCGCCCGAATCGCCGCTAACATCGCGAAAGAGCTTGCTTTTCGCCGCACGGGCCTTTGAAATGCCCCGTGGAGAAGGGAGCAAGGGTTGGTTGCGTTTGATGAAATGCGCCCCGAAAGCGCCGGACTGAGAGGGCCTTACGCGGCTTACGAGGAATGGCTGCTGCAACAGGACGCGGCCAGGCTGACCGAAAAGATGCACGACGCCGAGCGCGTTTTCCGGCGCAGCGGCATCACCTTCGCCGTATACGGACAGGAAGAGGCGGCAGAGCGTCTCATCCCCTTCGACATCGTCCCGCGCATCCTGTCGGGCTCCGAGTGGCGGCGACTGACGCAGGGCATCGAGCAGCGCGTCCAGGCGCTCAACGCCTTCCTCGACGACATCTACCACCGGCAGGAGATCCTGCGCGCCGGCCGGGTGCCGAAGGAACTGATCGCGCGCAACGAGGCGTTTTTGCCGGAGATGATCGGCGTCAGGCCGCCGGCCGGCGTCTACACCCACATCATCGGCACCGACATCGTGCGCACGGGAGAGAACGCGTTCCACGTTCTCGAGGACAATGCGCGCACGCCCTCGGGCGTCTCCTACATGATCGAGAACCGCGAGACGATGATGCAGCTCTTTCCCGAGCTGTTCCAGAACATCAAGGTCCAGCCGGTCGAGAACTACCCGCAACTGCTGCGGCAGTCGCTCGCCGCGGTGCGCCCCGATGGCGCGCCCAATCCGCCGACGATCGCGGTGCTGACGCCGGGCATCTTCAACTCGGCCTATTTCGAGCACGCGTTCCTCGCCGACCAGATGGGCGTCGAGCTGGTCGAGGGCCAGGATCTCAGGGTGATCGACGGTCATGTCGCGATGCGCACGACGGAAGGCTACAAGCAGATCGACGTACTCTACCGCCGGGTCGACGACGCGTTCCTCGATCCGCTGACCTTCAACCCGGATTCCGCGCTGGGCGTGCCCGGCATCATGGACGTTTATCGCGCCGGCCGCATCACGATCGCCAACGCGCCGGGCACCGGCATCGCCGACGACAAGGCGATCTATTCCTACATGCCGGAGATCGTCGAGTTCTACACCGGCCGCAAGGCGATCCTGAACAATATCGAGACCTGGCGCTGCTCGGAGCCGGACAGCCTCAAATACGTTCTGGAGAACCTGTCGGAGCTCGTCGTGAAGGAGGTGCACGGCTCGGGCGGCTACGGCATGCTGGTCGGGCCGGCGGCGTCCAAGAAGGAACTCGAGGAGTTCGGCAAGAAGCTCAAGGCCAAGCCGAACAACTACATCGCCCAGCCGACGCTGTCGCTGTCGACCTGCCCGATCCTGACGGAGAAGGGGCTGGCGCCGCGCCATGTCGACCTGCGCCCGTTCGTGCTGGTATCGGACCGCATCCGGATCGTTCCCGGCGGGCTGACCCGCGTGGCGCTCAAGGAGGGCTCGCTGGTCGTCAACTCCTCGCAGGGCGGCGGCACCAAGGACACCTGGGTACTGGACGACTGATGCTGCTCGGACGCACCGCCAACGGCCTCTACTGGATGAACCGCTACATCGAGCGGGCCGAGAACATGGCGCGTATCGTGGACACCGGGCTCAGGCTGGCGCTGACCCGCACTTCCAGCGCGGCCGACGAATGGGCCTCGGTGGTATACAGCGCCGGGGTGGGGACCGGATTCGAGGCGAAGTACAAGACCTACGACGCCGACAACGTTTCGGACTTCCTGCTCAGGGACCAGACCAATGCGTCGAGCGTGATGGCATCGATCGATACCGCGCGCAGCAATGCGCGGATGGTGCGAACCGCGCTCACCCGCGAGACGTGGGAGAGCATCAACGAAGCCTGGATGTCGCTGAAGCGGGCCCTTACGCGGCCGATCGACCAGCGCGAGCTGCCGCAGCTCCTCGACCATATCAAGCGCGAGACCGCGCAGATCCGCGGCGCATTCCACGGCACCATGCTGCGCAACGAGATCTACAACTTTTCCAAGATCGGAACGCTGATCGAGCGCGCCGACAACACCGCGCGCATTCTCGACGTAAAATATTACGTGCTGCTTCCGTCGGTCTCGTGGGTCGGCTCGTCGCTTGACAATTATCAGTGGGAATCGATCTTGCGCTCGGTGTCGGCGCACCGGTCCTACCGCTGGGTGTACGAGGCCGAGTACCGTCCGACCAATATCGCGGATTACCTGATCCTCGACCGGCGGATGCCCAGATCGCTGGCCTATTGCTATGCCGGGATCACCGAGAGCCTGGCGCATATCGCGGATGAATACGGGACGAGACATGGCTGCCACGACACCGCGGAAGCGACCCGCGCGCGCCAGCAAAAGGCCAGCATTGCCGATATTTTCGACATAGGGCTACACGAGTTCCTGTCAGAGTTCATCGTCAGCAACAACAGGCTCGGCGAGGAAATCGGCAGGGACTTCCGCTTCTACTGACGGTTCGTGCAATGCTGCTGAAAATATCCCACACAACGCGCTATCACTACGACATGCCGGTGCCGTATGCGCTGCAGAGACTGCGGCTCATCCCGCGCGACGACGCCACACAGACCGTGCGGACATGGTCGCTGTCCGTCGAGGGCGCTCGGGAGCAGGTCCGCTTTCTCGACCAGTACGGCAACGAGACGCGCCTTGTCAGCGTCGAGGGCGAACCGGAGAAGACCGTCATCGTCGCGTCTGGCGAGGTCGAGACGCGCGATACGTCGGGCGTCGTCGGCCCGCATCGCGGCTTCGCGCCGCTGTGGCTCTATCAGGCGGAAACGTCGCTGACGCATGCCGGCGACAGAACACGCAAGCTGGCATCGGAGTTCGACGCGGCCGGCGGGATCGAGATGCTGCACGATCTGGCTGGCCGGATCAGGGATCTCGTCGCCTATGTCGTCGGATCGACAGATGCCTCGACCTCGGCCGAGCAAGCGCTGGAGAACGGTTCCGGCGTCTGCCAGGACCACACGCATGTCTTTCTTTCCGTGGCGCGGCAACTCGGCTACCCGGCACGCTACGTAAGCGGCTATCTGATGATGGACGGCAGCACGGAGCAGGCGGCCAGCCATGCCTGGGCGGAGGCCCATGTCAACAATCTGGGCTGGGTATCGTTCGACGCCTCCAACGGCATTTCGGCGGACGAGCGCTATGTCCGCATCGCGACGGGGCGCGACTATCGCGACGCCATGCCGGTGTCGGGAATTCGTATCGGCGCGGCGAAGGAACAGCTTGCAGTCCACATCACCGTAGAGCAGTAATCATAGGCAGAGATTCCGCCCGGGCCCTTGTCCAATGACCTACTGTGTCGGCCTCAAGATCAACAGAGGCCTGGTTTTCATGTCCGATACCCGCACCAATGCGGGGGTCGACAGCATATCCACCTTCCGCAAGATGCATGTGTGGGAGGAGCCGGGCGAGCGCCTGATCGTGCTGATGTCGGCCGGGAACCTCGCCACCACGCAGGCCGTGGTGAGCCTGCTCGACGAGCGGTCCAAGGCACCTGCGGAGCGTTCGCCGTCGCTTCTCGAGACGCCGTCCATGTACCAGACCGCAAAGCTGGTCGGGGAAACGCTGCGGGAAGTGATCGGAAAGTCCACGCCGGAAGGCCAGGAGGCCGATGCCTTCTCCGCCTCCTTCATGATCGGCGGCCAGATCAGGGGCACCGAACCGCGGCTCTTCATGGTCTATCCCGAGGGCAACTTCATCGAGGCCTCCGAGGACACGCCGTTCTTCCAGATCGGCGAGACCAAGTACGGCAAGCCGATTCTCATCCGCGCCTACGATCCCGAGATGAGCTTCGCCGAGACGGTGAAGCTGCTGATGGTATCGTTCGATTCGACGGTGAAGTCGAACCTCTCCGTCGGTCTGCCGCTCGATCTCCTCTACTATCCGCGCGACACCTTCGCGGTCGGATACAGGACGCGGATCAAGGCGGACGACGAGTATTTCCGCACCATCTCGGACGGCTGGTCGAACGCGCTGAAGGAAGCCTTCACGCGGCTGCCGGACTTTCCGGTCGACATCTGAACGCCGCCGACGAGGCACCGGCGCAGGCGTTCCGTTTCGTTTTGTGACGGATGGCGACAATCCGCCGGTTCGCGTGTCCGGGGCGCGGCGTTTCTCCGAATGGCGGCGTCGATGTCGCTTCCCACCGATGATTGCAGCGTCTACCGCGGTTTCGGCTGCGATGCTCTGTCGCGGGTGCAGGCAGGCGCACATTTCGTCCGGTCCGCCGTCGGTATCGGGGCAGGGACCGCGCGAGCCGGCTGCGGCGGAGCTCGATAATTTATCAGCCAGCATGGACTAGCGACCGCTTTCGTTTTCTTCTATAAAAGCAAAAAACGAAAGTCGGGAGGGTGCGATGTTTCTCATGCCGCGACACGCGCAGATCGTACAGCTTGCAAAGGACAACGGGCGCGTTCTCGTCGACGACCTGGCCGAACGCTTCAACGTCACGCCGCAGACAATCCGCAAGGATCTCAATGATCTGTGTGAACAGCGCCTGCTCTCGCGCATCCATGGCGGGGCGCTGTTTCCCTCCGGCATCGAGAACATGGAATATGAGGCACGGCGCAAGATCGCAGCCGACGAGAAGGAGGCGATCGGCCGGGCGGCGGCCGATCTCATTCCCGACAACGCGTCGTTGTTCATCAATATCGGCACCACCACGGAGGCGGTCAGCAAGTCGCTTCTCGACCATGCGGGGCTGATGGTGATCACGAATAACATCAATGTTGCCAACAGGATGCGGGTTTATCCTTCGTTCGAGGTTGTGATCGCGGCCGGGGTCGTGCGCGGGTCGGACGGCGGCATCGTCGGCGAGGCTGCCGTGGATTTCATTCGCCAGTTCAAGGTCGATTACGCGGTCATCGGCACGTCGGCGATCGACGATGACGGCGCGCTGCTCGACTTCGACTTTCGCGAGGTGAAGGTCGCGCAGGCGATCATCGCCAATGCGCGGCACGTCATCCTGGTCGCGGATTCCACCAAGTTCGAGCGTACCGCGCCGGTCCGCATCGGCCATATCTCGCAGGTTGACACCTTCATCACCGATCGCTGCGAACTGCCGAATGTCCGCGAACTGTGCCTCGAGGCAGAAGTCCATCTCGTTGAAACGGCGGCAACGAAGCGGTCCGCGGTCGCCGGCGCACACGGTTAATGATTTTCGTTTGACATTCGTATTTATTTCGAAATAATTCCCTCGCGCAGCCGGAGAAGAGCGGCACGCTTCCAGTGACATGGCTGCGCGGGGAGGATTCCTTGACCGAACCCGAGGTTCGTGACGTTTTCGTCATTGGCGGCGGCATCAATGGTTGCGGCATCGCCCGCGACGCCGCGGGGCGCGGCTATTCGGTCTTTCTCGCCGAGATGAACGATTTCGGCAGCGGCACCTCGTCCTGGTCGACCAAGCTTATCCATGGCGGGCTGCGCTATCTCGAATTCTACGAGTTCCGGCTGGTCCGCGAGGCGCTGATGGAGCGCGAGGTGCTGTGGTGCATGGCGCCGCACATCATCTGGCCGCTGCGGCTCATCCTGCCGCATCACAAGGGCCTGCGGCCGGCCTGGCTGCTGCGGCTCGGCCTGTTCCTCTACGACCACATTGGCGGGCGCAAGCTGCTGCCGCCGACGCGCACGCTGGACATGCGCAGCGATGCCGCCGCGAAGCCTCTCAAGCCGCTGTTTTCGACGGCGTTCGAATTTTCCGACTGCCGCGTGAACGATGCCCGGCTCGTGGTTCTCAACGCACGCGACGCGGCCGACCGCGGCGCCGAACTCCACACCCATATGCGGGTGACCGCCGCGCGGCGGGACGACGCGCTCTGGACGGTGACGGTGCGCGATCTGCGTTCGGGCACGGAGCGGGATGTCAGGGCGCGGACGCTGGTCAACGCGGCCGGCCCGTGGGTGGACCACATCCTCGCCGACGCGCTCGGCCGCAACGACGTCAGCAATGTCCGCCTCGTTCAGGGCAGCCACATCGTCATCAAGCGCAAATACGACGATCCGCGCGCCTATTTCTTCCAGAACCAGGACGGCCGGATCATCTTCGCGATCCCCTACGAGGACGACTTCACGCTGATCGGCACGACCGACAAGGACTATGAGGGCGATCCCCGCGACGCGGTGATCAGCGACGACGAGATCGACTATCTGTGCGCGGCCGCGAGCGAATATTTCGCCGAGCCGGTGCGCCGTGCCGACATCGTGTGGACGTATTCGGGCGTGCGGCCGCTCTACGACGACGGCGCGTCGAAGGCGCAGGAAGCCACGCGCGACTACGTGCTCAAGACCGAGGGCGAGAACGGCGCTCCGCTGATCAACATCTTTGGCGGCAAGATCACCACCTACCGCCGCCTGTCGGAAGCGGTGCTGGAGAAGATCGAGGGCTTTCTCGGCAAGCGCAAGGAAGCCTGGACCTACACCGCGCCGCTGCCCGGCGGAGATTTCCCGGCCACCGGCTATGACGACGAGGTCGCGCGGCTCAAGACGCGGTTTGCGTTTCTGGATGCGGCCCATGCGCGCCGGCTGGTGCGGCTCTACGGTACGCGCGCGGCGACGATCCTGGGCGTCGCGCGCTCCTATGCCGACCTCGGCCGGCATTTCGGCTCCGACCTCTATGAGGCCGAGATCCGCTACCTGATCGAGAACGAGTGGGCCGAGACGGCCGAAGACGTGTTGTGGCGGCGCACCAAGCGCGGCCTGAGGATGGGCGCGGAGGAAACCGCCGCGCTCGACGCGTTCATGCGCAAGGCGGCGCCGCCGGCCAAGGCGGCGGCCGAGTAGAATGGCGCGACGGGGAGGACGTTGATGCTGGAATTGAGAAACGTGACGAAGAAGGTGGGTGCCGCGGAGCATATCCGCGACGTCTCGCTGACGCTTCGCCACGGCACGCTCAACGTCCTGCTCGGGCCGACCCTGTCGGGCAAGACCAGCCTGATGCGGCTGATGGCCGGCCTCGACCTGGCCACCTCCGGCTCGGTCCATTTCGACGGCCAGGACGTCACCGGCGTTCCCGTCCAGCGCCGCAACGTCGCGATGGTCTACCAGCAGTTCATCAACTATCCGGCGATGACGGTCTACGACAACATCGCCTCGCCGCTGCGCGTCGCCGGCAAGGATCGCGAGCTGATCGACCGCGAGGTGAGGAAGGCCGCCGAACTGCTGCGGCTGACGCCCTATCTCGACCGTACGCCGCTCAACCTGTCGGGCGGCCAGCAGCAGCGCACCGCGCTGGCTCGGGCGATTGTCAAGAATGCCGGGCTCGTGCTTCTCGACGAGCCGCTGGCCAATCTCGACTACAAGCTGCGCGAGGAACTGCGGGCCGAGCTGCCGCGCATCTTCGCGGATTCCGGCGCCATCTTCGTCTACGCGACCACAGAGCCGTCCGAAGCGCTGCTTCTGGGCGGCAACACGGCGACGATGAGC
This sequence comes from Rhizobiaceae bacterium, assembly GCA_023953775.1. GTDB lineage: Bacteria > Pseudomonadota > Alphaproteobacteria > Rhizobiales > Rhizobiaceae > JAMLJD01. The sequence continues at coordinate 11,974 of JAMLJD010000044.1, read as the reverse complement.
GAGGGCAGGGTGACGCAGTTCGGCCCGACGATCGACGTCTTCCGCGCGCCCGCCGACCTGACGACGGCGCGCACGATCTCCGATCCGCCGCTCAACACGATCGTGCTGAGGAAAAACGGCCGTCATTTCGAGTTAGATGGTGGGGCGAACCTCCCAGTGCCGGATGCTCTTGCCGGTGTGGCCGACGGCGCGTACACGATCGGCTTCAGGCCCCACCATCTATCCCTCAGGCGCCAGCACGCCCACGCGGTTTCCCTGCCTGCCCGCGTGCTGGTGACCGAGATCACCGGCTCGGAGAGCTTCATCCATCTCGGCTTCGCCGACGAACGCTGGGTGATGCTGGCGCCGGGCGTCCACCATCTCGATGCCGACGACAGGCTCGACGTCTTTGTCGACACGCGCCACCTGCTGGTCTTCGACGCCGACGGCCGGTCGGTTACGGGCGCGCCGGCACGCCTTGCGGAGGACGCCTGATGGCCCGGATCCAGCTCGACCATATCCGCCATGCCTATGGCGCTTCGCCGGCTTCGGAAGCCGACTATGCGCTGAAAGAGGTCGACCACACCTTCGAGGACGGCGGCGCCTATGCGCTGCTCGGGCCTTCGGGCTGCGGCAAGACCACGCTCCTCAACATCATCTCCGGACTGCTGCGCGCCTCGGAGGGGCGGCTCCTGTTCGACGGGACGGACGTCACCGACCTGTCGACGCAGGAGCGCAACATCGCCCAGGTGTTCCAGTTTCCGGTCGTCTACGACACGATGACGGTCAGCGACAATCTCGCCTTCCCGCTGCGCAACCGCGGCGTTCCCGAGGCCGAGGTCGACCGCAAGGTGCGCGAGATCGTCGAGATGATCGGGCTCGGCGACTGGGCGCAGAAGAAGGCGCGCGGGCTGACCGCCGACCAGAAGCAGAAGATCTCGCTCGGCCGGGGCCTGGTCCGCTCCGACGTCAACGCGATCCTGTTCGACGAGCCGCTGACGGTCATCGACCCGCACATGAAGTGGGAGCTGAGGACGCAGCTCAAGCAGCTTCATCGCCGCTTCGCGCATACGATGGTCTACGTCACCCACGACCAGACCGAGGCGCTCACCTTCGCCGACAAGGTGGTGGTGATGTTCGACGGGCAGATCGTCCAGATCGGAACCCCGGACGAGCTGTTCGAGCGCCCGAGCCACACCTTCGTCGGCTATTTCATCGGTTCGCCCGGCATGAACCTCTTGCCGGTCACGCTCGACGGCCGGACGGCGCATCTCGGCGGCCAGCGGATCGAGCTGCCGGGTGCCGCCAGGGGTGGCAAGGGGCAGATCGAGCTCGGCGTGCGGCCGGAATATGTCAGGCTCGGCCGCGACGGCATGCCGGTGACGATCAGCAAGGTCGAGGATATCGGCCGGCACAGAATTGTGCGGGCCTCGCTCGAGGGGCGCGAAATCGCGGCGATCGTCGGCGAGGACGAGACGATACCGGCCGATCCGCACGTGTCGTTCGATCCCGCCGGCATCAATCTCTACGCCGGGTCATGGCGTATCGACCTCGACGGAAAGGGAGCCTGAGCCATGGACCGGACCTGGAACAACAAGGCCTGGTTCATGGTGCTGCCGGTGCTCCTGCTGGTGGCGTTCTCGGCCGTGATCCCGCTGATGACGGTGGTCAACTACTCGGTGCAGGACACATTCGGGAACAACCAGTTCTTCTGGGCCGGCACCGAATGGTTCGAGGAGATGCTGACGTCGGACCGGTTCTGGCTGGCCATGGGGCGCAACCTGATCTTCTCGGGCATCGTGCTGGCGATCGAGGTGCCGCTCGGCATCTTCATCGCGCTCAACATGCCGAAGCGCGGCTGGGGCGTTCCCGTCTGCCTGGTGCTGATGGCGCTGCCGCTGCTGATCCCGTGGAACGTCGTCGGCACGATCTGGCAGGTGTTCGGGCGCGTAGACATCGGACTGCTCGGCTACGTGCTCAACGAGCTCGGCGTCGACTACAATTACGTCAGCGACCCGTTCGCGGCCTGGGTGACGGTCATCGTCATGGATGTCTGGCACTGGACCAGCCTCGTCGTGCTTTTGTGCTATGCCGGGCTGGTGTCGATCCCCGACGCCTACTACCAGGCGGCCAAGATCGACGGCGCGTCGCGCTGGGCGGTGTTCCGCTACATCCAGCTTCCGAAGATGAACCGGGTGCTGCTGATCGCGGTGCTGCTGCGGTTCATGGATTCCTTCATGATCTACACCGAGCCGTTCGTGGTCACCGGCGGCGGGCCCGGCAACTCGACGACGTTCCTGTCGATCGACCTGGTGAAGATGGCGATCGGCCAGTTCGACCTCGGGCCGGCGGCGGCGATGTCGATCATCTACTTCCTGATCGTGCTCCTGATGTCATGGGTCTTCTACACGGTCATGACAAACTACGATGCGGAGCGCTGAGATGAGCGAGGCGGGAAACCCGGTGATGGAACGCGAAGGCGCCAAGGGGACGCAGGCCGGGGCGCGGACGCTCCAGGCCGACGACCGGCTCGCCAGGCGGATGCGCCGCCGGGGCAGCGAGTCGCGCCTCTCGTGGCTGGTGCCGACGCTCTACATCATCTTCCTGATGCTGCCGATCTACTGGCTCGTCAACATGAGCTTCAAGACCAACCAGGAGATCCTCGGCGCCTTCTCGCTTTGGCCGCGCAACCCGACGCTGGGCAATTACGCGGTGATCTTCACCGACCCGTCCTGGTACAAGGGTTACATCAACTCGGTCATCTATGTGGTCATGAACACGGTGATTTCGGTCGCCGTGGCGCTGCCCGCCGCCTATGCCTTCTCGCGTTACCGCTTCCTCGGCGACAAGCACCTGTTCTTCTGGCTCCTGACCAACCGCATGGCGCCGCCGGCGGTGTTCGTGCTGCCGTTCTTCCAGCTCTATTCGGCCTTCGGGCTGATCGACACGCATATCGCGGTGGCGCTGGCGCATTGCCTGTTCAACGTGCCGCTGGCGGTATGGATCCTCGAGGGCTTCATGTCCGGCGTGCCGAAGGAGATCGACGAGACCGCCTATATCGACGGCTATTCGTTCCCGCGCTTCTTCGTGAAGATCTTCATGCCGCTGATCGCCAGCGGCGTCGGGGTCGCGGCCTTCTTCTGCTTCATGTTCTCGTGGGTGGAACTGCTCATCGCGCGCACGCTCACCACCACGGACGCCAAGCCGATCGCCGCGATCATGACGCGCACCGTGTCGGCCTCGGGTCTCGACTGGGGCGTGCTGGCGGCAGCCGGGGTGCTGACCATCATTCCCGGCGCGCTGGTGATCTGGTTCGTCCGCAACTACATCGCCAAGGGCTTTGCCCTGGGGAGGGTGTGATGACGCTCAATCCGCTCCGTCCGGCCATCGAGGGAGATCGCACATGAACCTGTCCTGGATGGCATGGACGATGCCGACGGCGATCTTCTTCCTGACGATCCTGGCCCTTCTGGTCGGCATGGCGGTCTGGGAATATGCCTCGCCCGGCGGCAATCCGCGCGTCGGCATCCTGCGCTTCGAGACGACGCGCGGCGACCGCCTGTTCATTTCGCTGCTCGGCAGCGCCTTTATCCATCTCGCATGGCTCGGGCTCGTCGGCCCGAACCTGTGGTGGGCTCTCGCTCTCTCGATCGTGTACGCCCTCGGCGTATTCAAGCTCGTCTAGGGGGAGAAACGGTGGAGCGGCCGTATGCAGCCGGCCGCTCCGATCGCAATCGAAACCAAGTGGAGGAAACGACATGCGACGACAGTTCCTAACATCTTCGACGGCCCTTTTGCTACTTCTCGGCGCTGGCCACGCCTATGCAGGCATGGACGAAGCCAAGGCATTCCTGGACGCCGAGATCGGCGACATGTCGACGCTCGACAGGGGCGCGCAGGAAGCCGAGATGCAGTGGTTCATCGATGCCGCGCAGCCTTTCGCCGGCATGGAGATCAAGGTGGTTTCCGAAACCATCACGACCCATGAGTATGAATCGAAGACGCTGGCCAAGGCGTTCTCCGACATCACTGGCATCAAGGTTACGCACGACCTGATCGGCGAGGGCGACGTGGTCGAGAAACTGCAGACCCAGATGCAGTCGGGCGAGAACGTCTACGACGCCTACATCAACGATTCGGACCTGATCGGCACCCACTGGCGCTACCAGCAGGCCCGCAGCCTGACCGACTGGATGGCGAACGAGGGCAAGGACGTCACCAATCCGAACCTCGATATCGATGACTTCATCGGCAAGTCGTTCACGACCGCGCCGGACGGCGATCTCTACCAGCTTCCGGACCAGCAGTTCGCGAACCTCTACTGGTTCCGCTACGACTGGTTCAACGACGAGAAGAACAAGGCCGACTTCAAGGAGAAGTACGGCTACGATCTCGGCGTGCCGGTCAACTGGTCGGCCTATGAGGACATCGCCGAGTTCTTCACCGGCCGCGAGGTGGACGGCAAGAAGGTCTACGGCCACATGGACTACGGCAAGAAGGACCCGTCGCTCGGCTGGCGCTTCACCGATGCGTGGCTGTCCATGGCCGGCAACGGCGACAAGGGCATCCCGAACGGCAAGCCGGTCGACGAATGGGGTATCAAGGTTGACGAGAACGATCGTCCGGTCGGCTCCTGCGTGGCGCGCGGCGGCGACACCAACGGCCCGGCGGCGGTCTACTCCATCGAGAAGTATCTCGAATGGATGGGCAAGTACGCTCCGGCCGCTGCCCAGGGCATGACGTTCTCGGAGTCCGGTCCCGTTCCCTCGCAGGGCGAGATCGCGCAGCAGATGTTCACCTACACGGCCTTCACCGCCGATTTCGTTAAGCAGGGCCTCCCGGTGGTGAACGACGACGGCACGCCGAAGTGGCGCTTCGCCCCGTCGCCGCATGGCGTCTACTGGAAGGACGGCATGAAGCTCGGCTACCAGGACGCCGGTTCGTGGACGCTGCTGAAGTCGACGCCGGACGATCGCGCCAAGGCCGCGTGGCTCTATGCGCAGTTCGTGACGTCGAAGACGGTGGACGTGAAGAAGAGCCATGTCGGCCTGACCTTCATCCGGCAGTCGACGCTCGATCACCAGTCGTTCACCGATCGTGCGCCGAAGCTCGGCGGCCTCGTCGAGTTCTATCGCTCGCCGGCCCGCCTGCAGTGGTCGCCGACCGGCACCAACGTTCCGGACTATCCGAAGCTCGCGCAGCTGTGGTGGCAGGCGATCGGTGATGCGTCGTCCGGCGCCAAGACCGCGCAGGAGGCGATGGACTCGCTCTGCGCCGAGCAGGAAAAGGTGCTTGAGCGTCTGGAACGCGCCGGGGTCCAGGGCGATATCGGTCCGAAGCTCGCCGAGGAGCACGACCTCGAATACTGGAACAAGGATGCCGTTTCGAAGGGCAATCTTGCGCCGCAGCTCAAGGTCGAGAACGAAAAGGAGCAGCCGATCACCATCAACTACGACGAACTGGTGAAAAGCTGGCAGAACTAGCCACTTGACGGCTTTGCTTTTCGGGGAGGCGGTCTACGATCGCCTCCCTGTCTTTTCATGATATGCGCCGGGAGGAGTGATGAGCGGACATATCCTTGCCATCGACCAGGGAACGACATCCAGCCGGGCGATCGTCTTCGACGGCAATCAGAAGATCGTCGCGACGGGCCAGAAGGAGTTCACCCAGCATTTCCCGGATTCCGGCTGGGTCGAGCACGATCCCGAAGACATCTGGAAGAGCGTGGTCTCCACTGTCCGTTCCGCGCTGCGCAAGGCTAAGCTGACGGCGAAGGACATCGCGGCGATCGGCATCACCAACCAGCGCGAGACCGTGGTCGTCTGGGACAAGGCCACCGGCAAGCCGATCCACAATGCCATCGTATGGCAGGACCGCCGGACCGCGGCGATGTGCCAGAAGCTCAAGAAGAAGGGACTGGAACCGAAATTCACGCGCAAGACCGGCCTGCTGCTCGATCCGTATTTTTCCGGCACCAAGATCTCGTGGCTGCTCGATACCGTCAAGGGCGCGCGCCGGCGCGCGCAGAAGGGCGAGCTGCTCGCAGGCACCATTGACGCCTTCCTCGTCTGGCGGCTGACCGGAGGCAAGGTCTTCGCGACCGATGCGACGAATGCGTCGCGCACGCTCGTCTACAACATCGAGAAGAACGCCTGGGACGACGAGCTTCTCGACATCCTGCGCATTCCCGGCGCGATGCTGCCCGAGGTCAAGGATTGCGCCGCCGACTACGGCGAAACCGATCCGAAGCTGTTCGGCGCCGCGATCCCCATACGCGGCATCGCAGGCGACCAGCAGGCAGCGACGATCGGCCAGGCCTGCTTCGAGGCCGGCATGTTGAAGTCGACCTACGGAACCGGCTGCTTCGCGCTGCTCAATACGGGGCGGGACCTCGTCCGCTCGAAGAACCGGCTTCTGACGACGATCGCCTACAGGCTGAACGGCGAGACGACCTACGCGCTCGAGGGGTCGATCTTCGTGGCCGGTGCAGCCGTGCAGTGGCTTCGCGACGGGCTGAAGGTGATCGGCAAGGCGGCCGAGACCGGGACGCTGGCGGCGCAGGCCGATCCGACCCAGCACGTCTATCTGGTGCCGGCCTTCGTCGGGCTCGGCGCGCCGCACTGGGACGCCGAAGCGCGGGGCGCGATCTTCGGCCTGACGCGCAATTCGGGGCCGGCGGAATTCGCCCGCGCCGCGCTTGAATCGGTCGCCTTTCAGACCCGCGATCTGCTCGACGCGATGAAGAAGGACTGGAAGGGCGCGGCGAAGAAGACAGTGCTCAGGGTCGATGGCGGCATGGTGGCTTCCGACTGGGCGATGCAGCGCCTGGCCGACATCCTCGATGCGCCGGTCGACCGCCCGACGATCCTCGAGACGACGGCGCTGGGAGCGGCATGGCTCGCCGGATCGCATGCCGGTGTGTGGCCGGACGCCAAAAAGTTCGCGAAATCCTGGGCGCTCGACCGCCGTTTTAAGCCGGAGATGTCCGAAAAAGAGCGAAAAACGCGTCTCGCCGGCTGGAAAAACGCGGTGTCGCGGACGCTGAGCTGAGTTTTTCAGACGCCTTCACGCAAAAAAGGCCGGAGAACGCGACGCCCTCCGGCCTCTTGTCGATGATTGCGCTGCCGATCAGAGATACGGCGAGCGGCACTGCTCACGCGGACCGTTATACGGCTGGAACGTGTTGTCCGACACGCGGTAGGACCGGTAGCGGTCGAAGCAGTATTCCACATGGGCCCGCGGAAGACCCTCGCGGTAGCGCGGCGCCGGCGTCGCATTGTTGATGATCGAGCCGGTGATCACGCCGAGCGCGAATGCCGCGGGCGGGAACCAGAAACCGTCGCGATAGCGATAGCCGGGACGGCGCTCGCGATAGCCGCGATGGCCATTGAAATAGGCATAACGTCCGTCACGGCGGAAGTCGCGGTCACGCTCACGATCACCACGGCGCCAGCGACGTTCGCCATCGCGGTCACGGTCCCCGCGATGCCAGCGACGCTCGCCGTCGCGGTCGCGAATGCGGTACTGGACCTCGACCAGGTTGTTCTGGGATGCGACCGGACTCACCCTGAGGGGAGCCGCCATCGCAGGAACGGCCAGCGAGGCGGTCATCGCCGCCGCGCAAATGCCGGAAATCAGCTTGAGTTGCATATCTAGCTCCAGGATCGTTTCAATTCGTTGCCCTTCGCTGGAAAAACGGGGGGCAGGGCGAACGGGTTCCGCAACACGCGCATTACAGTTTCGTAATGCCGGTCGCACGGCGTGAGGGCAAGCGCGGTTCAGGCGCCGGCCAGAAACCGGTCGACGGCCGCGCGCACCTGCGAAATCTCGAGCATTTCCATACAGTTATGGTGGCCGAGCGGGCAGGTCCGCTGGTGGCAGGGAGAGCAGTCGAGATTGAGCGACACGAGCTCGCGCCGGTCCGTCAGGGGCGGCGTGTCCTCGCTCGAGGTCGGGCCGTAGATCGCCACGACAGGCGTGTCGACGGCGGCTGCGACATGCATCAGCCCGCTGTCGTTGGTGATCGCGACACGGGCCGCCGACAGGAGGTCGACGGCGTCCTCCAGCCGCGTCCTGCCGGTCAGTTCGATGACCTCAGGTGCGGCCGCCGCGATTTCAGCGCCGACCGGCGCGTCCCTGGGCGAGCCGAGCACGATCACCGCCATGTTGCGCCGCAGGAGGTCGGCGGCGAGAGCGGCGTAGCGCTCGGCCGGCCAGCGCTTGGCCGGCCCGAACTCGGCGCCCGGCATGAGGCAGACGAAGTCCCGTCCGGTCAGCTTGTGCGCGTCGAGCAGACGCGCGCGGTTGTCATGGTCGACGGCGAGGCGCGGGGGCAGGAATTCGCCGCCGCCGGCGAGCCGCTGGAACATGTGCGCGGTCTTGCGCCGGTCGCGTTCGGGGCGGGGCACGATGTCGTTCAGAAGGCCGTAGCGGAATTCGCCGCGATAGCCGGTCCGCCTCGGGATCCTGGCGAAGAACGGCACGAGCGCCGACTTCCAGCTTCCCTGGAGGACGAATGCCTGGCGGTAGCGGCCCGCCAGCGACCGGCCGATGCGGAAGCGCTCGCCAAGGCCGAGCCTGTTCGCGGCGAACGGTGCCGAAATGCACTCGCGAACCTCGGCCATGCGTCGCGCGACCGCCAGCGAGCCAGCGGGAGCGATAACGTCGATCGGCTCGTCGGGATGGCGCTCGCGCACTGTGCGGATCAGCGGGTGGGCCATGACCATGTCGCCGACCCAGCGCGGCCCGGCTACGAGGATGGCCATGCTTTCAGCCATTCCATGTAGTCTGCGACGCCGCTCTCGACGTCGCGAAAGTCGCCGTTGTAGCCGGCGGCTCTGAGCCGCGAGATGTCGGCCTGGGTGAAGCTCTGGTAGCGGCCCTTGAGCTTGTCGGGGAAGTCGACGAACTCGATCTCGCCCTTGCCGAGCGAGGCGATCACGGTTTCGGCGATGCGCCGGAACGGTTCGGCGCGGCCGGTGCCGCAATTGTAGATGCCGCTGACGCCGCGGTCCCGGAACCACAGATTGACGTCGGCGACGTCGGCGACGTGGACGAAATCGCGGCTCTGTTCGCCGGGGCCGTACCCGTCATAGGCGCCAAACAGGCGCGGGTTCTCGCCGCGCGAGACCTGGTTGAACAGGTGGAACGCCACCGACGCCATTTCACCCTTGTGGGTCTCGCGCGGCCCGTAGACGTTGAAATAGCGCAGGCCCACGACCTGCGAATGGCCGTCGACCGGAAACGCGGTGTTGCGCACATAGTCGTCGAACAGCTTCTTGGAATAGCCGTAGACGTTGAGCGGGCGTTCGGCCCCGGGCTCCTCGACGAAACGGTCGCCGCCGCCATAGACGGCCGCCGACGAGGCATAGATGAAGGGAATGCGCCGCTCGAGGCAGTAGTGCAGCAGCGCACGCGAATAGGCGAAGTTGACCCGCATCATGTAGCGGCCGTTCCACTCGGTGGTCGCCGAACAGGCGCCCTGGTGGAAGACCGCCTCGATGCCCATGTCCTCGCCGCGTTCGATGCGGGCGAGGAAATCCTCGTGATCCTCGTAGTCGGTGATGGAGGCATCCGCCAGATTGCGGAACTTGGTTCCGTCGGTGAGATCGTCGACCACCATGATGTCGGCGCGCCCACGCTCGTTCAGCGCGGCGACGATATTGCTGCCGATCATTCCGGCCCCGCCCGTCACGACGATCATGTGGGTCTCCCGTTTGCGGTTCCGCTCTAAACGGTTTCGCGCCCAGGGTGAAGCGCTTTGCGTCCTTGCGAAGCGTCCGGGGCGGCCCTACAAGGACCCCGACATCGTCCACGCCACGCCGGTTTGCGATCGCCCGATGAGCCCCGACAGGAATTCCATAGCCGATGCCGTCGACCGCTTCGCGTCGATCACCGTGCTGGTGGTCGGCGACGTGATGCTCGACCGGTTCATTCACGGCGCGCTCGACCGGATATCGCCCGAGGCGCCGATACCGGTCCTGCAGGCGCGCGGCGAAGAGACCATGCTCGGCGGCGCGGGGAACGTGGTGGCCAACATCGCCTCGCTGGGCGGCAATGCGCGGCTGTGCGCGGTGATCGGCGACGATGCGCCGGGCAATGCCGTGCTCGGGCTGTTGTCGGCGGGCGCCGTCGAGGCCTCCGGCGTGCTGCGCAGCGCGACGCGCCGGACCTCCTGCAAGAGCCGCTACATCGCGCAGAACCAGCAGGTGCTGCGCTTCGACGAGGAAGACACGACGCCGCTCGCCAAGGACGATCGCGCCGCATTGCTCGACACGGTGCGTGCCATGGCGACGTCGGCCGACATCGTGATCCTGTCCGACTACGGCAAGGGCGTTTTGAACCACGGCCTCGCCGCCGAGATCATCGCGATCTGCGCCGAGGCCGGCAGGCTGGTGCTGGTCGATCCGAAGGACCCGAACTACGCCGCCTATCGCGGCGCGGCCGGCGTGACGCCCAACCGGGTGGAGCTGGGGCAGGCGGTGGCACGGCAGGTCTCGACCGACGATGAGGTCGAGGAGGCCTGCCGCGAGTTGATCGCCGCGCATGGCTTCGACTTCGTGCTGGCGACGCGCAGCGAGAAGGGGATGAGCGTGGTGTCGGCCGACGCGGCCTGCCACGTGCCGGCGGAAAAGCGTGAGGTGTTCGACGTGTCCGGCGCCGGCGATACCGTCATTGCGTCCTTCGCGCTGGCGGTCGCGGCGGGCCTCGAGCGGGCGGATGCGGCGCGGCTTTCCAACGCCGCGGCCGGCGTGGTGGTCGGCAAGCGCGGGACGGCGCGGGTGTCGCGCGCCGAACTTCTCGAGCGCCTCGGCGCGACGCCGGCGGCGCCGCAGGCCGGGCCAGTGGCGCGCAAGGACCTCGTCCACATGGTGGAAGAGTGGCGCCGCGCCGGGCTCAGCGTCGGCTTCACCAACGGCTGCTTCGACATCCTGCATGCCGGCCACGTGTCGCTGCTGCAGCAGGCGCGGGCCGAGTGCGACCGGCTGGTCGTCGGGCTCAACAGCGATGGCTCGGTGAAGCGGCTTAAGGGTGACGAGCGCCCGGTCAATGGCGAGGACGACCGCGCCGCGGTGCTGTGCGCGCTGCGTCCGGTCGATGCCGTGGTGGTTTTCGACGAGGATACGCCGCTCGAGCTGATCGCGGCGATTCGCCCGGACGTGCTCGTGAAGGGCGCGGAATATACGGTGGACCGGATCGTCGGCGCGGATATCGTCACGGCGGGCGGCGGCCGCGTGGTCACCGCGCGGATGGTGGACGGGCGCAGCACCACGTCGGCCATCAGCCGGATCCGGGCGCTCGGGTGACGGGTGCCACTGCGACCGGCTCGATCTGAGGAGAGGCGCGCAATGGGGAGTGTTTCGGGCGCCGACGCGTCATGGAGCGACTGGCCGTCGCGCTATCTCGTTGAGCCCGGCCTCTGGGTGCAGCCGTTCGGCGCGCCGCATTTCGCGCCGGGGATGGGGGCGCTGTTCCTCGACCGCGACGGCGTGGTGATCAAGGATAGCGGCTACCCCTCGGACATAGCGACGATCGTCTTGCGCGATCCCGTCGTCTCGGTGATTCGGGAAGCAAATGAAGCAGGTGTGCCGGTCGTCATCGTGACCAACCAGTCCGGCGTCGCGCGCGGCTATTTCACCTGGGCCGATTTCGCCGCCGTGACCGCGCATATCGCGGCCGAACTCGCCGCGCGGTCGGCGCATGCCGACCTGCTCATCGCCTGCGGCTATCTCGCGGGCGGCAGGCCGCCGCTGGACGTTGCCGACCATCCGGCGCGAAAGCCCGGGCCCGGCATGCTTCTGCGGGCCGGCAAACTGCTCGGCCTCGATCTTCGTCGCTCGGTCATGGTCGGAGACAAGCCGTCCGACATGGAGGCGGCGCGGCGCGCGGGCCTGCCTGCCGGCTGGCTCGTCGGTGACGGGACCTTTGAGCAGCGCACGGATGACGGGTTCGAGATACGCCCGTGGACGACGAGCACGGCGCTCGGCCTCGACGA
>JAMLJD010000043.1 GCA_023953775.1 Rhizobiaceae bacterium | reverse complement strand
GGCCGAAGCGCTTCACGGCAGCGACGCTGCGATCGGCACGGTCGCCGTCGAGATCCGCGAGGAGCGCGAGAAGAGCGATCCCAACGTCGTCAAGGTGGTCGGCTCGCCCGTCGCTGCCGGGCGGCTGCGCGCACTTTACTTCACGCGTGCGACCGCGCCCTGGGGCGACGGGCCTCTCTACCACCATGTGGGGCTCTACGCTTACAGGCGTGCCGCGCTGGAGCGCTTCGTGGCGCTGCCGCCGTCGCCACTCGAGCGGCGCGAACGGCTCGAGCAGCTTCGCGCACTGGAAGCCGGGATGCGTATCGACGTCGCGCTCGTCGATACGGTGCCGCTCGGCGTCGACACGCAGGCCGATCTCGATCGCGCCCGCACGCTCCTTTTATCACGCACGGGGTCCTGACATGGCCGAAAAGACCAACCGCATCGCCTTCCAGGGCGAATACGGCGCCAATTCCGACACGGCCTGCAGGGACGTCTTTCCCGGCATGGAGCCGATGCCCTGCGCGACGTTCGAGGACGCCTTCAACGCGGTGGAATCCGGCAAGGCGGACCTGGCGATGATCCCGATCGAGAACACGATCGCCGGGCGCGTGGCCGACATCCACCACCTGCTGCCGGAATCGCGGCTGCACATCGTCGGCGAATATTTCCTGCCGATCCACTTCCAGCTCATGCTGGTGCGTGGCGGCCGCCTCGACCAGGTCAAGGCGGTATACAGTCACATCCACGCGCTCGGCCAATGCCGCAAGATCATCCGCCGCCATCGCTGGAAACCGGTGGTCGCCGGCGATACCGCCGGTGCGGCGCGTATCGTCGCGGAGGAGGGCGATACGGCCAAGGCGGCGCTGGCGCCGCGGCTCGCGGCGGAGCTTTACGGTCTGGACATCGCCGCAGAGGATGTCGAGGACACCGACACCAACGTCACCCGCTTCGTCATCCTGTCGAAGGAGAAATCCTGGGCCGCGCGTGGCGCGAGCGACCAGCTCATGATGACGACCTTCGTCTTCCGCGTGCACAACATCCCGGCGGCCCTCTACAAGGCGATGGGCGGCTTTGCCACCAACGGCGTCAACATGACCAAGCTCGAAAGCTACCAGCTCGGCGGCAAGTTCTTCTCGACGCAGTTCTACGCCGACATCGAAGGCCATCCGGACGACAAGAACGTCGCGCAGGCGCTCAAGGAACTCGCCTTCTTCTCGCGCGAGGTGCGCATCCTCGGCGTCTATCCGGCGCATGCGTTCCGCGAATCGCAGAGCGATTCGCTGGATTGATCTGAACGCTAGCGCTCCGCCCAGGCCCTGATCAAATGGTGGGCGATGGCGCCGGCCGGCGGAACACCGAGCCCCGATGCCGCCGTGCCGTCGAGCATCGCGCGTACCTCGTCGCGCTGGAACCAGCGGCAGTCCTCGAGCTCTTCCAGATCGGCGTCGATCGTCTCCGAAACCGCTTCGCCGAAGCAGCCGATCATCAATGAATAGGGAAACGGCCAGGGTTGGCTGGCGTGGTATGATACCCGGCCGACATGGATGCCGGATTCCTCGAAAATCTCGCGCCTGACCGCGTTCTCGATCGTTTCGCCCGGTTCGATGAAGCCGGCGAGGCAGGAATACATGCCCGGCGCGAAATGCGGGCTGCGGCCGAGAAGACACGCGTCCTCACGCACCGCGAGCATGATCGCGACCGGGTCGGTTCGCGGAAAATGTTCCGCGCTGCAGGACGGACACACGCGCTTGTAGCCGCCGGCCCGCATCTCGGTTGCCGTGCCGCAGCGGCCGCAGAAGCGATGGTTTCCATGCCAGGCGAGCAGTGCCGCGCCCTGGGCCAGCGCGCCGAGGTCTTCGGCGCCCAGAAGGCCCTGGATATAGACCGAGCGGTAGTCGATCGCCTTGATGGTCTCGGGAAGCGCTTCAGGCTCGAGCCCTGCCGGCGCCGCCAGAACGGGCACGCCGCGATCCCAGCCGAGCAGCACGGCATGCTTGAGCTTGGCGTCGTGATCCGTTGCGTCCGCTACGGTGAAGTATGCGTCGAAGCCGCCATCGGCGAGCTTCAGCCAGATTCGGCCGCCGCGCATCAGCATGATCCGCGCAGCTGGTTCCGTGAGTGCCTTTTCGACCGAATCGTCGCTGCGGTTTTCGGACAGCCGTTCGATGCGATTGCCGGCGAAGCCGACAAACTGGCTGGGTTCGCGCTCCGATGCGGCGAACAGGGATATGCTCATGCGTTCCTCTTGATTGTTCGGGGACCTCAGAGTGCGGTCCGGAATCCATCGATGATCTGGTGCAGATCCTCGCGGCGGTAGCATTCCCGCGCGCCATAGCCCCAGACCGTGCCCGGCCACCCGGGATCGCCCTCGTTGCGCGCGACGACATGGACATGCAGTTGCCGCACGATGTTGCCGATTGCCGCGGTGTTTATCTTCGTGCAGCCGGTATGCTTCTTCAGGGCCTGCGCCACCATGTTGGTCTCGAATGTCAGCATCGCCTGGTCGAGCGGGGTCAGATCGTGGACCTCTTCCACGCCGCTGCGCTGAGGTACCAGGACCAGCCATGGCCAGCGCCGGTCGTCCATCATCCGCAATTCGCACAGCCCGAGCCAGAGCACGTGACGGCTTTCCGCCTCCAGCTTCGAATCGAGCTCGAAACCCGCCTTCTTGCCCGGCAGCATGGGGTTTGTCCTCCCTTTGTCCGGTCGAGGCTAGAGCGCTCCCACGCATGCCGCAAGCAAATCATTCGATTGGACCTCGGCTGGCTGCGCCGCGCCTCCTCGGCTCTTGCATTTCGCGTGGCGATTTCCGATATGGAGAATGGGAGGTTGGTGGTGGACGAGCCACTCGCCAACCGGGTCAGGTCCGGAAGGAAGCAGCCCTAACGAGCCACGGCACGGGTCATCGTGCCAGCCTCCCACCTTCTCCCCTGCGGATGCGGAAGCCTGCCGTCGCCATTGACGCCGCAAGGCGCCGGGGGCCAAACTCCCTCCCGGTGCGACCGCGCGGGAGCGGCGACCAGCAATCGGAGGCGTCGGGTCGATGGACGAAGCCGGGCAGGATCCCCGAAAAGGAACGGCCGGCTACCGGGTTCTCGCCCGCAAGTACCGGCCGCGCGACTTTTCGGGCCTCGTCGGCCAGGAGCCGATGGTCCGCACCCTCACCAATGCCTTTTCGACCGGGCGGATCGCCCAGGCGTGGATGCTAACCGGCGTGCGCGGCGTGGGCAAGACCACCACCGCGCGCATCCTGGCGAGAGCGCTCAACTACAAGACCGACGAGATCGACCGGCCGACGGTCGCGATGGACAGTCTCGGCGAGCACTGCGAAGCGATCATGGAAGGCCGCCATGTCGACGTCATCGAGATGGACGCGGCCTCGCACACCGGCATCGACGATATTCGCGACATTATCGACCGCGTCCGCTATGCGCCGGTTTCCGCGCGCTACAAGGTCTACATCATCGACGAGGTCCACATGCTGTCCAACCAGGCCTTCAACGGCCTGCTGAAGACGCTCGAGGAACCTCCCCCGCATGTGAAGTTCATCTTCGCCACCACCGAGATCCGCAAGGTTCCCATCACGATCCTGTCGCGCTGCCAGCGTTTCGACCTGAGGCGCATCGACGCGGCGCTGATCAAGGCCGACCTCGCCCGCATCGGCGCCATCGAGGGCGTCGAGGCCGAAGACGATGCACTTGCCATGGTCGCGCGCGCCGCGGACGGTTCGATGCGCGACGCCCAGTCGATCTTCGACCAGGCGATCGCTCACTCGTCCGGCAAGGTAACGGCCGACACCGTCCGCGACATGCTGGGGCTGGCAGATCGTGCCCGCGTCATCGACCTGTTCGAGCATCTGATGAAGGGCGACGTCGCGGCGGCGCTGAACGAACTGCGCGCCCAGTACGACGCCGGCGCCGATCCCGCCACCGTGCTGACCGACCTCGCCGACTTCAACCATCTCGTCACCCGGCTCCGCTTCGTGCCCGAGGCCGTCGACGACGCGTCCCTGTCGCAGGACGAGCGCGAGCGCGGTGCGGCCTTCGCCGAAAAGCTGTCTGTCAGAACCCTCTCACGTGCCTGGCAGATGCTGTTGAAGGGCATCGGCGAGGTGCAGTCGTCGAGCAAGCCGGTCAATGCTGCCGAGATGGTGCTGATCCGCATCGCGCATGCGGCCGACCTGCCGACGCTGGACGAAGCGCTCAAGTCTCTCGAGGACGGGCAGCCGGCGCCCGCTTCCGCCAACGGGGCGAGAGGCGCGGGAGCGAACCGGCCGCCGGGCGGCCCGGCCGCGAGTGCGGTGTCGCATGCGCGCCAGCCTGTCGGCGGTGGTGACGGGCGGACGATGCGGCTCGTCGAACAGAACCAGGACCCTGCGGCCTTCGAAGCGCCCGCCCAGCCCGGGCAGGAGAGCGATGCCCATCCGCCGATCCGTGCGCTGGCTGACATTGTGGCGCTCGCGGATCAGCATCGTGACATGGCCTTCAAGGTCCTGCTGAAGAGGGTCGTCCGTCCCGTCAGGATCGATCCCGGCCGCATTGAGGTCAGCCTGACGGAAGATGCGCCTAAGACCCTCCTCGGCGACATGAGTGCGCGGCTGCAGAAATGGACGGGCCGGCGCTGGGTGGTGTCGCTGTCGCGGGAAGAGGGCGGTCCGACGCTCGCCGAGCAGGAGGCGGGACGACGCCAGTCGGCGATCTCGGATGCCCGCAGCGATCCCGACGTCGCGGCGATCCTGTCGCGGTTCCCCGGAGCCCGGATCATCGACGTGCGGCTGCCCGAAACCGCAGAGATGCCGGAACCGGATCCCGCAGCCGGCATTGATGACGACGAAGACGACCTCTGACCACGGAGAAGAACGATGCGCGACCTCATGGGCCTGATGGGCAAGGCCAAGGAAATGCAGGCCAAGTTCCAGGAAATGCAGGAGCAGATCGCCCAGATGGAGGCGACGGGGCAGGCCGGCGGCGGACTGGTGTCCGTCACCATCTCGGGCAAGTTCGAGATGCGGTCGCTCAAGATAGATCCGTCGCTGTTCAAGGAAGACGAGGTCGAGATTCTCGAGGATCTGATCCTTGCCGCGCACAATGACGCCAAGGCCAAGGTCGAGGCGGAGATGCAGAAAAAGACCAGTGAATTGACCGCTGGCCTGCCGATTCCGCCGGGAATGAAGCTTCCTTTCTGAAATTCGATGTCGAAAACGAACGTTTTCGCCACGCTTTTGCCCGAAAGTTCCCTTTTTTCTGTCACCTCCGATGCGGGGGTGTTTCGGAGAGGGATTTGTATTGCGTAGCTGGTTTCTTGCGCGGCCTTTGCCGCTGATCGTCGCGGCGATGGCTCTTTCGGCCTGTACGAAGAGCGGTGACCTGCTCGATGGCCTGTCGGTAGCGAGCCTCAAGCCGACCGTGACCGCCTATGGCCGGAACGACAAGGAATGCCTTGCCCGGGCGATGTATTTCGAATCCAACCGGTCGAGCCGCGAAGGCATGATCGCCGTCGGTACGGTGGTCATGAACCGGGTCAAGTCCGACGACTTTCCCGATACGGTCTGCGGCGTCGTGGGCCAGAAAAAGCAGTTCGCGCCTGGCGTCCTGACCCGCTCGATGAATTCTGCGGGCCGTGATCTGGCGGTCGATACGGCCGAGGCGGTTCTCAAGGGGGAACGCCATCCGCGCGTGTCCAAGGCCCGCTTCTTCCACCAGGCCGGGCTGAGCTTCCCGTACAACAACATGCATTACGTGCTGGAGGCCGGCGGCAACGCCTTCTACGAGAAGCGGCGCGGCCGTCGAGGCCGGACGGTATCGGTCGCCAGCGTCAAGCAGCGGAAGGCTCCCGTCGTGGCGCGAGCAACGCCCGTTGCGGCCACGGTCGCCACGATGACCTACGAAACGCCGCAAAAGCAGCAGGATCCGGTGGGCAGCGTCTTTGCGAGCGGCCGCTGGCCGGAAGCTTCGGACTGACGAAGCTGCCCTGCCGGTCAGGGCAGGGCGCGTTCCATGTCTATCGCGGGGATCGTCGCCGGTCCGATCTGGACCTCGACCGTTCTGACGCGCCGGAAGCCGGCTTTCGCGTAGAAGGGCTCGGCCGGTAGCGTCGCCTGGCTTCGCATCACCTTGGCGCCGTTGCGTGCGGCCTCCGCAAGACAATGGTCGAGCAGCCGGTGCGCAACACCCTGCCGCCGGAAACCGGGATGTGCCGCGAAATGGCGGATATGCGCAATCCCGTCCTCGCGGTCACCGGTGCCGGGCGCTTCGAAGCTCCATCCGCCGCAGCCGGCCGCGCGGCCGTCGATCTCCGCGACATAATAGGTCCCGCTCGCAAGCAGCTTCGGATTGGCATGCGACATGGCGGGTAGCGCGGCATCGATCGATGCGGGGTCGTACGCGCCGTCGCGCAGTGTCGCATAGGACGCCGCGATCAGGGCCGACAGCGCATCGGCGTCGTCGGGCGTCGCGGGACGGAGGACGATTTCGCTCATATTGCACCTGTCCTTCCAACTTTGCGAACGGGCATGACGCTACCAAAAACCGATCATCCCGGCTAAGTCTCGGCCCATGTCGAAGCGAATCGCCGGTCCAGAGATCGAACGTCTGATCCAGCTCCTGTCGAAGGTGCCGGGCCTCGGGCCGCGCTCCGCCCGGCGCGCCGCGCTGCATCTGATCAAGAAGAAGGAACAGCTGTTGGGTCCGCTGTCGGTCGCGATGGCCGATGCGGTCGAGAAGGTCCGCGTCTGCTCGACCTGCGGCAATGTCGATACCACCGACCCGTGCACCGTATGCACCGATCCGCGTCGCGACACGTCGACGATCGTCGTGGTCGAGGATGTCTCGGATCTGTGGGCGCTGGAGCGGGCGGCCGCGCTCAACGCCAGCTACCACGTCCTGGGCGGCGTGATGTCGCCGCTCGACGGCGTCGGTCCCGACGATCTGTCGATCTCCAGTCTGGTGTCGCGCGTCGCCGCCGGCGGCGTCGTCGAGATCATACTGGCGGTCAACGCGACGGTCGAAGGCCAGACGACCGCCCACTACATCACCGATCAGCTTGACGGAATGGACGTCAAGGTCTCGCGGCTGGCCCACGGCGTGCCGGTCGGCGGCGAGCTCGACTATCTCGACGAAGGCACGCTTGCCGCGGCGATGAAGTCGCGGACCGCCTTTTGACGCAATCATGCGGCAGGGAGGGGCCATGAGGATCCCAGCTTTCATCGCACTTGTCTTCGCGGCCATATGGCCGGCCATCGCCACGGCCCAGTCGCTCGACGCCCAGTTCCAGACCTGGCTCCGCAACGATCTATGGCCGCAGGCGAAGGCGAACGGTGTTTCCGCCGCGACCTTCGACGCCACCTTCAAGGGCGTCAGGCCCAATCTGAAGCTGCCCGATCTGGTAGTCCCGGGCCAGAAACCGAAGACGCCGAAGAACCAGCACCAGGCGGAGTTCGGTGCCCCATCGAAATATTTCTCCGAGAACATCGTCGGGGCAGTCGCCTCCGGCGGCCGCGTGCGGCTGGCCAAATACCGGCAGGCGCTGGCCGCCATCGAGGCGCGCTACGGCGTGCCGTCCGGCATCGTGATCGCCATATGGGGCCGTGAATCCGGTTTTGGCCGTGCGTCGATCCCGCACGACGCCATCGAGGTGCTCGCGACCAAGGCCTTCATGTCGACGCGCAAGGAGATGTTCCGCAAGGAAATCCTCGCAGCGCTCGTCATGGTCGAGCGCGGTGTCCGCCCCGCCGCGATGAAGTCGTCATGGGCCGGCGCGCTCGGACAGCCGCAGTTCCTGCCGACATCCTATCTCGCCCATGCGGTCGATTTCGACGGCGACGGAACCGCGGACATCTGGAATTCGGAAACCGATACGCTGGCCTCCATTGCCAACTATCTCGACCATTTCGGATGGGTGAAGGGTCGCGACTGGGGCTTCGAGGTCACCGTTCCCGACACCATCTCCTGCGCGCTCGAAGGCCCCGATCGCGGCCGCCGCATCGCGGACTGGGAGGCGATGGGCATCCGCCGCGTGGGCGGCAAGCCCTTCCCGGCCCATGAATTGCGCGGCGAGGGGTTTCTGATGATGCCCGCCGGGCGCAGCGGCCCGGCCTTCATCGTCACGCCGAATTTCTACGTGCTGAAGGAATATAACGAGAGCGACCTTTATGCGCTCTTCGTCGGCCATGCCGGCGACCGCATCATGTATGGCGACAGCCGCT
The DNA here is from genome assembly GCA_023953775.1 of Rhizobiaceae bacterium. Taxonomy (GTDB): domain Bacteria; phylum Pseudomonadota; class Alphaproteobacteria; order Rhizobiales; family Rhizobiaceae; genus JAMLJD01. The sequence goes on along the minus strand of JAMLJD010000043.1, from coordinate 27,064 downwards.
TCCAGGCGGGCTGGGGCAAGGTCGACAGCATGTACCGCTCGGACATCGCGGCGATGCAGCGCGTCCTCGAAGGCAAGGGCTACGATGTCGGCGGCGCGGACGGGTTGCCCGGCTTCAGGACGCGGCGTTCGATCGGCGACTGGCAGGCGAAGAACGGCAGGAGCCCGACCTGCTTTCCCGACAATGGGCTTCTGAAAGCGGTGCGCTAGGGCAATTCCAGCGAGAGCGCGCTGCGATCTCGCGTCCGGAGCCGTGTAAGAACAAAGAGATAGGGCATTGGAAGCGATTCATATATCGCCGGAAATGCGCTAGAGTCTGGTCATCGCTGGCTGGCCAGATCCGCGACGACGGCGTCGAGCACGATCATTCCCGCGGCTGTCGCCCTCAGCCGCGAATTGCCGATCGGCGCGACCAGCGCCTCGGACTGGAGGTTGGCGATCCGTTTCGACGAAAGCGGCCGCCCCGACAGCGCCTCGTAGCGCGCGAGGTCGATGCCCTCGGCGAGCCGCAGGCCCATCAGCAGGAACTCGTCGGCCTCTTGCTGCCGGTTGAGCGTCTCGCCGTCCACGATGCCGTGCCCGGTGTGCTCGACAGCGTCCAGCCAGCGTTCCGGGTTGCGCTCGGTGATGGTGACGACCCGCCGTCCGTGCTCGACGAAGCGGCCATGCGCACCGGGCCCGATCCCGACATATTCGCCGTAACGCCAGTAGGTCAGGTTGTGCCGGCTTTCCGCTCCGGGCACGGCGTGGTTGGAGATCTCGTAGGCCGGCAGGCCCCGCGCCGCCGTCACCTCCTGCGTGACGGCGTAAAGCTCGGCGCTGAGCTCGCCATCGGGCACCTCGAACTTGCCGGCGGCATGGAGCCCGAAGAACGGCGTGCCCTCCTCGATGGTGAGCTGGTATAGTGACAGATGGTCGGCCGCGAGGCCGATCGCCTGTTCGAGTTCGCCAGCCCAGGCGCCCGGCGTCTGGCCCGGCCGGGCGTAGATCAGGTCGAAGGAGAGGCGGGGAAAGGTCGCCCGCGCGATCTCGATCGCCCGGAGCGCCTCGGTGACGTCGTGCAGCCGGCCGAGGAATTTCAGGTCGCGGTCGTTGAGCGCCTGGACCCCGAGCGAGACGCGGTTGACGCCCGCCGCGCGGTAGCCCCGGAATCGTTCGGCCTCGACCGAGGAGGGGTTCGCCTCCAGCGTCACCTCGGCGTCGGCCGCGACCGTCCATGTGGCAGAGACGGCATCGAGGATGCGCGCCACGGTCGCCGGCTCCATCAGCGATGGCGTACCGCCGCCGATGAAGATGCTGGTTACCGCGCGCGGTCCGGTCCGGCCGCGCATCGCCGCGATCTCGCGCTCGAAGGCGGCGGCGAAGCGCTGCTGGTCGGGCGGCTGGTGCCGGACATGGGAATTGAAGTCGCAATAGGGGCACTTGGCCGCGCAGAAGGGCCAGTGCAGATAGACGCCGAAGCCCGGATCGGCGGCGATCATTCCGCGCCCAGCTTGGCCTTGGCGAAGGTAGCGAAGGCGCGGGCGCGGTGCGAGAGGCCGAGGTCGCCGCGGCCGGCTTCCCAGGCGTGTTTCTCGCTCGACGGCATCTCGCCGAACGTCATGTCGAAGCCGTCCGGCTGGAACACGGGGTCGTAGCCGAAGCCCTTGTCGCCGCGCGGCGGCCAGACCATCCTGCCCTCTACCTCGCCGCGGAAATATTCCGCGTGGCCGTCCGGCCAGCACAGGCACAGCACGCAGACGAACCGCCCGGTACGCTGTTCGGGCTCCGTCGCGCCGCGCTCTTGGAGCAGCGTCTCCACCCGCTCCATGGCGATGGAGAAGTCGCGCGTCCCGTCGGGCTTCTCTGCCCAGTCGGCGGCGTGGATCCCGGGCTGGCCGTCGATCGCGTCGACCACGAGGCCGGAATCGTCGGAGAGCGCCGGCAGGCCGGTCGCGTTCGCCGAAGCAGACGCCTTCAGATAGGCGTTCTCCTCGAATGTGGTCCCGGTCTCGGGCGGCACGGGCAGGCCGTAATCGCCGGCCGACTTCGCTTCGAAGCCGAACGGCGCGATCAGCTCGTCGATCTCGCGCAGCTTGCCCTTGTTGTGGCTGGCGACGACGATCTTTCGCGTTTCGAGTGGCCGCATCACAGTCCCCATATCCTCGGTTCGGCGAATTCGACGGAGTTTCCCGACGGATCGCGGAAATAGATCGACCGGCCGCCGTTCGGCCATTCGAAATCGGCTTCGATCGCGACGCCCCGCGCCGCGAGATGCCGCGCCCAGGCCTCGATTTCATCGGCCGTCGCGCGAAAGCACAGATGGCCGTCGCCGGTGGTCCCGTGCGGCGGCACCGGCAGCTTCGCGCCGGGCGCGGGAGGCGTCACCGTCGCCGTCGCGTCGAAGAGCAGCAGAACGCCGTCGCCGCAGCGGAAGAACACGTGCCTGCCGTCCACCTTGGCGATCCTGTCGAGGCCAAGCGTTTCGCCGTAGAACGCTTCGGCCTTTGCCAGATCGTCGACATAGAGCGCGGATTCGAGGATGCCGGACGGTTTCATGCGGCCCCGGTCAGGCGATCGCCATCTTCTGCAGGTCGACGAGCCGGCCGATGCCCTTCTTGGCGAGCGACAGCAGCGCCGCGAACTCGTCTTCCGAGAACGGCTCGCCCTCGGCGGTTCCCTGGATCTCGACCAGGCCGCCCTTGCCGGTCATCACGAAATTGGCGTCGGTTCCCGCGGTCGAATCCTCCGCATAGTCCAGGTCGAGAACCGGCACGCCGTCGTGGATGCCGCAGGAGATCGCCGCGACGTGGTCTTTCAGCACCTTCGACACGCTGGCCATCTGGCGCGCTTCCATCCAGCTTATGCAGTCGTGCAGCGCGACGAAGCCGCCGGTGATCGCCGCCGTCCGCGTGCCGCCGTCGGCCTGGAGCACGTCGCAGTCGACGGTAATCTGCACTTCGCCGAGCGCCTTCATGTCCACGACGGAGCGCAGCGAGCGCCCGATCAGGCGCTGGATCTCCAGCGTGCGTCCGCCCTGGCGCCCCGACGAGGCTTCGCGGCGCATCCGGTCGCCGGTCGAGCGCGGCAGCATGCCGTATTCGGCCGTCACCCAGCCCTTGCCCGAATTGCGCATCCAGCCGGGCACCTTCTCTTCCAGGCTGGCCGTGCACATCACATGCGTGTCGCCGAACTTCACGAGGCACGAGCCTTCCGCGTGCTTCGACACGCCGCGCTCGAACGAGATCGCGCGCATTTCGTCGGCTTCCCGGCGTGATGGCCGCATGATGGGGCTCCATGGTGGTTGAAACAGAGTGCGGCTTGTAGACTCGCTGCCCCGCCGACGCAAAGGAAAACCGGAGCCGTGAACCGGCGGTTCCAGTTGTGTTCGTGGCGGCGCAGCCTATATCCTGTGGTCCGGGAACCCGCGTACGACCATGACGAAACCGGTGACTGACAGCAATCTCCAGGCGCTCGATGCGCGCTCGCGCGACATCTTCAGGCTGATCGTCGAGAACTATCTCAACGAGGGCGAGCCGCTCGGCTCGCGCAATCTGACGCGCCTGATGCCGTCGTCGCTGTCGGCGGCGACCGTGCGCAACGTGATGAGCGACCTCGAACATCTCGGGCTGATCTACTCGCCGCATATCTCGGCCGGCCGGCTGCCGACCCAGCAGGGTCTTCGGTTCTTCGTCGATGCCTTCATGGAAGTCGGCGATCTCGCCGAGGACGAACGCCGCATCATCGAATCGCAGGTCAAGGCGTCGGGCAGCGACGCGACGCTGGAGCACATGCTGACCGAGGCGAGCCAGATGCTCTCCGGCCTGTCGCGCGGCGCCGGTCTGGTGCTGGCGACCAAGTCCGAGGCCGCGCTCAAGCATATCGAGTTCATCCAGCTCGAGCCGACCAAGGCGCTGGCGGTGCTGGTCTCGCAGAACGGCGACGTCGAAAACCGCGTGCTGGAGGTGCCGGCGGGGGTCACCACCTCGCAGCTTCACGAGGCATCGAACTTCCTCAACGCCCATATTCGCGGCCGGACCCTGGCCGAGGCCAAGGGCGAGCTCGCGCGCCTCAAGGACGAAACGCGCGCCGCCCTCGATCAGCTTTCGCAGGAACTGGTCGAGAAGGGCCTCGCCATCTGGGCCGGCAACGAGACCGGGCTGCCGGCGCGGCTGATCGTGCGCGGCCGGGCGAACCTGCTCGAGAACATCACCGCACAGGCCGATCTCGAGCTGCTCCGGCATTTGTTCGACGATCTCGAGACCAAGGAAGGGCTGATCCAGCTTCTCGACCTCGCCGAGGAGGGTTCCGGTGTGCGCATCTTCATCGGCTCGGAGAACAAGCTGTTCTCGCTGTCGGGGTCGTCGCTGGTCGTCGCGCCCTATCGCGACAAGGATTCGCGCGTCATCGGCGCGCTTGGCGTCATCGGCCCGACCCGGCTCAACTATGCCCGCATCGTGCCGATGGTCGACTACACCGCGCAACTGGTGTCGCGGCTGTTGCGCTGACTGTGGCGGGCCGCCGCCCCTTGATTTTGGCGGCCCGAACCTCGATATCGGGCGCAACTTTATCGATACCATCCGCATGACGGGATATGGCCATGAACGACCATAAGAAGAACGACCACGCGCCGGACGAAGACAGCGCGCGCAAGGAATATGCAGAGATGTCGGGCGGCGCGGAGCAGGGCTCCGGCGAGCCGTCCGAAGAGGACGTGCTGCTTCGCCTTGCGGCCGAGAACGAGGAAATGAAGGACAAGGCGCTTCGTCTTGCCGCCGAGATGGAAAACCTGCGCCGCCGCACCGCGCGCGACGTGCAGGATGCGCGGACCTATGCGATCGCCGCCTTTGCGCGCGATATGCTTTCGGTGTCCGACAATCTCGGCCGGGCGCTTGAGGCGATCTCGGCGGAAGCCAAGGCGTCCGGCGATGCCGGCTTCAAGGCTCTGATCGAGGGCGTCGAGATGACCGAGCGCGCGATGCTGTCGTCGCTCGAACGGCACGGCGTCAAGAAGATCGAGCCGCAGGGCGAGCGATTCGATCCCAATTTCCATCAGGCAATGTTCGAGGTGCCGGATGCGAGCGTGCCGTCCAACACGGTGGTGCAGGTCGTCCAGACCGGCTACGTGATCGGCGACCGCGTGCTGCGCCCGGCCATGGTCGGCGTCGCCAGGGGTGGCCCCAAGCAGCCCGCCAACGACCAGACGCCGGCTGAACCGGGTCCGCCGAACGCGCAGGCCGAAAAAGACGCCTGACGGCAGCCTTTCCTGAAGCGCTCCCCTCGGCTACTGAGGTGGCCGGGGGATGTGATGCAGCAGATCCTTTTGCTCGACTATGCCGGCGTCGCGGTGTTTGCCGCGACAGGCGCGCTCTCGGCCTCGCGCAAGGAGCTCGATGTGATCGGCTTCCTGTTCCTGGCCGGGGTCACCGGCATCGGCGGCGGCACGCTGCGCGACCTGATCCTCGACGTGCCGGTCTTCTGGGTCGCGAACCCTTCCTACATCGTCGTGTGCGCGGCGATCGCGGTCCTCGTCTATTTCACCGCCCATCTCCTGGAATCGCGCTACAAGCTGCTGCTGTGGCTCGACGCGATCGGCCTTGCGGCCTACGGCGTGTTCGGCGCCTACAAGGGCCTCGCCGTCACCGGCTCGCCGACCGTGGCGGTCGTCATGGGCATGCTGACGGCCACCTTCGGAGGCATTCTCCGCGATCTCCTGGCGGGCGAACCGTCGGTGCTGTTGCGTCCGGAAATCTATGTGACGGCGGCGCTTGCCGGGGCGGCGACCTACACGGCGGCAAGCCTGGCCGGTCTGCCGCTGGTGCTTGCCGCGCTTGCTGCCTTCGTGGCGGCCTTCATCGTGCGCGGCGGCGCGCTGCGCTTCGGCTGGAGTTTTCCGCGCTACCGGAGCCGGCCGGGACGCAACCCCGAGGACATTCCCTGAATCTGTGGCGCGATCCGCTCAGGCGAGGCCGGACTGCTGCGCGGCTTCCCTGAGGCTCTGACGCGGCCGCGGTCCGATCTGCTGGATCACCAGTCCGGCCGCGAGCGAGCCGAGCTTGCCGCATGTCTCGAGATCGCGACCGCTCGTGTAGCCGTGCAGGAATCCTGCGGCGTATAGGTCGCCGGCGCCGGTCGTGTCGACCAGTTCGCTGATCTCGATTGCCGCGATCGACACCGTCTCGTTGCCGCGCACGATCACCGATCCCTTCTCGGAGCGCGTGACCGCGGCGATCTTGCAGTCGGCGCGCACGGCATCGACGGCGGTGTCGAAATCCGCGGTCTGGTAGAGCGACTTCAGTTCGTGCTCGTTCGCGAAGACGATGTCGACCGTGCCCGAACGCATCAGGTCGAGGAACTCGTCACGGTAGCGATCGACGCAGAACGGGTCGGACAGCGTCATCGACACCTCGCGACCCGCCTCGTGGGCGAAACCCGCGGTCATCCGGATCGCTTCCTTGGCGCGCGGCGGGTCCCACAGATAGCCTTCGAAATAGGTGACCTTCGCGCCTGCCGCCTTGTCCTCCTCGACATCGTCGGGGCCGAGTTCGACGCAGGCGCCGAGATAGGTGTTCATCGAGCGCTCGCCGTCCGGCGTCACGAAGATCATCGAGCGCGCCGTCGGCGGCTCGGTGTCCAATGGTCGTGTGTCGAAGGCGACGCCCTGGGCGCGGATGTCGTGCGTGTAGATCTTGCCGAGATGGTCGTCCGCGACCTTGCCGAAGAAGGCCGCGCGTCCGCCGAAGCTCGCGACGCCCGCCGCCGTGTTGCCCGCTGATCCGCCGGATGCCTCGATCGCCGGGCCCATGCGGCTGTAGAGCAGCTCGGCCCGCTCGCCGTCGATCAGGTTCATCGCTCCCTTGATGATCTCGTTCTGGCGCAGGAAATCGTCGTCGCACCGGGCAATGATATCGACGATCGCATTGCCGATGCACAGAACGTCATAATCGCTCATGCAGGTCCCCGTGTGGCTGCCGCGCGCGCGGCGGTCGACTGGGTTTTGGCATAGCGGCTTGCGCCACGATTGCAAGCCCGTCCCGGCCGTCGCCTTGTGCGCGTCGCTGCTCGATCCTATCTCGCAATCGAAAGGAATTGCCGATGATCGTCGAAGCGGCCCGCGCTGCCATCTCCAGGATTTTTACGGCCGAGTTCCGCTGGGTCTTCCTCAAGTCGATAGGCCTGACGCTGCTCGTGCTTGCCGCGCTCTGGTTCGGGGGCAAGGAAATTTTCGATGTCTATGCGCTGCCGTGGATCGAGGCGCTGCTGCCCGGATTCCCGTCGTGGGTGGGCTGGCTCGGCATGGTCGCGGCCGTTGCTGCCGGTCTGGGACTTGCGATAGGTCTGGCGCTGCTGGTCGGGCCGGTGACCGCGATCATCGCCGGCCTGTTCCTCGACGATGTTGCCGAAGTGGTGGAACGCGAGGATTATCCCGACGACCCGCCCGGCCGGGCGCTGCCGCTGGTCCCCTCGATCATCACATCGCTCAAATTCTTCCTCGTTGTGATCGCCGGCAATATCGTCGCGCTGATCCTGCTGCTCATCCCCGGCGTCAACATCATCGCCTTCTTCATCGTCAACGGCTATCTGCTGGGCCGCGAGTTCTTCGAATTCGCGGCCATGCGCTTCCGCAGCGAGGCCGAGGCAAAGGCCCTGCGGCGGCGCCACGCCGGAACTGTTTTCCTCGCCGGCCTCGTCATCGCCGCGTTCCTGGCGGTTCCGGTTCTCAACCTCCTGACGCCACTCTTCGCCGCCGCGATGATGGTGCACCTGCACAAGATGGTCGCGGCCGGGGAAGCCCGGCTCCCGCCGGCGATGGTCGCCCGCACCTGAGCGGGACCGCGTCGCGGCCTGCCGTCAGACGTCGCCGGCCGGCACGCCCGTCAAAGGCGCGGGGACGGCGGTGGTCTTTTCCGGCGACTTGCACAGATCGGCGATGACGCAGAGCTCGCAGTCCGGCTTTCGCGCCTTGCACACATAGCGGCCGTGCAGGATCAGCCAGTGATGCGCGTGCCGCATGTATTTGTCCGGGATGATCCGGACCAGCGTGTCCTCGACCTGCTCCGGCGTCTTGCCAGGGGCGAGCAAAAGCCGGTTGCCGATCCGGAAAATATGCGTGTCGACCGCCATCGTCGGCTGCCCGAACGCCATGTTGAGCACGACGTTCGCCGTCTTGCGCCCGACGCCCGGCAGCTTGGTCAGCGCGTCCCGGTCGCCCGGCACCTGGCCGTCATGGTCGCGGATCAGCGCTTCGCACAGCGCGATGACGTTCTTGGCCTTGTTGCGCCACAGGCCGATGGTCCGGATGTAGCCGCCGACCTTCTCCTCGCCGAGCGCCAGCATCTTTTCGGGCGTGTCGGCGATCGCGAAAAGCGGCCGCGTCGCCTTGTTCACGCCGGCGTCCGTCGCCTGGGCCGAAAGCACGACGGCGACCAGCAGCGTGAACGGGTTCATGTGCTCGAGCTCGCCCTCGGGCTCGGGCCGCTGAACCGAGAACCGGCGGAAGATCTCGTCGATCTCCGCGGGCGAATAGAGCGTCATCGGCGGCCGCTTGGGGCGCGGTCGCTTGACGACGTTCGACCCGTCGCGCTTCGCCGGCGTCGGGATTTTGTCCTTGGGCTTTTTCATCACCCCTCTATAATTGCGTGGATGAGTGAAACAACAGCCGCCGACGCGCCTTTTTTCAAGGCGATGCTCACGCCGCACCGGTCGCTGGGGCGCAACGGCTTCATGATCCTGATGGCGGTGCTGGTGGGCGTGTGGATCGCCACCGGCGCCGTGTTCCTGTCGATGGGCGCCTGGCCGGTCTTCGGCTTTTTCGGCCTCGACGTGCTGCTGATCTACGTCGCATTCCGGATGAACTATCGCGCCGCCCGGGCACGCGAGGAGGTCTCGGTGTCGAGGACGCGCCTCGACATCCGCAAGGTCGCGCCCTCCGGCCGCGCGGAGGAGCACCGCTTCAATCCGTTCTGGACCCGTTTCCGCATCGACCGGCACGACGAGATCGGCATCACCCGCATGGCCGTGGAGGGCCAGGGGCGCCTGGTCGCGATAGGCGGTTTCCTCAATCCCGACGATCGCGAGACCTTCGCCGACGCCTTCGGGCGCGCGCTGGCGACCGCAAAGGCGGGCTAGAGCCTTTCAGGAATCGGGTGGTTCCCCTTGCGTGCCAGCGCGATAGTGGCGCTCAAGGAGATACGACCATGAACGCACGGACCGCCATAGACATGCCGACCGCCATCCTCCAGCACGACATCACGCCCGAAGGCTCGGACTACGAGATCGTGCGCCGCGTGATCGAGAAGATCAGCCTCGACTATCGCGACCAGCCGTCGCTCGACGCTCTCGCCGCAGAAGTCGGCGACACGCCGACGGGGCTGCAGAAGCTGTTCACGCGGTGGGCCGGACTGTCGCCGAAGGGCTTCCTCCAGGCCGTCACGCTCGACCATGCACGCCGGCTGCTCGACGACGGCATGCCGCTCCTGGAAGCCTCCCTCGAGGTCGGCATGTCCGGACCCGGGCGGCTGCATGATTTGTTCGTCACCCACGAGGCGATGTCGCCCGGCGACTACAAGAGCCGCGGCGCCGGCATCGTCATCCGCTACGGCTACCACATCTCGCCTTTCGGCATCGCCTTGCTGATGGTCACCGACCGCGGCCTTGCCGGGCTGTCCTTCAACGATCCGGGAGGCGAGAAGGCGGCGTTCGAGGACATGGCCGGCCGCTGGCCGAATGCCACCTATGTCGAGGACATGGCTGCCACGCAGCCCTATGCGGCCCGCATCTTCGATCCCGCCCGCTGGCGCCAGGACGAGCCGCTGCGCGTGGTGATGATCGGAACCGATTTCCAGGTCCGCGTGTGGCAGGCGCTGCTGCGCATCCCGATGGGGACGGCACGCAGCTATTCCTCCCTCGCCCAGGAGATCGGCAAGCCCGCCGCCTCGCGGGCCGTCGGCGCCGCGGTCGGGGCAAACCCCGTATCCTTCGTCATCCCGTGCCATCGCGCGCTGGGCAAGTCCGGCGCGCTCACCGGCTATCACTGGGGACTGACGCGCAAGCGCGCCATCCTCGGCTGGGAGGCCGGCCAGCTCGAGCGCTGACCAAGGGCCGCCGCGCTCTGGCATCCGGAGCCTTTTGCGACTAGCTTCCCGGCAAAAGTGCCGGGAGCGCGTTCATGATCACTGTCATAGGGTCCATCAATCTCGATCTCGTCGCCACCGTGAAGCGTCTTCCGGGTCCCGGCGAGACCGTTCCCGGCGACAGCTTCGCCACCGCCCCGGGCGGCAAGGGCGCGAACCAGGCGCTGGCCGCGGCCCGCGCCGGCGCCGAGACGCGGATGGTCGGCGCGGTCGGCCAGGACGCCTTCGCCGACGAGGCGCTCGCGCTGCTGAAGGCTGGCCGCGTCGATCTGTCGGGCGTCGCCCGGACCCATTCCTCCACCGGTACGGCGCTGATCCTCGTCGGCGCCGACGGCGAGAACATGATCGCCGTGGTGCCCGGCGCCAACGGCACGCTGGTCAGGGGAGACGTGGTCAACGCCGATCTGCGCAGCGGCGAACTGCTGCTCCTCCAGCACGAAATTCCGCTGGCAGCCGTCGAGGCAGCGCTCGACGCGGCGCGCGAGGTCGGTGCGGTGTCGCTGCTCAACACGGCGCCCTTCGTCGCGGAAGCAGCCAGGCTGCTGGAGAAGGCGGACTACGTGATCGCCAACGAGACCGAGTTCGACCTCTATGCCGAGGCGTTGTCGCTGTCGGGTGCGGACCGGACGGAGAGGATGAAGAGCTTCGCGGTGCGGACCGGCCGCACCATCGTCGTCACGCTCGGCGCGGAAGGCGTCGTCGCGGTGACCCCCGAGAAGTCCTTCGCCGAAAAGGGGCTGAAGATCACCCCGGTCGACACGGTGGGCGCCGGGGATACGTTCTGCGGATATTTCGCGGCAGGGCTCGAGGCCGGCCTCGATCTCGGGACCGCGCTGAAGCGCGCTGCGGCCGCCGGCTCGCTGGCCTGCCTCAAGCCCGGGGCGCAGCCCGCCATACCCACCGCGCAGGAAGTCGACGAGAAGACGGCGTGATCCTTTTGCCGCAAGGGAGATGATCGATGATGTCCATGGACACCTATTTGACCTTCGTTGCTGTGTGCATGGTGGCGATCATCGTCCCCGGCCCGACCAACACGCTCATCGTCGCCAACGCCATGCGCCACGGCGCCCGGGCCGGTCTGCTCAACGTGGCAGGCACGCAGGTTGGCCTCGCGCTCATGCTGGCTACCGCCGGCATCGGCCTTGCCTCGATCATCGAGGCGACAGGACACTGGTTCGAGTGGATCAAGCTCGCCGGCGCTGCCTATCTGGTGTGGATCGGCATCCAGATGTTCCGTGCCGGCGGCCGGCAGGTCGGCGAGGCGCCAACCCGTCACCCGCGCGGCGGCTTCTTCCTTCAGGGCCTTCTGGTCGCGCTCGGCAATCCCAAGCAGCTCCTGTTCTTCGGCGCGCTGCTGCCCCAGTTCATCGATCCGGCCGGCAATCACCTTGCACAGGTCGCCCTGCTCGGCGCCACGGCGCTGTTCTTCGCCGCGGTCTCGGACGGCGCATACGCGCTCGCGTCCGGCCGTCTGGCCCGCACGCTGACGGCCCGGCGGGCCGGGCTGATCTCGCGCGTGTCGGGCCTGTTCCTCATCGGCGGCGGAGTCTGGCTCGCCCTGGCTAAGGAGCGTTGATGCGGTTCAGGGCAGGCGGCCAAGCCGCTCGGCCAGCAGCGCGAAGAAGCGATCGTGGTCGATGTCGCGCATCACCCGGGCGTTCTTCGGTCGTTTCGTCACGCCCCACCAGTCGATCACCGTCATGCCCATGGTCAGTTCGGACTGCGTCTCGACCGTGACGTTGCAATCGCGCCCGGCGAAGATCTCCGGCTCCAGCAGGTAGGCGATCACGCAGGGATCGTGCAGCGGCCCGCCATCGGTGCCGTACTTGTTCTCGTCGAAGCGCTCGAAGAACTCCAGCATCTGTGCGGTGGCCGCTCCGACAGTGTTGCCGAGCGACCGAAACGCCTCGACGCGCTTCGCGGTGGTCAGCGCCTTGTGGGTGACGTCGAGCGGCATCACGACCAGCGGGATGCCGGCCCTGAACACCACATCGGCCGCGTGCGGGTCGACATAGATGTTGAACTCCGCCGCGGGCGTGACGTTGCCGCCCTCGAAGAAGCCGCCGCCCATCAGCACGATTTCCCTGATGCGTCCGGCGATCTCCGGGGCGCGGTTGAGCGCCAGCGCGATGTTGGTCAGCGGCCCCAGCGGACACAGCGTTACCGTTCCGGGTTCGTGGGCCAGAAGCGTCTCGACGATGAAATCCACCGCATGCTGCTTCTGCAGCGGCATCTTCGGCTCCGGCAGATCGGGGCCGTCGAGCCCGGTCTTTCCGTGCACCTCCTCGGCCGTGACCAGCGGGCGGACCATCGGCCGTATCGCGCCCGCGAAGACCTTTGTCTCGCTCTTGCCGGCCAGTTCGCAGATCTTGCGCGCGTTCTTCTCCGTCAGCTTCAGCGGCACGTTGCCGGCCACCGCGGTGATGCCAAGCACGTCGAGTTCCGGGCTCGCCAGCGCAAGCAGGATGGCAACCGCGTCGTCCTGGCCGGGGTCGGTGTCGATGATGATCTTGCGCGCGTCAGCCATGTGGCCGGTCCTTTCTTGTTCTTGAAGTCGCGGGGCGGCGGGACCATATCAGGGGCACGAGCAGGAACGCCATCCGGGTTTTTGCTCAATGTCGCTCTTTGAGGACTGGAAGATGACGCGCATGACGCCGTTTTCGAGCCCGCTGATGCTGGGTTTCGATGCCATGGAAAAGACCCTCGAACGGATCGCCAAGTCCGGAGACGGGTACCCGCCCTACAACATAGAGCGCATACGCGGCGTCGACGGCTCCGCCGAGAAGCTGCGGATCACGCTGGCGGTGGCCGGCTTCGGGCAGGACGACCTGGATATCTCGACCGAGGAGAACCAGCTCATCGTCCGCGGCAAGCAGAATGACGACGGCGAGCGTGAATATCTGCATCGCGGGATCGCCGCCAGGCAGTTCCAGCGCACCTTCGTCCTGGCCGACGGGATGCGCGTGACCGGCGCCGAACTCAAGAATGGTCTGCTCGCGATCGAACTCGACAGGCCAAGGCCGGAGCGGTTGGTACAAAAAATAAACATTTCGGTGAAAGACTGATCGTGGTTACCGCCGGATGAATGGCTCTGAGGCGGGCCGGTCGCATGTGACGCCCCGTCTGAAAGGAGGCTGACATGACTGAACGTATGAACGACATCGACAAGACGATTGACATATCGCCCACCGAACTCGCCGGCATCGGCGAAGGCGTGGTGGCGTATCTGCGCGAGATCGACGGCGAGGAACTGCGCGGCAAGTTCCCCGATATCCCGGAAATGGCGCCCGGTACCAAGCTGTGGGCCCTGTTCGCGGCGAATGGTCGGCCGATCCTGCTGACCGACGAGCGCGACAGCGCCATCGCCGGCGCGATGCAGAACGATCTGGTGACCGTCAGCCTCCATTGAGGCGCAAGCCGGTGATGCTCCTCCGGGCCACGCGATGGCCCGGATCGAGAATCTCGCAGCGAGCCGGGATCCCCCGCGCTGCGACAATGTTTCGGAATGAGTCCGTGACCTAGGCCGCGTGCGAGGCCTGCGTGTCCGACAGGAACGAGTAGATCGCCGAGGCGTCCGTCGTTCCCCTGATCTTCGCAACAGTCTCGGAATCCCTCAGAACACGCGCGATACGCGACAGCGCCTTGAGGTGATCGGCGCCGGCGCCTTCGGGCGCCAGCAGCAGGAAGACGAGATCGACCGGCTGGTCGTCGAGCGCTTCGAAATCGACCGGGTTCTCCAGTCGCGCGAAGATACCCGTGATCTTGTCGACGCCGGACAGTTTTCCGTGCGGGATCGCAATGCCGTTGCCCACGCCGGTGGATCCAAGGCGCTCGCGCTGGAGAATCGTGTCGAACACTTCCCGCTCGGGCAGGCCGGTCGCCGCAGCCGCTTTCTCGGCCAGCGCCTGGAGAAGCTGTTTCTTCGAGTTGGCCTTCAAGGTCGGCATGACGGCCGAGACCTCGAGAAGATCACTCAAATCCATGGTTGCACCTTTTTGATCCGTCCTAGATGCGGATCTGTTGCCTGCGGACGAAGCCGCTTCAGGGTTTATTCCGCGGCCGAAAGCGCGGAGGCGTCGATCCAGCCGATATTTCCGTCCGGTCGGCGGTAAACGATGTTGACCTGGTCGTTTCCGGCATTGCGGAACACGTAGACGGGGCTGTCCTTGGTATCGAGTTCGATGACGGCCGATGCGACCGACATAGTCCTGAGGGTCATGCGCGATTCGGCCACGACGGCCGGGGCGTAGTCCTCCGGCACTTCATCCTCGTCTTCGGCGACAGGCGCCATCACCCGGTACGCTATGTCGGTCTCGCGATCGGAACCGGTGTTGTGCGACTTCAGACGGCGCTTGTAGCGTCGCAGGCGCTTTTCGATGCGCTCCGCAGCGGCATCGAACGCCGCCTGGGGCTCCTGCGCCTGCCCCGTGCCTTGCAGGACGAGGCCCGTATCGATGTGAATCACGCAGTCGGCGGCATAGCGGGAGCCCGATTTTTCGACCGTGACGCGTCCGGAGAATCCGCCGTCGAAATATTTGTCGACCGCTTCGCCTATCCTTGCCTCGATGCGCTCGCGGAACGCATCGCCGATATCCATATGCTTACCCGAAATCCGCAAGTTCATCAGTCGATCGACCTTCCACGTTCAGGTTTCGCGGCGTTTTGAGTTTATACCTGTGGCTCGTGCGCACAAGCGGTTCCGGCGGTTTCTGCACCGCGGTCGAGGCCGCATTTTCCCTTTGAAGCCGCGTCGAAGCGATCCGTCGTCGCTTCGTGACGGGTAACGGCCGCTTTCATGCGGGCGGGCTTCTAGTCGTTTACCCTTCCCTTGTCAATCGACCCTGCGCTGCCGTGGCGTCAGGCTGTGAACAGCCTGTGGGGACGTGCGGACCGCGCTCGCTCTTGGGCTTCGATGCTGCCTTGTAGCATCGGATCTTCAGGCCGTGTAGGCCGCAATTGCGCGCTTTTCGCGCCGGCGCTGTACGGAAGAGGGAATGTCCATCGCCTCGCGATACTTGGCGACGGTGCGGCGCGCAATGTCGACCCCGCTCTTCTTCAGGACATCCACGATCGCGTCGTCCGACAGCACCGCCGATGCCTGTTCCTCGGCGATCAGGGCGCGGATGCGGTCGCGCACGGCCTCGGACGAATGGGCATCTCCTCCTTCCGCCGAGGCGATCGCCGCGGTGAAGAAATAGCGCAGCTCGAACACGCCGCGCGGCGTCATCATGAACTTGTTGGCCGTCACCCGGCTGACCGTCGATTCGTGCATGCCGATGGCCTCGGCGACGGTCCTCAGGTTGAGCGGCCGGAGATGGCGGACTCCGTGGAGCAGGAACGCATCCTGTTGCCGCACGATCTCCGTCGTCACCTTCAGGATCGTCTTTGCGCGCTGGTCGAGGCTGCGCGTCAGCCAGCTCGCGCTCTGCATGCATTCGGCCAGGAACTCCCTTTCGGGTTGGCTCTGGGCGCGCCCGGCAACACGGGCGTAGTAGCTCTGGTCGACGAGGACCCGTGGCAGCGTGTCCGGATTGAGTTCGATCGCCCAGCTCCCGTCCGGTGCGTGCTTCACGAGGACATCCGGCACGATCGTATCCGCTGTGCCGCCGCCGAAGGCGAGGCCCGGTTTCGGGTCGAGCGCCCGGATCTCGGCCAGCATGTCGAGCAGGTCGTCTTCGGCGACGCCGCACAGCTTCTTCAGCGTCGCGAAGTCGCGTCGCGCCAGAAGCTCGAGATTGGCGACCATCGCCTGCATTGCGGGATCGTGCCGGTCGCGCCGGACGAGCTGGAGCGCAAGGCATTCGGACAGGTTGCGGGCGAAAATGCCTGCGGGATCAAATCCCTGGCAGGTCGCGAGCACCCTCTCGACCTGGCCGTGGTCGAGCCCGGTGCGAAACGCGACATCGTCGGTCGCCATCTGCAGATATCCGGCCTCGTCGAGACCGTCCGCGAGTTCCGTTGCGATCATTCTGTCCGTGCTGTCGGTGAACGAGAAGGCGATCTGCTCCGCGACATGGTCCCTGAGCGAGAGCTTCGCTGCCGCCATGGCGTCGATGTCGAAGCCGTCGCCGGTGGAAGCATTCTGCGAGGCCGACTTCCATTGCGCCGCGAGGCCGGGATCCAGCGTCTCGCGGGCTCCCGGATCATCCGGAAAGACGTTCTCCAGCGACGAGTCCAGCCGGTCCGATATCGCTTCGGCGGTCCATGGCCGGTCCTCGGGCGGCTGATCGGGCTCGTCGGGTGCTTGGTCCTGGGTCTCCGCCTTCGCGCCTTGGTTCTCGTCGTCGGCGCGTTCGAGCAGCGGGTTGCGCTCGATCTCCTCGTCGATAAAGCGCTCGAGCTCCATATGCGAGAACTGCAGCAGCCGGATCGACTGCAGCAGCTGCGGCGTCATCACCAGCGACTGCGCCTGACGCAGTTGGAGTTTGGCGGAAAGTGCCATGTCTACGCTGTAAGCCCCGCGGATAAGGCCGGTTTCCGGCATCGTCATTCGCCGGAAATGAAAATGGCCCGGCTCTTGCATGTCAAGCCGGACCCTAGGCCAAACGCGTTACTGCGGCGTTATAGCAGGGGCATTTTGCCGAAATTCGCGTCGCGAACGGCGAAATACGCTACAGCGAGAAGCCTTCGCCGAGATAGAGCCTGCGCACGTCAGGGTTGGAGACGATGTCGCCGGGCCTGCCGTGTGCCAGCACCTGGCCGGTATGGATGATGTAGGCGCGATCGATCAGTCCGAGCGTCTCGCGGACGTTGTGGTCGGTGATCAGCACGCCGATCCCGCGGCTGGTGAGGTGCCGGACCAGTTGCTGGATGTCGGAAACGGCGATCGGATCGATGCCTGCGAAGGGCTCGTCGAGCAGCATGAAGTTGGGACGGCTGGCCAGCGCCCGGGCGATCTCCAGCCGGCGGCGCTCGCCACCCGACAGGGCGATGGAGGGCGCCTTGCGCAGGTGGCTGATGTTGAATTCCTCGAGCAGCGCGTCGAGTTCGCGTTCGCGCTCCTTCCGGTTCTTCTCGACGATCTCGAGCACCGCGCGGATGTTGGCTTCCACCGTCAGCCCGCGAAAGATCGACGCTTCCTGCGGCAGGTAGCCGATACCGAGGCGGGCCCGCCGGTACATCGGCATTGTCGTGACGTCGAAGCCGTCGATCTCGATCGTGCCCTTGTCGACGGGCACCAGGCCGGTCACCATGTAGAAGCAGGTGGTCTTGCCGGCGCCGTTGGGCCCGAGCAGGCCGACGGCCTCGCCCGCGCGCACGCCGATCGAGACCCCGTTCACCACCTGGCGTCCGCGATAGCTCTTCGACAGGCCGCGCGCGATCAGCGTGCCTTGCAGCCGTTCGTCCGGCTGGCGCGGCTTCGATGCCGCCGCCGCCTTGAACGGCTCGGTGATTTTGGCGATCAGCGACACGCCCGGCTCGTCACCGATCCTGCGATCCGGGCTGGAGCAGCATCTTGACCCGGCCGCCGGACTCCTTGCCGCCACAGCCGTCCAGCTGCGACTTGCCGGTCTTCATCTGCACGGTGAGTTTGCATCCCACCACGACGTTCTCCCCCTGGGTCAGGACGACCTCCTTGCCCGTCAGCACGAGCACTTCCGCCTTCATGTCAAATGTGCCCATGTCGCCGGTCGCGACCTGGTCCTCGGACTTGAGATAGACCTTGCCGTCGGCCACCAGCCGTTCGATCTGCGAGGAACCGCCCGCCGACACGCCGCCGCCATCGGCATAATAGACGATCATTTTCGTCGTCTTGAGCAACGTCTTGCCCTGGATCACAGACACGTTGCCGCTGAAGACGGCGACGTTTTCCTGGTCCCGGACCTCGAGCTTGTCGCTTTCGACCTCGATCGGCTGGTCGCCCGACATCTGAAGCGCGGAAAAATTGTTGTTCTGCTGCGCGAGGCCTGTCGCCGGCAAGAGCAGGGCCGCAAGCCCGAGGGCTCCGGCCGTCATCGTGCTCCTAGTCAGTTTCATTCGAAGCTCCAATGTCGGGGGAGGCGGTTCTCACCTTGCTCCCGTCTATCCTCATTCTCACGCGCCTGTCGAACACGATCACCTTGCCCCGCTCGGTCACCGACATCGAATCGGCGGTCACCGACATGCCCTCAAGGTCCACCTTCACAGGTTTGTCGGTCGTCAGGTCGCCGCTGTCGATATCGATGTCGGCCGACTGGAACAGCGCCGTCATGCCGTTGTCGGAAACGATCCGCATCGCGCTTGTGATGTCGAGCGTGTTGTTTGCCCGGTCGAAGATCCCGCTTGCCGCCTCGACGATGGCGCGATTCTTGTCGTTGACGGGCAGGTCGGCTTTGATCTCTTCAAGCTCGACGATGTCGGTGTTGGAAATGTCCTGCACCGCGCGCGTCGCCGTCATCCTGTAGGGCTTGTCGTTGCCCGTGACGCCGTCGAGCCGCGGCTTCGACATCACCAGCTTTCCGTCGCGCAGCGCGGCACCGTCTATGCCGAAGAAAGCGCCCTCCGGAACGATCCAGGAATAGGCGGCGAAGATGGCGACCATGAGCACCGCCAGCGAGGGAAGCGCGATCTTGAGAATCCGGATCCGCCGCGAATGCCGCATCTCCCGCCGGAAGATCTCCGCCGACGACAGCGGGCTGCGCGTGGCGCGCCGTGCGTCGTCTGGCAGGGGAAGGTGCGCATCACTCATGTCGGCTTCTGGCTTGCCCTGTTCCCGTTGGCGCATTCGCTCGCGCGGCTTCGATGCTTCGGATCGTCCGCCGGCCGATCGCGTCGCGGCCCGCGGTCGACCCCGGGACGGAGTGTTCGGATTCCCGATCGTTGCGGCCCCGCTCCGCGTGTCGTTCCATCGCGGTTACATCCCAATATGGTAATTTTTGGATGAAAGCACTTGCCGGATTCATTCCGGCGCGCCGCGCCCATTGCGAAATCGCCGCGGCCAATGGAACTGACCGCCGGGCCTTCAATCCTGCCCGGTGATGGACTACAAGGCTATCCTGCGGATTTCCATGGCAACGAGGCCAACAGATGGCGACGAGAGCCGACGACATCATCGACCGACGCCGATTGCGGCGCAAGCTGACGTTCTGGCGCGCGGCGACACTGCTGGTCGCCGCGATCGCAGTCGCTGTCGCCTCCTACTGGACCTGGCGCCAGGCAGTCGGCGGTGCCGCCGGTCCGCACATCGCCAAGGTCCGGATCGAAGGGACGATCACCGAGGACGAGGAGCTTCTCGAGCGCCTCAAGAAGGTGCGCGAATCGGAGGCGGTCAAGGGCGTGATCCTGACAATCGATTCGCCCGGCGGCACCACGGTGGGCGGTGAGGCCATCTTCGAGGAGGTGCGGCTTCTCGCCGCCGCGAAGCCGGTTGTCGCCCAGGTCGGCACGCTGGCCGCGTCGGCCGGCTACATGATCGCCAGCGCCACCGATCACATTATCGCGCGCCAGTCCTCGATCGTCGGCTCGATCGGGGTTCTGCTCCAGTTTCCCGACGTCAGCGGCCTGATGGACAAGCTCGGCATCAAGATGGAATCGATCAAGTCGAGTCCGCTGAAGGCCGAGCCCTCGCCGTTCAATCCGACGACGGAGGAGGAGCGCGCGATGATCCGTGCGATGATCCTCGACAGCTACGACTGGTTCGTCGGTCTCGTCGAGGAGCGCCGGCCGCTGTCGCGCGCCGAGGTGCTGAAGCTCGCCGACGGGTCGGTCTTCACCGGCCGCCAGGCGCTGGAGAACAAGCTGGTCGACGGGCTGGGCGGTGAGCGCGAGGCGGTCGACTGGCTCGAGGAAAAGGGCGTTGACACGGGCCTCGACGTGATCGAGTGGAAGCCGGACGAGAACTCGGGCGCGCTGTCGTTCCTGGCGTCGGCGCGCAATCTCGTGGGGGGATGGTTCGGCCTGCCTGTCGACGGGATGGGCATCATCCGGGAACTGGGCGCGGACCGCATCTTCCTTGACGGTATGCTGTCGGTCTGGCAACCTGACGAAAATGCGATAAGCAACTAAAATCGCAAATAAATTTTCGCTGCTTCTTTTGGTTCGGCGTTTTACGGGGACACTCACCATGATCAAGTCGGAGCTCGTGCAGACGATTGCGAACCGCAATCCGCACCTGTTCTTGCGCGATGTCGAAAACATCGTGAACGCGATATTCGAAGAGATCACCGACGCGCTCGCTCAGGGCAATCGCGTCGAACTGCGCGGCTTCGGCGCGTTTTCGGTGAAGAATCGTCCTGCCAGGACGGGGCGCAACCCGCGAACCGGCGAATCCGTCGAGGTCGAGGAGAAATGGGTCCCGTTCTTCAAGACGGGAAAGGAACTCCGCGAGCGGCTCAACGCGGACTGACCGTCTGCCCAACGCTCGCGATTGCGGAAGCTGAAATGTTCAACCGGTTCTTGAATTTTGCCGTCTTCATCCCGCTGGCGATCGTCCTGATCGCCCTGGCAGTGGCAAACCGCGAGCCCGTCGCCTTCACGATGGATCCGTTCAATCCAGGCAATCCGGGCCTGACCATGGAACTGCCCCTGTTCGCATGGCTTTTCATGGCGCTCGTGCTGGGCCTCATCATAGGCAGCCTGGTGACGTGGTTTCGGCAGGGGCGCTATCGTCGCCTTGCGCGCGAACGTGCGGCGGAGGTCAGGGGGTTGCGGGATGCGACCCGGCCTGCCGGGCCCGCGCTGCCTAAGCCGCAATCCTGACCCTGGACCCGGGGTAAACAAACCATGCTTCAGATTTCGGCTGCGGATGTCGACCGCGCATTGAGTTTTGGCGGGCTCGTGGAGACCCTGCGCGACGCCTTCCGCGACGGCGCGGTGCAGCCCGTCCGGCATCATCACACGATCGAACGCCCGGACGGCGCCGCATCGACGCTGTTGCTGATGCCTGCCTGGACCGATTTTCAGGCGGCCGGCACCTCGAGAGACGGCTTTGTCGGCGTCAAGATCGTCACCGTCTCGCCGGACAACAACAAGATCGCGAAGCCCGCCGTGATGGGGGTCTACCTGCTGCTCGATGGTTCCACGGGCGAGCCGCTGGCGCTGATCGACGGCCAGCGGCTGACCCTGTGGCGCACCGCATGCGCCTCGGCGCTGGCGAGCAGCTACCTGTCGCGCGCCGATTCAAGCAGGTTGCTGGTCATCGGTGCCGGCGCACTTTCGCCCTTTCTGACCAGGGCCCATGCGGCCGTGCGGCCGATCGACGACGTCCGGATATGGAACCGCACGCCCGCCAATGCCGCGGGCGTCGTCGAAGGCCTGCGTGCCGACGGTATCCATGCCTCCGTCGCCGACGATCTGGACGAGGCGCTCGGCTGGGCCGACATCGTGTCGTCGGCGACCATATCGACCGATCCGCTGGTGCGCGGCGCCGCGCTCAAGCCGGGGACGCATGTCGATCTCGTTGGCGCGTTCTCGCCCACGATGCGCGAGAGCGACGATGAGGCCGTGCGCAAGGCGCGTGTCTATGTCGATACGCGGGCCGGCGCGACCAAGGAGGCCGGCGACATCGTCCAGGCGCTCGCATCCGGATCGCTCGCACCGGAGGCCATTCTCGGCGACCTGTTCGAGCTGACGCGTGGCGAGGCCGCCGGGCGCGGCGGCGACGCCGAGATCACGCTGTTCAAGTCGGTCGGCGCCGCGCTGGAAGACCTTGCCGCGGGCATCGCCGTGTTTCGCGCCACGGGGGACTGAGCCTGCCGGACAGCCGGTTGCCTGATACAACGGCCTGTGGCAGAAGCCCGCCACCGGCTGGTGGAGCATCGGCGTGAAGACCTCCAGGAACAAGAAGAAGCGACAGGACGCGCGGCACGGCGCCGATTCGCACCGCCAGGTACCGGTCGCGGTGGCAGGCGACGCCGGTCGGGATACGCTGCGCAGGCCCGTCACGCGCCGCGACGGCATCCTGCCCGCCGAACGTCTGCCCCTCATCCTCGAGGTCGAGCCGAGCGACGATTATGCGCTGATCGATTCGGGCAACGGCGAGAAGCTTGAGCAATACGGCCCCTACCGCATCGTCCGGCCGGAAGGCCAGGCGATCTGGCAAAGGGCGCTGCCTGAAAAGGCATGGCGAGAGGTCGACGCCGTCTTCACCGGCGACACCGACGAGGAGGGCATCGGCCGCTGGCGCTTCCCCGGGACGCCGCTCGGCGAGACCTGGCCGATGCGCCACGACGGCATCGACTATCTCGGCCGCTTCACCTCGTTCCGCCATGTCGGTGTGTTTCCCGAGCAGGCGTCGCACTGGAACCACATGGAGGCTATGATTCGCCAGGCTGGCCGTCCCGTGCGCGTCCTCAACCTCTTCGGCTATACGGGATTGGCGTCGCTGGTCGCGGCCCGCGCCGGCGCCGAGGTCACCCATGTCGACGCCTCGAAGAAGGCGATAGGGTGGGCACGGGAGAACCAGGAGGTCGCCGGTCTTGCCGACAGGCCGATCCGTTGGATCTGCGAGGATGCGATGAAATTCGCCGAACGGGAGGAACGGCGCGGCAGCCGCTACGACATTATCCTGTTCGATCCGCCGGCCTATGGCCGTGGACCGAAGGGCGAGGTGTGGCAGCTTTTCGAGGATCTGCCGACGTTGGTCGAACTTTGCCGGGAGATCCTGACGCCGAAGCCGCTCGGCGTGGTGCTGACGGCCTATTCGATCCGCGCGTCCTTCTTCGCCATCCATGCCCTGATGCGTGATGCCTTCGCCGGCATGGGCGGCACGGTCGAGTCGGGCGAACTCGTCATCCGCGAGCAGTCCGCCGGCCGCGCGCTCTCGACGTCGCTGTTTTCGAGGTGGGTCGCGCGATGAACGACAGGCGTCCCGTCGGGCAGGTCAAGGAAGTCACCAGCCTCGCCAACCCGCTGATCAAGGAGATCCGGTCGCTGGCGGTCAAGAAGTACCGCGACCAGAGTCGGACCTTTCTGGCGGAAGGCCTGAAGCTGGTAATCGATGCGCTCGACCAGGGCTGGGCGATCCGCACGCTGATCGTCTCGAAGACCGGGCTCGGCAGCCCGGCGGTGGAGAAGGTGGCGGCGCGCACGGTGGCCGAAGGCGGGCTCGTGCTCGAGGTCAACAACAAGGTCTTGACGGCGATCACGCGCCGCGACAATCCGCAGGCCGTCGTCGGCGTGTTCGAGCAGCGCGTCATGCCGCTCGATCGCGTCAAGCCAGGCGGCAGCGATGTCTGGGTGGCGCTCGACCGGGTTCGTGATCCGGGCAATCTGGGAACGGTGATCCGGACGATCGACGCGGTTGGCGCAAGCGGTATCATCCTCGTTGGCGACACGACCGATCCCTTCGCCCTCGAGACGGTGCGCGCGACCATGGGTTCGATCTTCTCGGTGCCGATCGTACGCACCGACGAAGCGGCGTTTCTCGCCTGGCGCGCCGGTTTCGGCGGCATGGTCGTCGGCACGCATCTGAAGGGTGCTGTGGACTATCGTGTGCCCGACTATGCCGCGGGACCGGTTCTCCTGATGATGGGCAACGAACAGCAGGGACTGCCCGATACGCTCGCCGACGCCTGCGACCGCCTCGTGCGGATACCCCAGGCGGGCCGCGCCGACTCGCTCAATCTGGCGGTCGCCACAGGGGTGATGCTGTTCGAAGTCAGGCGCTCAGCGCTGTCGCTCGAGGGCGCGCGGCAATGAACGCCAGGGCGCTTGCGGGCTACGGCATGCTCTCGGCCATCGCGGTCGTTCTCGACCAATGGATCAAGTGGCTGGTCGAGGCGTATCTACCATTCCATGAGATGGTCGAGCTCGTTCCCTTCTTCGCACTATACCGCACCTACAATCCGGGCATCGCCTTTTCCATGCTGGCCTGGCTGGGCGGCGGCGGACTTGTGGTGCTGACGCTCGCCATCGTCGTCTTCGTCGGTTGGCTGGCGGTCAGGACCGGGCCGGACCAGACATGGGCGCGGATCGGTTTCGCGCTGATCATCGGCGGGGCGATCGGCAACCTGATCGACCGCGTCGCCCTTGGCCACGTGATCGACTATCTCCTGTTTCACACGCCCGTATGGTCGTTCGCCATCTTCAATCTCGCCGACGTCTTCATCACCTTCGGCGCGGGATTTGTCATTCTCGAGGAATTGCTCGGCTGGCGCCGGGCCCGCAAGACGTTGACCCCCGACAAGTGAGACCGCAAGGTCGATCCGGCATAAATCGAACGAGGAAACGATGTCCGACACCTTCAAAGCCCTGCTGATCTCTCGGGACGAAGACAAGAAGCAGTCCATTGACTGGGCCGAGATGACCGACGATCAGCTCATGGCGGGCGACGTGACAGTCGCCGTCGAGGCGACGACGGTGAACTACAAGGACGGCCTGGCGATCACCGGCGCCGCGCCGGTGGTGCGCAAGTTTCCCCTGATCCCCGGCATCGACTTCGCCGGTACGGTGATCTCGTCCGAAAATCCTGACTGGAAGCCGGGCGACAAGGTCGTTCTCAATGGCTGGGGTGTCGGCGAAACCCATCACGGCGCCTATGCCGGCCGCGCCCGGGTCAAGGGCGACTGGCTGGTGCCGCTGCCCGACGGCATGAGCGCCCGCGAGGCGATGGCCGTGGGAACCGCCGGCTACACCGCGATGCTGTGCATCCTTGCGCTCGAGCGTCACGGCATCGACCCGGCGCGGGGACCGGTCGTCGTGACCGGTGCGGCAGGCGGCGTCGGTTCGGTCGCCGTGGCCGTGTTGTCCAAGCTCGGCTACCAGGTGGTCGCGTCGACCGGCCGCGAGGCCGAACACGGCTACCTGAAGGATCTGGGCGCGGCCGAGATCATCGATCGCGCCGAATTGTCCGGACCGGCAAAACCGCTTGCCAGGGAGCGCTGGGCCGGCGGCGTCGATGCGGTCGGCAGCCATACGCTCGCCAACGTCCTGTCGATGACCTCCTATGGCGGCGCCGTCGCCGCCTGCGGCCTCGCCCAGGGCATGGACCTGCCGACCAGCGTCGCGCCGTTCATCCTGCGCGGCGTGTCGCTTCTCGGCATCGATTCCGTCATGGCGCCGAAAGAAATCCGCATGGAGGCGTGGCGCCGCATCGCGTCCGATTTCGATCGCGACAAGCTTGCCGCCATCACCACCGTCATGCCGTTCGAAGACGTGATAAAGACCGCCGGCGACATCATCGCGGGATCGGTGCGCGGGCGCCTCGTGATCGAGATGTAGCCCGGATTTCCGGCCTGTCCGGACCGTTAAACTCTTAGGCAACAGCCCAAAGCTTCCCTAAGGCTTGCCGGATATGATCTCCGGCGATGATGGTGGAATCTGTCCATATCGCAGCGGACGCGTCCGATCGGCCCCAAGCCGACCGGCGCAGGGCCCCGCGCCGCGAGAGCGACCTGCCGGCCCGGCTCCTTCCGGTTGCCGGCCCGGCGGTGCAGCTGTGGACCCTGATCGGCGCCGGCCTGTCGGCGACGCTTGCGGCCGCCCTGTGGGCCATGGACGCGCCGGTCTACCAGCCGAGCATCCTCGCCGGGCTGTCGCTAGGCCTGCTCGGGGCCTCGGCCGCGCTGGTCGCGGCCCGCAACCGCTTCCACCGTGCCCTGGACCGGTCAGTGGCAGGCGAACGGGAACGGATGGAGCAGCTTTCCGACCGGATCTGGGAACTGCAGGAAAGCGAGGAGCGCTTTCGCGGGCTTAACGACGCGTTGGGCGACATCGTCGTCCACCGCGATCGCGATGGCGTCATCGTCTACGCCAACGGCGTGCTTGCCGGGCTCGTCGGCCGTTCGCCGCGCGACATCGTCGGCTATACCCTGTCCGAACTCGGCATCGAGATCGGCATCGTGCCGGATTCGGCCTTTTCGGACGGCGAATGCCTCTCCTCGACCGACGTGGCGATCCATTCCGCCAAGGGCGTCAGATGGTTCGCCTGGATCGAGCAGTCGGTCCGCGACGATGTCAGCGGCACCGTCTCGCATCGCGCGATCGCGCGTGACATCACAGCGCGCAAGCGGGCCGAGACCGCGGTCATGCGGGCGCGGGAACGGGCCGAGACGGCGAACCAGGCCAAGTCCCGCTTCCTGGCCACCGTCAGCCACGAAATCCGCACGCCCATGAACGGCATCATGGGGATGGCCAGGCTGCTGGCCGATACCCGGCTGACGCCGGAGCAGCACACCTATGTCGGCGCCGTGGCGACCTCAGCCTCGGCGCTTCTGGCGTTGATCGACGACCTGCTCGACTATTCCAAGATCGAGGCCGGGCGGTTCGATCTCGATCCCCAGGCGGTAGCCGTGCGCGAGCTGGTGGAGAACGTCGCCGAGCTGCTTGCAGCGCGCGCCTTTGGAAAGAATATCGGTCTCGGCGTGCATGTGGGCATCGAGGTCCCTCCCACCATCAACGCAGATCCCGGCAGGCTTCGGCAGGTGCTTCTCAACCTGCTCGGCAACGCGATCAAGTTCACCGACACCGGCGGCGTTTCGATGACTGTCGGGTTCGGCGGGACGTCCGAACAGCCCGCGATCACCTTCCGCATCGCCGATTCGGGACCGGGGCTTCGCGCCGAGGACATGGAGCGGATATTCGAGGAGTTCGAGCAGGCCGACGGATCGTCGACGCGCGAGCATGGCGGGGCCGGCCTCGGGCTCTCGATCTCGAAGCGCATCGTCGATGCCATGGGCGGAACCATCGCGGTGGACAGCACCGTGGGCGAGGGGTCGGTGTTCCGCGTCGAGATCCCCGCCGGCCCGATTGAAGCCGAGGCGCTGCAGTCCGGCACCGTCCTCGAGGACTGCGTCGCGGTGATCATCTCGCGCAACGACGCCGAAGCCGGCGCCATCGCGGCGACGATCCGCGAGCATGGCGGCCAGGCGTCGGTCTTCGTCACCGCCGAGGCTGCGATCAGGGCGATGCGCGGCGGCGATGCCCGCCCGACGGCCATTCTGGTCGACGCGACCGTCGAAAAGAATGCCGGCTCGGTTCTCGGGCGCATCCGCGAGGCCGGGTTCGACGACTGCCAGGCGATCACGCTGATCGCAC
>JAMLJD010000042.1 GCA_023953775.1 Rhizobiaceae bacterium | reverse complement strand
TGATGGCCTCGACGGCGCGGTGGCGAGCATCACCGGCAAGACCGATCTCGGTGGCTTCCTCGACATCGTGCTCGATTTCGTCTTCTACGGCGCGATCCCGCTCGGCTTCGTGCTCGCCGACCCCGCCGCGAACGCGGTTGCGGGCGCGGCGCTGATCTTCTCGTTCTACGTCAATGGCGGCAGTTTTCTCGCCTATGCCGTCATGGCGGAGAAAAGAGGCCTGAAGACCGAAGAACGCGGCGAAAAATCGCTGTTTTTCACCACGGGATTGGCGGAGGCGACCGAAACCATCGCGTTTTTCGTCGCTTTTTGCCTGTTTCCGGCATGGTTTTCGGTGCTCGCGGGCATTTTCGCCGTGCTTTGCCTCTACACCGCGACCTCACGGATACTGCTCGCGGCCCGGGCACTCGATTGACGCTGCCCCGGCCCTCGCTCGCCCGCCAGGCTAGACCGCCTCGAGCGCGCGATCGATGTCGGCGATCAGGTCGTCGGCATCCTCGAGCCCGACCGACAGCCGCACCGTTCCGGGATTGATGCCCAGCTCGGCGCGCGCCTCCTCGCTCAAATTCTTGTGCGTCGTGGTCGCCGGATGGGTTATCAGGCTCTTGGCGTCGCCGAGATTGTTGGAGATGCGGACGATCTCCAGCGCGTCCTGGAAGCCGAACGCGGCCTTCCGCCCGCCCTTCACCTCGAGGCAGATCAGCGACGAACCGCCCTTCATCTGGCGGGCGATGATGTCGGCCTGGGGATGGTCGTTGCGACCCGGATAGATCACCTTCGACACCTTCGGATGGCAGGCGAGATGTCCGGCCAGCCGGCCAGCGCTTTCGGTCTGCTGCCGGACCCTGAGCGGCAGCGTCTCCAGCCCCTTGAGCAATGTCCAGGCGTTGAAGGGCGAGAGGCTTGGCCCCGTGTGCCGGAAATAGTCGTGCAGGTTCTTGTCGATCCACTCCTTGTCGGACAGGACCACGCCGCCGAGGCAGCGGCCCTGGCCGTCGATATGCTTGGTCGCCGAATAGACGACCACATGCGCGCCGAGCTCCAGCGGCTTCTGCAGAAGCGGCGTCGCGAAAACATTGTCGACGACCAGCCGCGCGCCGATCGAGTCGGCCAGCGCGGCCACCGCGGCGATGTCGACAACCTCCAGCGTCGGGTTGGTCGGGCTTTCGAGGAAGAACAGCCGCGTCGTGGGACGCACGGCCTCTTCCCAGGCCTTCAGGTCGGTGCCGTCGACCAGCGTCGCCTCAATCCCGTATTTCGGCATCAGCGTCTCGACGATCCAGCGGCAGGAGCCGAACAGGGCGCGCGCGGCGACGACGTGGTCGCCGGCCCTGACGCTGCACAGGAGCGCTGCGGCGACCGCAGCCATGCCGGATGCGGTAGCGCGTGCGTCCTCCGCGCCCTCCATCGCGCACATGCGCTTTTCGAACATGTCGACCGTCGGGTTGGCGTAGCGCGAGTAGATGAAGCCCGGTTCCTCGCCCTTGAAACGGGCCTCCGCCGCCTCGGAGCTGTCGTAGACGAAGCCCTGCGTCATGTAGATCGCTTCCGAGGTTTCGCCGAACTGGGATCGAAGCGTACCGCCATGGATCAGTTCGGTGGCGGGCTTCCAGTTGCGCTTCGTCGCTTTGGTCATCTCATGCCCCAAAAAAACAAAAAACCGGCCGCAAAGTCGCGCGCCGGTCCACAAGCGGTCCTTTAGCGACTTGTTTAACGTGGCTGCAAGCCGACCGGCCAAATCACCACGGGATAACGTTCCTTTAGACTTGGGCGCGGCTTGCGTCAATGATCGGCTTTGGTAGAGGCTTTGGTCCAGCGCGGCCGGGCGGGCCGGCATCTGAGGGAGGCGGCGGCACCTTGGCGAAATCCGGCATTCTTCCCGACCGGGCGATCGAAGGCCTTTTCCAGGACGGCGCGATCGCCGCGCCACAACCGCTCGCGGTCGGCCAAGTCCAGCCCGCGAGCCTCGACCTGCGTCTCGGCGCCACGGCCTACCGGGTCCGCGCGAGTTTTCTGCCCGGCGCAGGCAACCGAATTTCCGACAAGCTGGATCGTCTCAAACTGCACGAGTTCGACCTCGCCAACGGTGCGGTTTTCGAGACCGGCTGCGTCTATATCGTCCCGCTGCTCGAAACGCTCGCGCTGCCGGACGACATCGCAGCCTCGGCCAATCCGAAAAGCTCGACAGGCCGTCTCGACATCTTCACCCGGGTGATGACCGACCATGGCCAGGAGTTCGACAAGATACCGGCCGGATACCACGGCCCGCTTTATCTCGAAGTGAGCCCGCGGACATTTCCGGTGGTTGGGCGCACCGGGTCGCGGTTGTCGCAGATCCGGTTCCGGCGTGGTGCCGCCGTGCTCGGCGAGGAAGAACTTCAGCACCTTCACGACGACCAGTCTTTGGTCGCCTCCGAGAACGCCAACATATCGGGCGGCGGCATCGCATTGTCGATCGACCTTGCGGGCGACGAGGGCGCGCTGGTCGGCTATCGCGGCAAGCGCCATACCGGCGTCGTCGACGTCGACCGGCCCGGCGCCTATGCCGCGCTGGACTTCTGGGAGCCGATCCATCTTCGAGGTGCGCCGGAACTGGTGCTCGATCCCGACGAGTTCTACATCCTGGTGTCGCGCGAGGCCGTCCACGTGCCGCCCGACTACGCGGCCGAGATGACACCGTTCGACCCGCTGGTCGGGGAGTTCCGGGTTCACTATGCCGGTTTCTTCGACCCCGGTTTCGGCCATTCCGGCGCGGGCGGAAAGGGCAGCCGCGCCGTGCTCGAAGTGCGCAGTCACGAGGTGCCCTTCATCCTCGAACACGGACAGGTCGTCGGTCGGCTGATCTACGAGCGGATGCAGGAAAGGCCCGCGACGCTGTACGGCGCGGACCTCAAATCAAACTACCAGGCCCAGGGCCTGAAACTGTCGAAGCATTTCGTCTCTTGATGCTCAGCCAAGGCCGAGGAAGGACAGGATCGCGACGACGATGACGACCAGTCCGACGATATAGATGATGC
This sequence comes from Rhizobiaceae bacterium, assembly GCA_023953775.1. Classification (GTDB taxonomy): domain Bacteria; phylum Pseudomonadota; class Alphaproteobacteria; order Rhizobiales; family Rhizobiaceae; genus JAMLJD01. Next base: position 32,444 of record JAMLJD010000042.1, on the reverse strand, counting down.
TGTTCATTTCTGTCTCCCGATAATGATCGGGAGATAAACACGCCAGCACCGCAAATGGTTCCCGGAAGGCGGTGCGGCCCGGTCAGTCGCCGCCGGCCTTGAGCCCGCGGATTTCGTCGCGCAAGGCCCGGATTTCGGCGAGGATGTGCTCCTGCTCGCTCTGCAGTGCGCTGCGTTCCGCCGTGGCGGTCGCGTCATGCTCTTCCTGCATGGCCGAGACGATGATGCCGATGAAGAGATTGAGCACGGTGAAGGTGGTCGACAGGATGAACGGGATGAAAAAGGCCCAGGCCCAGGGGTAGACCTCCATCACCGGGCGGACGATGCCCATCGACCAGCTTTCCAGCGTCATGATCTGGAACAGCGAATAGGCGGACAGGCCGATATTGCCGAACCAGTCGGGAAAGCTGGCGCCGAACAGCTTCGTCGCCATCACCGAGAACACGTAGTAGACCAACCCAAGAAGCAGGATGATCGACCCCATCCCGGGAAGCGCGGCGACCAGGCCGCCGACCACCCGGCGCAGCGACGGCACGACGCTGACCAGCCTGAGTACACGCAGGATGCGCAGGGCCCGCAGCACCGACAGACTGCCGGTCGCCGGAAGCAGCGCGATCGCGACCACGAAGAGATCGAATATCCGCCAGGGGTCGCGGAAGAAATCGAGCCTGTAGACGGCCAGGCGCGCGGCGAGTTCGAGAACGAAGACGCCGAGGATGATCCGGTCGAGCGTAACCAGAAGCGGGCCGGCCGCTGCCATGGCCTCCGGCGAGGTTTCGAGGCCGAGGGTGATCGCGTTGACGATGATGAGGGCGGTGATGACGGCTTCGAAGAGCCTTGATTCGATGAGCGGTCTGAGCGCGGCCACGCATGTCCCCGATGGTTGGAATTCGTGGCGATCACATGGGAGGCGCCTGCCACGGCGTCAAGCGCGGGACGCCTCGCGGCGGCGGTTTTGCCGCCAATGTCTGCGATCATCGGTGCATCATCGGACCTTGCGGGCTAGAGTGGGTGCACGAATGGGGAAAGCGAGCGGAATTCGATGCGGCCGGATGTATCAGTCGGTTTGGCGCTCGGCGGGGGAGGAGCGCGCGGCATAGCGCACATACACGTGCTCGCCGCGCTCGATGAACTCGGCATCAGACCGGCGATCGTCGCGGGGACGTCGATCGGCGCGATACTCGGCGCGGCGTACGCGTCGGGCATGTCGGCCGCCGACATACGCGACTATGTGCGCCTTCGCCTGGTCGACCGGTGGAAGCTGGCGAACGACCTGATCAGGGCGGCCGGCGCTCGGCGGCAGAAAGATGCGCAGACGCCGGGAAGCCGAACCCGCAGGCGGTTCGACCTCCTGCATCTGCTCCAGTCGATGATGCCCGAGGATTTTCCGGCCCGGTTCGAGGAGCTCGAGATTCCGACGAAGGTGGTTGCAACCGACTTCTTCGCCCAGGCGGAACGGGTCTTCGACAGCGGATTGCTGATGCCGGCACTGGCTGCCTCGGCGGCGGCGCCGATGATCTTCAGGCCGGTGACCTTCGACGGCACGGTCTATGTCGATGGCGGTGCGACAAATCCGGTGCCGTTCGACATCCTGGCAGGTCAGGCCGATATCGTCATCGCCGTCGACATTATCGGCGACAACGTCGCGCGGACTGCCGCACCTGTCGGCAGGCTCGACGTGCTGACGGCCTCGAGCCATATCATGCAGCGCTCCATCATGAACGCCAAGCGAGCGATCTTCGAACCACATGCCCTGCTGAGGCCCGACATCGACGGCGTGAGGGTCCATGATTTCCTGCGTGTCGAGCGCATCCTGGATCGAACCGCTTCCGCCAAGGACCGGTTCAAGCGTGAGATTGGCGCGGCCCTCGAAACCGCTACGGAACGGCGACCATGATAGTGATCAAATATGCTGCAATCTCGGTTCTCGTAGCCGCGGCTCTGATCCTGGCCGCGCGGCTCGTCTTCGCGCTGCCCGGCAAGGGCGACATTGCCGACACAACCGCGCTGCCACCGTCGCAGGAGAGCCCGCTATGGTCGTCGATTGCGCCCATGGCCGGCCAGCATCCTGGACAGTCGGGCGTGTTCCCGCTGCTGAGCGGCACCGATGCGTTCGTTGCGCGCATCCTGCTGGCGCGGCAGGCGCAGTCTTCGATCGATGCCCAGTATTACATCTGGCACGACGACCTGACCGGTACGCTGCTTCTGGATTCGCTCCGCTCCGCAGCCGAACGCGGCGTGAGGGTGCGGCTGCTGGTCGACGACAATGGCGTCGGTGGAATGGACGCGCAGCTCGCTGCCCTGAACGCGCTTCCCCACATGGAAGTGCGCCTGTTCAATCCTTTCGTGCTGCGAAATCCGAAGCCGCTGAATTACCTTTTCGACTTCTTCCGCCTCAACCATCGCATGCACAACAAGAGCTTCACCATCGACAACGCCGCCTCGGTGGTCGGCGGCAGAAACATCGGCGATGAATATTTCGATACCGGTCCGAACAGCGCGTTTCTCGACCTCGACGTGCTCGCCGTGGGCGCGGTGGTGCCGAAGATATCGTCCGACTTCGATGCCTACTGGGCGAGCGCCTCGTCCTATCCGGTCGAAACGATCGTCGCGGGCGACAAGGCCGGTCTGCGCATGCTCGACGAAGCGTTGGCCGGATGGTCGGACACCGAGCAGTTCAAGGCCTACGGCGCCGCGCTGAGGTCGTCCGGCCTCGTGACCGGCCTTCTCGATCGCTCGCTGGCACTCGAATGGACGTCGGTCCGCCTCGTCAGTGACAATCCGTCGAAAGCCCTGGGCAACGCCGACGTTGGCGACCTGATGATCACGAGGCTGGCGAACCTTCTGGAGGCGCCGGACGAGGCGGTCGATCTGGTTTCGGCATACTTCGTGCCGGGAGCGGAGGGGACGTCGCAGCTCGCCGCGCTGGCTCGGCGCGGCGTGCGAACGAGGATCCTGACCAACAGCTTCGAAGCGACCGACGTGTCGCTGGTTCATTCCGGCTACGCGAAATACCGGCGTCAGCTTCTCGAGGCGGGGATCGAGCTGTTCGAGCTCAAGTCGCGGCGCGCCCCGCATGCCGGCCGCGAGGAGCTGGGTTATGTCGGCTCGTCGGGCTCAAGCCTGCACGCCAAGACCTTCGCGGTGGACGGCGACAGCATCTTTGTCGGATCGTTCAACTTCGATCCGCGATCGGCTCTGCTGAACACCGAGATGGGGCTGATGATCGAAAGTCCCGCGCTGGCGCGCGAAATGTCGGTGCTGTTCGATGGCGATCTCGCCGGCGTCTCGTACCGCCCGATGCTCCTCGACGACGGTGCACTGGTCTGGGGCGAGAGCGATCCCGCGGGCGAGGTCGAGATCCATACGGTGGAGCCGGGCACGACAATGTGGTCGAGAGCTCTGGTGATCGTCGCCGGCTGGCTGCCGCTCGAATGGATGCTGTGAGGGGGCGCCGCCGGGCCGACAAAGCGCGCTGTTACGGGCACCGGCGGCCGGATGCAGGCGGCACTTGACTTGTGAGCGGGAATTCGCGGATTAATGGCGGCGCGCGGGTGTAGCTCAATGGTAGAGCAGCAGCTTCCCAAGCTGAATACGAGGGTTCGATTCCCTTCACCCGCTCCAAGCCCGCAGGAGGGCATTCACACGCCAATTGCCTTGAACCTGCCATCACGGATGCGTATCTGCGCGTCATGGACGCAAAGGAGAGGCCTGTGAACGGCAGTACGACGCGTTTTCTGGGCGACAGCCCGGTCCGGGTGCTGATCAAGCTGATCGTCGTGTCGCTGCTGGTCGGCTTCGTGATGAGCGTCTTCGGCTGGACGCCGTTCGACATTTACGATGCGATCCGCGATGCCGCGCTCGAGCTGTGGTACACCGGCTTCGCCGCATTCGACCGCTTTATAGGATACATCCTGATTGGCGCGATGGTCGTCGTGCCGGCCTTCATCCTCATCCGCATATTGAGCTATCGCCGCTGATCAGGCTGCCTTCGCGGCTTCCTCGAACAGGATCGCGTGGCGCGCGGCGAGTGCGTCGATGTCGCGCGAATAGCCGCCGCCGATCACGCCGCAGACGGGAATGCCGCGCAGCCGGCAGGCGCCGATGACGAGGCTGTCGCGCGCACGCAGGCCGTTGTCTGTGAGCGCGAGCCGGCCGAGCCGGTCTTCGGCGTGGGGATCGACGCCCGCATTGTAGAACACGAGATCGGGCCGGGCGCGGTCGAACAGCGTACGAAGCTCGTCGTTGAGGATGCCGAGATAGGCGTCGTCGGCGAGCCCGTCGGGCAGGCCGACATCGCGATCGGACAGTGCCTTGCGCACCGGGTAGTTCTTCTCGGCATGCATCGAGAAGGTGAAGACGCGATCGTCGCCCGCGAAGATGCGCGCCGTGCCGTCGCCCTGGTGCACGTCGAGATCGATCACCAGTACCCGTGATACCGCTGCTTCGGCCAGAAGCACGTTCGCGGCGACGCCGACATCGTTGAAGGTGCAGAAACCGGCGCCCTGCTCGCGCCGCGCGTGATGGCTGCCGCCGGCCGCATTGCAGGCGATTCCGTGGTCGAGCGCCAGCCGCGCCGCCAGCACGCTTCCGGCCGAGGCGAGCCGCGCGCGCATCGAGACGCGCGTGTCGATCTCGAAGCCGATCTCGCGGGCGATGAGGTGCGGCACGGCCGCCGCGATCACCTGGTCGACATAGGTCGCGTCATGCGCCAGGCAAAGCCAGCGCGCCGGGGCCGGCTCGGGCGTGTGGAGGTGACGTTCCGAGACGAGCTTCCTGTCGCGAAGCACCTCCATCAGCCGACGGTACTTCGACATCGGGAACCGGTGCCCGGCAGGGAACTCGGCGTCGTATCCGCCGTGATGGACGATGTGCAGCGCCATTCCGGCAGTTGTAGCGTCGCGCCGGCGGATTGGAACTCTGGACCATCCCAAATCCCGAGATTGCGACAGATCGGTGCTTGCGCCCGCCGTTGCGACGGGTCAAATCCCCGGGCCGCGCGATTGCGGCGAAAGTCGAGCCGGAAGCTCAGGATGCAGGACGAGACCCACATGCCGGCCCAGAGCCGGCCGTTCGAGGTGACCAACCGCCTGGCACTCGCCATCGCGGTGCCGATGACGCTCGCCTATCTGACGACACCGGTGCTCGGCCTCGTTGACACAGCGGTCGTGGGACAGTTCGGCGACGCCGCCCTGCTCGGCGGCCTCGCCGCCGGCGCGATCGTTTTCGACGTGGTCTTCACGACGTTTAACTTCCTGCGCTCGGGCACGACCGGCCTGGTGGCGCAGGCCTTCGGGCGCGATGACGCGCGCGAGGAACAGGCGGTGTTCTGGCGCGCCGCGATGATCGCGCTGGCGTCGGGCGTGGTGCTCGTCCTGCTCGGGCCGCTGATCGCGCTCGCCGGTACATGGTTTATCGATCCGGAACCTCGTGTCGCCGACGCCATGCGAACCTATGTCGGTATCCGCATGTTCGCGGCGCCGTTGACGCTCCTCAACTACGCGATCCTCGGCTACGTGCTCGGCCGTGGCGAGGGGGCGTTCGGTCTGCTTCTACAGATGGTCCTCAACGGCGCCAACATCGCGCTGTCGATCTGGCTCGGCCTCCATCTCGGCTGGGGGATCGAGGGCGTGGCCTGGGGGACGGTCGGCGGCGAACTGATCGGCGCAGTTGCCGGCCTGACACTGGTGTTGATGCGCTTTCGCCGCGCCCCGCGGCTGAACCGGGCCGAGCTGTTCGACGTGGCGGCGATCGGCCGGATGGTCTCGGTCAATCGCGACATCATGATCCGCTCTTTCGTGCTGCTTGCCGCCTTCGCGCTGATGACGCGGCAGGGCGCGCAGCTGGGCACGCGCACGCTGGCCGCCAACGCCGTGCTGATGAACTTCTTCCTCGTCTCGGGCTATTTCCTCGATGGTTTCGCGACCGCCGCAGAGCAGCTCGCGGGCCGCGCCGTCGGCGCGCGCTACCGGCCCGCCTTCGATCGCGCCGTGCGCCTGACCGCGATCTGGGGATTCGGGCTAGCGGTCGCCCTGACGGCGCTGTTCATGGTGGCCGGAGATGCCATCGTCGCGCTGGTCACCACGGCCGAGGGCGTACGCGTTGCCGCCGCCGACTACCTGCCCTGGGCCGCGTTTACCGCGATCAGCGGCGTTCTCGCCTTCCAGATGGACGGCGTCTTCATCGGCGCGACATGGTCGCGCGACATGCGCAACATGATGCTGTTGTCGTTCGCGGCCTATCTCGCCGCCCTCTATGCGCTTCCCGTCGCGTTCGGCAATCACGGCCTGTGGGCCGCGCTCCACGTCTTCCTGATCGTGCGCGGCATCAGCCTCTACCTGGTGATGGGGCGACGGGCGCGGGAGACGTTCGGGAATCGGCCCTAGACCATTTCCGGCGGCAAACGAATCGCCTTCGACGCTCTATCCCTTTGTTCTTGCGCAATTCTGGACGCAAGCCGCTGCGCACTTTTCTTGGAATTATCCTAGCCGTCGAGCGTCTCGCAGGCCCAGGCGTCGACGGCGCTGTCGCGCAGTTCGGCGATCGAGCGAAGACCTTCACGTTCGGCATGGCGGGCCATGCCGGCGACGATGCGGCCCGGCAGCGACGGACCGGCATAGATCATGCCCGTATAGAGCTGGACCAGATCGGCACCGGCGCGGATCTTCTCGATCGCGCTTTCGGCCGAATCGACGCCGCCGGTCCCCACCAGCGCGACGTCGGGACCGACCAGCTTGCGCATCCGGGCGAGCATGATCGTCGACTTGCGGAACAGCGGGCGGCCCGAGAGCCCGCCGGCTTCCGACGCGAATCCGCTTCTCAGCCCGTCCCGCGCGACCGTCGTGTTGGACACGATGACACCTTCGATGCCCTCGGCGAGGACGGCCTGCGCAATCTCTTCCAGCGAGGCGTCGTCGAGATCGGGCGCTATCTTGAGGAAGATCGGCAGAGGGCGCCTGCCGCCGAGCGCCTTGGTCCTCGCCTCCGTCACCCGCGACAGGAGCTCGGTGAGGTGTTCGCGTGATTGCAGGTCGCGCAGGCCGGGCGTGTTGGGCGACGAGATGTTGACCGTAAGGTAGGAAGCGCAGTCGGCGAAGCGGGTCACGCCGAGCTCATAGTCGGCCATCCGGTCGGCGCTGTCCTTGTTGGCGCCGATGTTGACGCCGACGACGCCGGACCGGCCGGCGCGCTCGCGCATGCGCTTGAGGCAGCGCTTGTGGCCTTCATTGTTGAAGCCGAGGCGGTTGATGACGCCTTCGTCGGCGCGCAGGCGGAAGATGCGCGGCTTCGGATTGCCGGGCTGGGCGAGCGGCGTGACCGTACCGACCTCGGCGAAACCGAAGCCGAGGCCCAGCAGGGCGTCGGGAACCTCGCCGTTCTTGTCGTATCCCGCCGCCATGCCGAGCGGATTGGCGAAGTTAAGCCCGGCGACGGTGACGCGCAGGGCGTCGCTCGGCGGCCAGCGTCCGCACAACGGCAGGCCGGACTTCAGGGCCGCGATGGAAAGGGAATGGGCGGTTTCGGGATCGACCGTGAACAGGACCTGACGTCCGATCCAGTCGAACGGGGCGATCATCCGGCGAGATCCGGAAACTGGTGGATGCCGCCGGAGCCGAGCGGCAGCGGTCTGGCCCACAGCACCGTGTCGAGGTCGAGCGGGCCATAGAGGTGCGGGAACAGGTCGCCGCCACGCGACGGTTCGAACTTCAGCGCGTCGCCGAGCGGCACAGGGTCGACCGCGATGAGCAGAAGATCGTCCTGGCCGGCGAAGTGCCGGGCCGCGGTCTCGGCGGCCTGGGAAGCGGTCGAAAAATGGATGAATCCGTCAGCGACATCGACCGGCGCGCCTTCAAAAACGCCAGCCTTCTCCGCTTCGCCCCACAATGCGCGGGCGCAAATCTTGTAGATCGGATCAGCCATGGCCGCGCGTATAGAAGCTTTCTGCCCCGCGCGAAAGCCCGTGCGGCATTCAACCACAGACAAATTCGCGCCGTCCGTATTTCCGGCGCAAACGGCGTGTCTGATTGAATGCCAGTCAATCGAGGAGGGCGAGATGCGTGCATCGACACTTGCTGTTTTGGCCATCGCGGGCATTGCGGCGGCACAGGTGGGCGAGGCCCGGGCGGAGGAGCGTTACCGGCTCGAAAGGACCGATGACGGCTATGTGCGCATGGATACCCGCACCGGCGAGATGTGGGTCTGCCGGGAACAGGCGGACCAGCTCGTCTGCCGCACCGCGGCCGACGAGCGCGATGCCTATGACGGAGAGATAGAGCGCCTGAACGCGGAACTGGATGCGCTGACGGATCGCGTCGCCGCGCTTGAGGCCCAGGCCGGTGCACCCGTGGCGACGCTGCCTTCCGACGAGGAGTTCGATCGGACGCTCGGCTTCATGGAGCGGTTCTTCCGCCGTTTCGTGGACGTCTTCCGCGACCTCGACAGGGAATTGCGCGAAGACGAAGCCGGAGCCGGTGACCCGGACCGAACCTGACGCGGCATCACGCGTTCGCGCCGGCGGCCGCGAACTGCGGCATCGGCACCGACTTGCGACTTGCCAGATCGATGACGAGCGCGATGACCTCGCTGGTCGCGACCGCCTCGCCGTCGAGCCGCAGGATCTCGTGCCGCAGCCGGACGGTCTTGCCTTCGATCGCCGTGGGCGCGGAGTAGAGCTCCAGAGCATCGCCGGCATGGATGGGCCGGTGGTGGGTAATCTTCATCTCGACCGCGACGCGGCCGTAATTCTTCGACTTCAGCCAGCCGATGCTGACCCCTGCAGCATCCCAGACATGCGGCGCTGCGTCGGACATCATGCCCACATAGTGCTGCTCGACCATTCGCCCGGCCGCGTCGCACCAGGCCGGCGGCACGATCGCGCGGTGCGCCATCAGGCCGCCGAACTCCAGGATGCGCTCGCGCGCCAGCGGCGTTTGCGGCGGCAGGTCGATGCTGCGGGGCAGCGCCTCGCGCGCCTCTTCCGCCGTGACCCGATGGCGATATTCCACGCCGGACGGCGCATCGATCGCCGTTGCGCAGAGCGTTCCTGAAATCGGATCGTCGAGCAGGTGCAGCACCCAGCCCGCGGCCGGACCGTCGGCGATCACTGCCGAGCGCACCCGGGTGGTCTGCCCTGACAGCAACTCGGCCCGGTAGCGCACGTGGCGGCTGACCGGCAGCGGCGCGTCATGGCCGGCACCGCCCGACAAGGCATCGAAGAAATGCGCCGCCTCGTCGAACCGCTTGAGGTAGAACTGGACGTTCAGATGGGCGTTCTCGTCGCACTCCCATGTGTTGACGAACGAACGATGGGTTTCGAGGAGGTCGGGCAAGTCAACAGGTCCGCGGGTGCAAGAAGAGGAACGTCGAACGACGGCGGTGCGGCGACGCTCCAGCCTGTCGAGCCAAGCGCAATGCCGTCATCCGTCGTGTTGTGCGTTACAATTGGAAGTTCGCAAACGCAAGCAGCGCGGCTCCGGCGAAGAAGGCGCAGGCGATCTGGAAGGTGAGCCGTGCGAAATAAATATAGACGTCCTCCAGGATGGTGGCGAACACACGGTGTGCTTCGGGGCCCGATGGCCTGGTCTCGGGCTTGAGATAGAGCCAGACCTCTGTCCGCTCGGGTTTCTGCCTCAACACCAGCCGGGATTTGACGATCAGGATCACGGTCATCATCAGCGTGAGGATGGCGCCCACCTTGAGGCTGAGCATAGGCGCGAAGGCGAGACTGAGCATGATCGTGCAAATCGCCAGCCCGCCGAACAGCACGGCACGGCCGGTGCACATGAATGCAAGCTTGCGAATGGTGTCCATCGCCTGGTTCCACCGCGCAATCTGGCGTGGCGCATCGGCCGTAGGCAAGTAAATTTACGGTGACGCCGCGGGCAGGCCGTTACGGATTTGGTCGACATCGCGGGCATCGGCTTGCAAACGCACCACATCCCCGCATAATTCGAGGCTGTTCTCGCAGCCACCAGAGCGTAAAAGAACGGGCGGGAATACGGGAGGGAGCATGGCCGGCGGCTTCAACTTCGTGATCGCCGACGATCATCCGCTGTTTCGCGGCGCGTTGCGCCAGGCGCTGGGCGGTCTCGGCGAGGTCATCGAGTTCACGGAGGTAGGCGATTTTTCCGGCACCAAGGACGCGATTGCCACGCGCGACGACGTCGATCTGGTGCTTCTCGACCTGACCATGCCCGGAACGAGCGGCCTGTCCGGCCTTGTCGCGCTGCGTGGTCTCAATGCATCCGTGCCGGTCGTCGTGGTGTCGGCTCATGACGATTCCGAGACGATCAGGCGCGCGATCGAACTTGGCGCCTCCGGCTTCATCTCGAAATCCGCGAGCATGGACGAGATCCGCCTCGCGGTCCGTACGGTGCTCGACGGCGGCGTGGTGACGCCGCGCGGTATTGACCTCGGGGACGAGGGCGATCCCGAGGTTTCCGACCTGATCGCCAGGCTCCAGACGCTGACCCCGCAGCAGACAAGGGTGCTGAGCATGCTGGCCGAGGGTCTGCTGAACAAGCAGATTGCCTACGAGCTCTGTGTCTCGGAGGCGACCATCAAGGCGCATGTTTCCGCCGTTCTCCAGAAACTCGCGGTCGACAGCAGAACCCAGGCGGTGATCAAGCTCTCGCGGATCAGTACCGAAGCACCGATCCTGACCGAATGATCAGCCCGCTCATTCGGCCGCAGCGAGAATCCGCCGAAAACGGGTCAGTGTGGTGCGCAGCGCGGCGGGCTTGACGGGCTTGTTGAGCACCGGGACCCCGTAGGTCTCGGCTTCCTCGCGGACCTCGTTCGAACGATCCGCGGTGACCAGGATCGCCGGTATCTCCTCGCGGTAGCGTTTGCGCAGCGTGCCGACCAGCTCGAGCCCGGTCTCTCCGTCCAGATGGTAATCGGCCAGGATGATTTCGGGACGGTACGCGCCGCCGGGCAGCTCGTCGATGTCTCGGGAGCCGGATATCGTGGTGACCGAGCAGCCCCATCCTTCGAGAAGCAGCCGCATGCCGTCGAGGATGCGGCGGTCATTGTCGATGCACAGGACGTTGAGGTTGGCGAGCTTGGTGGCGAGTGGGGGTTGCGCACTCTGCTCGGCTGCCGGCGCGACGGCGCTTTCGTCCGCGACCGGCAGGATGACCGCGAAGCGGGTGCCCCGCTCCTTGATCGACGAGATCTGGATCTCGAGATGCAGGACCCGCGCGATACGGTCGACGATGGACAGGCCGAGGCCAAGTCCCTGCGCCTCGCGCATGCCCTCGTCAAGCCGCGTGAACTCGCGGAAGACCGCGTTTAGCTGGTCGTCGGCTATGCCGATGCCTGTGTCGAGCACCTGGATCTCTGCCAGCTCGCCGCGCCGCCGAACGCCAACGAGCACGCGGCCGGAGCGGGTATATTTAATCGCGTTGGAGACGAGGTTCTGCACCAGCCGGCGCAGCAGGTTGCGGTCGGTGCGAACCGCCATCGACGACGGCACGATGTGGAGCTCCAGCTTCTTTTCCGCGGCCATCGGCATGAAGTCGGTGGCGACCTGCCGGAGCAGGCCGTCGAGCCGGAACACGGTCTCGGAAGGGCGCATGGCGCCGGTGTCGAGGCGCGAGATGTCGAGCACCGCGCCGAGGATCGTCTCGACCGATTCCAGCGACGATTCGATGCTGTTGAGCGCTTCCGGCCGGGTCACGCCGCCTTCGGCCTCGGCGAGGGCGGAGCAGTAGAGCCGCGCCGCGTTGAGCGGCTGCAGGATGTCGTGGCCGGCGGCGGCCAGGAAGCGCGTCTTGGACAGATTGGCTTCCTCGGCGATCGTCTGCGCCTGCCCGAGTTCCTCGTTGACGCGTACCAGCTCGGCGGTGCGGTCGGCGACGCGCTGTTCCAGTGTCTCGTTCGCCCGCTTGAGCGCTATGTCGGCCTCGACCCGGCGGGTGATGTCCGTATAGGTCGCGACGAGCCCGCCATCCGGCATCGGGTTGGTGCGGATCTCGATCGTGCGCCCGCACGATTTCAGGTCGATCGTCCAGACCTCGCCGAACCACGTCATCCGGTTGAGTGTCTCGGTCAGGGCGCTGTCCTCAAGATCCCCGCGTTCGGCGAGGTGGCGCAGCATGTGGTGAAGCGAGACGCCGACCTGTCCCATGTCGTCGGGCAGGTCGAACAGGAGGCGGTACTGGCGGTTCCAGCAGGTCAGCCGAAAATCGCGGTCGAACACCGTGACGCCTTCCTCCATCTGGTCGAGCGCCGTCTGCAGGAGGTCGCGGTTCTGCTGAATGGCCTCGGAGGCGTCGTCGAGCAGCCTCAGCGCGTCGCGCTGCGAGCGGTCGTTGCGCTGGAACAGGAGCGACAGGATGAGCCGCGCAGACGAGGTGCCGACCGCGCTCGCCAGAAGCTGTTCGGAGTAGCGGATGACCGGCATCGTGGCCGTCTCGCCGCCGGCCAGCTTGCGGCCTTCGCGGGTCTCGAAGGTCAGGAATGAGCGCTCGGTGCGCTCGACGCCGAGATATTTGGAGATCGTGTCCTTCAGGTCGTTGATCGTGACCGCGGTGCGGAACTTGCGGAAGGTCGGCATCGGGCTCGTTTCCCGCGGCACGAAGATCGCCGCCTGGATACGCTCGAGCGGCACCGAGCCGCGCGACAGCGACCCGAGGACAAGGAAAAGCGTGTTGATCGCCAGGCTCCACATGACGCCGTGGTTGAGCGGTTCGCCGACCGTCCCGAACAGGGCCTGCGGCCGCAGCGCCTCGAAGCCGAGAAATCCGCTGACGATGATCGGCGTGTCAGCCGGCGCGAGCGACGGCAACAGCAGCGTGTAGGCCCACACCAGCGTGCCGGCGGTCATTCCCAGGATCGCGCCGCGCGCATTGGCGCCGCGCCAAACAAGGCCACCCACCAGCGCCGGTGCGAACTGGGCGATCGCGGCGAATGAGATCAGCCCGATTGCCGCCAGCCGCGTATTCGACGTCGTCTCGCGGTAGTAGAAGAAGGCGGCGAACACGACGACGAAGATCGCCGCGCGGCGGATGTTGAGGATGAGGCTCGACCAGTCGCCCTTTTCGCCCTTGCCCTGCCGGTGCAGCCTCTTGAGGAAGATCGGGATCACCAGATCGTTGGAGATCATGATCGACAGCGCGACGCTGGCCACGATGACCATGGCCGTCGCCGCCGAAAATCCGCCGATGAAGGCGAAGAAGGCGAGAAAGTCATGGCCTGCCATCATCGGCACCGAGAGGACGTAGAGGTCCTCCGTCGTCTGCGTGCCGACCGACAGCATTCCTGCGAAGGCGATCGGCAGGACGAACATGTTGATCAGCACGAGATAGAGCGGAAACAGCCATGTCGCAGTGCGCAGCTCGCTCGCGCCGCGGTTTTCCACGATCGTCACGTAGAATTGCCGCGGCAGCATGATGATCGCGAATCCGCTGAGCAGCGTCAGCACCACCCAGGTCGCGAGCGAGGTCGGATAGACCATCGCCGCCTGGACGCGCGCATCCTGCCGCGCCGTCTCGATCAGCGCGCCGGGACCGTCGAAGAAAATGTATGTCACCACCAGGCCGAGGCTCAGGAACGCCACCAGCTTGATCACCGATTCGACGGCGATGGCGAGGATCAGCCCGTCCTGATGCTCGGTCGCGTCGGCATGTCGGGTTCCGAACAGTATCGCGAACAGGGCAAGGAGCAACGCAACCACGAGCGATATGTCGCCGAACACCAACTCGATCGATGGTGCGCGGCCACTGTAGTGCTCGACCATCAGGCTGACGGAACCGGAAATCGCCTTGAGCTGCAGCGCGATGTAGGGAACGGTGCCGACGGTCGCGATCAGCGTTGCGATCGAGGCGACGGCGAAGCTCTTGCCGTAGCGCGCGGCGAGAAAGTCGGCGATGGAGGTGATGCGCTCGCCCTTCGAAAGCCGGATCATCCTGTGCAGGAGACGCGAGCCGAACAGGAACACCAGCACGGGGCCGAAATAGATCGCCAGGAACTCGATACCGCGTTCGCTCGCAAGTCCGACCGAGCCGAAGAAGGTCCACGACGTGCAGTAGATGGCGAGGCTGAGTGCGTAGATGTAGGGCCGCGCCTTGCCTGCGCCGAGCCTCGCCGCCCGCCGGTCGCCGATGCTGGCGATGGCGAAAAGAAGCGACACATAGGCCAGCGCTATGATGACGATCATCCAGCCCTGCACCTGCGCCTACCTCCCCGAAAAACGCATCGATTTCGTGTGCAACGCCAAGCAAACACACACCTTCGGCCATGTCCATCGCAATTGCCGCCGGACACTTGCGGGGCGCCTCCGGCATGTTTGTGCGTAAGGATGACCGCGATCGCAGATAGAGCCTTATCCGCGGCCGGTATTTTGCTATGTTCGAATGGGGACGATCGGTCCTTTGCAACAGTGCCGTGCAAGGCAGGCTGCTTCCGAGGAGGGAAGAATGATCAAGGAATTTCAGGAGTTCATCGCCAAGGGCAATGTCATGGATCTGGCCGTCGGCGTCATCATAGGCGGCGCCTTCGGCCTGATCGTGAAGTCGCTGACGGACGACCTCATCATGCCGATCGTCGGCGCGATATTCGGCGGGTTCGACTTCTCCAACTATTTTCTGCCGCTGGCTTCGAACGTGACGGCCGACACGCTCGAGGCGGCGCGCGAACAGGGGGCGGTCTTCGCCTACGGCAACTTCCTGACCGTCCTCGTCAACTTCCTGATCCTCGCCTGGATCATCTTCCTGATGGTGAAGGCCGTGAACAATTTGCGCCGCCGCGTCGAGGCGGAAAAGCCGGCCGATCCGGAAGTGCCCGCCGCGCCTCCGGCCGACGTCCAGCTGCTCACCGAGATCCGCGACCTTCTGGCCAAGCCCCGCTAAAGGCATGATCCAGCCGCCGGCTTCGCTTGCCACCATGCGGAGCCGGCGCTAGGCCCTGTGGACAGTTAGGTCTCGCGCCGCGCCGGGACTGGGGCAAAATTGCCCATTTTGGCGTCGCACGACCTTGAAAGGGCCCCACATGCACATCATCGATTCAGTCCGCGACGAGGCGCGTGATGCGCCTGAAAGCGGCATCGTCGCCGTCGTCAATCACGGCCGCGGCAAGCCGGGCCTGATCCCCCTATGGGTCGGTGAAGGCGACCTCCCGACGCCAGAGTTCATCGCACGACCGGCAGCCGAGGCGCTGCTGGCGGGCGAAACCTTCTATACTTGGCAGCGCGGACTGCCGGAACTTCGCGCGGCGCTCGCGCGCTACCACGAAAGGCATTTCGGACGGCAGTTCGCCGCGGAAGAGTTCATCGTCACCGGCGGCGGCATGCAGGCGATCCAGCTTGCCATCGACGCGGTGGCCGGGGCCGGCGACGAGGTGATCCATCTGACACCGTCATGGCCCAACCTGCCAGCCGCTCTCGGCGTCGCCGGCGCAAGGCCGGTTCCCGTCGCGCTCGACGTCACGCCGGACGGCTGGCGATGCGATCCGGCGCGGATCGAGCAGGCGATCACGCCGCGTACCCGCGCCTTGTTCGTCAATACGCCGTCGAACCCCACCGGCTGGACGGCTGACCAGGCGACGCTGCGGCAGATCCTCGGCATTGCGCGCCGCCACGGGCTGTGGATCCTGGCCGACGAGATCTATGCGCTGTTCCATTACGGGGAGGGCCGTGCGCCATCTTTCCTCGACATCGTCGACGATGACGACCGGATCATCATCGTCAACAGCTTCTCCAAGAACTGGTCGATGACCGGCTGGCGCATGGGCTGGCTGCGCATCCATCCCTCGCTGCAGCAGATCTTCGAGAACCTGATCCAGTACGCGACGTCCGGCGTGGCGCAGTTCATGCAGCGCGGCGGCGTCGCGGCGCTCGACGAGGGCGACGATTTCGTTATGGCCCAGGTGGCCCGCGCACATGCCGGCCGTGATCTCGTCTGCGGCATTCTCGCGCAATCGGACGCGATCCGGTGCGCGCCGCCCGACGGCGCCTTCTACCTGTTCCTGTCGATCGACGGCGTGAGCGACACGGCTCGTGCCGCGATAGAGATCGTCGATCGGGCGAATGTCGGCCTGGCGCCCGGATCCGCGTTCGGCATGGCCGGCGAAGGCTTCTTCCGGCTCTGCTTTCACCGCCGGCACGACCACCTCGAGGAGGCGGCGCACCGGCTGGTGGAATGGGCTGCCGCCCGGCGCACCGACGCAGCCTGGTCAAACCGCGTTCCAGATAACGAATGTCGATAGGCCCGGGGCTCAGTCCGGCATCGGGCCGGCATAAACCGAGGCGGGACGCAGCATGCGGCCCGTCCGTTGCTGTTCGATCGCATGCGCGGTCCAGCCCGAGGCCCGGCCCGCCGCGAACACCGTCGTGAAGGCCTGCCTCGGGATATCCAGTGCGTCGAGCAGGATGGCGGTGAAGAATTCGACATTGGTGTCCAGCCGGCGATCCGGCTTGGCCTTTTCCAGCGCCTTTTTCGCGTAGGCTTCCACTTCTGCCGCCAGCCCGAGATCGGCGCTGCCGTCGGACAGGGTCTCGATCGTACGCTTCAGCACGTCGGCACGGGGGTCTCGGACACGGTAGATGCGATGGCCGAAACCCATCAGCCGGTCGCCACGCGCCAGAGCCGCATCGATCCAGGGCTCGATATTGTCCCGTGTCCCGATCTGGTCAAGCATCTCGAGCACCGGCTCCGGCGCGCCGCCGTGAAGCGGGCCCGTGAGCGCGCAATAGGCCGCGGTCGTGGCCATGAAGAGATCGGCGTTGGTGGACGCGACCACCCGCCCGGCGAATGTCGAGGCGTTCATCCCGTGATCGATGACGGTCACCAGATAGGCGTTCAGCGCCCGTGCCTCGGCATCGGTGACGTCGGCGCCGCGAAACATCCGTAGCATGTCGGCGGCATGGCCAAGCTCCGGCGCGGGCGCGACGGGTGGCAGGCCGGCCGCGCGCCTCGTGACCGCGGCGGCCAGAACCGGCATCGCGCCGACGATCGCAATCTCGTCGGGAAGGCCTTCCACCGGGCGTAACCCCGCGATCAGGGCACGCAGGCCCGCCACGACCGACATGCCGTCAGTCGCCGGCAGCAGATGCTCGAGCAGCCCGTGCGCCTTGATCCGCGCGACGCCGAGCAGCCGCTTTGCCTCGTTCGCATCGCGCGGCGAGGCACCGGAAGCGTTCCACAGGTCGGCGGTGAGGGCCTCGAACGATACCGACAGTCCCAGATCGTCGACCCGGCGCCCGGCGATCACGAGTTCACCGCGTTCGCCGTCGACGTGGGAAAGCGCGGTCTGGGCTGCGACGACGCCATCGAGGCCCATCGCCGATTTCGCATGAATTGTCATGGGAGCATCCTTTCTTTTGGCTCGAAAGAATGCATGCCGCATAGTATTGATCAATCTTGATTATATAAATCAATGTAAGGGATTTCGATGACCGGCCCCGTACACAGCGAACCGCTTTTCCTGTCGGCCCGGGAGGCGGCAAGCGAACTCTCGATTTCCGCGGCGACGCTCTACGCCTATGTCAGCCGTGGGCTCATCCGTTCGGAAGCCGAAGCGAACTCGCGGCGCAAACGCTACCGCGCCGACGATGTGCGCGCTCTCAAGCAGCGCCGAGACGGACCGGGCCCGGCGAGGACGGGCGACGCCGGACTGCCGGTCCTCGATACGGCGATCGGGACGATCACCGAGGACGGGCCCGTCTATCGCGGCGTTCATGCCCTGGCTCTGTCGCGCGAAGCCGGCTTCGAGCAGGTGGCAACGCTGCTCTGGGCTGCGGGCGGGGTCGATCCGTTCACCAGCGACAATGTTCCCGTCGTCAGCGCGGCCATGGCGGCGGTGATCGCCGCGACGCGCGACGAAGCGCCGATCTCGCGTGCCATCGCCGTTCTGGCGCTGGCCGGCGCGGCCGACCCCCGCGCCTACAACCGGTCCCGCGAGGGGCGCGTGCTGCTCGCCGCGCGGGTCGCGCGGCTGGCGACGGCTGCGATCCTCGGCACCGGTCCCGATGTCGCGCCGATCCACCGTCAGGTCGCGGCGGTCTGGGCGCCGGCGGAACCTGGGGCGCCAGATCTGTTCCGCCGCGCGCTGGTGCTGCTTGCCGATCACGAACTCAACGCCTCGACCTATTCGTTGCGCTGCGCGACGTCCACCGGGCTGACGCTGTATGACGCCGCCGTGGCCGGGCTGGTCGCGTTGAAGGGACCGAGGCATGGTGGTGCCGGCGCGCTTGCGGCCGGGATGGTGAGCGATCTGGCCGAAGGCGACCTCGCTGCCAGGATACGCGAGCGCGTGTCGCTGGGTGACCGGATTCCGGGCTTCGGCCACTCGGTCTACGAGCGCTCCGACCCACGCGCCGACGATCTGCTGCAGGCGCTCGGCCGCGCCGGTGCTGATCCGCGGCTGGTGCTGGACGCGCCGCGCCTGATCACCGAAGCGACCGGCCTTCATCCCAATATCGACTATGCGCTTGCCGTGATGATGCACATGCTCGGGCGTCCGCCGGGCTTCGAGACGGCACTCTTCGCCATCGCGCGTCTGGCCGGATGGCTTGCCCATGCGATCGAGCAACTGGAAACGGCGACCTTGATCAGGCCGCGTGCGCGCTATGTCGGCAACCCGCCCGGCAGGCTGCTTCCGCTGTCAAGGGAGGGAAGGGTTTAGCGCTTCGCCGGTTCAGCCGCCGGATTTCGGCACGACGAGCGGAATGATCCGTTCCGTCTGGGCGACCGACGGCCTGTCGGATTCGTCGAACGGGATGCCGAGCGCGGTCCACGTCTCCAGCAGCGCGTCCTTCAGCGCTTCGATCAGCGCCTCGGAATGGAACGGCGACGGCGTGATCCGCAGCCGCTCCGTGCCACGCGGCACGGTGGGATAGTTGATCGGCTGGATGTAGATGCCGTGGACGCCGAGCAGCCTGTCGCTCGCCATCTTGCACAATTCCGGATCGCCGACGAGCAGCGGCACGATATGCGTCTCAGATGGCATGACCGGCAGGCCGGCATCGGTCAGTACGTCCTTGGTGCGCTGCGCCTGGCGTTGGTGCGCCTCGCGTTCGGCCTGCGAGACCTTGAGATGGCGGATCGAAACCGTGGCTGCGCTGGCGATCGCCGGCGGCAGCGCCGTGGTGAAGATGAACCCCGGCGCATACGAACGCACTGCGTCGATCACCTGGCGCGAGCCTGTGATGTAGCCGCCGAGCATCCCGAAGGCCTTGGCGAGCGTCCCCTCGATCACGTCGATGCGGTCGGCGAGCCCCTCACGCTCGGTGATGCCGCCGCCGCGCGGACCATACATGCCGACGGCGTGGACCTCGTCGATATAGGTCATCGCGTTGTACTTTTCGGCGAGATCGGCGATCTCCCGGATCGGCGCGATGTCGCCGTCCATCGAATAGACGCTCTCGAACACGATCAGCTTGGCGCGCTCGCGACCAGCCGCCTGCAGCAGGCTTTCCAGATGCGCGACGTCATTGTGGCGGAAGACCTTCTTTTCCGCGCCCGAGCGCCGGACGCCCTCGATCATCGAGGCGTGGTTCAGCTCGTCGGACAGGATCAGGCAGTTCGGCAGCAGCCGCGCGATCGTCGAGATCGAGGCCTCGTTGGACACGAAGCCCGAGGTGAACACCAGTCCCGCCTCCTTGCCGTGCAGGTCGGCGAGTTCGCTTTCGAGTTCGACGAGCGGATGGTTGGTGCCAGAGATGTTGCGCGTGCCGCCGGCGCCGGAACCCATGCTGCCGGCAGTCTGCTGCATGGCCTCGATGACCTCGGGGTTCTGGCCCATGCCGAGATAGTCGTTCGAGCACCATACGGTGATCTCGCGCGCCTCGCCGTTGGAACGCCAGATGGCGCGGGGAAAGCCGCCGACGATGCGCTCCAGGTCCGCGAAGATCCGGTAGCGGCGCTCGGCGTGGAGCTGGTTGATCGCCTCGTCGAAAAACCGTTCGTAATTCATGTCGCCTTCCCGATTTTCGCTCGGATCATAGTTTCGTCGGCGGCGCGCGTCCATCGGGCCCCACCGGGCAAAATGCCACGCCGCGGAAGACGGAGCCATGCACGGGCTGCAAACGAGCACATGGCCTTCATTCGTCCCTTGATGGAGATCAAATCTGTAGCGCCGTATTGCAGCGAAATGCCTAGACGTGGCTGGTCGGCGGCGTGCCGGGTCCGCGCTCCATGAGGTCGGCGATCTCGTTCGCGGCCTGAACAAGTGCCGCGCGCCGGTGTTCCCCAAGCGAAGCGAAGCGTTGCGCTATCGTATCGCCGAGAGGTTCCGGCGCGGTGCGGATCACCGCGCGCCCCGCCTCGGTCAGCCGGGTGTGGACGATGCGCCTGTCGCTTACCGAGCGGTAGCGTTCGATGAGGTTCCGGTCCTCGAGGTTGTCGAGGATGGTCACCACCGTGGCTGAACTGATGTCGGCATAAGCGGAAAGTGCGGTGGTCGTCACCTCGCCAAGCGTCTCGATCCCCTTCAGGAGGACGAGCTGTGCCGCCGTCAGGCCGCTGGCCCTGACGAGCGCCTTGGACAACAGGTCATGCGACCGGACGATCCGGCGGATCGCCTTTTCGAAAAGGCGAAGTTCGGGGTGCTGGAACGGAACGGGCGTCTCGCCGTTATCGCTGACGACTGTCATCTTCATGCCAATGATTTGACTTCTAATAATCACAACTATAACTAACAGCCCGAATTGGCAACCGAAACCGAGAGGCCAGCCCCCCGACCATGTGTGGAATTTGCGGTGAGATACGCTTCGACGGCGCCCAGCCGTCGCCCGAGACGCTTTCGAGGATGATGGATGTTCTGGCGCCGCGCGGACCCGACGGGTCGGGCATGCTCATCCATGCCAACGCGGCGCTCGGCCACCGCAGGCTCAAGATCATCGACCTGTCGGAGAAGGCCCGTCAACCGATGGTCGATCCGCAGCTCGGCCTGTCGATCGCCTTCAATGGCTGCATCTACAATTATCCGGAGCTGCGCGCCGAGCTGGAGGGCAAGGGCTACGGCTTCTTCTCGACCGGCGACACAGAGGTGATCCTCAAAGCCTGGCACGCCTGGGGCGAGGAGTGCGTCGACCGGTTTCACGGCATGTTCGCCTTCGTCATCCACGAGCGCGACAGCGGCCGCGTCGCGATGGCCCGCGACCGTTTCGGCATCAAGCCGCTTTACCTCGCCGAGACGCCGAAGGCGCTGCGTTTCGCGTCGTCGCTGCCGGCGCTCGTCGCGACGGGCGAGGTCGATACCTCCATCGACCGGCGCGCGCTCCACAACTACATGTCCTTCCATGCGGTCGTGCCGCCGCCGCGCACCATTCTCAACGGCGTGCGCAAGCTGCCGCCGGCGACGATCCGCGTCATCGAGGCCGATGGCACAAGCCGCGAGAAGGTCTACTGGGATCCTCCCTTCGATCGCGACCCGGCCACCAAGGACCTGTCGGCGGACGAGTGGCGCGACCGCGTTCTCGATGCGCTGCGGACCGCCGTGAAGCGCCGTATGGTCGCCGACGTTCCGGTCGGCGTGCTGTTGTCGGGCGGCGTCGATTCCAGCCTCATCGTCGGCCTGCTGGCCGAGGCCGGGCAGCACGGGCTGATGACCTTCTCCGTCGGCTTCCAGGAGGCCAAGGGCGAGAAGGGCGACGAGTTCGTCTATTCCGACCTGATCGCCGATCATTTCGGCACCAGGCACCACAAGATCTTCGTGCCGTCGTCGGAGCTGATGGACGCGCTTCCCGGCACCTTCGCCGCGATGTCCGAACCGATGGTCTCCTACGACAATGTCGGCTTCTACCTGCTGTCGAAGGAGGTGTCGAAGCACATCAAGGTCGTGCAGTCGGGCCAGGGCGCCGACGAGGTGTTCGGCGGCTATCACTGGTATCCGCCACTGATGAACTCGAACGATGTCGAAGAAGACTATGCCGGTGTCTTCTTCGACCGCAGCCACGCAAAGCTCGCGACCCAGCTTGCCGACGAATGGACCGTCGCCGACGACCCCAGCCGCGAGGTCATCGCGTCGCATTTCGGCCGGCCGGGCGCCGGCGGGCCGGTCGACAAGGCCCTGCGTCTCGACAGCCAGGTGATGCTGGTCGACGATCCGGTCAAGCGCGTCGACAACATGACGATGGCCTGGGGGCTGGAGGCGCGCGTTCCCTTCCTCGATCATGAGCTGGTCGAGCTCGCCGCCCGCATCCCGCCCGGGGAGAAGCTGAAGCATGACGGCAAGGGCGTGCTCAAGGATGCGGCCCGGCAAGTGATCCCCAGCGAGGTGATCGACCGCAAGAAGGGCTACTTCCCGGTGCCGGAGCTCAAATACATCGACGGGCCGTATCTCGATCTGGTGCGCGACGCACTCACGTCGCAGCCGGCCCGAGAGCGGGGCCTTTTCCGCAGGGACTACCTGGAAACCCTGTTCGCGAATCCGGCCGACCACATCACGCCGCTGCGGGGGTCCGAGCTGTGGCAGGTCGGCCTTCTGGAACTCTGGCTTCAGACGCATGGGATCTGAGACGATGTCGAGAAAGCGCGACGGCGACACCCGGACGCATCGGTCGCGCGGCGAGAAGGCGATGGGCCATCGCCTGAAGCGCATGCGCGACGATTCGATGAAGCCGCCGATCGGCCAGCACGAGGACCGCGAAGCAGGACGGCGCGAAGCCATCGCGCTCGATTGCGGGTGGGGACGGCTTATCTTCGCGCAGACATACGCGTCCAATGCCGGGATCGTCGAGGCGCTGCGCGACGAAGGCCCCGGGAGGCGCGACATCGCCCTCTATATCCGCGATCCGCATGTTCTTCTTTCGCTGGCGCCGCAGGAAGTTTTCCTCGACCCGTCCCACACATACCGCCTCGATCTCGCGACCTATCGCTCGAGCCGCCGCCAGCCGCGCGGCTATTTCATTCGCCGCCTGTCGTCGGAAAGCGATGCCGAAGCCGTCAACACCATCTATGCCGCGCGCGGGATGGTGACCGTGCGGCCGGATTTCTTCTGGTCGAAGCGCGACAGCCGCGCGATCACCTATTTCGTCGCGGAGGAGGAGGCGACCGGCGAGATCATCGGCACGGTGACCGGGGTCGATCATTCGCGCGCCTTCGACGACCCCGAGCATGCGTCGTCGCTGTGGTGCCTTGCCGTCGACCCGCAGGCACGTCATCCGGGCGTCGGCGAGATGCTGGTGCGCCGGCTCGCCGAACACTTCAAGGCGCGCGGTGCCGCCTATCTCGACCTGTCGGTGATGCACGACAACGAGCAGGCCATCGCGCTTTATGAAAAGCTCGGCTTTCGCCGCGTCCCCGTCTTCGCGGTCAAGCGCAAGAACCCGATTAACGAGAAGCTGTTTGCCGCCCCGCTGGAATCCTACGACCAGCTCAATCCCTATGCGCGCATCATCGTCGACGAGGCACGCCGCCGTGGCGTCCAGGTCGAGATCACCGACCCCGAAGGCGGCTTTTTCCGCCTCTCCTACGGCGGCCGCTCGGTACACTGCCGCGAATCGCTCTCCGAGATGACCTCGGGTGTGGCCATGTCGATCTGCGACGACAAGGCCGTGACGCGCCGAGTGGTCGAGCGCGCCGGACTGTCTGTGCCGGAACAGATCGACGCGGCCGGGGACGAGGCCGCGCTGCAGGCCTTCCTGGAACGGCACGGGTCCGTCGTGGTCAAGCCGGCGCGCGGCGAGCAGGGACGGGGCGTTGCGGTCGGGCTTGCCGAGATGGCCGATATCGAAAAAGCGATCGTCAATGCGCGCGAGGTCTGCGACCGCGTCCTCGTCGAATCCTGCTTTTCCGGCGAGGACCTTCGCCTCGTGGTGATCGATTTCCGGCTCGTCGCCGCCGCTGTCCGCAGGCCGCCGGCAATCATCGGCGACGGAAGCAGTACCGTCGGCAAGCTGATCGAAAGCCGGTCGCGACGCCGCTCGGCCGCGACCGGTGGCGAGAGCACCATTCCCGTCGACGACGAGACCATGCGCTGTCTCGCGGTGGAGGGCCTGGATCTCGACACCGTTCCCGAAGACGGACGCGAGATCGTCGTGCGCAAGACGGCCAATCTTCATACCGGCGGTTCGATCCACGACGTCACCGACATCGTCCACCCCAAGCTCGTCGACGCGGCCTGCCGCGCGGCCCGCGCGATCGACATTCCGGTCGTCGGCATCGACTTCATGGTCCGCGCGCCGAGCGAACCGGACTATGTCTTCATCGAGGCCAATGAACGTCCCGGCCTCGCAAACCACGAACCCCGCCCCACGGCGGAACGTTTTGTCGACCTCCTTTTCCCGATGTCCGGCCAGAAAGCCGTGGCGCGGGCGCTTCGGGAGGGCAGATGAGGGAGGAACCGTGATCAAGCTCGATATCGATGCGGCTTACCTCGTCGAGCAGCTCAAGGCGCTGCTCGCGATAGACAGCCCCACCGGATATACCGACGCCGTTGTCCGCCACTGCACGGCGGAGCTGGAGAAGCTCGGCCTGAAGCCGGAACTAACCCGTCGTGGTGCCATCCGCGCGGTACGGCAGGGCAGCCGCCGCAATGGCGCGCGGGCGATCATCACCCATCTCGACACCCTCGGCGCGCAGATCAAGCTGATCAAGGAGAATGGTCGCGCCGAGCTGACACCGATCGGCCACTGGTCGGCGCGCTTCGCTGAAGGCGCGCGCGTCACCATCTACACGGAGCAGGGCAGCTACCGCGGCACGGTGCTGCCGCTCAAGGCCTCGGGCCATACCTTCAACGACGAAGTCGACACGCTGCCCGTCGGCTGGCGCTATGTCGAGCTGCGGATCGACGCCCGCACGTCGAGCCTCGAGGAGACACGCGAGCTCGGCATCGATGTCGGCGATTTCGTCGCGTTCGACACCCAGTCGGAATTCCTCGACAACGGGTTCATCAATTCGCGGCATCTCGACGACAAGGCGGGCGTGGCGATCGCGCTCGCCGCCATCGAGGCGCTCGAGCGCGAAAAGGCTGTCACCCCCGTCGACCTGCACTGGCTGTTCACGATCGCCGAGGAGGTCGGGGTCGGTGCGGCATCGATCGTGACGCCGGAGATCGCATCCATGGTCACAATCGACAACGGCACCACCGCCCCAGGGCAGAATTCTTCCGAGTTCGGTGTCACGGTGGCGATGGCCGACCAGGCCGGTCCGTTCGACTACCATTTGACGAGAAGGCTGGTGTCGCTGTGCCGGGATAACGGCATCGACCACCGCAAGGATATCTTCCGCTACTATCGGTCGGACTCGGCTTCGGCCATCGAGGCCGGGCACGATGTCCGCACCGCGCTGCTGGCCTTCGGCATCGACGCGTCGCACGGCTACGAGCGCATCCACATCAACGCACTTATCTCGGTCGCCGAGCTCATCACCGCCTATGCCACGAGCCCGCTTAACATCGTGCGCGACGTCAAGGAGGTCTCGAGCATTCGCGGCTTCACGAAGCAGCCGATGGAGGAAGCGGAGCAGGTCACGGCCGAGCCGATCAAACGCGCACGGCGCGGCAAGGCCCGCAAGAAGAAGGTGTCAGGCTGAGAACGCTGTCGCGGCCTACTGGCGCTGGAAGCGCAGCTCGGCCGCGCTCTCCCAGCGGCCCGCGTCGCGGTTGAAGACCTCCGTCCGAACGCCGAAACTGTCGTTCTCCGGCCCGGTGAGCAGGGTTCGCACCTTCACCATCTTGCCCTTGTCTTCGATCGTCGTCTCGGCAACGAGCTGGCCGCCGTTGATCTGGATGTTCTGACGCATGATCTCCTCGGGCTTGAGCGCACCGAGGAAGTCGCCGACCAGTTTGCCGTTGCGTTCGCGGATGAAGCCGCGGACGTTCTTCGTGCCCTTCGTGGTGCCGCAGCGCCCGGAATTGGTGAGCATCACCTTGCCGGCCTCGAACGTCGCCGAAACCTTGCAGCTTACCCGCGTCGGGTCGCCCTTGAGGTCGAGCCGCGCCTCGCCGGCGCCGCGCCAGTTTCCGGTGAATGAGCCGAGAAAGGCGGCGGTGTCCTGGGCCTGGGCACCCGTCACCGCGGAGCCCACGGCCAGCGCGGCCAGCAGTGACAGCCGGCACATGATTCCTGAAATCAACTTTCCTGTTCCTTCGTTTGGCGGGCAAGGATCGATTCCGGGATAAATCGACGAAATGTCAGGATCAAGGCAGGCAAAAGGGCGAGATTCGACACCAGCGCGACGGCCAGCGTGGCGATGATCAGGAAGCCGAGCTTGGAGACCGCGGGCAGGGCGCTGAGCACCGTCCCGAGCGAACCGGCAACGAACATGGCGGTCGCCGAGACCAGTGCCGGCGCGACCTCGACGAGCGCATCCGTCATGGCAATCCGTGGCGACGCGCCGTCCTTTCTGTTCGCCAGATAGAGGTTGACGACGTGGATCGCGTTGTCGATCGAGATGCCGAAGGCGATCGTCAGCGCGATGACGTGGGGAACGTCCATCGGCACGCCGAGGACCCACAAGCCCGTCTCGATGAACAGCACCGGCATCAGGTTGGGAATGAGCGCCGACACCGCGACCAGCGGCGAGGCCGTTGCGACGGCGACGATCAGCACGCCGATGACGATCGCGATGATCAGGCTCTGCTTCAGGGCCGACACGATCGCCGGTATCTCGATCGCCGCCATGATCGAATAGCCGGTCACGCGCGCACCTTCGATGCCGTCCTGGCGCAGCGTTTCCGGGACGTCCCGCGTCAGCCGCGCCGCCATGCCGGGTTCGAGGTCGTGAGCGATCGATCCGGTGACGAGGTAGGTTCGCCCGTCGCGCGACAGGAAGCGTCCGCGAATGTTTTCCGGAGCGTCCGCGATCGCGTTTCTCAACTGCCCGGGATCGAAACCCTCCGCGGCGAGCCGCGCCAGCGAGAATGCCTTCGAAGTGCCGATGGCCTCGTCGAAGGCGCGCTCCGCCTTGCCGAGTTCATCGAGAGCGGAAGGCTCGTACCAGTCCATGCCCTCGGGAACCGGCACGATCAGGTAGACCGATGCGACGCCGCCGAACAGGTCGACGGCAAGTCGCTCGCCCGTCGCCGAGCGTGAGTTGACCGGCACCTTGTCGGTGGTCACATAGGCCACGTCGCCGAAAAAATGGCCGGTCGAGAAGAGCAGGATCGCGACCACCGACAACACACTCGTGAGACCCGGCTTCCACATCGCGAAGCGGCTTGCCCAGCCGCCGACGGGCGTGAAAGCCGAACGCTTGGCCTGCGCGTCTATCCGCCTGCCGAATGCAAGCAGAAGTAACGGAAGCACCACCATCACAGCGATGAACGCGACCCCAACGGCGCTGGAACCGAGGATCGCCAGCTCGCGCAGGGCGTGGTTGCCGGAGAACACGAACGACCCGAAGGCCACCGCCGTGGTGATCGAGGTCATCGCCGTCGCCGGTCCGACGCGCCGCACGGCATGTTCGACCGCCTGCGCGACGGAATCTCCTTCGCGCCGGAACCCGACCCAGGAGAAGTAGAGCATGATCGTGTCGGCGAGCGCAAGCACCATGGCGATCGTCGGCAGCGTCGTCGACAGATAGGTGACTTCGATGCCGCTCAGGCCGAACACGCCGAGCACCCAGAGAGTCGATAGCACCGCAGGTGCCGTACAGATCAGCGCCGGCAGCGGGGCACGGAACGTCACCATGGCGATCAGCAGGCTCATGAAGAGACCGATCGCGGTGAGCTTCACCTGGTCGTCCACAAGCGCGTCGACCGCATCGGCGCGAAACAGGACCTGGCCCGCGAAGTCGATCCGGAACGTGTCCGGCGCGAGTGCCTGGACTTCTTGCGTCAAGCTTTCGATGAGCGCGAACTGCTCCGCGTCGGGCATGTCCGAGCGGAGCGTCGTCTCGAGCTGGATCATCGCCGCGTCGCGCCCGGGCCGCGCCATCAGCGCGATCAGCGGATCGGTATCGGCGGCCTCCTCGATCAGCGCGGGAATGTCGGCGTCCGCGGCGAGCGTATCCGGGATCGTCGAGACGAACGCTCCGGCCTCCGCGTCGTAGCGGCTCGAGGTGAACGGCGACACGACGCCTGTGACGCCTTCCGCGAGCGTGAGGTCGAGATGGAAATTGCGCAGCTGTTCGAACTTCTCAGGCGTGAACAGCCCGTCGCTGCGCACGATCACGACGAGATCGCCCGCCGGATCGCGGAAATCCCGGGCGATCGCCTGGTAGTCGCTGAAAAGCCGGCTGTCTTCGGAGATCAGGTTGAGCGTGTTGCCGTCGAATCTGAGCTGGGGGATCGCGGCCGCGCAGATCGCGACCAGGGCCAGCGTGACCACCGCGAAGGGTCGCGGGAAGCGCGCGACGAGAAGACCGAGCGCCTCCAGGCCAAAGCCGAAAGTGTTCAGGACTGTCCTCCCGGGTCTGGTTCAGCCGAGGTTTCGGCCGGTTCTTCGTCAACGCAATACGGGCCCGCACCCGTCTTGGCAACGCGATCCCTGGCCGGGCAATAGCGCATTTCCCCGGCGATGCGCCACTGCGGCCATTCAGCGCCACTTGCGCAACGCCGCCGATCCGCTAACAAGCAATGGTCAAACCCGGTTGTGCCGTGACCGAAAATCCCCTGCAATCCCCGTCGCTCCAACCTGCCTCGGACCCCGTCTTTCTCGGGCTGGACACCGGCGGCACCTATACCGATGCCGTGCTGTGGTCGCAGGCCGGCGGTGTCATCGCCAAGGCCAAGGCGCTGACCACGCGCCATGACCTTGCGGTCGGGATTGCCGAGGCGGCCGGGCATGTGCTGGCGGCGGCCGGAATAGCCCCTTCGGCGATCAAGCTTGCATCCATGTCGACGACGCTGGCGACCAACGCCCTCGTTGAGGGACAGGGCGGGCGATCGGCCCTGGTGATGATCGGGTTCTCCCCGGCCGAGCTCGAACGGGCCGGTCTCGCGAGAGCGCTGGGCACGGATCCGGTCGTCTTCGTGCCCGGCGGCCACGACGTCCATGGCAACGAGACGCCGCTCGATCTCTCGGCGCTGGAAGCCGCTTTGCCGGAACTGGCGGCCGAGGTGTCGGCCGTGGCGGTCTGCGGCTATTTCGCGACGCGCAATCCCGCGCACGAGATAGCCGCCTCCGATCTGGTTCGCCGGCGTACCGGCCTGCCGGTCACGGCAAGCCACGAGCTTTCCTCTAGGCTCGGCGGGCCGAAACGCGCCCTGACCACGCTGCTCAACGCGCGGCTGATCGCCATGCTCGAGCGGCTCGTCGAGGCGACCGAAGGTTTCCTGTCGGCCGCCGGCATCGCCGCGCCGCTGATGGTGGTGCGCGGCGACGGCGCGCTGGTCTCGTCCGGCTTTGCCAGGCGGCGTCCCGTCGAGACGATCCTCTCCGGCCCGGCCGCCAGCCTCGTCGGCGCCCGCCACCTGACCGGCCTCGACGACGCCGTCGTCTCGGATATCGGCGGCACGACGACCGATATCGCAGTCATGGATGGCGGCCTGCCGCGCCTCGATCCCGAAGGCGCGACCGTCGGCGGGTTCCGCACCATGGTCGAGGCGGTGGCGATGCGCACCTGGGGCCTCGGCGGCGATTCTGAAGTTGCGCTCGAAGATGGCGCGATCGACGCCCGCATTCTGCTTGGCCCGCGCCGGCTGGTGCCGCTGTCGCTTGCCGCGACCCAGCACGGCGCGGTCGTTCTCGACATGCTTGAGCAGCATGCGCGCAATCCGGTGCCGGGCCGCTTCGACGGCCGGCTCGCGGTCCGCTCCGGCCTGCCGAAGCGGTTCGAGGGAGGTCTCACGGCGGCCGAGGCGCGCATGTACGAAGCGATCGGCGACCGGCCGGCCGCGCTCGACCGCCTGCTTGCCTCGAATGCGCAGATGGCGACGCTCAACCGGCTCGTCGCGCGCGGGCTCGTCCACATCTGCGGCTTCACGCCGTCGGATGCGGCGCATGTGCTCGGCCGGCAGGCCAACTGGGACGCCGCGGCTGCGAGGCTCGGCGCGGTGCTTTTCGCACGCCGCCGCGACGGACGGGGCCTGCCGATCGCGACGTCGCCCGAGGAGGTCTCGCGCCGCGTCCTCGACGCGGTGTCCCGCCGCTCCGCGGAGATCGTGCTTGAAACCGCTTTTGCCGAGGATCGCCTCGATGGCGCGGCGACCGTCGCGTCGCCGTCCGTGCAGCGCGCCTTGTCGGGCACGGAAGGCATTGCGCGGCTGTCGGTGCGGCTCGATCGGCCGGTGATCGGGCTCGGTGCATCGGCGGCCCTCCACTATGACGGTCTCGGCACGATGCTGGGCACCGGCTGCGTGATTCCCCGGGATGCGGACGTCGCCAACGCGCTCGGCGCCGTCGTCGGCCAGGTCCGAGTCTCGGTGGAGGGTACGATCGGACAGCCGGAGGAAGGTCGGTTCCGCGTCAGCACGCCGGCCGGCATCGCCGATTTCCGGGACGAAGACGAGGCGCTCGATCATGCCGAAACAGTGTTGCGCGGTCTTGCGGGAGAACGGGCGGCGGCGGCCGGCGCGGTCGATGTCGAGTTTGCCGCGGCGCGCGACATCCGCCATGCCACGGTCGAGGGATCGCGCCGCTTCGTCGAGGCGAACGTCGCGGTCTCGGCGAGCGGCAGGCCGCGCATCGCCCGGTGAGGACAAGCAATCTGCGTCATTCGACGAATTGACCCTTCGCCGCTTTAATGGTGAAAGCGCCCACGAGCCTTGAGAGAACAAGCCGCGTCCGCGGATCCGGAGTAAGACACAGATGAACGAACGCATCGAGATCGAAGGCCTGAAGGTCGCTCGCGAACTCTACGACTTCGTCAACGAGGAAGCCGTGGCGGGGACCGGGATCGAGCCCGCGCGGCTATGGCGGGAGTTTTCGGCGGCGGTCCACGATCTCGCGCCCCGAAACCGGGAACTCCTCGCCGTCCGCGACGCGATGCAGGAGAAGATCGACCAGTGGTATCGCCAGAACGGAGCGCCGAGCGATCTCAAGGTTTACGAGCAGTTCCTGCGCGAGATCGGCTATCTGAAGCCCGAAGGCGATGCGTTCAGCGTCACCACCGGCGATGTCGACGACGAGATCGCGCGGATGGCGGGGCCGCAGCTTGTGGTGCCGATCATGAACGCGCGTTTCGCGCTTAACGCCGCGAATGCGCGCTGGGGTTCGCTCTACGACGCGCTTTATGGCACGGATGCGCTCGGCGACCTGCCGTCCGGCAAGGGCTATGACGAGTCGAGGGGTGCCCGTGTCATCGCCTGGGCGAAGGACTTCCTCGACGGCATCACCCCGCTGGCTGGCGCCAGATGGGCCGACGTCACCGGCATCAAGGCGGGAGCCACGCTGGAACTCGCTACCGCCTCGGGAACCGTATCGCTTGCCGATCCAGGCCAGTATGCCGGCCACGCGGCCAGCGAGGGCGGCTGGACGCATGTGCTTTTGAAGAATAACGGACTGGGCATCGAGATTCTGGTGAATCCGGCGGTCGGCCCGGGCAAGACGGATCCGGCGGGCATCGTCACCGTCAACCTGGAATCGGCGCTGACGACGATCATGGACTGCGAGGACTCGGTGGCTGCCGTCGACGCCGCCGACAAGACGCTTGTCTATCGCAACTGGCTCGGGCTGATGAAGGGCGATCTCGAGGAGACCTTCGAGAAGGGCGGGAAGACCATCACCCGCAAGATGCATGACGACTTCACCTATACGGCACCCGACGGCAAGCCGTTTGCGGTCAAGTGCCGGTCGCTGATGCTGGTGCGCAATGTCGGGCACCTGATGACCAATCCGGCCATCCTGCTCTCCGACGGCTCCGAAATCCCCGAGGGGATCATGGATGCCATGTTCACCGCGCTCATCGCGCTGCACGACATCGGGCCGAATGGCCGCCGCGCCAATTCGTCGGCGGGATCGATGTATGTCGTCAAGCCGAAGATGCACGGCCCGGACGAGGTCGCCTTCGCCGTGGACATCTTCTCGCGCGTCGAATCCATTCTCGGCATGGCGCCCAACACCATCAAGATGGGCATCATGGACGAGGAACGCCGCACGACGGTCAACCTCAAGGAATGCATCCGGGCGGCCAGGGAACGGGTTGTGTTCATCAACACAGGCTTCCTTGACCGCACCGGCGACGAGATCCATACCTCGATGGAAGCCGGCCCGATGATCCGCAAGGGCGACATGAAGCAGGCCGCCTGGATCCAGGCCTATGAGAACTGGAATGTCGACATCGGCCTCGAATGCGGCCTCTCCGGCCACGCCCAGATCGGCAAGGGCATGTGGGCGATGCCGGACATGATGGCCGCCATGCTGGAGCAGAAGATCGACCATCCGAAAGCCGGCGCCAACACCGCATGGGTGCCCTCGCCGACCGCGGCCACGCTACATGCCACGCACTATCACAAGGTTGACGTGAAGGCGGTGCAGGCGAAGCTCGCGGAGCGGCCGCGCGCCAAGCTCTCCGACATCCTGTCGGTTCCGGTCGCCACGCGCCCGAACTGGTCGCCCGACGACATTCAGAAGGAACTCGACAACAACGCACAGGGCATCCTCGGCTACGTCGTCCGCT
>JAMLJD010000041.1 GCA_023953775.1 Rhizobiaceae bacterium | reverse complement strand
CGCCCGACCGCGCAACCTTCCACAGCTCCTCGACGTCCTCGTCCGTGTAGATGTGATGGTCGCCGAAGGAGCGGGTGAGCGCTAGCTTGCCGCCAGCCTCCTCAACGGTCGAAAAGAACTTGTCGGGAAAGCCGATTCCGGCGAATGCCAGCACGCGCTTGCCCGAAATGCCGGCCGGGCGCGGTCTCGTACGAGCTTCGTAGACGGGCTTTCCAGCGCGTGCGGCGTTGCGGACGACGGGGTCGGATGCCGCCCCCTCGCCCATCTTCAATACGGCGTCGGCAAGGCGCATCTGATCGGTCAGCGGCGCGCGCAGCGGGCCGCCGGGAATGACGTGCCCGTTGCCGATGCCGCGCAGGCCGTCGATGACGATCAACGCATAGTCGATATGGATACGTGCGCTCTGAAAGCCGTCGTCCATGATCAGGAAGTCGATGCCGTTTTCGAGCAGAAGCTTGGCGCCGGCCGCGCGGTCCGGTGTCACCGCTACCGGAGCGTGACGGGCAAGCAGAAGCGGCTCGTCGCCGACATGCCGCGCGAGGTCATGGTCGGCATCGACCAGCCGCGGATGAGACAGGCTGCCGCCGTGGCCTCTCGAGAGAAACCCCGGCTTGAACCCGGCCCGCTTGGCTGCGGCGGCCATCGCCACGGCAACCGGCGTCTTGCCCTGCCCTCCGACAGTCAGGTTGCCGACGCACAGGACCGGCGCGTCAACGTGTTGCCGCTTCGCATTCTCTAGCCGGCGGCTGGCGATCCTGCCGTACGCATAAGACAGCGGATAGAGAAAATACGGTCGCCAGTCCGACGGCTTCCACCAAAAGGGCGGGGCTTCACTGACCATGCTCAGCGCCTCCGAGGTTCACCACTTTCGAGCCGGGACTTGAGAATGAGCGGCTGGATGAACGGGCCGAGCGCCTGCAGCGTCGCCGACAGCGAACCACGCATCTCCTCGACCGTCTTCAGCCCCGCCTCGGACATGGCCTTGCGCGCGCTGTCGTTCTTGAGGAGGAAATTGACGGCGCCGGCCAGCATGTCCTTGTCCGTGACCAGACGGGCGGCGCCCCGTTCGATCAGCATCTTGTAGGTATCGTTGAAATTCTGGACGTCTTTCCCCGCCAGGACGGCGGTTCCGAGCATCGCGGGCTCGAGCGGATTCTGACCGCCCCTGGCGGTCAGTGATCGCCCGACGAATGCAATGTCGGTGAGACGCAGGTAAAGACCCATCTCGCCGATCGTGTCGCCCAGCAGGATGTCGGTCTCGGGGGTGACCTCGTCGCCGCGGCTGCGGAGCGCGACCCTGAGCCCGGCCGAAACCAGCCCGGCCTCGACCGCGGTCGCGCGCTCGGGGTGGCGTGGCACGATAACCGTGAATATGCCCGGATAGCGGGTCTTGAGCTTCTGGTGGACCTCGGCGGCGATCATTTCCTCGCCCTCGTGGGTCGAGATCGCTGCCCAGCGCTTGCGGTTGCCGATCTGCGCGAGGATCGTCTCGACCGCGCCCTCGGGCGCCGGAGGCGGGAAACTGTCGGCCTTCAGGTTACCCGACACCGTCACCGGTCGCGCGCCCAGCGCACGGAAGCGCTCCGCGTCGGTCTCGGACTGGGCGACGACGTGAGCCAGGTTCTCGAACAGCGCCTCGGCCAGCGATGCCCGCTTGGACCATGACGCAAACGAGCGGTCGGACAACCGGCCGTTGACCAGTACCTGCGGAACGCGCCGCGCACCGAGTTCGAGGATGGTCATCGGCCAGATCTCGGATTCGGCGATGATCGCCAGATCCGGCTGCCAGTGATTGAGAAAGCGACTGACCGCGGGCGGGTCGAGCGGCACGTATTGGTGGACGATCCGATCGCCCAGCCGGTCACCCGCAACGCGCGCCGACGTCACCGTACCGGTCGTCAGGATGACGGAGATCCGCTGCTCAAGCACACTCTCGATCAACGGCGCAACGGCATTTGTCTCACCGACGCTGGCGGCGTGGAACCAGATCAGCGGACCCGGCGGGCGATGCCGGTCGGAAAAGCCGTAGCGCTCGCGCCGCCTGGCGCGATCCTCCTTGCCGCGCGTGGCCCGCCAGGCGACGTAGCCGCCGATCAGCGGATAGAGCGCGGCGCCGCCCCAGCGGTAGGCAGTCAGCAGCGCCCGGGCAATGCGTTCGCTCATTGCTGAGCACCGTCGACAAGGGCGTAGGCCTTCTCGGTCGCCGCGTTAAGCGCCGCGGTAACTTCACCGCGCTTGGCTTCGAGTTCGTCGGGACCGGCGTCCTTGTCGACGAATATCGGGTCGCCAAGGACCACGGCCCGCCGGCCGAAGGGCAGGTTTATCGTCGTCTTGTCCCAGCTTTTCTCGATCACCGAGCGGCGGCTCGTCGCGATGGCCAGCGGAAAGACCGGGCGGCCGGAGACACGCGCAAGCGTGACGACGCCCAACCCGGCCTCGCGCGGCGTTCCGTGAGGGATGTCGGCAATCATGCAGACGAGCATGTCGCGGTCGAGAAGCTTCTTGAGCGTCAGCAGCGCGCGGGCGCCGCCCTTGCCGGGATCGTGCAACCCGTCACGTCCACCCGAGCCTCGGACGACATGATAGCCGAGCCGTTCGGCGACCTTTGCGTTGAGCTCGGCATCGTTGCTCTTCGAGAACATTGCCGCCATGGTGAAGCCGGTCGGCTTGATCGCAAGCGCCAGAATATGCTGACCGTGCCACAGCGCCAGGATGCCGGGCATCAGCCCCGCGGCGAGTTCGTCCTCGTCGGGCGACCCGTCAGCCGGCGGATTGGTCCATTTGGCGAACCGCAGATAGGCGGTGAAGAGGCCGACGATTGCCGCCTTGACGATACGCGACTGCGCGAGCGGCTTTCGGATGGCCTTCCATGCCGCCTTGAGCGGACGCTGCCGTTTCGACGCCGGCTGGCCGCCGACTTCCGGAGAAGAAGAAATGGCTTCGTTCTCCATCGTCTCAGGACTGGCTGCCTGACGATGCCTCTGGGTCGAGCAGCCTGTGGAGATGGACGACGAAATAGCGCATGAGGGCGTTGTCCACGGTCTCCTGGGCCTTTGCCCTCCAGGCTGCTTCGGCCGACTTGTAGTCGGGAAAGATGCCGACGAGGTCCAGCTTGTCGAGATCGCGGAACTGAACGCCCTCCAGCGAATCCAGTTCGCCGCCGAAGACAAGGTGCAAGAGCTGTTTCTTGTTTTCGTTTTCGCTCATGGTTTTATCCGTACTTCTGCGCAAATCCGGCATGCGGCCGGAGATGCCGGCCGGTCAAGCGCTTTTCTGTAGAGGAATTGCGGCCACTTTGGAACCATCGCGCCGCGTCAGCCGGCCTGGCGGATCGTCGACAGCATTGTGGCGAGCAATGCGCCGCTGCCGGCAACGAGCGCGTCGTGAACAAGGCGGGTGCCGGCATAACGGGGACGCTCACCCGACATGTCGAGTATGGCCCCGCCGGCTTCGGCGAGGATCAGGTCGGCTGCCGCAATATCCCAGTCGTGCGAGTTGGGTTTGACGAAGGTCGCGTCGATCGCTCCGGCCGCCACAAGCGCGACGCGATAGGCCAGCGAAGGCACGTAGGGGTATGGGCGGGTTCGCGTCCGTTCCTCGGACGGAAGGGCATTGATCATGGACTTCGGCCCTGCGACCGTCAGGTCGGGACCGGGCTTCCGCACGGCGATCGACCGGCCGTTGCAGGTCGCGCCGCGCCCACGGCCGGCTGAGTAGGTCTCACCCTTGGCCGGACATTCCAGAACGCCGGCCAGGGGAATGGCTCCAGATTCCACGACCGCAATGCTGACGCACCAGGTCGAGCGTCCGTCCAGAAAGGCGCGTGTGCCGTCGATCGGATCGACGACGAAGGTCCGAAGCCTGGAGAGGCGGTGGTGGGTATCCACCGTTTCCTCCGACAGCCAGCCATAGCCGGGGCGGGCGCGCGTCAGCGTTCACGCAGGAAGCGGTCGACATCGAAATCCACCTGGCGTGGCGACCAGGCCGTCGCGAGCCACACTTCCGGATCGCGCTTGAAATGGCCATCGCGATCTCGCCCGCCTCGCGCGCGGCCGTGGCAATCAGGTCAAGATCGTCGGCGACGACGGCTGCGTCAGCTTCCGGCAAGCGTCATCCCTTCGATTAGGAGCGTCGGCATGGCGGTCGAAATCGCGGTCGAGATCAGCGGCAGCGGTCATGTTCATCAACATGTCGCTGAGGTTGGATGCAATGGTCACTTCCGAGACCGAATCGCCAGTTCCCCATCCTCGATCCGAAACCCGACGCTCCGCGGCTGTATTCGCCCGTCACCATATTGACCCCGTGGCCGAACAGTTCGGTGACGTAGAAGCCCGTCTTCAATCCGCGAATGGAGCTCTCGGGACTTGCTTCGCAGTTCGATCGCAAAGTTGGTCGAGGATGGTGATACCGACAAGGCTGCCGTACGCCCCGGCCGTTGGTTTCGAGGCCGACCACGCGGGCCGCCGAGCTCGACAGGAGCCAGTGGCTTAGCGTACCGCGTTCGATCACGATCAGCGGATCCGCCGCCACCCCTCCCCTTATCGAACGGCCTGGAGGATTGGCCGCGCCGCCGTGCGGATCGTCTGTCACCGTGATCCCAGGTACGGCGATCTGCTTGCCCATGCAGTCGCGCAGGAAGCTCGTCTTGCGCGCCACCGAACGCCGTTGATAGCGCCGGCGATATGGCTGGCCATACCGCGCGCACCACGCGCGGATCAGGCACGACCGAAACGCGGCCGGTCTTCGCCTTGCGGGCGCCGATGCGCCGGACAACGCGTGCTCCCGCCCTGGTGCCTATCTCGCGCGGCGACGCGAGGTCGGCATAGTGGAGACGGGAGGAATAATCGTAGTCGCGCTCCATCGCGGTTCCCTCGCCCGCGATGACGCTTACAGAACGCGAATGACGCGACGTGACATAGTGGCCGAGAAAGCCGTGCGAAGTTGCCAGGACCAAGCCGCCGAAGCCGCTGCTGGCACCACTGCCCGACGAGTTGGTGACGCCCTTCACGGCAAGTGCTGCTTCTTCCGCCGCCAGTGCCGCGTCCTTCAGGTCCGCGGCCGACACTTCTGTATCGTCGACGAGATCGAGATCTACGACGCGGGTCGCAAGGCGCGCCGGATCGGCGAGGCCCTGGTGAGGGTCCTCCGGCGAAACCCTTGCCATCGCCACCGCGCGTTCGGCCAGAGACACGGGATCGGCGGAAGCCGGAGCAGACACGCTGGCGACCCGCTTGCCCAGGAAGACCCGCAGCGAGATATCGTCGGTCTCGGATGCGTCGGTTCCCTCGACCTTGCCAAGGCGGACCGAAACGCTGGTCGAGCGCGAACGGATCGCCACGGCGTCGGACGCATCGGCACCGGCGCGGCGGGCTGCCTCCACGAGCGAGGAAACGCGATCGGTCAGTGCGCTGGCATCTATCGCTGCGGCCATGGTATCCCGGTCGTTGCAGTGAGTTTGTACATTGCGGATATCACGCACCATCTATTGTCCCGGCCAATGATGTGCAATGGGGCGGCGGCGATGACTTCCGGTGGGGCGCGCGTGGAGGAGGACCATATGAGGGGGATAAACAGGGAGAAATCGCCGACGAGCGCCGATCCGACAGCCTCAACCGCAGCGATGCGATCCGGCTCCGGGCCCGAGCGGATCCTACG
This sequence comes from Rhizobiaceae bacterium, assembly GCA_023953775.1. Lineage (GTDB taxonomy): Bacteria > Pseudomonadota > Alphaproteobacteria > Rhizobiales > Rhizobiaceae > JAMLJD01. Next base: position 31,484 of record JAMLJD010000041.1, on the reverse strand, counting down.
AGCGTGAGCGATACGACGGACAGCCCTGCCGCAGCCGGCCACAAGGCGGCCAAGTTCACGACAGGGTCGACAATGCGCCATGTGGTGACGATGACCGCGACCGGCTCGGTCGGCCTCATCGCCATTTTCATCGTCGACGCGCTGAACCTCTTCTACATTTCGCTTCTCGGCGTCGAGGAACTCGCGGCCGCCATCGGCTTCGCGGGAACGCTGATGTTCTTCACGATATCGGTGTCCATCGGCCTGACCATCGCGACATCCGCGCTGGTGTCGCGGACCCCGGCGAAGGCAGCCGCGACGAGGCGGCGCGGCTGGGCGGCGCGTCGCTCGTCTTCATGGGCCTGTCGTCGGGGATCATCGCCATCGCATTGTGGCCGTTCCTGTCACCGCTCGTAGGTCTTCTGGGGCGACGGGCGAGACGCGCAGGCGCTGCAACGCGCTTCCTTCAGATCGTGATTCCGTCGTCGCCCCTGGTTGCACTCGGCATGGGTGCAAGCGGCATCCTTCGCGGGGTCGGCGACGCCCGCCGGGCCATGTATGTGACGCTGGCGGGTGGCCTCGCAGCGGCGCTTCTGGACCCTCTGCTCATCTTCGGCCTCGATCTCGGTCTCGACGGGGCCGCGATCTCCACCGTTCTGTCGCGGATCGTGCTCGTCGGCGTCGGATTGTACGGCGCAGGCATCGTCCATCGCCTGGTGCGCCTGCCTGACCTGGCGCGGCTCGGTCAGATCGCGCGGCCGTTCTTCGCGATCGGCCTGCCAGCGGTCATGACCCAGCTCGCCACACCGGTCGGCAATGCCTTCGTCACCGTCGAAATCGCGCGGTTCGGCGACGATGCGGTTGCCGGATGGGCGATTATCGGCCGGCTCATTCCGGTCGCGTTCGGGGTGATCTTCGCGCTGTCGGGCTCGGTCGGACCGATCCTCGGGCAGAACTACGGTGCCCGGCTGTACGAACGGCTCAACACGATCATGCGCGACGCCCTGCTCTTCACCCTGGTCTACTGCCTGTCGGTATGGGCTCTGCTGGCTTTCGGGCGCGGCTGGATCGCCGATCTCTTCGGCGCGACAGGCCAGGCGCGCGAGCTGATCGTCTTCTTCTGCCTCTATGCGGCCGGCAGCTTCCTGTTCAACGGCGCGCTGTTCGTGGCCAATGCGGCGTTCAACAATCTCGGCTTCGCGACCTATTCGACGGTCTTCAACTGGGCACGTTCGACGCTGGGCGTGATTCCGTTCGTCTGGCTCGGCGGGCACTTCTTCGGCGCGGTGGGCATCATCGCCGGCTGGGGTCTGGGTGCGGTTCTGTTCGGCATTGCGGCCTGCATCGTCTGCTTCCGCGTGGTCCGGCGTATCGGAGAAACCCCACCGCCGGACGCCTTGCTTCCCGGGCCGCCGCCGACCGCGCACTCGCCCTTCTCGACGGGCAAGGCTGCCACTCTGCAATAACGCCGCAGGCAGGTTACGCCGCGATCGCCGCAACCGCGCGCTTCAATTCGTCCTTGATACCGGCGGTCTCGCGCATCAGTGCGTCGATCTTCATGAAATCGAGCACGCGGAAGCCGGAGATTGGCGGCCTCAGCAGAATGGTCGGACGCCGCGTCTTCAGCTTCATTGCGGTGATCGACTGCATCATCAACTGGCTCGCGCCGAACATCAGCTCGACCGATGTCGGCGTTCGCCGGCTGTTGGGCGTCGGCGCGCCAACCACATCAATCGCGATCACCACATCGGCCTTGTCTTCGAGCAGGTCGAAGGGGACCGGATTGTAGATGCCGCCGTCGATGAGAAGTTTGCCGCCGCGCCGAACGGGCCTGAACAGGGCGGGAATGGCGGCTGACGCCGCAAGCGCGCTGATCAGATCGCCCTCCTCGAAAACGGCGAGCGCGTGGCCGTAGTAATCGGTCGCCGTTACCGAAAGCGGTATCGTCAGCTCCGCAAAATTCTGCGGCACCTGTTCGGGGAGGAAGGCGCGCAGGATGCGTTCGACATTCAGTTGTCCGAACCGGACACCGCCGGCGCTGACATCGGCGAAATTGATCGGGCGGGCACGCCACATGCGCGCAGCGACCTCCGAGCGCCGGGCCAGGATCGACCGGGCATAGTCGTGAATATCGCTGCCGGTCATGCCGGCCGCCATGCCAGCGCCCATGATCGCGCCGATCGAGGAACCGGCGATCGCAACCGGCCTGATCCCGAGTTCGTCGAGCGCCTCGATGACGTGAATATGGGCAAGGCCGCGCGCGCCGCCGCCGCCGAACGCCACGGCAAAGGTCGGGCCCGTACTGGCCCGCCCCTTCGTCGACCGTGCCGCCGTGCCGTCCAATCGCTTCTCCCGTCAGCCGCCGTTCGTGGTCTGCGGCCCCATGATCATCACCGCGGGCTCGGCATCCAGAAGCAGCTTCGCCGCAGCCTTGACCTGATCCAGCGTCACGGAATTTATCAGGCTCACACGCCTGTCGATGTAGTCGATTCCGAGATCGTTGACCTGAATGTCGACCAGCGTGCGGGCGATCGACGAGGACGAATCGAGGTTGTTGATCGCATAGGCGCCGAGCACATAGTCCTTGGCTTCGCGCAACTCGCCCTCGGTCGGACCTTCCTCGGCCATGCGGCGTACCTCGTCACGAATGATGGCAAGGGTCTCCTCGGCCTTGTCCGGAGCCGTGCCGGTCCCGATCATCAGCGCGGTAGCGTGGTCGAAGTTCACGATATAGGACGAAATTCCGTACACCAGCCCGCGTTTTTCGCGCACTTCCTCGAACAAACGCGACGAAAACGTACCGCCACCGAGCATATGATTCATCAAATAGGCGGCGAAATACTCGGGATCCTGCCGCACCATGCCAGGATAGGCGAGACGCAACGTCGTTTGCGGAACGGGGTAGTCGAGCCGGGTTTCCTGGCCGAGATTCGGCTGGATATCGGCCACCGGCGCGAGATCGGCCTTCTCCCGCAGGTCGCCGAATACGCGGTCGAGTTCCCGCTTCAGATCCTCGGGATCGATTGCACCGACCACCGCCACGTAAAGATTGTCGCGGCCGAACATCTTCTCGCGCGCAGCCTTCAGGTCTTCTGGCGTCACGGTGGCCAGGCTCTCGGCCGTTCCCTCGTCGCGGCGTGCGTAGGGATGGTCGCCGAAAAGCGCCTTGTTGAAGGCGATCTGAGCGAGGGTCGACGGGTTACGCGAATCCGCGATGATACCCGACACGATCTGGGCCCTGATCCGGTCGACCGGAGCAGGGTCGAAGCGCGGATCGTTGACCGCGAGACGCAAAAGGTCGAAGGCCTTCTCGCGCGTTTCAGCCAGCATCCGGATCGAACCCGAGAGTTCGTCCCGGCTTTGATCGAAGCTCATCTCGGCGCCAGCCTCGTCGAGCGCCTTCTGGAAGGCGTCGGAATCGAGATCGCCGGCACCCTCGTCGAACAGGCCGGTCATCAGATTGGCAAGCCCCTCCTTGCCCTCGGGGTCCTGGGTGCTGCCGCCCCGGAAGGCGAACCGCATGGTGACGATGGGCACGGTGTAGTCTTCGACCAGCCAGGCCCTGACGCCCTTGTCCGAAACGACTTCCTGGATCTCGACCGCGGCGCGTGCGCCGGTGGCAACAACCACGACCGACAGAGCCACGACGAAAGCCGAGACGAGGGCAACGAGGCGACCCGTGGTCGCCGGTGTCAATTGTGTCCAGTGAAACGTCATCTCAGCTCTTTCCTTCGGGAAGCAGGTAGCCGGTCACGGAACGGCTCTCGTCGAGATAGCGGGCGGCGACCGCCTTGACCTGTTCCGCCGTCACCGAACGGATACGCCCGGACCATTTTTCGATGTCCTCGACCGTGCCGCCGGTCGTCAGCGTCGAACCGTAGATACGCGCCATGCCTGCCTGATCATCGCGCGCGAAGATCACCGAACGGACGTACCGGTTCTTGGCGGCTTCGAGCTCTTCCTCAGTGACGCCGTCCGCGAGGATCTTGGCGATTTCCGACTTGATGCCATTCTCGACGTCCGCGATCGTGGCTCCGCCACGCGGCGACGCGTAGACGGAGAAGCTGGAATCGTCGAGCGCAGTGCCACGATACCAGGCGCCTGCCGACGCCGCGATGCCCTGGCGAACGACAAGCTCCTGATAGATCCGGCTGCGCACGCCGCCCCCGAGGATCTCACCCAGGAGATCCAGCGCCTCGGCGTCGTCGTTGGAAGCCGTATTATAAGATGGAACCACCCATGACCGCTGGACGGTCGGCACCGAGATGCGTGCGTCGTGGAGGGTCACCGTTCGCGCCGTATTCTGCTCGGGCTCGGTCGGGCGCTCCCGCGGCTCCAGCGCGGGACCGCGCGGCACCTTTGCATACGTTTCGGCGGCATAGGAGCGGACGGTGTCGGCGTTCACGTCACCAGCCACGATCAGGATGGCGTTGTTCGGGGCATAGTAGCGATCGTAGAAGTCAAGAGCGTCCTGCCGGTTCAACTTCTCGATTTCATGCATCCAGCCGATGACCGGCACCCCATAGGGATGGTTCTGGTACAGAGTGGCATCAACCTCTTCGCTGAGCAGAGCGCTCGGCTGGTTCTCGATGCGCGTGCGGCGCTCGGCGATCACGACGCCGCGCTCCGTGTCCACCGCCGCATCGGTCAGGACCAGATTGCGCATCCGATCGGCTTCGAACGCCATCATCTCTTCCAGCGCATCGGGTGGCACCTGCTGGTAATAGGCGGTGTAGTCGCTGCTGGTGAATGCGTTTTCACGACCGCCGATCGCGGCGATCTTGCCGGAAAACTCGCCGGGCGGATGCTCTTTCGTGCCCTTGAAGAGAAGATGTTCGAGGAAGTGCGCGATGCCCGTCTTGCCGCGGACCTCGTCGGCGCTGCCGACCTTGTACCACACCATATGCGTGACGATCGGCGCCCGATGATCGGGAATGACGACCACTTCGAGGCCGTTGTCGAGCGTGAAACTCTCCACAGGCGGTGCTTCCTCGCCATCGGATGCCCGTGCACTGCCCGCCAGAAAGGCGGTCAACACCAGCAGCCCGGCCATCGCCCGGCGAATGGTCGACACGCGGACGCCGGATCGTTCGCTCGATTTCATTGCTAGTTTCCCGTTTGTTCGATGAGCATTGAGATAGCGCATTGTGGCCTTGTGACGAACGTCGGGCCAAATTAAGTTTTCGTCATCCTCCAAAGCCTTGACGACGCTGCCGGCGAAATTCAGGCGGATTCGAGAATCCGGATCACCGTATCGCCGTAAGAACGTTCGTCGACAAGCGTGAAGCCGGCGCCGGCATCGAACGCCGCAGCAGACGTTTCCTCGACGATGCAAAGCGCATTTGGTCGAAGCCAGCCGCCGTTCCGGGCCGCCGCAAGGGCCTTTTCACCCAGACCCTTGCCGTAGGGCGGATCTGCGAAGAGCAGCGTGAAGGGCATGATCGTGCCGGCATCCCCGAGATCGGTGGCATCGCGCCGGAAGATCCTGGTGCGTCCCTGAAGGCCCAGCGCCTCGACATTGTCGCGGATCAATGCGCGTCCCTCGGCGGACTCCTCGACGAAAAGGCACGAGGACGCTCCGCGTGACAGCGCCTCGATCCCCAGAGCGCCGGTTCCGGCGAAAAGATCGAGCACGCGCGCTCCCTCGAGCGTTTCGGCGTGGCGATGGGCCAGAACGTTGAAAAGCGCTTCGCGCGTGCGGTCGGTCGTCGGCCTGATCGCGCCGGTGCGCGGCGTCGCAAGCGGCCGTCCGCGAAACTCGCCCCCGACAATCCGCATCAGGGCTTACGCGGTCCCTTGCGGGGGCCGCCAGGTCCCTTGCGCGGTCCGCCGCCGCTTTTCGGCCCGCCAGCGTCGCCGCGCGGACCGGGCTTGCCGGCTTTCGGCCCGTCGAACTTGCGGCCCGCCGACGTGCGGGGACCGGTCTGTTCCTGCTTGCGCGCCTCACGTTCGCGTCGGCCCTCGCGCGGCGGTCGTCCATCGCGCGACGCGCCGTCGCGCTCCCCCGGTTTCCGTTCCGCCGTGCCGGATTTGCGGAAAGGCCGCTCGCCGCCGCGCTCCGGATCTTTTCGCGCGCGATCGGGACGCTCAGCTGTGCCGCGCCGGGGACCACGTCTTTCGCCTCCCGTCGCGGTGTCACCCGGCCCTCCGGTTCGGTCGTCCTGCCTGTAGGGGCGTGCGGGACGCCCGGCCGCCGGCGAACCGCGCCCGCCTTCGGGCCGGTGTCGCGTCTCCGCCGCATCGCCGGACGCACCGGATTGCCGCGGCCGATCCTTCCATCCGGCCGATCGGGACGGCCGGTCGCCGCGCGCTCCTCCTTCGGCCGGCTTGCCGGGGCGGCCGGCCCTGCCCTGTTCCTCGTCGCGCTTTTTGCCGCCCGTCGGGCGGGCACCGGGCGCCATCCAGACGTTGGAAGAACGTGATCTGCGCGGTTCGGGCGCCGCGTCCTTGCGCTCGCCGCGCCCCTCGGCTTCGTATCGAGGCGGCCCAGTGCGTTTTCCCGGCCGTCTTCACGCCGCGTCTTGCGGTCGCGGCCTGCCTTTTCGCCACGCGGCGCCTTTTCCGAAACCGCCACCTTCTCCGGTCCGGGACCGCGATTGATCACAGGCGCGTCGAAAGTCGATCCGGCCTCCTCGATGAGGCGCGGGCCGAGCTGGTCACGCAGCATGCGGCCGCGAATCTCGCGGATCCGGCCCTCCTCCAGGTCGGCGAGCTGGAACGGACCGTAGGACACGCGGATCAGCCGCGCGACCTCGAGACCGAGCGCGCCGAGAACGTTCTTGACCTCGCGGTTCTTTCCCTCGCGCAGGCCGATCGTGAGCCACGCATTCGTACCCTGCCGACGCTCCAGCGCGGCCTCTATCGAGCCATAGAACACGCCGTCGACGGCAATGCCGTCCTTCAGGCCGGCCAGCGCAGCCTCGTCGACCTCGCCGTGGACGCGCACACGATAGCGCCGGAGCCACCCGGTGGTCGGCAGTTCCAGCACCCGCGCCAGACCGCCATCATTGGTCATCAGGATCAGGCCCTCGGTGTTGATGTCGAGGCGTCCGACGGTGATCAGGCGTGGCAGATCAGGCGGCAAGACGTCGAAGATCGTCCTGCGTCCCTGCGGGTCGCGATTGGTCGTGACCGTGCCGGCAGGCTTGTGGAACAGGAACAGGCGCGTACGCTCGATGGCCGGTATCGGCGTGTCGTCGACTTCGATCACCGCATCAGGCCCGACATTGAGAGCGGCCGAGGCAAGCACCTTGCCGTCGACCTTGACGCGGCCGGCCTCGATCAACGCTTCGGCCTCGCGGCGCGAGGCGATGCCCGCCCTTGCGAGTCGCTTTGCGATCCGCTCGCCCGGCGCGGCCGCGGTATCGCCGCCCTGCCGCGTCGCGCCGGCGGGGCTCCGCGTGCCCGCGCGATCGCCACTGCGGCCGCCGCGTCTGTCGCCAAATTTTCGATCGTCACTCATGTGGCCTTCGCCTTTCGCGCGCGGTACCTATCATCAAGGTTTCACGGTTGCGAGCACAATGTCAGATCGGCCTGCCAGGCGCCTCGACCACATGGACAGCGCGATCGCCGAGGCGCGTGCGGCGGCGACGCGCGGCGAGGTGCCGATCGGCGCGGTCCTCGTCCATGACGGGCGTATCGTCGCGCGCGCCGGCAACCGGACACGCGAACTCAACGACCCCACCGCACATGCGGAAATGCTGGTGATCCGCGAGGCGGCGGCGCTGCTTGGCGCGGAGCGGCTGACGGGCGCGGACCTCTACGTCACGCTGGAGCCCTGTGCGATGTGTGCCGCGGCGATCTCGTTCGCGCGCATCCGGCGGCTCTATTTCGGCGCGGCCGACGCCAAGGGCGGCGCTGTGGTCAGCGGAACAAGGTTCTTCTCCTCGCCGACATGCCATCATGCGCCGGACGTCTATGACGGGCTCGGTGAAACCGAGAGTGCCCAGATGCTGAAGTCGTTCTTTCGTGAGAGACGCGACCGCTGATGCCTACATGAACGGCACGAAATCGCGCCAGCCCAGGGACTTGTTCTTGCGGGCGGCCTTTTTCGCGTCTCGCTCCTTGCGCCACTCGTCGACGCCGACATCGTCGGTAGGCGCCGTCGCGGCAGGCTGGCGATATTCGACCGGGGGCTCGGACAGGAAGCGGCGCTCGGTCGGGCTGCCCTGCTGCGAGGCGGCGAGGCGCTTGTTGAAGGCTTCCCGCTGCATCACCGGATCATTGATGGCCGCGTTGGTGTCGGAGCGCATCGAGCGCGCCCGCAACGTGTCGGGATCCACCCCGCGAGTCGCCTTGGGTCCGGACACCGAGGGTCGGAAGCGAGGATTGTCGATATTCGCCTCGCCTTCGGCGCGGATGCGCGCGCGGCGCTGTTCCGGCGATTCCGGCCATTGCGGATTGGAGGCAGTCGCGATGTCGTCCTGCGGCTGCGGCAGGATTTCCGTCGTCGGCGGTTCGACGAGTTCGGGACGCGGCGTATAGGCAATCGGCTCGCCGCGCTTCGGCTGGATCGACGCCATGGAGGTGACGTCCTCCAGCAATTGCTGGCCGGCCGGCTTTCCGGTGCCGTAGGTCGGCCCGCCAACGCAGCCGGCAACAAGCACGGTCGACGCCGCCAATGCGGCCGCCGAAGCCAGCTTCGAAATGCCGAACACAGGAATTGCCTTGATCGTCACGCTTTGTCGCCTCTCACGAGCACCCGTCCGTCGAGCCACCTGCGCCATGAATCCGGCGACAAGATGACAGAAGGCCGGCACGCTTCTATCCGATGCCTGTGCGGCAGGCAACGACCCCAACGGATCGCAGCCTGCCGCAAATTGGTTAAAGGCGTCCAAGCGCCTTGAGTTCGCGTAGCGCCGCCGCGTCCCGCGCCGAGACGTCCGAAAATTCCGGATCCGACCCGACATCATCGGTGTAGCGCCAGGAGCGCGCGCATTTGTCGCCGCCGGCCTGCCTGAACTCGACCGCGACACCCTTCACCTCGTCCAGGCGATAGGCGTCAGCCGGTCCCTCGTCCTCGACGACCGAGATGCCGCTGGTGATGCAGGTCTCGGCCATGTCGACGTCGCGCACCGCGGCGCGAAGTTCGGGGTCGGCGATGTGAACGACAGGCGCGGCCTCGAGCGAGGAGCCGATGCGCTTTTCGCGGCGCTCAATCTCCAGAGCGCCGGTGACGACACGACGGACCTGGCGCACCTTGCGCCATTTGGCGGCGAGCGCGGCGTCCTTCCACTCGGCGGGCACCGTCCGGAACTGTTCCAGATGCACCGAGCGGGCATCCGGATAACGCTCGAGCCATGCCTCTTCCATCGTGAAGGGCAGCATGGGCGCCAGCCAGGTGACCAGATTATCGAAGATCGCGCGCACCACCTGCAGCGAGGCCTTGCGGCGTGTGCTCGACGGCGGGTCGCAATAGAGCGCGTCCTTGCGGACATCGAAATAGAACGCGGAGAGATCGACAACGGCGAAGTCGAGCAGCGTGCGCGCGATGCGCTTGAAGTCGAAACCGTCATATCCCTTGCGGACTATCTCGTCGAGCTCGGCCAGCCGGTTGAGCATGAGGCGCTCGAGCTCCGGCATCTCGGCCACTGGAACGTCGTCGCCTTCGTCATGCGCGAGCGTACCGAGCATCCAGCGGATCGTGTTCCGCAGCTTGCGGTAGGCGTCGATGTTGGTCTGCAGGACGTTCTTGCCGAGCCGCTGATCTTCCCAATAATCGGTGGTCATGACCCACAGGCGCAGGATGTCGGCGCCGGACTGCTTCATCACGTCCTGCGGCACGACCGTGTTGCCGAGCGATTTCGACATCTTGCGGCCTTCCTCGTCCATGGTGAAGCCATGGGTGATGACCGTGTCGTAGGGTGCGCGGCCGCGCGTTCCGCAGCTTTCGAGCAGGGAGGAATGGAACCAGCCGCGATGCTGGTCGGAGCCCTCGAGATAGACGTCCGCCGGCCATTTGAGGTCCGGCCGGTCTTCCAGCGTGAAGGTATGCGTCGAGCCGGAATCGAACCAGACGTCGAGAATGTCGCGCACCATCGTCCAGGGTTCGTTGGCTCGGTCACCGAGAAAGCGTTCGCGCGCGCCCTCGGCGAACCAGGCATCGGCGCCCTCGGCCTCGAAGGCTTCGACGATGCGGGCATTGACGGCCTCGTCCTTGAGGACGTTGCCGTCCTCGTCGGCGAAGACGCAGATCGGCACGCCCCAGGCCCTTTGACGGGAAAGTACCCAGTCCGGCCGGTCCTCGATCATGGACCGCAGCCGGGCCTGGCCGGCAGGCGGCACGAAACGCGTGGCGTCGATGGCGGCGAGCGCGCGGGTGCGCAACGTGTCGGGTTTCCCACCGGCCGCAGCCGACAACCCGTAACCGCCCAGTTCCTTGTCCATGTAGACGAACCATTGCGGCGTGTTGCGGAAGATGACCGGCTTCTTCGAGCGCCAGGAATGCGGATATGAGTGCTTCAGGCGGCCGCGCGCGAAGAGCATGTTCCGCGCGATCAGCGCCTCGATCACCGCCTTGTTTGCGTCGCCCTTCTTGCCATTGTCGTCGATGACGCGCGCCGCCCCGCCCTCACGGTCGGGGCCGAAGCCCGGCGCGTCCTTGGTGAAGAAGCCGGCGTCGTCGACGGTGAACGGGATCGCGGCGTCGATCCCGCGCGCGACGAGGTCCTTTCCGGCATCCATCCAGGCGTCGAAGTCCTCGCGGCCATGGCCGGGCGCGGTGTGCACGAAGCCGGTGCCGGCGTCGTCGGTGACGTGATCGCCGGGAAGCATGGGGACGGCGAATTCATAGCCGCCGCCGAGGCCTTTGAGGGGATGGGCGAGCGTGATCGACGCCAGTTGGTCAACGTCGACACTGCCGAGACGCTTACTTTGCAACTTCGCCTTGGCGAAGGACTCCTCGGCCAGCGCATCGGCGAAGATAAGCTTCTCGCCGGGCCGGGGACCGAAATCATTTTCCGCCGCGGTCACTTCGTAAAGCCCGTAGGCAATGCGCGGCGAAAAGCTGACTGCCCGATTGCCGGGGATCGTCCAGGGCGTCGTCGTCCAGATGACGACTACAGCGTCACTGAGTTCTTCCTCAGTGGCAAGATCCGGACCCTCATCGAGGTCGCGAGTATATGCGAGATCAACAACCGGAAACTTCACCCAGACGGTGTCACTCTCGTAGTCGTGGTACTCGACCTCGGCCTCGGCCAGTGCCGTGCGTTCGACCACCGACCACATCACCGGCTTGGAGCCGCGATAGAGCTGGCCCGACATGGCGAATTTCAGAAGTTCGCCGGCGATCCGCGCCTCGGCGTGATAGGCCATCGTCGTATACGGATTGTCGAAATCGCCCTCGACGCCGAGCCGCTTGAACTCGACGGTCTGCACGTCGATCCAGTGCTGCGCGAAATCGCGGCATTCTCGGCGGAACTCGTTGACGGGTACCTGGTCCTTGTCGAGGCCCCTGGCGCGGTACTGCTCCTCGATCTTCCACTCGATCGGCAGGCCGTGGCAATCCCAGCCCGGCACGTAGTTCGAATCGTAGCCGCGCATCTGGAACGAACGTGTGATGACGTCCTTCAGCACCTTGTTGAGCGCATGGCCGATATGGATGTTGCCGTTGGCATAGGGCGGGCCGTCATGCAGCACGAAGAGCGGGCGGCCGTGGGCGTCCTCCCGCATCAGCCTGTAGAGGTCCATGTCCTGCCAGCGCTGCACGAGCTGGGGCTCCTTGTCGGGCAGCCCGGCGCGCATCGGGAAATCGGTCCTGGGCAGATAAAGCGTCTTGGAATAGTCGAGCTTGTCGGCGGTATCGGTCATCGTCTTGCCATGTCATCGGTCGGTGCCGGCGTCAGGCCGGGCACGGAACCTGCGTGTCAAAGGGGATGGCTCGTCGGGAGCCGGAACGCATTTTCCCGGACCTTCCGGCGGGCTCAGCCCGCCCGGAAAGCCGGGCGAATAATTCGTATCGTGGTCGCAATGGTTGCGCGCGTCGTCATGGCACGGGCTTTTAGCGGAGGAAGGCGGGGGAATAAAGCGCTTCGTCGCGTAAAATTGCCCGCTCAGAGGCTAAAATCGAAGCGATAGCTCGCCGATACGCCAAGAAGGAACTGGTTCTTCGAGCCGCGCTCGCGCACCAGGCTCGAGTCCGCCGCCGGTCCCGCCAGCCGCGAATACTCGCCGAACAGGCTGGTGGTCAGCTTGTCGGTCGTCTTCCAGGTGACCGCGCCGCCGATGCCGTAGGAGGCGATGCCGCCGCCGGGATCGTATGCGGACAGGCCCGAGGCGGCCGCTTCCGCCGGCGTAACGCCATAGTAGGCATCGAAATAGTTTCCGCTCGCGATTTCGAGGCGCGGACCGCCCGAGATACGGACGGTGGGCGTGACATCCACGAACGCGTCGGCAGCGAAATCGGCAACGATGCCGTTGTGGGAACGGATGCCGTGACGCACCTCGCCGCGCAGCCGCAGCCAGTCTGTCGGGTAGAACTCGGCGAAGCCACCCGCTTCCGCGCCCCACTCGACACGATCGAGGCCGGCGAGATCCGGAGAATCGCTACCATCGCGGCCAAACAGGATCTTGCCGGTCGCGCCCGCCCTGAAACTGCCGGTGTCGACGAAGGCCAGCGAAATATTGTCGTTGCGGGACGAGAACTTCGTGATGGTGCCCTGGCGGCCGAGTGAAATGATCGGGGCGGCGCGCAACAGGTAGCGTCGGCCTCCCTCGTAATCAGGTGCGGTAAAGACGGCTGCCCCGAGCGACAGGCTCCAATCGCCCGAGAACAGGCTGTCAGCGCGAACCGGGTCAGGCTCGGCAACCATGATGCCGGCGCATATCGCGGCAGCAGCCAAACCCCTCACATTCACCATCGTCCACCTGCCCGCCATGATCGTGCCGTGCCTCCAACTAGCACGCTCATTACTGTGGCAAGTGGTGAATCATCGCTTAAGGCCGAGAATGTGAGCGCCTGTGGTCGAGAGGCAACGCGGTTACCAAACTTCGCCGTCGAGCCGATCGTAGATCAGCGCTGCCATGCGCCGCGTGACGGCGCCGGGAAAACGTAGCCGACGGAAGCGACGAGCTTGGCACGCAACCCTGGGACCACGAGGCGACGACCGCGGAGCGTCGCATCGACGATGGAGCGGGCGGCACGTTCCGGGTCCATACGCTGCGAACCGTTCGCACCCGGTGGCGCGTGGCGGGCGGCATGATCCGTGGCGAGCGGTCCCGGACAGGCCAGCGTGACCGAGATGCCGCGCGCGGCGAACGGCCTGCGGACGCTCTTTGCATAGACCGCGATCGCGTCCTTGGACGCGGCGTAGGCGGAGGCTCCGGGATAGCCCGTGAAATGCGACAGCGACGACACGAAACAGAGCCCACCGCGCAGGGCGCCTGCGCCCGCCAGAGCCGTAGCCATCAGGATCGGCGTTTCAGCATTGAGCTGGAGGATACGCCGCTGCGCCTCAAAGGGTATCGCCTCGAAGCGGCCGGTCGCGCTGGCGCCGGCGTTCAGGAAAACCACGTCGAACGGACCGGCCGCAATGAGTACCGGCAGGACCCTGTCGACCTCGGCCCGGTCGGACAAGTCGCAGCGCACATCCACCGAGCCCGGACGCGGCGTTGCCTCGCTGCGGTCGACCGTCACCACGTCGTAACCGCGCGCTTCCAGGTCGAGGACCATGGCCCGGCCAAGCCCGGCCGAACCACCGGTCACCAAAGCGCGTCGCGGCTTCACCGGCCGCCACCGGCTAACGCATAGCGCGCGAACGAGATCGTCACCGGCGACCGACCGGTTTCGACTGCCTGCGCGATGAGCCGCGCCATCCGCTCCGGCGACGCGAAAAACCGCTCGCCGCGCGGCTCCAGCCCGGCCTTGCGATGCATGCCCGTGCGGGTCGGGCCGGGATGGATCACCTGGACGCCTACCCGTCCCTTCCATTCCTCGCGCAGCGCGCGTGCAAACCCGTCCAGCCCCGCCTTCGACGCGGCATAGCTGGCGAATGCCGGCGCGCCGCGATGGGCTGTGGAGCCTATGAGGACAAGATGACCACCGGCTGCCTCGAGCAACGGCAAGAGGCGGTGAGCAATGGCGATCGGCGCAACGAGATTGGTGTCGACAGTCTCGCGCAACCGGTCTGGATCCTCGAGCGCCGGATCGCCGACATAGCCCGTCCCCGCATTGAGGATCCCTAGATCGAGGCCGTCCCAGCCTAGGCTTTCGCATGCCTCGTCGATACGGGTCGCCGCCTCTTCCGGGCGCGACTGGTCGGCGGCAACATATGCCGCATCGGCGGGCACATCCCGGCGAATGTCCTGTTCAGGCCGGCGACCGGCAAGCAGCAGGTCCGCATGCCCGGCATAATGGTGCGCCAGCGCGCTGCCGATGCCAGATGTCGCTCCCGTAATCAGCACGCGCTTGCCCATCGGAGGCACTCTCGAACGCAAGACGCGCGGGGTCAATCCGCCGAAGCGGGGGTGAAGTTGAGCACGCGGTCGAGCTCCGAAACCGGCCTGACGCCGCCAAGCAGGGCGCGAGCCTCCTGCTCATCCCGCCGCATCTGGTCCGTCAGTGCGTCGAGGTCGGCGAACTTCTCCTCGCCGCGCAGGAAACCGAAAAAGACGACGCCGCACATCTCGCCATACAGATCACCTCCGAAGTCGAACAGATGCGTCTCCAGGAGCGGCGCGCCGTCGCCCTCCACGGTCGGCCTGCGTCCAAAGCTCGCCACGCCGTCATGAAGCGAACCGTCGGCGCGGCGAAAACGCACCGCGTAGATCCCGTGCCGCAACGCCGTTTCGGGCGGAAGCGCCATGTTGGCCGTGGGATAGCCGAGCGTACGCCCCAGCCGACGGCCACCGATGATTTCGGCCTCGACCGCATGCCGATGACCCAAAAGCCCGGCAGCAACCGCCACTTCGCCCTCCGCCAGAAGCGCACGGATTCTCGTCGACGACACGACGTCGCCGTCTTCACCCGCGAACGCGTCGACGCAGGTGACACCGAAGCCGGCCGCCTGCCCGTCCTCGGCAAGCTTCCGAGGCGTCCCCTCGCGATCATGCCCGAAGTGGAAGTTATGGCCAGTGACCGCGTGAGCAATACCGAGGCCCTGCCCCAGAACCAGCCTGGCAAAGTCGCCCGAACCGATCGCGGCGAAGTCGCGCGAGAATTCCTGCTCGACGACCGCATCAAAGCCAAGCGCTTCCAGAATGCGTGCCTTGACGGGGGCCGGGGTCAGCCGGTCGAGCGGGCTTTCAGGCCGGAACACGGTGCGCGGATGCGGTTCGAAAGTCAGAACCAGCGCCGGCCTGTTCTCGCGTTCGGCAATCTCGAGCGCCTTGGACAGAACGGCCTGATGGCCGCGATGAATACCGTCGAAATTGCCGATTGCGGCCACGCCGCCACGAAACTTGCCGGGGATGGCGCTGAAATCGTCGATGCGGGAAATAGTCCCACCGTTTGCCATCGCGGCGCCGGTCCGCTTAGCGCAGCTTCTCGATCGCCGCGACCGGATGATAGCCGTGACGTTCGAGAAAGTCGGCCAGCCGCTGCGGATCGGCTCCTTTTGGGCCGGCATATTCGCGCGCGTGGATGCCGCCAGTGACGTAGAGCACGTCAAGGCCGAAACCAGACGCACCCTTCACATCGGTCATGATGCCGTCGCCGATCGCCAGGACGCGTTCACGGGCAAGCGGCCGGTCGAGAAGCTTCTCGGCAGCAGCGATCGACGCCTCGTAGATCGGCCGGTGCGGCTTGCCGGCGATGATCGTGCGCCCGCCGAGCTGGCCGTAGTCGCGCGCAAGCGCGCCAGCGCACCAGACCAGACGGTCGCCGCGCTCAACCACGATGTCCGGATTGGCGCAGATGAAGGGCAGGTCCCTGGCACGCATCCGCGCCAGCATCCCGGCATAGTCCTCAGGCGTCTCGGTGTCGTCGTCGAACAGGCCCGTGCAAACCACGGAGGACGCCTCGAATTCCTCCACCAGCTCGACATCGAGGCCCTCGAAGATCGGATAATCGCGCTCAGGGCCGAGATGGAAGACCCGGCGCGATCCCTCACTGATCAGCGCCCGGGTCACGTCGCCAGACGTGACTACGGCATCGAAGCAATCGGCGGGCGTTCCCAGCGTTTCAAGCTGGCGTTCGACATCCGCATGCGGTCGCGGCGCGTTGGTGATCAGGACGACCGGAAGGCCGCTTTCCCGCGCCCGCCGCAGCGCGGCAGTCGCCTCGGAGAAAACCCGCACGCCATTGTGGACGACGCCCCACACGTCGCAGAGCACGGCGTCATAGCGCGGCGTAAGCGCATCAAGCGTGTCGATCGTTGCGATCGTGTTCGTAGCGGTTGTCATCAACTTTCCGGTTTTCGAGGCGATGCGAAGGGGAAAAGAGCCGCACCCGATTAACCGAAGGCGTTCACCCTGTCACCAGCTTTCGCTTAACACGACAATATGCCCATGCGACAACAAACCGTCGTGACGGCAAGGGGATTTTTCCGTCCGGGGCCATCGGGGAAGAAGCAAGTCATGCGTCGACTCATCCTCATCATCGTTCTGTCGGCGACCGCGTTGGCGGCCGTTTCGGCGTGGACCGGCGGCGGCATTTCGGTACTGTCGAATACGGACATGCCTCTGATCCTGTCGCTCAGTGGCTTTGCCATTGCGCTGGCGGCGGCGATCTTCTCCTTCGTGGCGGCGACGCAGGCCCGGACCGCCCGCCGCGACATGGTGCGGCTGGTCAATTCGTTCGAGATGCGGCTGAAGGAACTGATGTCGCGCACCAACCGCGAGAATGCCGGCCTTGCCGAGCTCAACGCGCTGGTGGAAAAGGAGCTGCGTGGTCTGGCGGAACTCGTCGGCGAACGCAGCGGCGACGGGCATGTAACACCGTCGCAAGACACCGCTCCCGCACCGTCCCGGTCGAACGTCATTCCCCATCCCGCGAGCCTGGCACGGCCTGCCCAGCCGCGCGGCCTCGATGCACCGCTCGAGGAACTTCTCGCCCGTGCGGTGCGGGAGAACATGCTGGAGGTCAGCCTGCAGCCGATCATTTCGGTCGCCGACAGCGTGGCCGTCGCCTTCGATGTCTTCGCCCACATCGAGCGGGACGGCGCCTCGGTCGACGTGGCGCGGCTCGCCGCAACTGCCGCCGGCGTGGGCGTCGCAGAGTTCGAACGCGCACTGATCACGGCCGCAGCCGAGACGAGCCTGCGCAAGCTCGGCATCGCCGGCGAGAGAACGCCGCTTCACGTGCCGCTGTCGCGCGCCCTCCTCGACGACGCTGCGACATTCGCGGCGACGATCGACATGTTCAGGGTGCACCCGGGCCTCTGCCGTACGCTCGTGCTGTGCTTTCCGGCCGAGGTCTTTGCCAGCGAGGCGCTTCAGGGGCGCCTGTCGCAACTGACGGCAGCATCAGTGCCGCTCGCGGCCGATGGCTGGGCAGACGCGTTTTCCCCGAAGGGCGCGTTCGGTCAATACGGGATCGAGTACCTACGCCTTTCCACCGACCGGCTCCTGGAGCGCGAAAAGCCGTCGCGTAGCGTCCGCCCGCTGGAATCCATCCTTGAAACCGCCTCGGATGCGACCGTGACGGTAGTCGCCACCGGCGTGTCGACAGACGAGGATGCGGTCAACCTGATAGATCTCGGCATCGACCTCCTGACCGGCGAACGCTTCTCCGGGCCGCGGCGCCTGAAGGACAACGACAGGGGACCTGAACCCCGCCCCGCAAGCGGCAGGGCTGGTGGTTAAGAACGCGTGAAGCCGGCGGCGCGGTTTCGACGCAGACCAATTAGCGGATATTAAAGAGTTTCTGTCACCGTACGCCGTCAGTTTCACTACGGCAGGGGTGGCAGCAAGATGTTCCGCAGGTTCCTACGCGATTCACGCGGAAACTACGCATTGATGACGGTCGTGCTCATGGTGCCCCTGATGGGCGCCCTGGCGCTGGCAATCGACTTCTCGCAGATGACCCGGCAGCGGCAGCTCACGCTGAACGCCCTCGATGCCGCCGGCATTGCCACCGCCCGACGCATCGTCGAGGGCGCGACGGACGAAGAGCTCGACGCCTATGCGAAGGAGTTCTTCAAGGCGAATCTCAACGGGGTCGATGCCTCGAGCGCGGTGATCACGCTGGTTCTGCCGCAAAACAACACCGGTGGCGGCACGCTCAAGCTGACCGCCGAAGTGCCGTACAAGCCCTATTTCTTCGGACCTTTCGCGGAACTGATGGGTGATACGGACCAGGACGCGCTGTTCAAGTTCAGCGCTGAATCCGAAGTCCGTCTCAAAAACACCCTCGAAGTCGCCCTCGTGCTCGATAATTCGGGTTCGATGGACTATATCGGCCTCGGCTCCGGCAAGAAGCGCATGGTGCTGCTCAAGGAAGCGGCCAAGCAACTGGTCGATACCATCGCCGCCGAAGGCGCTCTTCTGAAACAGGTCAGCAAACCGGTCCAGTTCGGCCTCGTACCATTCGCAAGCGCGGTCAATGTCGGCACGTCGAACAAGACAGCCACCTGGATGGACCAGGACGGCATCTCGCCCATTCATCACGAAAACTTCGACTGGACCGCATTCAGCGGAACCAACAAGAAGGTACAGATGAGCGGCGGCGTCTACTACAAGAAGGGCTCTGATTGGGGTGCCGAGGAAAACCAGCGGGTCACCCGATTCACGCTGTTCGACGAGATGAAGCGCCAGACCGGCACGCAGACCGTCAAGACGGGAACCCAGTGGGGTTGTGTGAGCAAGTACTGGTGGGGTGGATGTAAGAGTTACGGCTATGTCGACGTATATGAGGACGTGCCGGTCTACAGCAGCTTCAGCGACTGGTACGGCTGCGTGGAGGCACGGCCCTACCCTTACAATGTCGACGATACGGCACCGTCGACAGGGACGCCTGCGACACTTTTCGTGCCATGGTTCTCACCCGACGAAACCGACAGGAAGGATGGCTGGAACCGTAGCGCCTATTCGAACTGGTGGAAGGACCTGACGAACAGCTCCAGCGACAGCTACCGTCAGGGCTACACGCCGAAATATTTCGACCCGGCATCGAGCGGAACCAGTTACGCCGGAAAGGACGCCGGGCCGAATACGGGATGCACGACGAATGCGATCACCCCGCTGACCGACGTCGGAACGACGGCCGGAATGACCACGATCAAGAACGCCATCGACGCGATGGCCGCGCTCGGCGGCACCAATGCGGTCGAAGGACTGGCGTGGGGTTGGCGAGTCGTGTCCAGCGCCCAGCCCTTCACCGAAGGCCGGACCGACGGCCAGAAGGGCAATGACAAGGTCGTGATCGTACTGACCGATGGCGCCAATACGTACTACACGCCCGAATCGCTCGGCTACAACGACCTCGCCGGCAACAAATCGATCTATTCGGCCTACGGCTATACCGGCAAGACGTATAGCGGCGGATCGACCACGCGACTGTTCCTCAACACCTCGTCGGCCGTGAGCAAATCCGACTATTCGAACGGCAACTACACCAAGGCGCTGAACGAGCAGTTCGCGACGCTGTGCGACAATGCCAAGAGCGAGAGCATCACGATCATGACGGTCTCGCTCGACCTCAGTGCGGCCGATGCGACCGAGAAGGCGCAGATGGATGCGCTGGAGGAATGCGCTTCGGACTCGAAGTTCCGCAAGAACGGCAGCAAGCCGGCGAAGCTGTACTGGAACGCGACCGGCAGTAACCTTGCCGAGTAGTTCAAGGAAATCGCCGACGAGCTTTCGAACCTGCGCATCGTCAGCTAGCCGCCCCCCCGCTCTATCCGACGCTCCGCCTCGACGGCGGGGCGTCTTCATCTCGGGCATCGTTCCCGCACTTGCGCCGTATTTGGTTAAGGCCGCCTTAGGCGCGCCGAGCTCATTCGAGCGGTTTTCCAAACGCCGTCTTCAACGATTGCTGCAATTGTGGCGGCTGGATTCTTCTTGCGGCAGGGGCAAGCGGCGGAATGTTCCGCAGGTTTCTCGACGACAGACGCGGCGCCTACGCGATCGCCGTGGTGGTGGCGATGGTGCCGTTGATGGGCGGGCTGGCGCTTGCGGTCGATTTCGCGGAGATGAACCGGCAGCGACAGGCGACGATGAACGCGCTCGATGCCGCCGGCGTCGCCACCGCGCGCGAGGCGGTGACGGGCGCCACCGACGATGAATTGAAAGCCTATGCAAAGGACTTCTTCGAAGCCAATCTAGGGCCTGTCGATCCCGCGCACACGGAGCTCGGTGTGGTGTTGCCAAGCAATGAAGGCGGCGGCGGCACGCTGAAGCTGACCGCGATCCTGGATTACCAGCCCTATTTCCTGCCGTCCTTCCGCAAATTGCTGCTCGGGGTCGCGGCCGACGGAACGGGACCGATCAGCTTTTCGGCAAGCACGGAAGTCCGGCTCAAGAACACGCTGGAAGTCGCACTGGTGCTCGATAATTCGGGCTCCATGGCCTATACCGGCGACGGGTCAGGCGAAAAGCGGCTCGACCTCCTCAAGGCCGCGGCCAAGGAGCTCGTCTCGACCCTGTCGAAACAGGCCCAGCAGATCCAGAAGGTCGACAAGCCCGTCCAGTTCGCGCTGGTGCCGTTTGCCGGGTCTGTGAATGTCGGCCCCTTGAACGCAGGCGAAGCATGGATGGACACGAAGGGAATTTCACCCGTCCATCACGAGAATTTCGACTGGTCGTCACTCGATGATCCGGACAAGGGTGCGACCAATGTCGGCGGGATCTGGTACAAGCAGGGGGTCGGCTGGGGCACGGAGTCGGGCGAAATCCTGTCGCGTTTCTCGCTCTACAAAGACATGAAGAAAGTCGATTCGCGCGAGTGGATCGTCACCGGCACGGAATGGGTCTGCACCAGCTATCGCAGCAATGGAACGTGCAGGAACGGCTACTACCGCGAGACTGGCTACTACGAGAACGTCATCGGCGTCTATGCCACCTGGCAAGGCTGCGTTGAGGCAAGACCTTCGCCCTACAACATCAATGGCGCGATCCCCTATGGCGACGAGTTCGGCAATGGCGATCCGGCAAGCCTTTATGTCCCGATGTTCGCGCCCGACGAGCCGGGCGACCGGTGGGCGACCGAGGACGACGAGTATCCGGACAATTTCAGCGCGGCGAACAACTGGTGGAACGACGGCACGGAAAGCAGCTCCGGGCTGACACGCCAGCGCAACATGAAAAAATATTTCGACGTGCGCCCCCTCGGCGCCAGTTCGGCCAAGGGCAGCGGTCCGAACTACAGCTGCACGTCCAAGCCGATAAGCCGGCTGACGGACGTCAGCACCGAGGACGGGCTCGCCGCGGTGAACGCGGCGATCGAGGCCATGGAAGCCAGCGGCGCCACCAACGTCCCGGAGGGACTCAACTGGGGCTGGAACGCGCTTTCGAGCCAGGCGCCCTTCCCGGACGGGCGGTCGGAGGCGGAACGCGGGAATGACAAGGTTGTCATCCTCCTCACCGACGGCGAGAACACCTATTATACGCCGGGCTCGCTCGGCTATTCCGACCCGGCCGGAAACAAGTCGATCTATTCCGCCCACGGCTATCTCCAGCCGGGCTACGGTCTCGGCGATATCGGACGGCTCCTGCTGGGCACGACGAGTTCGGTTGGCAAATACAATTACTCGAACGGCAACTACACCGCCGCGATGAACGAGCATCTCGACACGCTGTGCGCCAACGCCAAGGCGAACGGCATCATTCTGATGACGGTCGCACTCGATCTCGATGCCAGCGACAGCGGGCAAAGCGCGGCGATAGACGCGTTGCGGCGATGCGCGTCCGACTCGCGGTTCCGCATGGATCCCAGTGATTCTTCGAAGGCTGACAAGCTGTTCTGGAACGCGACCGGCGGCACGCTGAAGCAGGACTTCAAGGAAATTGCCGACGAACTCTCGAACCTGCGCATTGTGAGTTGACCGACCGGTTCAGCGCCGTTTTGCCCTCCGCCACGCCAGAAGGGCCGTTTCGAGCAGCGCCCAGATCAAAAGTGCGAGGATCGCGATCACGGTTGTCGAGGCCGGCCACACCACGACGCTCATCAGCCGGTCGAACGCGGGTCCGACCTGAACGTCAGCCACGATACAATCGGCCGGCGCGTCCGCCCGCAATTCGCATCCGGCGAGTGCGGCAATCAACGCTGCCGCGGCAATGGCCAGCAACGGAATCGCCCACGGAAGCAGAACCAGTGCGGCGACGATGCGGAGCTGTTGCACTGCACCCCTTTCCCGAGCCTCGGGCAGTCTTGACTCGCCTCGCGACTGCGCCTATCTCAGCGCGCGACGTTGGCACTCGCGACAGCTGAGTGCTAACGACCGGTCGGCGAAGCTGCACCGGACCTCTAGCAACATCCGCTGCAAGGATAAAGAGACATGGCCAAAACCAAATTCCGCCCGCTTCATGACCGCGTGGTCGTTCGTCGGGTCGAATCCGAGGAAAAGACCGCAGGCGGCATCATCATCCCCGATACCGCGAAGGAAAAGCCGCAGGAAGGCGAGATCATCGCCGTCGGCTCGGGCGCGCGCGACGAGGCTGGCAAGCTGGTTCCGCTGGACGTCAAGGCCGGCGACCGCGTGCTCTTCGGCAAGTGGTCGGGCACCGAAGTAAAGCTCAATGGCGAAGACCTTCTGATCATGAAGGAATCCGACATCATGGGCATCATCGGCTGATCCGAACGACCTGTTTTCGTCAATTTCGTAACCGGGCCTCGTGCCCAGGAGCATAAAAATGGCAGCTAAAGACGTAAAATTCTCCCGCGATGCCCGCGAGCGCATGCTTCGCGGCGTCAACATTCTCGCCGACGCGGTGAAGGTGACCCTCGGCCCGAAGGGCCGCAATGTCGTGATCGACAAGTCGTTCGGCGCGCCGCGCATCACCAAGGATGGCGTTACCGTCGCCAAGGAGATCGAGCTCGAGGACAAGTTCGAGAACATGGGCGCCCAGATGGTGCGCGAAGTGGCCTCGAAGACCAACGACATCGCCGGTGACGGCACCACGACCGCCACCGTTCTGGCGCAGTCGATCGTACAGGAAGGTCACAAGGCGGTTGCCGCCGGCATGAACCCGATGGATCTGAAGCGCGGCATCGACATGGCCGTGAACGAGGTCGTCGCCTCGCTGGCCAAGGCCACCAAGAAGATCAAGACGTCGGAAGAAGTCGCGCAGGTCGGCACCATCTCGGCCAATGGCGAGAAGGAAATCGGCGAGATGATCGCGTCGGCCATGCAGAAGGTCGGCAACGAAGGCGTCATCACCGTCGAGGAAGCCAAGACCGCCGAGACCGAACTCGAAGTCGTCGAAGGCATGCAGTTCGACCGCGGCTACCTGTCGCCCTACTTCGTGACCAACCCGGAAAAGATGGTCGCCGACCTCGAAGACGCTTTCATTCTCCTGCACGAGAAGAAGCTCTCGAACCTCCAGGCGATGCTCCCGGTTCTCGAAGCCGTCGTCCAGACCGGCAAGCCGCTGGTTATCATCGCTGAAGACGTCGAAGGCGAAGCCCTTGCTACGCTCGTCGTCAACAAGCTGCGTGGCGGCCTCAAGATCGCTGCCGTCAAGGCTCCGGGCTTCGGCGACCGCCGCAAGGCCATGCTGGAAGACATCGCCATCCTGACGGGCGGCACGGTCATCTCCGAAGACCTCGGCATCAAGCTCGAAAACGTAACGCTCGACATGCTCGGCCGTTCGAAGAAGGTTTCGATCTCCAAGGAAAACACGACGATCGTCGACGGTGCCGGCCAGAAGGCTGAAATCGAAGGCCGCGTCGCGCAGATCAAGGCCCAGATCGAAGAAACCACCTCCGACTACGACCGCGAGAAGCTGCAGGAACGTCTTGCCAAGCTCGCTGGCGGCGTTGCCGTCATCCGCGTCGGCGGCTCGACGGAAGTCGAAGTGAAGGAAAAGAAGGACCGCATCGACGACGCCCTCAACGCGACGCGCGCTGCCGTTCAGGAAGGCATCGTACCGGGCGGCGGCGTTGCCCTGCTCCGTTCTTCCACGAAGATCTCCGCCAAGGGCGAAAACGATGACCAGGAAGCTGGCATCAACATCGTTCGCAAGGCGCTCCAGGCCCTGGTTCGCCAGATCGCCGAGAACGCTGGTGACGAAGCTTCGATCGTCGTCGGCAAGATCCTCGACAAGAACGAAGACAACTACGGCTACAACGCCCAGACCGGCGAATACGGCGACCTGATCTCGCTCGGCATCGTCGATCCGGTCAAGGTTGTCCGCACGGCTCTGCAGAACGCCGCTTCGGTTGCCTCGCTGCTGATCACGACGGAAGCCATGATCGCCGAACTGCCGAAGAAGGATGCACCGGGCGGCATGCCTGGCGGCATGGGCGGCATGGGCGGTATGGACATGATGTGATAGGCGAAAGCCTATTGCAGCGTGACCATCAAGCTTCGCCCATGCATTAAAGTTGGTTCAGCGCGTCAAGCGCGCTGAACTGGCGGCATGGACATGATGTAAGACCTTCGGGTCCTGCATCTGAGCCATCAGGTTCAGTTCGGAAAGGGCGGTCTTCGGGCCGCCCTTTTTGCTTTTGGGGTGGCAGAGGACCTGCATCGTTACCGTGAAAAGAATTTTTCCATTTGTACAATAATTATCAAAAAGTCGTTGATGGTATCAAAAAACCAACTATAAAGACGCACCAAGTGAACTTTAAAGATTCACCGGGGTTCAGGCGCTGAAAATCGACGGTATTGCAGTCGATTTGTCGTGCAGCCGGATGTCCCCAAGCATTGGAAAGAAACCGCCGGGGGACCTGCATGAAGGTCAGCGGCGGTCTTCACGCGTACGTCCGATCCGATAGCAAAGACGGAGCCGGGCGCAGTTCTGTACATGAGAAAGTGGTTCGGCGGGCTTCGATGGTTGTCAGCCGGCACTGCTTTTTAGCGTGTTTTGCGCCATCAAGGGCGAGACATGTCGGCCAAATTCGAGCAACTGCCTGAGGTCGTAGGTGTTCAAAATAATCAAGACTGATCTCTCGTCGCCCTTTCTGCCGGGCTCGATGGAGTTCGACGAGACGGACAATGAACTGCTCACGCAATATTGCGTGACGGAGCGCTGGACCGGTGATCTTTCCAACGGCCTCTTCACGCTGGGTGACAAGGCGGCGATGGCGCATGGCCTGCCGCAGCGCGCCTGCGGCCTTCTGAACCTCATCCGCTGCTACGAGCCGCTGGATCGCACGCGCGTGCTGGAGCTCTTCGAGCAGGCAGCGGCGTCCTCCTCGTCCTTCTGCTTCTCCACGACCATTCATCTCGACGGCGCGCCGCGCCAGCCGGTGTTCTGCGTCGGGGAATCGACAGGCCTCGAGGAAAAGTACGCCGGCTCCATCATCGGCGTCTTCATCTTCCCCCGCTTCCAGATCGACCTCGCCGGCCGCCGCTTCAAGCGACAGTAAGGCGGCTCAGGCCGCCTCGCTCGCGTCGAGATCCGGGCGGATGCGCTCCACCGGAACCGGCCGGCCGAGGAAGTAGCCCTGCGCCTCGTCGCAGCCCTCGTCGAGCAGGATGTCGAGCTGGCTGCGCGTTTCCACGCCTTCCGCCAGAACCGGCACGCGCAGCGTCTGGCCGAGCGCCAGGATGGCGCGGATGATGGCCTTCGCTTCGGGGCTCGCCTCCACCTCGCTCATGAAGCTGCGGTCGAGCTTGATCTTGTCGAAGGGGAAGGCGCGCAGGGTTTCCAGCGAGGAATAGCCCGTGCCAAAATCGTCGATGGCGATGGTGACGCCGAAGGCCTTGATGCGGCGGAGGGTCTGGAGGGCGCGCTCCTTGTCGCCGATAATGGTCGATTCCGTGATTTCCAGCTCCAGCCGGTGCGGGCTGAGGCCGGTGTCCAGCAGCACCCGGTGCACGAGGTCGGCGACGTCGGCATTGCCGAGCTGTACCGGCGACAGGTTGACGGCGATCTTGTGCCCGTTGTTCCAGGTCGCCGCCTCGCGGCAGGCTTCGCGCAGCACCCATTCGCCGATCGGCAGGATGGCCCCGCATTCTTCCGCGATCGGGATGAAGTCGCTCGGCGGTATGGTGCCGCGCACGGGATGGTGCCAGCGCAGCAGCACCTCGTAGCCGATCGTATCGCCGGAATTGACCGCCTTCTGCACCTGGTAGTGCAGTTGCAGCTCATTGCGCTCGACCGCCTGCCAGAGATCGTTGGCGATGAGGCGACGGCTGCGGGCGGCCTCGTCCATCGAGACCTCGTAGAAGCAGACTCGTTCGGTCAGCGCGTCCTTGGCACGGTACATGGCAAGGTCGGCATTGTTGAGGAGAGCTTCGAGATTGTCGGCATCCTGCGGATAGATCGCGACGCCGAGGCTCGCACCCGGCTTGATGTCGTAGCCGTCGATGCGGATTTCCTCATGCAGGCAGGCTTCCAGCCGCTGGATGAAGTCGTGGAGTTCGGCGATATCCTCGAAACGCTTGGCGGCGGCAAATTCGTCGCCGCCGAAACGGGCGACGGTTTCATCTGCCTCGAGGCAGGCCTGCATGCGCTTCGACAGCGTCATCAGCACCTCGTCGCCGGCCGCATGGCCACGCGTGTCGTTGATTTCCTTGAACTTGTCGAGGTCGATACCGATCACCGCCACCTTGCTGCCGGACCGGCGCGCCGAATCCAGATCGGCCTCGAGGCGGTTGTTGAAGTTCGCGCGGTTCGGCAGGCCCGTAAGGCTGTCGTGGCGGGCGAGGAAGGAGATCTGCTCCTCCGAGCGCAGCCGTTCGGAAATGTCCTCATAGGTGGCTACCCAGGCTCCATCCGGCAGCGTGCGGTAGCGCAGCTGCACGGAAACGCCATTCGACAGCTTCTCGACGAGAACGCCGCCATCATTGGCCAGAATGGCCGCCCGGCGTCGGGCGTACATGTCGCGCGCCCGCGGCTTCCAGATTGCCGGATCGACGAAGACGTCGGCGACGCCCTGGTCGACGATCTCGCGCAGCGTCATGCCGGGGCGGATACGGCCTTCCGGGAAGCCGAAGAGTTCGCTGTAGCGCTTGTTGGCAAGCAGCAGGCGCTCGTCCTTGTCGAACAGGCAGAGGCCCTGCGACATGTTTTCCAGCGCCAGGTCGAGGTTCTTCGTCACCTCGGCGAGACGGTCGGCATCGGCCTTTTCCTTCGTCACGTCCTTGGTGATCTTGGCATAGCCGACGAGTGCGCCGCCCGTGTCGTAGATCGCGTCCAGCACCACATTTGCCCAGAAGCGCGAGCCGTCCTTGCGATAGCGCCAACCTTCGCTCTCGTACTTGCCCTCTTCCCGTGCGGTGGTCAAAGCCCGCTCCGGCACACCGGCCGCGCGGTCTTCCTCGCCGTAGAAGCGGGAGAAATGCTGGCCGACGACCTCATGCGCCTTGTAGCCCTTGTTGCGCTCCGCCCCCTCGTTCCAGTTGGCGACGCGGCCTTCCGGGTCGAGCATGTAGATGGCGTAGTCCTTGACGCCCTGCACGAGCATCGCGAACTGGCGCGTGCTCTCGTTGGCGGCAAGCTCGGCCTGCCGGGCGAAAACGGCGGCCGTCAGGCCGGTGAAGAGCAACGACAGGGCCACGGCGGCGATCAGCGGCACCATCAGGCTGGTCGACAGCATCGTGTCGTCGGGCGCCGGCATCAGGCCGGGCTCGATGGTCACGGCCGCCATGGCGGTGAAATGCAGCGAAACGACGCCGAGGGCCATCAGCACGGTGGCAAGCGCGCGGTCGCGCAAGCGCGCCTGCGGGCGCATGCAGAAGACAAGTGCAAGCGCGCCGAAGAGACCCGCACATATGATGGACGCCACGACATAGGCCGTATCCCAATGAATGGTCCCCGGCACCTCCATTGCAGCCATGCCGATATAGTGCATGGAGGTGATGCCTGCACCGAGCACGAGCCCACCGGCGACAGCCGCGACCGTACCGGCAAAGTAGGCGGCGACGGCAAGGCCGATCGTCGTGACGACGATCGCGATAGCCAGCGAAGCCATCGTGAGCTCCATATCGAAGCCCATGAGCACGCCGGGATCATAAGCCAGCATCGCGATGAAATGGGTCGCCCAGATGCCGAAGCCGCTTGACGCACCGGCAACGCCCAGCCACAGGGTACGCGCGGTCCCCTTGGCCACCCCCGCCCTTTGCATCAGCGTCACGGCAACATAGCAGGACAGGAAGCAGATCAGAGCAGCGAGCAGGACAAGTCTCAAGTCGTGCTCGACGGTAATGCAGGTCAAGATGCGGAGCATAAAGGTCACCGAGGGGAGGCAAGATCGCTCCAATCAGCCGGACAACCCTAAAAAATCAATGAATTGTGGGAGCCGGGCAAAATCCGGCCTCCCTTACGTTAGTTCATACTTAATAAAAATCAAACCGGCACAACTGTTCCAACAGGGAACAAACATTTCGCTCAACCTGCGCGTACACCGGCCTTCAGAGCGTCAGGGCCTTGAGATCCGTCGCGGGATCCTCCAGGACTGCACGCTCGGGCGTGCGCTCCATCTCGATCAGCTTCTTGCCGACCACATAGGCCTTGGCATCGTTGACCGCATCGACGGCGATCAACCTGCCTGCACGGAAGTACCAGACGGAGACGCTGCCCTCGCGCGCACCAGGGCGCACAAAGGTGTCGTCGAACCCCATGCAGAAGCCGGCGATCTGCAGCTTGACGTCATACTGGTCGGACCAGAACCACGGTTTCGGCTCGTAAGGCGCCTCGCCACCGGCAATGACCGCGGCAGCGGCCTCGGCCTGGTCAACCGCGTTCTGCACGGATTCGAGCCGAACCCGGCTGCCCTTGAAGGGCAGCACCGCGCAGTCGCCCATGGCGAAGATCGCCGGATCCGAGGTGCGGGCCTGGGCATCGACGACGATGCCGTTCGCGACCTCCAGCCCGGCATCGCGCGCCAGCTGGTCATTCGCGGCAACGCCGATGCCGGCGATCACCACGTCGACGGGCAGGACGAAGCCATCGGAAAGCTCCGCACCGGTGACCCGGCCGTTTTCGCCGAGCAGCCGGACGAGGCCGGTCTTTTCCCGCACATCGACGCCGCGCGCCGTATGGATCGCCTTGAGGATCGTGGCGGTTGCCGGCGAGGCGACACGGGCGAGGATGCGGTCGGCCATCTCGATGACGGTGACGTGCAGCCCCCTGCCCCGTGCGACCGCCGCCGCTTCAAGGCCGATATAGCCGCCGCCGACGACGAGCGCCCGGCGACCCTCCTGCATTTCGAGGCCGAGGCGGTCGGCATCACGGTAGTCGCGCACGGTGAAGACGCCGTCGAGGTCGCCGCCGATCTCGGCCGGCAGGCGGCGCGGCGTCGCGCCGGTGGCGAGCGCCAGCACGCCGTAGTGCAGCGTCGAGCCGTCGCTGAGCGTCACCGTCTTTGCGGCGCGGTCGATGGCGGTGATTTCGGTCGAAAGGCGGATCTCGACATTGTTGTCCGGGTACCAGCTCTCCGGCCGGAACATCAGCCGGCCGAGGTCCGCCTCGCCGAGCAGGTATTTCTTGGAGAGCGGCGGGCGCTGATAGGGATGGCTCGCCTCGGCGGCGATGATGGTGATCGGCCGCTCGTCCTTCAGCGCACGCAGTTTGGCAACCAGGGCAAAGGCGGCCTGACCGCCACCCGCAACAACCAGTCTTCCCGTCACGATGTCTTCCGTCCCGTTTTCATTCTGTTTTTGCCTCCGGCAGAGGTAGCCCGGCGCGGCGGATGGCGTCAACGCACCGCCGCGCCGCCCGATTTTTCGTTTGCGTCAGGCTTTTGCCGGAATCTCCAGGCCCTTGATGGCCGCCGGGCGGGCCAGGCAGCGCTCCAGCCAGGCCATCACGGCCGGGAAGCCTGCATAGTCCAGCGCCGCGCGACCGCCATAGAAGACATCAGCGCCGCGGATCCACGGGAAGGTCGTGATGTCGGCGATGGTGTATTCGTCGCCCATGATCCACTGGCGATCCTTCAGGCGGTCTTCGAGGATAGAAAGCAGGCGCTTGGCTTCGTCGCGGTAACGCTCGGCAGGATAAGAATTGTTGGCCACCTTGTCGGCGGCGAACTTGTAGAAATGACCGAACTGGCCGAACATCGGCCCGACGCCACTCATCTGGAACATGACCCAGGCAAGCGTCTCGTAGCGTCCGGCGGCATCGGCCGGAATGAGCTTGCCGGTCTTCTCGGCGAGGTAGACGAGGATCGCGCCCGATTCGAAGAGGCCGATCGGCTTGCCGTCCGGGCCGTTCGGATCGATGATCGCGGGGATGCGGCCGTTCGGGTTCAGCGAGATGAAGTCCGCCGACTTGACGCCCTCCGGCCCGAACTCGATGCGGTGCGCCTCATAGGGCAGACCAAGCTCCTCCAGCGCGATCGATACCTTCACGCCGTTCGGCGTCGGCAGGGAATAGAGCTGGATGATGTCGGGGTTCTTTGCGGGCCACGTCTTGGTGATGGGGAAGGACGACAGGTCTGCCATGGAGGACTCCTTGCGATGGGACCTCATAGATAGGACAGATCGCCGAACGATGTCAGGGTGGTGCGGGAATTTTCCGGTCGAGGAAAGAGGGCCAGCAGCAGCCGGCCGCCTCTCGCCGCATGCCGAGCCTTCAGAGTGCGCCGCGCACCCGCGTGATGATTTCGGCGATCACCGCATCGCCCTCGTGCTCTGCCTTGCGGGCGCGCACGAGGCAGGCTTCCGACTTGAGGATCACGCCGTCGGAGAGGATCTTCAGATGGTTGGCCGTCAGCGTCGAGCCGGTCGAGGTGATATCGACGATGATATCGGCCGAGCCCGAGGCCGGCGCCCCCTCTGTCGCTCCCAGGCTCTCGACGATGCGGTAGAGCTGGATGCCGTGATTGCCGGAAAAGAACTGCTGCGTGAGGCGCCAGTATTTCGTTGCGATGGTGAGACGCCGGCCATGGCGGGCGCGAAAATCCTGCGCGACGTCGCCGAGATCGGCCATCGTATCGACGTCGAGCCAGATTTCCGGCACGGCGACGACGACATCCGCATGGCCGAAGCCGAGGCGGGCGCAGAATTCGACGCGGGCATCCGCCTCCGCCAGCCCCTCGCGCACCAGATCCTCACCGGTCACGCCGAAATCGACGGTGCCGTTGGCGATCTCGCGGGAGATTTCGGAGGCCGAGAGAAAGGCAATCTCGATATCGTCGCGTCCCTCGATGCGGCCGCGATAGGAGCGGTCGTTGCCGACGGCGACAACGGAGAAACCGGCGCGCGCGAGCACGGCGGAGCTGTCTTCCTTCATGCGTCCCTTGGAGGGAAGGCCGATGGTAATGGTCATGCGGCAGCCCCCTTCACGCCCGCGATACGGTCGAGCCAGAGCGAGAAGCCGACGGCCGGAATGCGCTCCTTCGCCCCGAGCAGGGTCAGCAGCCGATCGAAGCGACCGCCGCCGGCAAGCACCAGGGCTTCTCCGGCCGGCGCGATCTCGAAGACGAGACCGGTATAATAGTCGAGCGGGCGGCCGAAGGCGGCGCGATAGGTGATCGTCGCGGGATCGACACCGGTGGCGCGGAGCGCCGCGACGCGGCTTTC